>DAITME010000085.1:0-17254 GCA_036835305.1 Lewinella sp.
ACGTATTCGGTAATGCCGACTACTGCGAAACGAGCTTGTTTGTACAAGCCTTCCAGGCAGATGTGTGTGCTGGCACGGGCAATGGCTCGCTAGCGGGTCGGATTGCTACGCCAAGCAACCAAGGCTTGAACGATGTGGAAGTGAACATCACCGACGCTACAGCAACTGTGGATAACATGATGCTGACGCAAAACGGTGGTCTGTATGCCTTCACAAGCTTAGAGCAAGGCAATGACTACACGGTACAGCCAGCTTACAATCCTGCCGTTAATCTAACTCGGGTAACCACCGCCGACTTGATCCTGATCAGCCGCCATATCCTTGGTCTGGCGACACTGACAGGACAGTACCAGTTGCTGGCTGCCGACGTCACCCAAGACAACAACATCAACGTAGTGGATATCATCCGCATCCGTCGGGTTATCTTGGGCTTAGATCCAGCCTTCACGACCACGCCAAGCTGGCGCTTCTACGCTGTTGCCGACGGTGCCGAAGTCATCAACGAGAACAACCTCTTAGGTGCGATCACCGATGCTAACTTCGTAGCCGTAGAAATGGGTAACGTTACAGACGCCATCGCCAACGCTCAAACGGCCACTGGCCGCGGCTTGGAAAGCCTGCAAGTGGAAGACATCGCCCTAGTAGCTGGCAACAGCTACGAAGTGCGCTTCGAAGCAGCTGACCTAGCTGGCTACCAAGCTACTTTTGAGTTGGGTCTTGGCCTAGAGTTGGTGAACGTAGAAGTGGAAGACGCGCAAGCAACGGGCTTCAATCTGGCGCAAGCAGCCGAAGGTCTGATCGCGGTCAGCCACATGGGCGAGGGCAGCTTCACCTTGGAGCTACGCGCCACAACCGATGGCCAACTGAGCGAGCTACTGAAACTGAGCAACCGCATTACTTACAGCGAAGCCTACCCGAACAGCGGTGGTGTAGCCGATCTGAACCTGAGCTTCCTGCGCAGCAATACGGAAGCGCTGTTTGCGCTTGAGCAAAACACGCCCAACCCATTTGCTGATGTAACGAAGATTGGCTTCCTGCTACCCGCAGCTGCTGAGGCAACGCTGACGGTACAAGACGTACAAGGCCGCGTTATCCTCGTTCGCAAGATCGAAGGCATCGCAGGCTACAATAGCACGATACTAGACGCAGCAGCGCTGAAAGGTGCTACGGGCGTCCTGACTTACACCGTCACAGCAGGCGAGCATACTGCTAGCCGCAAGATGGTGAGATTGCGATAGGAACCGAGCCTGAGTAGTTCGGGCAAAGCCCGAACGACTCGATTCACTAGAAAAGGATAGGGAGCTTAGTACTGTTATGGTACTAAGCTCTCTTTTTTTGTACTTTTGCCTTCTCAAAAGCAGCATATATGAGCCGTATTATGGCCATCGATTATGGAAGTAAAAAATGCGGCCTCGCCGTGAGCGATCCGCTACGGCTTTTTCCGGTAGCACTCGATACGGTAGCCACCGAGCAGCTCTTTGACTTCCTAGAAGCCTATTTTAAAGCCGAAGCCGTGGATACACTCGTAATAGGCGAATCGCTTCATAGAGATGGGCAGCCAACCCACATACAGCAACAAGCTTTGGGCTTTTCTCGGAAAATAGGAAAGCGCTATCCAGCTTTGCGTATCCGCTGGCAGGAGGAGTTCGGTACTTCTAAGAGAGCAAAAGCCATTTTGCTGGAAAAAGCTGTGCCAAAGAAAAAACGACGCGAGAAAGAAAGAGTCGATCAACTGGCGGCCGTACTCATTCTACAAGACTACATGGCCTACGAAGTGTAAAAAAAACATATCCGCTTTATAAAATGTTCCCTCTGGGTAAAACGATTAAAAGAGCATGATTCTACCAATATATGCCTACGGACAGCCTGTGCTGAAAAAAAAGGCAGCACCCATCGATGCCGAATACGAAGGGCTGGCGGCACTAATCGACAATATGTGGGAGACCATGGAAGCCGCCCAAGGGGTGGGGTTGGCAGCTCCGCAAATTGGCCAAGGCATCCGTCTATTTGTCATCGATTCTAATCCCATGATCAAAGAAGGTAGCGATGAAGTGGGCATTCGGCAAGTGTTCATCAATGCAGAAATGCTCGACGAACAGGGCACTCCATGGCCCTATTCAGAAGGTTGCCTGAGTATTCCTGATATCAGCGGTGAAGTGGAGCGCCCCGATAAAATCTATATCCGTTACCAAGACGAACAGTTCGAAACCCATGAAAGAAGCTTTGATGGCATGACTGCCCGCGTCATACAACACGAATACGATCATATCGAAGGGAAGCTGTTTGTTGATAAACTCAAGCCACTGAAAAAGAAGATGATACAACGGAAGCTAGACAAGATCAAGAAAGGGCAGGTGGATACCCGCTACGTAATGCGCTTCGTGTAGCTTGGCGGACTATTTTCTGCCGAAATCTGCGGGGATTTCCCCCCAAACCTCGGTGGGCCATTTATAGATCGGATTGCTATACGTATGGCTGGCTAGCCATCTTTCTGCCCGGGCAATCATCTGATACAATGGCTCGGTGGTGGTATCGCGCTTCAGCAGCGTTTTGGCTTTTTTCTTAGCTACCCAGCCCATCGCAATCTTGGAGTCGGTGTAGATGGCCATATCTGGTTTATGCTGCTCCTGTAAATAGGCCAACGCATGCACCAATGCCAAAAACTCGCCAATATTATTAGTGCCCATGGGAAAGGATTGATGGAAAAGACGCCTACCATCGTGGGTAACGACTCCTTGATATTCCATGGGGCCGGGGTTGCCACTACAGGCCGCATCCACAGAAAGGCTGTTGGGGATGCGTGGGGGCAGCTGCTTATTTTTGCCAGGTTTGGCAGGATAGGGGGCTTTACTTTTGCCAACGGACGGCCGAGATAGCGCAGTGGGGGCAGCAGATTTAAAGGCCGTTTCTGCTTCCCTTAAGCTGGCATAACCTTTAAACTGCGCGCCTTTGAAGCCTTGTATTTGCTTTTGCGCGGCGGGCCAATGGTCGTAGATGCCTGGCTGATGACCTACCCAAACGACATAAAACTTTTTCTTCATATTGGATTTATTTTTTCACCAACCACCATTCTTGTAAACGCAAGCATCTATGTTAATTGATACGCATACGCATCTCTACAGCGGCAAATTTACGCACGATCGGGCAGAAATGATACAACGCGCCCAGGAGGCTGGTGTGCGTTGGGCTTTGTTGCCGGCTATTGATCGCGCTTCCCATCAAGCCATGCTGGATTTGGAAGCGGCTTATCCCGATTTTTGCCATGCTATGATTGGTGTACATCCCTGCAGTATTAAAGCAGACTACGAGGCTGAGCTGGCCCTGGTGGAAAGCGAACTGCAACGCCGACCATGGATGGCAATAGGCGAGATCGGAATGGATCTCTACTGGGATAAAAGCTATCAGAAAGAGCAAGAGATTGCCTTCCTCCAGCAATGTACATGGGCAATGGCCTATGATATACCCATCGTTATCCATGCTCGCGAAAGCATAGATGAACTGATTGAACTGATTCAAGGCGTCAACAATCCGAAATTGAAGGGGGTCTTCCATTGCTTTACAGGCAATCTGGCCCAAGCAGAAGCCATTATCAACTTAGGCTTTTATTTAGGCATCGGCGGGGTACTAACCTACAAGAATGGTGGCCTCGATCAAGTACTGCCTTTTGTAGATAAACAGCGGATACTACTTGAAACAGATGCGCCATATTTGGCACCAGTTCCTTACAGGGGCAAGCGGAACGAAACGGCCTATGTGAAAATTGTAGCAGAAAAGCTGGCTAGCCTCTGGGAAATGCCCCTGGAAATGGTAGCAGCAATAACAAGCCAAAATGCTAGGCAACTATTTGATATTGATGGATTTATGGCTCACGCAGGAGCAAGGCTAGAACAATAGGAGCAAAGTTAATTGATAAATAATGAAGATTAAATGCCCGAAAATTTTGTTTTACTAATGCTTTTTGCAATTTTTGTGGCTGCAATTAATAGGAGAGGTGCTCGAGTGGTTTAAGAGGCACGCCTGGAAAGCGTGTATGCGGTGTCCCCGCATCGAGAGTTCGAATCTCTTCCTCTCCGCAAAATTTGTATAAGCAGCCGCAAAATGTTGCTTTCTAAAAATTTTGGTTTATCTTGCCCCCTGAAAGCAATCTACTGCTTCGGGGCTAGCTCGAGAAATCAATAGAATTGCAAGAATCCAACAGCTCCAAGGCTGTATGTACGTAACCATTTTTCAAACTTCCACAAAATCGTTAAACCCACACGGCTATGCGAAAATTTTTTACTCTGCTACTAGTATTCGGTTTGGTAGCTTTCGTTTCAACAGATGTAATGGCACAGGAAGCACCCACTGGTTTCCAAGTGCTGAAGAAAAACTTCATTGATGGCGACTGGCGCTTCATGGCCATCGTATTGGTTTGTTTGATCTTGGGTCTGGCCTTCTGTATCGAGCGTATCATCACTCTCAACCTAGCTACCGTCAATACAGATAAGCTGCTAAGCCGCATTGGTGATAACCTCCAATCTGGTGACATAGAAGGCGCCAAAGAAGTAGCAAAATCTACCCCTGGCCCAACCGCTAGCGTACTCTACGAAGGCCTTCGCCAACATGCCGGCGGTGCCGATGCGGTTGAAAAAGCCATCGTTTCTTATGGCTCCGTACAAATGGGTCTGCTAGAGCGCGGCTTGGTGTGGATCTCTCTCTTCATCGCCATCGCCCCGATGCTTGGGTTCATGGGTACGGTAATAGGTATGATTCAGGCCTTCCAAAAAATCGAAGACGTTGGTGACCTTTCTCCCTCCGTTGTAGCAGGGGGTATCAAGGTAGCCCTTTTGACTACGGTATTCGGTCTTATCGTGGCCATCATCCTTCAAATATTCTACAACTACATCGTCAACAAAATTGATGGCATCGTCAACAAAATGGAAGATGCTTCCATCGCTTTGGTTGATATGATGGCCACCAACAAGAGTTTCGGTAAGTAATTTGTTCACCTTCTAAAAACCAATCGACCTATGTATTCATTCCTGAACAAACACGGTCAGATGCTGGCTTTCGGCTTGGGTGTGCTCATTACCGTGATTTTCTTTGGTTCCATTCTTTCTAGCTCGGAACTCGAAGGCGTCGGCCCTCAAATGGGAGCAGAGGCAGCTTACAACACCAGTCTTTTCGACTTTGGTCTGGGAGCTTCCATCCTGCTTACTATCTTGGCAGCAGCCGCCATGGTCATCTTCGGTGTCACCCAAATGGCTGGCAACATCAAAGGATCACTCAAAGGACTGTTAGGGCTCGCTGCCGTAGCGCTTTTGATGTTCATTACCTACAGTGCTAGCCCAGGCGAGGCTGATCACCCCACTATCGAGAAAGCCATCAATACTTTCGAGTCCTCTCAAGGAGCAGATCTATCGGTTGGCAATCTCAAGTTCATCGGCGGCGCCATCGCCACGGCTCTCGTCTTGATGATCGCTAGTTTTGTTGCCCTTATTGGCTTCGGTATCCGCAGCATTTTCCAATAACCAAAACAACAGCAGACCATGGCTAAGAAAAGTACAAAAGACCGGATGAAAAACGAGATCAATGCAGGCTCGATGGCAGATATTGCCTTCTTGCTGCTGATCTTCTTCCTAGTCACTACTACTATTGTTGAAGACAAGGGTATCTTGGTGAAATTGCCGCCTTGGTCCGACGAAGAACCCGATATCACTAAATTGAACACCCGCAACGTGTTCTCCGTATTAGTGAATGCCCAAGATCAACTCTTGGTAAGAGGAGAACCCGTCCGCATCGGTGAGTTGCGCGCAAAGGCCAAAACTTTCATCATGAACCCTGCCAAAGATCCTACTTTGTCAGAGTCGCCGCTGAACGCCATTATCTCACTGAAGAACGACCGAGGTACTTCCTACGAGGCCTACGTCAATGTGTACAATGAGCTAAAGGGGGCTTATGCCGAGCTTTGGACAGAGCTGTCTGAAAAACGCTATGGTGTTCCCTACAGCGACGATATGCCCTTCGCCCAGCGGAAGTCTATCCGCGATGAGATTCCCTTTGTGATTTCAGAAGCAGAACCCACTGCCTTCGGCGCAGAAGAATAAGGAATAAGCACCGCCATTGATTCTCGCACTGGCGGTGCTATTTTTTGTAGCTATCTGCTCTGGGGCACCCACCAAAATAGTGGACGAATTCATCTACTAGGCAGTTCGTTTAACTATCTATTCCTTGTCTTTCAACGGGTCTCCAAAGCCCGAGAAAAATAATAAAAATATGTCCAAGTTTACAAAAAAAAGAGGCAAGGCCTCCCCCGAAGTATCCACTGCTTCCTTGCCGGACATCATCTTCATGTTGTTGTTCTTCTTCATGGTGGTAACGGTACTGAGAGACTCCGAGCTAAAGGTAAGCGTCAACACACCCAACGCCACAGAGCTCACTAAGCTAGAAGAGAAATCTTTGGTAAACTATATCTACGTGGGGCGCCCTACTAAGCAGTACCAAGAGGTCTATGGAACCAAGCCACGCATGCAACTGGGCGATAAGTTCGCTGAAGTAAACGCGATTCCGCTCTTCCTCGAGCAGCACAAAGTATCTGTGATGGAAAACAAGCGCCCGCTCATCACTTCCTCTCTTCGGGTGGATGGCGAAGTAACCATGGGTATCGTGCAGGATATAAAAACACAGCTCCGCAAGAGTAACCAACTAAAAATCAATTACTCTGCTGGCAAACGCACTGGCGAACTAGAATAATCGGTGTAAGCCCAACAAAAAAGAGGCATTCAGGCATTAGCTTGGGTGCCTCTTTTTTTGTAGCCCCTGAGCAAGTCGTTAAAATCCAAGCATTTATCGAATAAAGTGGGGGTAGGTAGGATTTTTCTGCATCTTTGTTGCAACGATGATGGTGGATGCTTCGTCTATACTGAAGACAAGACCCTTTCGTAAACAATACTATCATGAAAACCTACCGCACATATTTATTCACTGTATTGAAGTGCTTTGCCTTCATTTACCTATCGGTCTTCTCCACGCTGGCCATGGCTGCCACAGAGCCGGAAGCCAAACCCAGCATCTTTAGCTTCTGGCAGGAGGATGGATTAGAAGAAATTACCCTCCAACTAAATATGGAGGAACTGGAAGCTAACCGCCGCGCCGATAGCAGCATGCAGGGACAGCTGGTAGCAGCAGGGCATGTTTTTGACATCACCTTCGAAGTCGGTGGCCGCTTTCGCCGAATTAGCTGTGAAATGCCGCCGCTGCGGTTGCACCTCAACAAAAAAGGCCTAAAGGGCGCTGGTTTCGGTAAATTCAACGATTTTAAACTGGTAACGCATTGCAATAGTGGCTTGGCAGGTGAGGACGCACTGCTGCGCGAAGCCTTGGCCTATGAGCTCTATCGTCAGTTAAGTCCCCAGGCCTACCGCAGCCAGCTCGTGAGGGTCAATTATGTTAACACGGCCGATGGTAGCAGCACGAGCGCCTATGGCCTGCTAATAGAGGATACCGATGAGCTAAAGGCACGCACGAAGCTAAAATCAGTGAAAGATGCCTTCAATCTACCCTTGGAAAGCATCGATAATGCCGAGATGATAACACTCTTTCAGTATATGCTGGGCAATGCAGATTTTAGCCTGATTATGCAGCGCAATGTGAAATTCCTGCATGATAAAGGAGGCCGTATTACCATCGTACCCTACGACTTCGACTACAGCGGCTTGGTGCGCCCTAGTTATGCAAAGCCCGACGCCAGCAAGGGGCAGCACAGTGTTGAAGATCGGGTATGGATATGGGATTACAGCAGCGCCCCGAACATGAAAGAAGCCCGCAAACGCTTCCTCGATGCCAGAACCCAACTACTGGATACCGTAACCAATTTTCCCCAGCTTAGTGAAGAGAGCAAAAAGGAGGTGCGGCAGTACATCCGCAGCTTCTACAGCGAATTACGCAACGGGGAAATTGGTGCTGTTGATATGAAATAGGTGCTTTGCCGCCAAAGATGCAATCATTAGTGAGGGGGCTCTTTTCTTAGGAGGGGGCTTCTTTTTTTTTACACGGCTCTTCCTTGTAGGCCTGGCTCCTGCATTGTGCAATCCATAAAATAAGCCTACCTTTACCGAGTTGTACATGCCAAATTATGAAACCATCTATCGATCCATTGTTGCTGCTTTCGCTATCGTCTTCTTTGGGTTATTTGGTAGTAGCGCTGATGATCCTGGCGGTGTTGGGCGCCTTTGTAGTGGGTGGGCTCTTTTTTTTTAAGCGAAGCGGAGGGAAGATCGCCAACTGGATTTATGGCACTTTGCTGCTATTGGCTGGGGGGATGCAGCTACACTTTATTTTTGTCTATCAGAGGTGGTTTCGGCAGCTGCCCGAGCTACAGTTCTTGCCCATTTACTTTAGCCTTTCGCTTCCGGTGCTCTTTTTTTACTATGTGAAGCTCACTTTGTATCCACAATACCGGATAAAAGCTTCGGATACGAAGCACTTCATTTTGCCGCTGGGGCAATTGCTTTATCTTTTTGCTATTTGGTGGATACCCAGTTTGCGCTTGCCAGGGGGGCGCTATTTTTACAATCCCTTTTATGGTGGTTTCGAGCAGGCGCTGTTTATATCGCTTTTTCCGGCCTACATTATTTTTGCCTACGAATACTACCGGCGCCGAGCGAGGCGCGCTGGCCTTAGTGCAGCATCTCAGCGGGTGCTTTGGTATGTTCACAAACTCATCAAGGGCGCGCTATTTTTTATTTTGGCCTATGCTATTTTGGGCTTGAGCGATTTTCTTGCCTTTAAATTTTTGCGCCTCAACTTGATGGATTCCGATTGGTTTGCAGCGCTTTCTGCCGCCGCTTTTGCGGCTTTGGTGAGCTTTTTTGTGGTCTATGGCTTTCAGGTCTTGCTCTGGGGGCGGCGGCTGCTGAAAATGGATACCCAGCGAGGAAGGTGGCAAAAGTAAAAAATTGGACCCGCTCTAAGATTGAGTGGTCTTCATGAAAACAAAGGACGTGGACGATATAATCGGCGGAAGCTAAGAGATTGTATTGTGTGGCAGTTAGATTTTCCTATTGTGGAATCGTGCTACCAGTGTACTATTCCCCATTTGAAAGCCGTTTAGTGCCGCTATAATTTTATCAGCATTTGCGTTATTGGAGGCTCGAATAGTGGCATAATGGCGCCTAGGATTCGTATTTTTAATAGGTATTGCTTGAATCTTTGAATAATTAATCTGGTTTGAGTTCAAAATATCGGTGAGATTCTCTTTTAGGTTTTCAGCAGAATCGATGGGTAAACCACTAACATTAACTGTAATACTATAGGGAGTCAGGGAGGGAAGACCTAGTTCATTGGCTTTTCCTTTTACTCGTAATGCGTCTGCATGTCGGTCATGTTGAGTCAGGTATCTATAGTAAACAGAAAATAGTTCATGGGCTTTGAATCCAGTCTTAATGGCTGTTTCAAAGCAGTTGTCAATACGAGGTGAGGTATCTTCCATGTTAATTAGAGCTTTCATAAGCCATAAAAAAGAGTGCGTACTTTCTCCCTCAGCTGATTGGTCAATAGCTTGTTGAAAGTAAAGGGAAGCATCTTCCCAACGGTGTAAACCCATAGATACTTCTCCCAGTTCGTGGAGAAGGTTGGGTTCGTTATTCATGTCGAATTGAGCAGCAAGCTTCAAGTACTGTAAAGATTCTTTCCATTCTCGTTGTTGTTTTGCTAGCAGGCCAGCACTCTTAAGCAGCTGAGCGCTTTTAGGGATGGCTTGTAATCCTTGGGTATAAATCATCTTTGCCCGCTTTAAATCACCAGCTAAGCGCTCTGCATTGCCCCAATCAATATAGGCACGTTCAAACTTTGGAGAATACCTTATTGCGTTGCTGTAGGCTTCGCGCATTTCTTCCAACCGATCTTCTTGTTGATAAGCACGCCCCAAGGCGGCCCAAGCTTCTGCTAAACTAGGGAACAGCTCTACAGCTTTCTTGAAGTGTAGAATTGCTTCACCAATATTTGCGTGCTCGGCTGATAATAATTGTAAACCCTTTTGATAAGATCTGACCCCGTGGTAGTAAGGATGAGCGGGCAGGCTAGATATTAGGTACCTATCACCAATGTCAAAATTAGGTGCCACAGAGCCATTCTCTCTCATCTGTCGCTTAATCTGTAAAATACCCGTACCAGCTTTCTCTACTAAGCCCTGAATGTTTAAGCCAACTGCTAAAGTAGGGTTGCGGTAATCATTAATACCCGTGCCAAAATTTTCGCGAGATACGATCCCAAATAGCCCTCCTGGGCTTCTAACTTCTATCCGATCATCGAACATCTCTAGAGAAACCGATGCATTTGGATACTCGTAATCTCTATGTACGATCGCATTGGCTACTACTTCTCTTATGGCACGCAAGGGGTACTCCACCGTATCTTTTCTGATAGGCGAATCATTGCTAAAGTGATAACCTTGAATAGTGTAACGTTCAACCAATTGAACAGCGGATTCAATTTGTTGCTTGAGGGTACCATTAATGTGCTTACGGTCAACGATGGGGTAGGATTTATCTAGCCCTTCAAAACGAATAAAATCAATATTAGCATGAGGCAGAAACTGTTGAGGCGCTTTTCCGAACAATAATATGGCAGCAACGGTAGGTATAATTTTTTCTCCTTCTCTATAAGCTAGGCGTAAATGGATCAACCACTCTTCAGGCTTACGCCCGTTTTCCATCAATACATCATTGGAAACTCTTTTAGGAAGGTAGTCATCCATAAAACTATATAAATCCAAATCGGAAACCCCTGCGCTACGAATAGGGGACAAGTCATAGGGCATTTGTCCCGTACGACGCATCAATTCGAACTCTTCGTCAGGCGTGGCTACTCTATTACTAGCCCCGATGCGGATATAGCATTTATCATTTACACGATGAGGCCTGCGATTGCTCATGGGTAATTCAACAACTACTAATATTTTTTCATCTACTTGTATGGCTTCTATAGAGGGAGTCAAGGTTGGTACGATGCCATCTCTACAAATACCCGTTAAACGGAGTATCCAGACTATCGGGGGTCTCTACCCCTTTAATCTCTTGAGAATGATCATCTACGCCAAAAATAATTACCCCGCCACCTAATTGATGATAGTCATTGGAAAAAGCTACTAATGACTTCTTTACCGAATCAGTTGCTCCCTTCTCCTCCGGCGTTAGCTTAAACTCTGTTTGCTGTCCCTCCAAGTTGATGATTCTTTGCTTTATCTCCTCTGGTGTAAGCATCTATTCTTAATTTTATAGTTGTTTCAAAAACAGATAAATCAATATTACACGCGCATAGCCATCACCAATGTTAGTTGATGGATTTCATTTTAGACACGTGTTTGGGCTTATTAGTCTGCGAATATACAAAAAAGTTGCTGCGAACTAAGCGGTTGTATCATTTTGAAAATTGCTAGTAGTGGAGTTTAGATATTATTTTTTTTTACAAATGCTCATTGAGCTGCTGTATCGCTAGCCAGGCCATGAGGCCGCTGCCAATGGTGAGTGCTTGCTCGTCGATGTTGAAAGTATCGGTATGGACGGGGCTGTTGATACCTTTGGCTTTGTTGCCGGTGCCGAGGCGGTAGAAGGAAGCCGCCACCTCCTGGCTGTAGTAGGCGAAGTCTTCGCCCGTCATGCGGATGGGCAGCGCCACTACTTTGTCTTCGCCGAGGTAGGTTTGGGCATCTTGGAAGATCTGTTGGGTGAGCTGGGGCTCGTTGCGCAGGAAGGGGTAGCCGTGGACGATCTGGAGTTCCGCTTTGGCGCCCATGGCGCTGGCGATGCCTTCGGTGAGCTGCTGCAGCCGTTGTTGTATTTCTTTTCGCCAATCCTCGTTGAGGGTGCGCAGTGTGCCCTGGATATGGACTTCATTGGGTAGGATATTGGTGGCGCCACCTTGGCTGCTGATGTGCCCAAAGCTCAATACGGTGGGTAGGGTAGGGTCGGCCTGTCGGCTTACCAACTGCTGGGCAGCGGTAATAATTTGGGCTGCGATGGCGATGGGGTCGCTGGTGTTTTGCGGGAGGGCAGCATGGCCGCCTTTCCCGATTATTTTCAGGTACAACTCATCGGTACTCGCCATGTAGATGCCCGGCCGCATTCCCACGTAACCTACCTCCAGCGGTGGATGTACATGCTGGCCGAGGATGGCTGCTACCTTGGGTTGTTTCAGGGCGCCGTCGCGGATCATATAGGTGGCGCCGCCGGGGGCTTTCTCTTCGCCTGGTTGAAAGAGTAGCTTGATGCTGCCTCGGAAGTAGGGCCGCAGCTGTTGTAAAATAGCTGCACTACCCAATAAGCTGCTAGTGTGTACATCGTGCCCACAAGCATGCATGACGCCCGGGTGGGTAGAAGCATAGGGCAAGGGGTTGGCTTCCTGGATGGGCAGGGCGTCTATATCCGCCCGCAGGGCCAAGACTGGACCACTGCCCGCCTGACCGTCGATTTGCGCCAGCAGCCCCGTTCCCGCGATGCGCCGGAAAGGTATCGCCAAATTCTTGAGCTGGGCAGCAATGAAATCGGCAGTAGCATACTCCTCAAACGACAGCTCTGGATGAGCGTGTAGATGCCTGCGCAGCGTGATGGTTTGCTCCTCGTTTTTCTGCGCCAGCGCTTGAATTCGGGCACGGAGGTCTTGTTGGCTAATCTTGTTCATCCCACAAAGGTACGTAGAGCGGTGGTATTACTACGCCTCCAAGGGCCCAACGCTTCGTCCTTGTAACACTTTTGCATTTAAAGGTATAAAGCTATTGAGAGCAATACCTAAGGGGTATTATGTAGAGCTATCTCGGTGCTAGTCATCGGGATAGCTTTTCGTTTATAGGATCAGCAAAAGCCAAGCGATTAAGTAAAAAAAACGTATTTTTGCACAGCTTCTGACTATAAGAGAATAGAGGAAGGTGGGGAGATGGTATCTCGGCTCCTACAAAAGAAGTTTGCTCCTGCACTTGCCTGCAGCCCGCCGAAACGCCCGTATAGGTATTGGGTGCCCGCCGTGCCCGTCTGGGTTTAGTAGGGCGCGAGCCAAAACTACCACCCTGTTATAGCCGTTTAGCTTTTAACCAACAGATTATGCTCAAGCAACTTATTTTTTCTTGTTTTTTACTACTCGTCCTCTCCGCTTGCCAAGAGGAGGCTAACCCCGACTACGCCGCGGAGGTAGCTGACCCAGAGCTGTACCATCGCGCCGTGAAGCAGCTGACGGATGTGATTGTACACGATATTTTTTCTCCTCCGGTGGCTTCGCGCATATATGCTTATTCCACCATCGCTGGCTACGAGGCCATGGCTGCGGGGGATAGTCGCTACAAGAGCTTGGCAGGCCAGGTGAATGGCCTCTACCCGGTTCCAGCGCCCGAGGCTGGTTTGGAATACGCCTTTCCGGTGGCGGCCCTGCAAGCACAGATTGCGGTGGGGAAAGCCCTGATTTTCAGCGAGGAAAAAATCGAAGCCTTCGAGGCTAAACTGCTGGAAGAACTGCAAGCTATTCGGGTGCCGAAGCAGGTCCTGGAGCGTTCGATAGCCTACGGCAACAGCGTGGCGGCACACATCTTGAAATGGTCTGGCGAAGATATGTACAAGCAAACCCGCACCTACCCCAAGTATTCCATTAGCGATGACCCAAGCCGCTGGCAGCCTACTCCCCCGAGCTACATGGACGGTATCGAGCCCGCTTGGAATGTGGTGCGCCCCTTCACGCTCGATAGTGCTCAGCAGTATAAGCCGCTGCCCCCCACACCTTACAGCGAAGACCCCAACAGCGATTGGTACAAAGAGGTGCTGGAAGTCTATACCGCCCTAGGCGAGGAAGGCAGCGAAGCGCACGAAGAAAGAGTAGCTATCGCTAGTTTTTGGGACTGCAACCCCTATGTAAGCAACATCGTGGGGCATGTGATGTTTGCCAGCAAGAAAATATCACCGGGTGGCCATTGGATCAATATTGTGGCCATTGCTTCCCGCAAAGCAGAGGCTGATTTCGCAAAATCAGCGGCGGCCTATGCCCTCACCAGCATTGCCTTGATGGATGGTTTTATTAGCTGTTGGGACGAGAAGTACCGCTCCTCGCTATTGCGCCCCGAGACCTTCATCAATCGGCACCTCGACGAAGCCTGGCGGCCCTTGCTGCAAACGCCGCCCTTCCCCGAGCATACGAGCGGCCATAGTGTCATCAGCCGAGCAGCTGCTGTGGCGCTTACGCATGTGTATGGGGATAATTTTGCTTTCGATGATGATTCTGAGGTAGAGTTCGGCCTTCCGATGCGCAGCTTCAAAAGCTTCCTGCACGCCAGTGAAGAAGCCGCTGTGAGCCGTTTGTATGGCGGTATCCACTACCGCCCAGCCATCGATTACGGCGTGGAGCAAGGCGCCCAAGTGGGGAGTCATGTGCTGAGGACTGTTACAATGGAAGCAGCCCCTGCCATTAGCCAAAACTGATGTATTTCCTGATTCTTATCGGGCAATTGCTGCTCTACTGGCTGCTGATGCTAGCGGATGAGTATTTGGGTACCTTGCTGGCGGCCATTATAGCGGCGGTGGGTTTTGCGGTCTGGGCCTTGAGCTATGTAGTGGAATGGATTTCGCCCAGTAAAGTCAGCCGAAAATACTACAGTATCGTCTTGATCACCTGGCTATCTCCCTTGCTGGCTATGCTCACTTTCTTGCTCTTGCGTGGTGGGCAAGTGGGGTGGCTACAGAATTTCTAAGCGATTGAAAAACTACCTGTATCAACGGCTAGCCGCTTTTCGCCATGCCTTTCGAGGGCTTGGGGATTTGCTTCGGCATCATCCGCACGCTCACCTACACGCTGTAGCTAGCTTGCTGGCAGCAAGTTTGGGTGGGTATTGTGGTTTGGCGCGCTGGGAGTGGGGCCTGCTCATGGTGGCGATGGCGCTGGTATGGGTAGCGGAAGCGCTCAATACGGCTCTGGAGTATTGGACGGATCTGGCTAGCCCTAATTATCACCCCCTAGCTGGCAAGGCGAAGGATATGGCAGCGGCGGCGGTACTCTTGGCCAGCATTTTTGCGGTACTTATCGGGGTGCTGGTGTTTTACCCACACTGGGGGCAATAACACAGCACGGGCTTACCGTTCTTAGGCCATCGGCTACCCTTCCAAAAAATGGCGCGCTGCAGCTGTGTGCTATAGCCTACCTTTGCTCAAACCGTTCGGAAATCCCTCATTTTGGTCTCAGCCCGCCTCCCATTGTTCGTCTTTTTGTGGTGCTTGTTGCCTCATTTGTCCGCTCTCCTGCTAGCTGGCTGCTTGTGCTTGCTGCCTGCAAACGTGGCAGTACTGTCTCCTGTGCGGGCACTGTTTGTTCATACCCATGTTTGGCTCACGCGGGAGCAAGGTTTGAGGGCACAGCAGAGCTTGGCGTGGCGCTTAGATCCTCACGCGGGTATTTCCTCGGCCCTCCTCAACCCGGCGGCTTCGCTCAGCACCCCCTACGATTGGGAACTGAATGTAGTAGAAATAGGCGGCTTTTTTACCAATGACTATGTCTATATCGAGCAAGCCTCTGCCCTCAGTTTGCTGAGCAGCTACCGCAAAGCCGATGTCCTAAGCGCAGAAAGCCGGGAAGGTATCTGGCAGATAGGGCCGGATGCCTACCGCTTCGATTACCGAACACTAAGCCAGGGACATGCAGGGAGTGGGAGTTTGGATGTGCTGGGGCCTTCTCTGGCTTTTCGCCTAGGAGATAGGACGCGCATCGGCTTGTTCAGCAGATTGCGAACGGCAGCAAGTGCGCGCGCCATCGACTCCGATTTTAGCTATTACAACTACGATGCCCTTCCCTTTGGAAGCCGATTTGACGTGGACGAAACCTATGGCGCTGCAGCGATCTGGACGGAGTTGGGGCTACAACTATCCCACGAGATTTATCTCAGCGGAAACGCTGGGCTGCGCTTGGGTGCCAACCTGCGCCCGCTCTTTCCCATCGATGCCATCAGCGCTTATACTCCCGCAGGCGGGATTTACACTAAAATTGGCCGAGATAGCCTATTGGGCAATACCATTGGTCTAGAGGGAAGCGATATCATCTTAGGCTTCACCAACGGCTTTCGAGCCCAAGCCGACGAAAGCAGTGTAGTTGGCCGAGGCTGGGGGCTGGATATCGGCTTACAATACGCTTGGGAGCTAATGGAAGCGGGTACTTACCGCTATACCTTGGGCTTTTCCCTTCTCGATATTGGTAGCTTACAGTTGGATCGGGGGGCGGAGACGCATCGTTTTCGACCGAGCGAGCAGGTCGTCTTGGCTTCAAACAACTACAGTAGTTTTGAGGAGCCAAGCATGCTGCTTGACACGGTACTTCAACAGCTCAATATCGACTTCTACGGCGGCGGCAACAGCTCTTTGCAGGCCAACAGTTTTTTGGTAGGTTTGCCCACGGCCTTTAGCTTGCAGTTTACCTACCGCCCGAGTGAATATCTTCAAATAGCAGCTGCCCACGTCGGCGATTTGTTGCTACAGCAACAACAGCTCAGCCGAGGCCAGCTCACGACGGTAGCTGCACACTACAGCCGCTGGTGGTGGGGGCTGGGGCTAGCGGCCAGTGTATATAATTTTCGCTACCTCAATCTAGGACTTCAAGCCCGACTAGGGCCGCTTTTCCTTGGCACAGACCGGCTGTTGGGCACGGTGCTGCACCACCCTCGGCTGCAAGGCGGCGATTTTGTTGTGGGGCTTCGCCTACACGATTTTAGCCAGGAAAATAAGCGCCGCAGCAAAAGCAATCGAGGCGGCAGCCGCGGACGGTCTAAGCAAGTGCGCTGTTATAAATTCTGAGTACCAGCCGTAGCCGAGACCATCTACTTTCCTAAATAATCCAAAGCCACATTCACATACAGCTGCACGCCCAGCAGCATGCCGCGTTCGTCGATAACGAACTCAGGGGTGTGGTGGCCAGGGGCATCTTGGGGCTTCATCTCTGGATCCATGCCACCAACGAAGACGAAGAGGCTGGGTACTTCGCGGGCATAGAAAGCAAAATCTTCTGCTCCCGTAACGGCCTTAGTGAGCAGCACTTTACTTTCACCAGCGGTAGCTTGCAAAGTAGGGAGCAGCTGGGCGGTGAGCGCAGGATCATTGTAGGTGACGGGATTGCCTTCTTCTATTTCCACAATGGCTTCGGCGCCGCTACTTTCAGCAATGCTGCTGGCGGTTTGGTGGATGCGGCGGAAGATATCTTCTTTCATCTCCTCATCCAAGGTGCGGATGGTGCCCACCATGCTCACTTCGTTGGGGATGAT
>DAITME010000086.1:0-17159 GCA_036835305.1 Lewinella sp.
TGTGTTGCTACAAAGATAGGGTAATTTTGCTTGGGATGCAAGGGGCCGCACCACATTTTTTGTGGTTCTCTCAAAAAAGCATGGCTCCTCTTATCAAAACGCGGCTCCTGTCGAAACACCCGTCTGGGCCTTCGGCAAAAAATAAAAAGAAGCAAGCTGACCGACACAGCCAAGCGATTACCCCTACTAAAGCCCAAAAAACGGTCGGTTGGACTAGTCCAATGGTACTTTTCAGGTCCGTTGGATACGTTCAAGCCCCCCCTACTCCGGCTCGAAGCCTAGGATGATGTTGAAAGTACCAAAGCCACCATTGCCGCGCGGATTAGCAGTAGGATCTTTGTCGAAACCAATGCCGTAGTCGAAGCCAAGCGTACCGAACATGGGCAGGAACACCCGAGCACCTACACCATAGCTACGGCGTAAGTCGAAGGGGTTGAATTCGCGGGTACTGCGCCAAGTATCGCCCGCCTGAGCGAAGGCAAGGACAAAGATCGTACTGGAAGGATTGAGGGATAGCGGGTAGCGCACCTCCATCGTCATTTTGGTAAAAGCTGGGGTAGCGGCTTGTTGATTAGTTTGCGGGTTGGTATTGTTGGGCAAGTCGAGAATGTCGTAGCCGCGCATACTGATGATATCCACCCCTTGGAAGGCAAACTGCTGATTGTTGATACCATCGCCCCCTAGCTGAAAGCGCTCGAAGGGAGAAGTGCCAATGGCATCGCTGTACCTCCCCAAGATACCCACTTTGATCTGTGTTTTCAGCACTAGTTTTCCAGTGAGGGTAGTGTACCAATCAGCATTGAAGCGCCACTTGTGATATTCCAAAAGACGGAAGCGATCTTCAGGGGGCAGATTAGCATAGTCCTTATCTTTATTGAAGGCTGAATAGGGCGGTGTGAACTGCATATTCAGCTCAATATTGGAGCCTTCCCGTGGGTAAAGCGGATCGTTGATGGTGTTCCGAGCCACAATCAGCGAGAGGCTAAAATTATTGAAATTACCCACGCTGAGACGCTCGCCTTGGTCGGTGACGAAGGACTGGCCGCCGCTTATCCAGTTGTTGAGCCCCAATGTTTGGAGGTTGATACCGCCGCGCAGGATGAAGTTGTCGTCGGGCCAGCGAAGGCGCGTGCCTAGAGTAGCCGAGGCTTGGATAATTTTTAGCGAGTTGGGAGCTTCCGTGCTGCCGAAGTTATAGCGGTTGTAGAAGCCAGCCACCGTGAGGGAGGTCGGTTTTTTACCGCCCAACCATGGCTCCGTGAGGCTAGCATTGTAGGACTGAAAGAAGCGACCATTGGTTTGTGCCCGAATGCTGAGGCGCTGTCCATCGCCCTGGGGTAGTGGGTGCCAGGCAGCTTTGTTGAAGAGGTTGCGTAAACTGAAGTTGTTGAAGGTAACCCCCAAGGTGCCAATCACCCCGCGCAACCCTCCCCAGCCAGCACTGAGCTCCAACTGATCACTGGGTCTTTCTTCCACGGTATATTCAATATCCACCGTTCCGCGATCGGGATTAACAGGCGTATTGATGCCTAGGTTTTCTTGGTTGAAATAGCCGAGGTTGATGATCTCCCGCTGCGAGCGAATGATATCGGAGCGGCTAAATTTATCGCCAGGCCGCGTTCGCAACTCCCGGCGAATGACGTGCTCGTGGGTGCGGTCATTGCCTGCAATGGTCACTTTGTCAATCGTCGCTTGCGGGCCTTCGCTGATGCGAATTTCTAAGTCGATACTATCCCCCACAATGGCTTTCTCGATGGGGTTGGCATTGAAAAAGAGATAGCCATTATCCATGTAAAGCGAGCTGATATCGCGGTTGTCTTGGCTGAACTGAAGGCGGGTTTGGAGGAGCTCATCGTTGTAAACATCGCCTTTTTCAATGCCCAGCACCCGGCTAAGGGTTTCTTCGTCGTAAATGGAATTACCCTTCCACTCGATGTTCCTGAAATAGTAGCGGTTGCCTTCCTCTAGGTAGATATCGATGATCAACTCCCCTTTTTCATTTCTGTACAAGCTGTCTCTAAGTATCCGCACATCCCGAAAACCTAGCGTGTTGTAGTAAGCGACAACGGCTTTTTTATCCTCTTCAAACTCTTTTTTCTTATATTTCGAAGATGCCAAAAAGCGCCTTTTCTCCTTGGTCTCCTTCATCTGCTTCCGCAGTTTTTTATCGTTCACCACGGTAGCTCCGATGAAGTTGATGTCCTGAATTTTTATCCGATCTCCTTGCTCTACAGCAAAGACCAAGCGTACGGCATTCTGCTTGATCGTATCGGCAATTTCTGTAATGCTAATTTTGGCATCGAGGTAGCCTTTCTCTACGAAGTAGGCGCGTACGGCCTCGGCGGCATTTACCTTGGCATCCTGTGTGACAATACCTCCGCGCGTGATGAATTTCGTAATTTCTTTGTTGAGGTCTTCATGTTTTACCTGCTTAACGCCCTCGTAGCTGTAGCGCTCCAAGCGCGGCCGTTCCTCCACCCGAACCGCTAGGAAGATCACACTACCGATTACCTTCTCTTTCTCGATAGCAGCATTGGTAAAAAGGCGAAGTCGCCATAAATTCCGAATAGCCCGAGGAATATCTGGGCCTGGAATTTTGATCTTATCCCCTACTTTGAGCCCCGTAACACCAAGGATAGCCGTTTCCTCTGCAAAAAAGGCGCCCTCTACGCGTAGGCCACCAATTTCATACTCCTTCGGATCGCCGTAATCGAAGACTGGAAAATTCAGAGAGTCTTGCTGTGCCCCAAGCGAGGCAGCAAAAAGAGAAAAAAAAGAAAGAAGTAGGAATAATCGCATAAGTAAAACAATGGGCACTTGCATCAAAGAGTAGGGCTATGGGCTTAATGGTTGGTTGGTTGGGTAAGTTGGTCGCTAGTTTTGCCAAAGCGCCGCTCTCTTCCTTGAAAATCGAGTATAGCTTGGTATAAATCAGCCTTGCGAAAATCGGGCCAAAAGACCTGGCTAAAGTAGAATTCTGCGTAGGCGGCTTGCCAAAGGAAGAAATTGCTCAAGCGGTGCTCTCCGCTAGTGCGGATGATGAGCTCCGGATCGGGCATCCCGTGGGTACTTAAGCAGCTGCTCAGCTGTTCGTCTGCTAGTGCTTCCGCTTCTATTTGCCCCAACTGTACCTGAACCGTTAGTTTCCGTACCGCTTGGAGGATATCCCACTTGCCGCTATAGTTAAGCGCCAGTACCAGCGTCATCCGCTCGTTGTGCTTCGTTTTTTCGATACCATATTGCAGCGCCTGGTAAGTGAGTTCGGGCAGCTGAGCCAGCTCGCCCACGGCTTGTAGTCGAATGCTGTTTTTCATCAGCGTATCCATCTCGCCGCCAATCGTATCTACCAGTAGTTGCATCAAGGCACCCACTTCCATTTCTGGACGTTTCCAGTTTTCAGTACTGAAGGCATATAAACTCAAGTACTCTACCCCCAGTTCTGCGCAGCCTTCTACGGTGTCTCGTACGGCTTCGATAGCATGATGATGGCCAAAAACCCTTGGCTTTCCCTGTTCGGTAGCCCAGCGGCCATTGCCGTCCATAATGACGCCGATGTGCTTCGGCAACTTTGCCTTATCGATCTTGTTTAGCAATTCGGTCATATCCACACGCCTGCCAGTTTAATCAGTTTCACAAAGCTCTGAAAACCATAAACGGCCCAACGGAGCGCAAAAGTACAGATAATTGTTGAACCATGCTCTAACTTAACGTAACTTTGCCGCATCAACCAACGTTTAAGCTTCTTTGTGGCTCTTTAAAGCGTTGTTAGGCTTATACCAAGCTTTGTATTCCTAGCTGACTATTAAATCCTCCCGCATGCGAAATATCCTTCTTTTACTCTTATCCTTATCGCTCGGTCTGCACACCTTGAGCGCACAAGGTTTTTCCGGGGGCTTCAAAGCAGGCCTCAATTTCAACACCATCGAAGGCGAAACCGAAAGTGAGTTCGAAAGCTTCTCGGGTAGCACCGGCTTCCATGTGGGAGCTACTTTTGCCTATGAAGTAACCGATCTCTTTGGCTTCAAGGCCGAGCTCATTTACAGCCAGAAAGGTGTAACAAAAGGCTACGATGGCCCCGGACACTTCTTCATCTACGGCGGCGGAACAGAAATACCTATTGGCGGCAACAAGCGCGGCGAGTTGGATATTATCAATAGTTATATTGATATTCCTGTCTTGGTTTATCATCGTGTTGGCCCCTTGGAGCTAGCCGCTGGCGCTTCGGTGGGCTTCATGGTCAGCTCCACTAGTTCGGGTGGCGAATCTTTCACCAACACCATCTACGGCCCCGATACCCGTATCGTCTTTAACTACGAAGGCAACTATTTCCGCGATGGCGCAGGAGAAGCTTCCGTCATTAGCCGGCAGCTAGAGCCCCTATCCGGAACCAATGTACTCCTCCCCCAGGTAATTGGCGCTTATTACAATAGCGATAAAGACGACCCGCTCTTTAAGCGCCTTGATATAGGGCTGGTAGCAGAGCTGGCTTACTACCTGAATAATGGCCTCTACATCGGAGGACGCTACAATTTTGGCCTTTCCGATATCACCAAGTCCGAAAATGACCTCGCCAACCGCCTAGACGAAAACGGCCAACGGCAATTCAGAAACGACAACGACCGCAACCGCAGCCTTCAGGTAAGTATCGGCTTCCGATTCTAACCTATGCCTTTGCTCTACCTCGGCTTGGGCAGCAACCTCGGCAAGCGCGCCCAGTTGCTAGCCGAAGCCCGATCCTATTGCCACCAACGGCTTGGCCCCCTGCAGCGTGTTTCCCCCATCTATACCACCGCTGCATGGGGTGTCACTGACCAGCCAGCCTTCCTGAACCAAGTCATCTCCGTAGAAACACAGCTCGACCCTCTCCACTGCCTCCAAATCGCTTTGGATACCGAGCTGCTCATGGGGCGCCAAAGAATACAAAAATGGGGACCCCGCCTCATTGATATTGACCTACTTTTCTACGATGATTGGCGCATCAATACGCCCGAACTCACCTTGCCTCACCCATTCCTCCACGAGCGCTTGTTTGTATTGCTACCCCTAGCAGACATTGCTCCTGCATGGGTGCAACAACTACTAACCAATTGCCCCGATACCGGCCCTATAGAGCTATGGACCCCTCCTCAACACGGCCACTAAGACTAGGTGCTTCGCCGTTTTATTTTGTCGCTTTTGCTGCCTTTTGAAATAAAATACCTAAATTGGTGGGGTATAAAAATAAAGTCCTCTTTTAAGTTTTCCAATTTGCACTAAACAAATTGATCTTCAGTACAATTTGTCCTCGCACAAATCGAAAAACGACGGATTTATTTTTACCAACGCGGGAAGCGTTTTAGTGTGTAATTTAAACGAACGCGGCATCTATCTCTTGAGTGAAGCAATATCAAAGTACTTGTCCACTTGAATATCCAATATTTAAGCCGCTGAAATATGACTCACGCAGGAGCAAGGTTCCCTTAAAAGAGCCGTGTTGAATCGCTACGACACCTAGGAGGAACTTTTTGGCTGTAAGCAGCATAAAAGATACCTCCGAGGAGCTCCGCTAGCTTACGAAGGCCAAAAGCGCAGCGGCGGCCCTGACAACAATCGTACAGACAAGGTATGCCTTGTCTCTAAAACTGAAAAACATGCAACAACTAATTTTCTGGAGCCTTGGGCTTCTCTTGTTTAGCACCACAAGCGTTATGGCACAAAATTTCGATACCGCCTGGAAAGAAATAGAAAAACTTCAAAACGAAGGAAAGTACCGCTCGGCTTTGGAAAAAAGCGAGGTGCTCTATCAGTTGGCTGCCGATGATGGTGCGGTGGATCAGCAACTGCGGGCACTTTTTCACCGGGTCGCTTTTACGCAGCAGTTGGAAGAAGATGGAGCAGCGGCAGCACTTGCTTTGTTGCAAAAGACGCTCTCGGAACGAGCCGAGAATCCCTGGCCGGCCTTCCAAGCCGTTAATCATTATGCCTTGGGCCGGATGCTACTGGGGCAATTGGAAAACTACAACCGCCGTCCCAGCCCCACCAGCAGCGAGGCCGAAGACCCCGAGCTACCCATCGCAGAATGGTCTAATGAACGCCTAGTGAATACTGGCTCCAAGCACCTACTACAAGCACTGGAAGTGGCAAAAAAAGCACAAACAGAACTAAAAAGCATCCCAGCTATCGTACGCTACGATAAAAGCACCGCTTTTCAGGCACCCACTTTGCATGAGCTATTGGTCTATGAAGTACTGAGTGCCCTGAACGATGGCTATGCCTACCTCAGCGAGCCTGTTTATGCCTTTCGGCCCACTGCCCAACAGCTATTTGCGCCTGCGGCCAATTTTATTGGTACTCAAATAGATACCCGCGATACCAGCGGCTTACACTATCGCAGCATGCGCATCTACCAGAATCTCTTGGCCAGCCACCCTACTAACTCGCCTACCTTTATCTATGCCAACCTACAGCGTTTGGAATGGGCCTTCCAGCAGCTCCGCGATGAGCAAGCCTTCTACCAAGCCCTACAATCTGACCAGCCCAAAGGCGGCGATGCTAGGTGGATGCTCCGCCAAGTAAGCCTACTCCAGTCCTACCCAAGCCTAGGCGCCACCAAAGCCGACGGCAGCCTCGATGAAGAAGCTAAGCGCCTGCACCTCATACGCTGCCGAAAACTAGCGAATGACCTCATCCAACAGTTTCCCAATAGCTACGCTGCCAATCAAGCAGCACAAATCATCCAGCAGCTAGAACTACCCAACCTGCAGCTCCAAGCCGAAGAGGTGGTAGTACCTAACGAGCCGATCTTGCTCCAGCTAAATTATCGGAATGCCGAAAAATTTCACTATCGGCTCGTGCGCTTAGCCTACGACCTACCCGAACGGGCAAATCGCTACAATAATGAGGAGGAGGAAGCATGGACAAAGCTCGCCCCCCTTCACAAAGGCAGTCTTTCCTTGAGTAAAAACGACGATCTGCAATCCCATACCTCCGAGTTCAACCTGAAAGGCTTAGCCCCCGGGCGTTATGGCCTCTTGGTCAGCACCCATGAAAGCTTTGATGATAAAAAAGGCTCGGTAGCCTCGCTCTCCTTTGTAGTGAGCCAGATGGCCTTGGTGAAATACAAGAAAGCCACACAATACACGGGCTTGGTGCTCGATCGGCAAGTTGGTAGCGCCGTACTAGGCGTGAAAGCCACCTTCTACAAACAAACTGGCAGCTACGACAAACCCAAATGGAAAAGCTTTGGAGAAAGCAGTAGCAATCAAAGCGGCTATCTCGATTTCCAATATGATGGCTACAACACGGCCGTAGTGCTAGAAAAAGGCGAGGACAAGCTTATTATCAACTACAACCAATACCGCGATTATACCAACGATCGGGAAAGCCGACAAACACACATCTTTCTTGACCGAGGCATCTATCGCCCTGGGCAAACGGTTTATTTTAAAGGCCTAGCCACCTTGCTAGACCCCCAAGGTCGCCCCACTTTGCTAAAGGACGAAGCCCAAGAAGTCCGCTTGCTAGACGTAAATGGACAGGAAGTGAGTAAAGCCGATTTCACCACCGACGACTTTGGCGCATTCGATGGCCAATTTACCCTGCCCGCCACCGGACTGAATGGGCTATACCGAATAGAAGTAAGCGGAGCTGGCAGCCGTTCCTTCCGTGTAGAGGCTTACAAGCGCCCCCGCTTCGAGGTGGTCTTTGAACCCAACGACGAACCGATTGAAGCCGGAGATACCGTGACCGTCCAAGGAAAAGCCTTGGGCTTTGCTGGCCCAGCCGTAGCCGGTGCTGTGGTCACCTATCGCGTGGAGCGAAAAATGCCCAGCTACTACCGCTGGTGGTGGAGTGGCAGCGACAGCCCCGATGCCATCCTTGCCAGCGGCACCACCCTAACCGACGAGGCAGGCGTGTTTACCCTACAATTCCCTGCCCTGCTCCCCAGCGGCCAGACAAGCCAAGGCAAGGGCTACTTCCGCCCCGCCTACCAATTTGTCATCCATGTGGATGTGGCTGATGTTACTGGCGAGACCCATGCCGCCAGTACCAACAGACAGCTACGCCCCAAAGGCAATTTGATGACTATCGAAAGCCCCAGCCTGCTAGATGCCGCCCAAGCGGAAGCATGGAGCTTGGACATCCGCTTCCAAGGGGAAGCCGACGAAAAAACAAAGCATCAAGTACAGATCAGCCTAGAAGCCGTAGCGCATCCCGATCCAGCTTTAATTGGTCGAAAATGGAGTTTTCCTGATCGGCCAATCCTTAAAAAAACTGATTTTAAGCAGCTTTTCCCTCATTTGGCTTATGCGGAGCTAGCCGATATTGGTGAGTGGGCCGGCGAAGGGAAAATGTTGATTGACCGCTCCTTGCGTACTGCTGGCGACACCAGCCTTCAGTTGGATGCCAGCCAGCTAGCAACAGGGCATTATCGGCTGAAAGTCACCTACCTCAGCGAAGGGGGAGAGGATCAGGTGATTGATCGCCACATCCGAGTATTGAATACGGAAACGGCTGCCTTGCCCTCGGGGATGCTGCATCATTTGGAGAATCTTTCGGGCACAAAAGTATTGCCTGGTGAGGAAGTACGGCTCCTGCACTTGTGCCAAAATCAACAAGCCCTCGTCTTGCACCAATGGCATAGCCGCGCAGGAAAAAAAGAAGGCCAAGGCCCCGCCGATAAAAAGCAAAGCTATACCTACCCAAGCACCGATGCCGACCGAGGCGGGCTGCAATTCAGTCAGCGATTTGTGGCTTACAACCGCGTGTTTGAACAGCAAATTAGCTTCGCCGTGCCTTGGCCAACCAAGGCGCTGGACATTACGCTGGCTACCTTCCGCGATAAGCTTCGCCCCGGCGAGGCCGAAGAGTGGACGATGAAAATAAGCCAACACGACGGCAGCCCCGCCAATGCACAAGTACTGGCTAGCATGTATGATGCCGCGCTGGATCAGCTAACGCCTTTCGTCTGGAACCTAAACGCCTTCCCGAATAGCTTCTACGCCTACGAGCCTTTCACGGCCTTCCAGTTTGGCAATACCCAAGGCTATGGCCGCTACGACTACAAGCCCATCCCCTACAAAGAAGCCCCTGCCGCGCCGCGCCTGCTCACCGAGCCAATGAGCTTCAGCTATTATGGCGGCGGGATGCTTAACGAGCTGGTCATTACAGGGCGAGGTGCCCCCCGCCGCGCCATGAGAGCAGAGGCGATGATGAGTGCCGCCCCCCCCTCGGCTGCGCCCCCTGCACCCTACGATGCGGTGATGGCTAAATCGGAAACCATTGGCGATATCGCCAGCGACAGCATGGCCGAAGCAGAAGAAGCCCCTGCCGAAGCCCCCGTCAATATCCGCACCAATTTGCAGGAAACCGCCTTCTGGTATCCCAAGCTCCGCACGGAAGAAGATGGGACCTTGGCACTGAGTTTTACCAGCCCAGAAGCTCTTAGCCGCTGGAAATTTCAGCTCTTGGCGCATACGCCTGATCTGGCCTACGCCGCCGCTAGCCGCGAAGTGGTGACTCAAAAAGAACTTATCATCACCCCAAATGCGCCGCGTTTCTTGCGCGAAGGGGACCGCATTGTCTTCACCGCCAAGGTAAGCAACCTCAGCGAGGAAAGCCTGATAGGTACGGCACAACTGGAGCTTTTTGACCCCGTGAGCTTGGCGACCTATCCCATCGACAAAGCTGCGAACGGAAGCTTCGCCCTGCAGGCGCTGGGAGACGGTGCTAGTGGACAGCCCGCCAACCAAATGGCTTTTGCCCTGGAAGCGGGCGGCAGCGAGGGGCTGCGCTGGGAAATTACCGTACCCCTAGGTGCTGCTGGCGAGCTGGGCTACCGCGTGATCGCCCGCAGCAAAAAATTCAGCGATGGCGAGCAAAATGTGCTGCCCGTGCTAAGCAACCGGATTTTCCTCACGGCCACCAAGCCTTTCTTTTTGCGTTCCGGCCAGCAGAAAACTGTCATACTAGAAGCCCTAGCCAAAGCAGGAAATACCCAAGGACAGCTGGAACACAAAGGCTTTAGCTTCGAGCTAACCAACGACCCGAGCTGGCTGGTGGTGAAGTCCTTGCCTTACCTCATGGAGTACCCCTACGACTGTACGGAGCAACTGGCCAACCGCTTCTTTGCTAACCAGCTTTCTTATACCATCGTGGATCAAAACCCTGCCTTCCGAGCCGTCTTCGAAGCCTGGAAGCAAGATCCCGATGCCCTAAAAAGTCCGCTGGCCCTGAACCAAGACCTCAAGCAAGCCCTGCTGGAAGAAACGCCTTGGCTCCGCGAAGCTGCCAACGAGAGCGAGCAAAAAGAACGCCTCGCCGTGCTTTTTGATGTGGCTAAACTCGCCGACGAGCTGGAAACTACCCTGGCTAAGCTGGAGAACCGACAATCGAGCGACGGCAGCTACGCCTGGTTCCCCGATGGGCCCCGCAACCGCTATATGACCCAGTATGTGGCCGAGACCATGACCCGACTGCACAAGCTCAAAGCCCTAGAAGGCAGCAAGGCTACGCGGGTGCAGCAACTCACCACCAAAACACTCGGCTATCTAGATTTTGAAGTAGGTAAGGAATACCTGCAACTGCAAAAAAACCTAGATAAGAAGGCCTTGGAGGATTACCTTCCGAGCAGCCTGCTACTGCACTACCTGTATATCCGTAGTGCCGAAATCAGTAAAGCCACCCAACTGGAAGGCGATGCCCGCAAAGCTGTGGACTACTACCTCGGCCAAGCCAAAAAGCAGTGGACAAAATACGGACTGCATGAACAAGCCCTCCTGGCCATCATCTTTGCGAATACCAAAGACAAAACGGGCGAACGCATCATCGAGAGCCTGCGCGAACGCGCCATCCGCAGCGAGGAACTAGGCATGTCCTGGAAATACCCCAGAGGTTTTTACTGGCAGCAACTGCCCGTGGAAACCCATAGCCGATTGATAGAAGCCTTCAGTTGCCACCAATTCCAAGCCGGCGAGCTAGATGAAATGCGCCTCTACCTGCTGCAAAACAAGCGCACCAACCGCTGGGAAACCACCAAAGCTACCGCCGCCGCCGCATATGCCTTCCTGCAAACAGAAGGTGGCTGGTTGCAAGAAACGCCTGGCCAACAAAAAGTGAGGGTGAAGTTCCCTGACCTACCAAAGTCCAGCTATGTCGCTGCCCTAGAAGCTGCCGAAAGCACAGCCGAAGCGGGCACAGGCTACTACCGAGCCCAATGGGCTGGCGAAGCCGTAAGCGAGCAATTCGCCAAAGTGGAATTAAATAACAAAAAAGGAAGCGTTGCCTGGGGGGGTCTGTACTGGCAGTTTATGCAAGATATCGACGCTGTGGAAGCCGCCAACGAAAGCCCCATGACGCTTAAGCGCCGCCTTTTCCGCCGCATCACCACCGAGGAAGGCCAAAAGCTGGAAGCCATCAGCAGCAGCAAGCCGATGCGTCCCGGCGAGCGCCTGGTGGTGCAGTTGGTGATACAGACCGATCGGGATATGGAGTACATCCACCTCAAAGACCGCCGTGCCGCTGGCCTGGAGCCTAGCACCCAGCTGAGTCAGTACCGTTATGAAGGAGGCTTGGGCTTCTATTTCAGCCCCGACGATCTGGCCGTACACTATTTTATTGACTACCTGCCCAGAGGAACGTATACCTTGGAGTACGACCTCTTCGTCAACCATGCTGGCGATTTCAGCAATGGCCTCAGCGTTTTGCAGAGCATGTATGCACCCGAGTTTTCGGCTTATTCCGATGGAAGCCGCTTGCAGGTGGAGTAAAATGGCGTATATTGCCACTCAATCAAAAATTAGATAAGCACGATGAAGTACATTTTGTTGTTCGCATTGCTCCTATCGGCCGCAAAAGGTTGTAAAGACAAAGCGCCCCCGCCTACTGCCTACGGAGAGGAGAAAACACTAGCCGTAGGAGAAATACTGCACCTAGCTGCTGGCGAAAACCAAGGCTTTATGTTCCTGAGCGTAGAGCGGGATAGCCGCTGCCCCAAAGGTGTCAATTGCATACAAGCTGGCGAGGCAACGATTGTAGTGGAAGAAATTAGTGGTGGCCCCAAGCAGGTGACCGTCCCCGCTGAAAGCCGCGCCAAACCCTCTTTTATGATAAAAGGTGCCAAAATAGAGGTTCTTTCACTCGATCCTTACCCCACCGATGGGCAACGAACCCCTTTTGCCGACTATACCCTGCGGGTGAAGGTGTTAGAGCCTGCACCCGCTTACTAAAGTAGTCGGTATGTATTTCCCTATCGGCGACGACCAAATTCAAGGTGGCAAGCGGCCTCACTTTGCGTATGGCTTCATCGTGCTCAATGTGCTGATCTTCTTGTATCAGCTTAGTATGCAGGAGCAGGACTTGATGCAGTTCTTCCACGCTTACGCCGCGGTGCCGATAAAGATTGTAGCAGGGGAAGAACTGCACACCCTCTTCAGTAGCATGTTTATGCACGCTGGCTGGATGCACCTGATTGGGAACATGATCTATCTTTGGATCTTTGCCGACAATATAGAAGCCACGGTAGGCAGCGCTGCTTTCTTGATCGTTTATTTCCTCGGGGGGCTGGCTGCGCACGCAGGGCACATCTACTTTTACCCAAGCGATACTACGCCGATGGTGGGTGCCAGTGGCGCTTTATCTGCCATCATGGGAGCCTACTTGGTGATGTTTCCCCGCTCGCGCATCAAGGGCTACCTGCTGGTATTTGCCGTTACCATTCCTGCGTTTATCTTCCTAGCCTTTTGGTTTGCCCAGCAATTTATGAGTGGTTATGCGGCGCTGGGTCGCTTGAGCGGAGAAGGCGGTGTGGCCTGGTGGGCACACATTGGAGGCTTTGTCTTTGGTGTGGTGGCGGGCTTTTATTTCAGAAGTACGCGGCCTATTCCTTCTTCCAAGGATGGCTTTACGATCCGATAATAGAAGGTCATCGTTGGCTTTCGTATGGCTCATGTCTTTATGGACTCGTTGCTCTCGCCCAGTACGGGCACCCAGACGGGCACCCAGGCGGGCACGCAAGTGCAGGAGCCATGTTTTTGAAAAAGAGCATGGCTTCCCTTCGATCAGCCTTGCTCCTGTTCATACACACCTAGTGATCGGAACACCCGCCTGGGCGTGAGCAATAATTCCACCATCAATTTTCAATTGTCCGTTATTATTAACAGCGCTCAATAATAAGCGCACTAGCCCCACCGCCGCCATTACAAAGCGTAGCCAAGCCGTACTGTCCTTGCTTTTGCTGCAAAACACTCGAAAGGGTAACGAGTATGCGCGCGCCCGAAGCCCCCAGTGGGTGGCCTAGCGAAACGCCACCGCCATGTACGTTCATCAAGCTAGGATGCACGGATAATTCCTTAGCAAAGGCCATAGGTACCACCGCGAAGGCCTCGTTCACTTCCAGGTAGCTCATATCCTTCATGCTGAGACCAGCTCGCTGTAGGGCTTTGGGCGCTGCCAGCGTGGGGGCTGTAGTAAACCATTGGGGTTCCTGAGCGGCATCGGCAAAAGCCACCACGCGCGCCAGGGGAGTCAGTTGTAGTTCCTTGAGTTTGGCCTCGCTTACCAAGATCAAGGCGGCGGCGCCATCGTTGATCGTGGAAGCATTCGCCGCTGTAACGGTGCCGTCCTTAGTAAAAACTGGACGCAAGCCAGGGATTTTAGAAAAATCGACCCGCTTGTATTCTTCATCTTCTGTAACAATTTGGGGGTCTCCTTTGCGCTGAGGAATACTTACAGGAGCTATCTCGGCCACAAAAGCACCACTATCAGTTGCCTGAGCTGCTTGCTGATAGCTATTGATGGCAAAGGCATCCTGTTCTTCGCGGCTAATACCATATTTAGCGGCGGTAGCGTCGGCACAAACCCCCATAGCTTGCTGGTCGTAAGCATCGGTGAGGCCGTCTTTGGCTAAGCCATCAATGAGCTCGCGGTGGCCATATTTGGCACCCCAGCGGGCGGCGGTGTCATAATAGGGGATATTGCTCATACTCTCCATACCGCCTGCCACCACAATATCGTTGTGGCCTAGCATAATGCTCTGTGCGGCGAACATAACAGATTTCATGCCGCTGCTGCACACCTTATTGACAGTGGTACAGGGTACGGAGTAGGGAATGCCCGCGCCCAAAGCTGCTTGCCGAGCAGGAGCCTGCCCGAGATTGGCAGAAACAACATTGCCCATAAAAACCTCCGACACCTGACCGGGCTGAAGACCAGCCTGTTCTAGCGCAGCAGCGATAGCGGTAGCGCCCAATTGCGTGGCCGAAAGAGCAGATAGAACGCCGCCGAAAGAACCTTGCGGGGTGCGCTTGGCAGCAACTATATAAACGGTTGAAAAAGACATGTGGTGGTATTTGGTTGGGAAAAAATAAAAGCGACCTGCTACGAAGAGCAAAATCGGCTACAAAGATAAGTGGCTTTGAGGAGCTAAGCCAAAGTCGAGAATACTTTTCTTTCAAAAACACAAGAGGAGTTCAGCCAGCTGGCTGAACTCCTCTTGATAGCGAACTAAAGGCGGGTCTAAAAAAACACGCTTAATTGTTGTACAGTGTTCCCAAAGCAGGGTTGGGCTTGATTTCTGTGCGGCGGTTTTGCGCACGGCCATCATTAGTGGCATTGTCACCAATAGGATCGAACTCGCCAGCACCAGCAACCGTGATATTGCCTGGAGCAACACCTTGGCGGATCAAACGAGCGGCAACAGCCTTGGCGCGGCGGTAGCTAAGATCCCAGTTGTCCATACCTTTCTGCGTATCGGCGTGGCCTACGATTGTGAGGGCAACCGGGCTGTTCTGTAGTTTTTCAGCCATCGCATCGATAGCATCACGCTCCTCTTTGCTCAAGCGAGCAGAGCCGCTGGCAAAGTTGAAAGGCGTTTCGGTAGCGATAAGCAACTGTCCGTCGCGCTTGGTAACAGATAAGCCGGCAGCATTGTACTGATCGAAAATGTCAGAAACTGCTTTGCGAGCAGCCTCTAACTCTGCCTCAGTTGCCGTCAGGCGGGTGTTGAGATCAGTAATTTGGCCAGCCTGAGCAGACATGTCGGAACGAAGACCAGAGATTTCACCGTTGAGGCGGGTTTTCTCCGCTTCCATTTGCGCAGCCAGTGCGTCTTTGTCAGCTTGAAGTTTTTGCAGGTCTGTGCGGGTCTGAGCTAACTGAGCATCAGTAGCCATTTTGGCGGCCTCCATTTCGTCGAATTTTTTCTTCGAAACACAACTGGTGAAGCTTCCTAGTAAAAACAAGAAAGCAAGTAAATTGATGGTTAAACGCATTGTTTTGGTTTTAATGAACACGATTTGATTTACTGTAAAATGCCCAAGGGCATCCTTCATCAAAGAAGATTATGCTGCAAAATAACGCATTATTATCCAATTATCCTACAAAAATTAAAAGCTTTCCTATTCTATTCGTTCCTTTTTTGTGCTTTTTGTCCATCTTTACGCTTTGGAAGTACTATTTTAGCACACATCCTTATGAAGTACAAACATTTACGCGACGGAATTTACGAGTTTTTAGACATCGGCCAGCCCAAGAAAGGGACGATCATGCTGCTACATGGCCTTTTCGGCGGGCTAAGCAATTTTGGGGCGGTGATTGATCACTTTTCACCACAGTATCGCCTTATTGTTCCTACGCTGCCGATGTTCGAGCTGCCCCTTCGCAAGGTTTCCCTCACGGGTTTGGTGGATCATTTGGCAGATTTCGTGAAGCACAAAGACTTCAAAAATCTACACATCCTAGGCAACTCCCTCGGCGGCCACGTAGCCATTTTGTACGCGCTTGGCCATCAGGATCGGCTGTCGTCCATCACCCTCACAGGCAGCAGCGGGCTTTTTGAAAGCGCGATGGGCAACACTTTTCCCAAGCGCAACAATTTCGAGTTCATCAAAGCCAAGGCCGAATCCACCTTCTACCGCCCGGAGGTAGCGACCGAAGAGTTGGTAAACGAAGTTTTCTCCACCGTCACCGATCGCAATAAAGGGCTGCGCGTAATCATGACCGCCAAATCAGCCGTACGCCACAACCTAGCGGACAAGCTCCATCTCATCAAGGTGCCTACTTTGCTTATTTGGGGCAGGCAAGACAATATCACCCCGCCTTTTGTGGGAGATAAATTCCACGAACTCATAGCTGGAAGCGAGCTGCACTTCATCGATCAATGCGGCCATGCCCCTATGATGGAAGAACCAGAAACCTTCAATGCTTTACTGGAGCAGTTTCTGGAGCGTGTGGGGGTACAACAACGATAGGAGGGTCTTTTCGCCTCGTTGCGCTTGCGGAAGCTGCCCACAAGCAATAGGTGAGAAATCTTATTTTTCGATGGGAATTTGTATCCAAGAGCATGGCTCACACAGGAGCAGGGCTTGCCCCTGCACTTGTGCCCGTACTGGGGCGTGAGCCATTATCCATATACAGGACACTCCCAGCTAAAGCGCCTGCAAGACGTCGTACTGTGCGATCAAATGCCGCCCTCCGCTGCGGTCTCTGGTGATAACGGCGGGATTTTCCTTGCTCAGGTAGTGCCGCAACTGGGTGATGGTCGTCTCTGGTGCTACCTCCGGAAAAGGTGGGCGCATCAGTACTTTTACGGCTTCTTCGCTGTGTTTGATTGGGTTTTCTAGCAAATAATTGAGCACAGCCGTTTCGGTGATGGCTCCTACAATCTGGTCGTTTTCGTCCAAGACGGGCATCTGACTAAAGTCGTGGGCTTTCATCTGCTGCATGGCTTCGCGTACGGTAGCCGTGTGCAAAATACCGCTGAAGGGGACATGACTTTTCTGCTGCAGCAAGTCCGATAGACGCAGCTCTGTTTGCAGGAAGCCGCGGTCGCGCATCCAGTCATCGTTGTAAATTTTGCCAATATAGCGGCTGCCGTGATCGTGAATAACTACCACCACGAGGTCGCTGGGCTTCAACTTGTCTTGGAGCTGTAGTAAACCCGCCACGGCCGAGCCGGCGCTGTAGCCCAACAGTAGCCCTTCCTCCCGCGCCAGGCGGCGAGCCATCACGGCACCGTCTTTGTCGGTCACTTTTTCGAAGTGGTCAATGACGGAGAAGTCCACATTTTTGGGTAGTATGTCTTCGCCGATGCCTTCTGTGATGTAGGGATAGATTTCTTTTTCGTCGAACTCCCCCGTTTCGTGGTATTTTTTGAAGACGGAGCCGTAGGTGTCGATGCCCCA
>DAITME010000087.1:0-17012 GCA_036835305.1 Lewinella sp.
ATTAACTCTAAACACTTAGAATATGCGTTTCTTCGGTTAGCCGTTTGGCCTTGCTATGCTTGATGCTACCCTTCGCGCTCCAAGCACAGCACTATGTTTTCGACTACGCTCCCCCAGAATCCCTAGACTCAAAACAAGCCAACGTTTTGGAAGAATACGAGCGACATCCACTCTATCACCGCCCCCGTATGCTCAAGGTCAACGACTTTGAAAGACTGGCAGAAAGTAATAAGGGAATGGTACAGCTGCAGTTGCCAGATAATAGGGGCGTTATCTCCTTCCAATTCACGAATGCATACCAAGACAACCAAGGCAGCTCTTGGTATGCAGAAACCCTAGATGCCGACGGCGAGCCAGACTATCTCGGCAGTCTGCAAATTATCACCAGCCCAGACGCGCCCAATTTCATGGGAACAATTAACTACGGCGATGCTTTCTACGAGTTGATGCCAGTAGATGAATCCTACAGCATTATCTACCGAGTGGATGCCAAGCAACTAAAAGAAAGGAGTGCCTGCGGAACAGAGAGCCATCACCGAAACCCCAAGCAGCTCCAAGTAGCCCCTCCTTTAGCACCTGAGAAGAGCAGCAGCCAGCCTTGCGGTAGGGGCAGGGTTACTATTCTGCTGCTTACTTCCCCCGCAGCGCGTGCGGCCATTCCCGCTAACAACATCAACAATGTGATCAACACGGCGGTGTTTCAGCTTAAACAATCTTTGGCAAACTCCTACGTAAGTGCGGATAATGTAGAAATTGTTACGGTTTCTCCTGTAATAGATACGGATTTTGAGGAAACGATGGATGTTGAAGACGCTTTGGAGATAGATACTGATCGGCTTAGGCCTGATTTTAATGGCCTTCGCCTAACTAACAATGCTGATTTGGTAGTTATGTTTACAGATGGGGAGTATGGTAATAGAAATGGGAGAGCAGAGGGTATTGGTGTTGACCCATTGGTACAATACGCCATCGTTCAAATAGAAAGTGCAACAAGCAAGACTTTTGCCCATGAAGTTGGCCATTTGTTGGGAGGAAGACATGCAAATGATCAAGAGACAGGCATCAATCATGGGATAATCCTCTGTAAAAGTAGCGGAACGATTATGACTATACCGAACGAAATTTATGGTCCCCCATCTAATCGAATTCTCTATTTTTCAACACCTCTAAGGACTAGATGTAACTTTCCTATGGGAGATAATATCCGTCGCAACATGGGTCTCTTCCTCAACCAAAATGGCCAAACCGTAGCTAACTTCGTTCCCAATACGGGCAACTTCAATTTCTCGGCTTGGGTGAGTGGCCCATGGAATATATGCCCCTGTAATTATGCGACCTTCACGGCCAACACTAGATGTGCTACAGGAAATGTTACCTACCAGTGGCACCGATCGGTCAACGGTGGCACTTATCAATGGGTGGGTAGTGGTACTAGCTACGACAATTGGTTCTCTTGTGGCACGCCCAACGGTACGAATTATGTCGTACGACTCACGGCCACGGATAGCCAAGGCAATGTATCCATTTCCACGAAGTCTGGGTCTGTTGGCGGTTATGGCTGCGGAAGCTGGATCAATGCGCCATCTTCATCCGTAAAAACAGACAAACTACAAGTTTATCCTAGCCCGGTAGATAGCCGAGGAGACCGCAAGATAAGCGTAATTCCTCTACAGGATTTTCAAGAAGGCCATTTAACGATTTACCACACGAGTGGTAAAGCGATATATCAGGAGGAAGTATTCTCTGCTCTGGAGAAGTCGAATAGCTTGACTTTACCTGGCAACAGCCCCAGCGGCCTGTACTACATCGTACTACGCGACAAAATCAACACTAATATCCACACCACCCCCTTAATTATCCAATAATGAAAACGAAAATACATTTATTCCCAGCTTTTATCCTATTAGTTATCCTTGGCTTAGTTTGTTTAGCGAGCTGCAAGGATGATGATGATGATTTTGGGCGTAGAAGCTCCTTTCTTTTGAATGGAGAACCTTTTTCGTTCATAGAAATCGCAGGTATAAGTAGGGACAGAGTATTCCTGTCGTTTAGAACTGGTTTGGATGAGCACTACAATATGTTTGGTATGAGCTTTAGAAATCTTTTTTTAACAGAATTTCGGTATGATTTTGGACAAACGGATGTAGAGAGTCAAGTAGACTTGTGGATTGTCATTTCAGTGGGCGAAGATGCGACTTGTGACATTTACGACCTAGACTATTCGGTCTCCACCAACTACTTAGAGATCACTTACTTTAGCGAGGAGGAGTGCGTGGTGCGGGGCTCTTATGATCTTACTTTCAACAAGCGGGAGGGGCGTAGTGGCTGCAACAACCCCCGCTATGGCGACAGGCTTCACCTCGTTTCGGACTACTTTTCGATTGACTTGCAAGGGTGCTAGCTGGTGGGCTTTTTTGGTCAGTTGGACTCGTCCAACTGACCAAAAAGGACCATTGGACTCGTCCAACTGACCATTTTTCGTGGGTTTTACCCCGCAAAAGCCATTGTCAACCAGCAAACCCCTCCGCTCTTTGATATCACCCAACAGGAGGCAACACTGCTTCATCGCAGCGCAGCCGCCAACCAACTTTTTACCCCAAACGCCAGGGTGTAAAGCCCCTCCCTCGCACTCACCCGCCCACCATGGTGGAAGCCTTTTTTAAAAGCCTTTAAGGCAAGGCGAAACGCCCCCTGCTGCGCCGATTGCCGCGAAAAATGAAAGCACTGATGCGCCAGCAAACGACGATAGGTATTCCTAGGCACTCGCACTTGCAGTTCAGGGATTTGGTAAAGTGCCTGCACCGTTGCCAACCGCTCGTGAAGGTAAGACTGGTCGCGCAGCAGATTGGTTCGGTTATTTTGGTGCTGTACATTGACGGCTGTGTAGTGCGGCAGTTGATAGCAGTTGTAGTAGAGTAGTAGCCGACTCATCCACTCGAAGTCTTCAATGATTCGCTTGCTGCTGTCTATCGGGCAAGCGAGGGCGGCAGAGTAGGGGACGGCATAGGCCAATAAATTGCTGGGAGCTTGCCAATATTGGGCTAGGGCGTCTTGCACATGGTCGTAGAGCGGCAGGGCTTGTCGGCTACCATCCGGCCACTGAGCATACATGCCGCTGCGGTAGAGGGCTTGGTAGTCGCCTTTTTGTTCAATGGCATCGGCAAGATTCTCGAGGTGCTGTGGCAGCCAATAGTCATCGTCGTCGAGGAAGCAGCAAAAGTCGGCTGCTGCCGCTTCTAGTCCCCGCCTCCGCGCAGCACCTGGCCCCGCATTTTCCTGCACCAGCAGATGAACGCGCGCATCGCTGAGAAAGGGCACGCAAGCAGTCTCCGTGGCGAGGTCAGCCCCATCCAACACGATCCACAACTGCCAATGCGGATAGCTTTGCGCTAGCACAGAACGTACGGCCGTGGGCAGAAAGTTAGCCCGGCCATGGGTAGGGAGGATGAGGGCAAATTGGATCAAATGAAATAGGTTTGTAAAGCTAAGTAGTTCGGGCTTCGTCCGAACCACTTAGCTTGAAGTATAGTTCCTGCAATTGCGCTTTTAGCGCCCGCTGACCATAGCGCTGCTGAGCCATGGCGCTAATTTTTTTTCCGTCTATTTGGGGCAAATCTCGGATTAAAATCAGCAATTCATGAGAAAAAGCGGCTTCGTCGCCCGCCTCCACCAAGCGGCCAAGATCGGGAGCAGTAAGGATGTCTGCAATTCCGCCCACCCGGGTAGCCAAGCAAGGGCGGCCGCAACATTGAGCTTCTAGTAAGACCACCGGTTGGTTCTCGTAGTTGCTAAAGAGCAGAAAGATGTGATGGGCTTGGATGAGCTCGGCCACTTCGGCTTCGCTATGCGGCCCGGAAAGGCTGATCTGCTCCGAGCCGATGCCTTGCTCTCGCAGGTATTGAGCCAGCGCCGCCCGATCACCATCGCCAGCAATGCGCAAATGCAGCGGCTGCTCGCACTGCTCGGCCGCAGCCAGATAAGCGCGGATGAGTCCCCGCAAATTCTTGGCTGGCTCATAAAAATTGGAAATATGCAGCAACTGAATCACTTCCCGCGAAGGCGGCGGACAATAGGAAAACAGTTGCTCATCCACCACATTGCTAAACACTTGGTAGTGCCCTTGGAGACCATTCTTTTCTTGCATCATCCGTTCCAAATGCTGGGTAACGGGCAGTAGGGCAGCGGCCTGTCGACTAGCCCAGCGCCCTAGCCAGCCCCGCAGGCCAGGCAAAGCAGCTGCTTGGTGATAGACACTGCTGTGTTCGGAAATCAATAGCGGGCGGTGCCAGTATTTGCCCAGCAAAGCGCCCAGCATCCCCGCGTCGAGCAGGATATGGGCGTGGATCAGATCCGGTTTTTGGTTGGCCCAATCTGCTTGGAGGTGTCGCAGCCCTCTGCGGTAGGCGCGGTAGCGGTAAATGACTTTTTGCCATTGCGGCATCTCCTGGGTTTGGCCGTAATACACTTGTATGATGTGAACGCCTGCCTGTTCGTATGCTTGCAGTTTGTAGGTGTTGGCGGCCATGGCGGGGTCATCTTGAATCGCCAGCACGCGGTGCTCGGTGGCGTCGGCCAGCAAGCGGATGTGCTTGAAAACAAAGTTCCCGTGATGCGGCCATACCCGACTAGGGAACCAAGATGCTAGGTGGAGGATGCGCATTTCACCTACAATTCAAAATCCAATCCACTTTTCCGGAGGCCATGCTGGCCTTGGCTGAGGGCTTCGTATTTCTCGGCATTGAAGCGGTAGAGGATGGCCGGGCGGTGCGGCACGCCGGCTTGTTTGCCAGCCTCTTCTAGAATGCCCATATCTAGGATGCGGCTTCGGAAGTTACGTTTATTCAGCTCGGCCACGCCCAGGATGGTTTCGTATAGCGACTGCAAGGCGGCCAGCGTAAAAACAGGAGGCAGCAGCTCAAAACCGATAGGTTGGTAGCGGACTTTGTTGCGCAGTCGCTCTTGGGCCATCGCCAGAATATCAGCGTGGTCGAAGGCCAAGGGGGGCAGCTCGTCTAAACTAAACCATTGAGCGGCGGTGGCGTCCGAGGCCGCTTTGGGCGGGTGCTGCTGCAGGTTGACCAGGGCGTAGTAGGCTACACTGATGACGCGGCCACGGGGATCTCGCAGCGGCTGCCCAAAGGTGTAGAGCTGCTCGAGGAAAATATCTTTTACGCCGGTTTCTTCCTCCAACTCACGCAGGGCGCTGCTCTCCAGGTCTTCGTCCATTTCCACGAAGCCACCAGGTAGTGCCCAGTGCCCGCGGAAAGGCTCGCCGCCTCTTTGGATCAGCAAAACCTGCAGCTTGGCCAGCTCGGTATAACCAAAAACGACCACATCAACGGTGACGGAAGGGCGCGGATATTCGTAAGTGTACATGTTCTTTGTCTTATTCTGTCTTTCGGAAATAGCTGCTTAAAAACAGTAGGCCGTAGATTTTGGCTAAAGTGAACTGCTCGACGAAGCCTCTTCACGGCTCTTTTAGTGATCTTTGCTCCAGCGTGAGCCATTCCTACTAGTAACTCCTGCGGCTTTTCTTGAATAAAATTCAGGATAAATGCCTTGTGCTCAGCTTGTCCTGTGCTGTTTTTTTTGGCTCACGCTGGAGCAAAGTTGGAGATAAGGAGCAAGGCTTTCTCCCCCGCCATCCGAGCCTTAAGCCTTCGCTCACTGACCCTTAAAGGAACGGACGAGCGCTTGTTTTTGTTTCTCCAAATCTGGGCTGTTGCCGTGGGCGCCTTGCCAGTTTTTAGTTTGGTAAGCCGTGTAGTTATTCATGGCCAACTGCCGGCTTTCCTCCAGCGTGGGGAGCTGAGCCACGAACGCTCCATTTCGGAAGATGGGCTGCAGCAAATCCCGATAGCTAGCGGCGCTAATGTTGCTTTCACCTTCGACTTGTGCCAGCGTGGCGGGCGGCTCCCCTTGCCATTCGTTGTAGATTTGGCTGGCGATGGGCTGCCCGTGGTCATCGAAATAGCGGCGGATCTGTAGTTTGCCAGGCAGGCTGGTTTTGATGGCTTGTTCAGAGCCTTTTATTTTGGCTTGCCACTGCTCCGCTTCGTCTTGTATCGCGGCTAATTTGTACACCCCGCCCAGCGCCGCTTGATCGTAGGCCGTCACGAGGCGGGTGCCTACGCCCCAGATCGTGATGGGTGCCCCTTGTGCCTTGAGAGCTTGGATGCGCGCTTCGTCGAGGTCGTTGCTGGCTACGATGGCTACTTCCGTCAGGCCGGCAGCATCCAGCAATTGCCGAGCAGCTTTGGCTAGCGTTGCCAAGTCGCCACTATCCAAGCGGATACCGAGCAGGCGATGGCCTTTGGCGTGTAGTTGTTGGGCTACTTGGATAGCATTTTTGGTGCCTTCTAGGGTATCGTAGGTATCCACCAGCAGGGTGCTATTTTGAGGCAGCACTTCGGCATAAGCTTCGAAGGCCGTCATCTCATCGGGGAAGACCATTACCCAACTGTGGGCGTGGGTACCTTTTACGGGGATTTGATAATAGCGGCCGGCCCATACATTCGAAGTGCCATCGCAGCCACCCAAATAGGCCGAGCGGGAGGCGGTGAGGCCGCCATCAATGCCTTGGGCGCGGCGCAAGCCAAATTCTACGACCATCTCCGAAGGTCCAGCGATCGCTTTTATACGGGCGGCTTTGGTGGCAATCAGGGTGCTGAAGTTGATGGTGTTTAGTAGGGCGGTCTCCAGTAGTTGGGCTTCCAGTAGATTGGCTTCGATGCGCAGGATGGGTTCGTTGGGGAAGACCATTTCTCCTTCGGATAAGGCCCACACATCTCCAGAAAAGCGGAGGCGCTGCAGGTAGTTGAGGAAGGCTTCGTTGAAGAGGGGCTTGCCTTGGTCGCCCGTCAGCCGCCCGAGATATTGTACATCCTCGGCGCTAAATTGATATTGCCGAATCAAGTCCACGGCCAAGGGAAGGCCCGCCGCTACCGCTAGCTGCCCACCAAAAGGCGGCTTGCGGTAGTACAGATGAAAGATGCTCTTGCGGCGGTGTAGCCCTTTGCGATAGTAGCCGTAGGCCATGGTGAGCTGGTATAGATCCGTCAGCAAACCAAAGGCTGGCCGATAGACGCTAGGGAGATGAGATAGCATAGCTACTTAGTTTAAACGCAAAACTAAGTGTTTTTTCATTAGCCTGCAAGTATTTGTACATTTTTTATTTGGGGAGCTTTGGAGAGCTACTGGAAATACTATATCTTTACGAGCTAAACAGATCGATTATGCTGCGCGATTTGAAATACTTATTAGCTTATTCCTTACCATTGGCGGGTTTCTTGGGGATCTACTGGGGAGGGGCTTGGATGTTTGGAAGTATTTATCTGGGCTTTGGTCTTTTGCCCTTCATCGAGTTGTTTACGCCCGCCAGTGGGCAGAACCACGCAGCCGAAGCAGAAGGCAGTCGCGGCCACAACCGCTTTTTCGACTACCTCTTATATCTGAATCTTCCCTTGCTGTATGCGCTTCTTTTCTATGGGCTTTATACGGCTACGCAGCAAGATCTGAGCCGCCTGGAGACCATCGGCTTGGTCTGTAATCTCGGCTTGCTGGTGGGGAGTATGGGTATCAATGTGGGCCACGAACTCGGGCATCGCAGCCAGCTCTACGAGCAATGGATCGCCCAGGCCCTGTTGCTAACGGGCTTATATACTCATTTCTTCATCGAGCACAATCTGGGGCACCACAAGCACGTCTCTACACCGCAGGATCCTGCAACGAGTCGGCGCGGACAGAGCGTTTACGCCTTTTGGCTTCGCAGCACGCTGCTGGGCTACTGGGATGCTTGGAAGATAGAAGCCAAGCGGCTGCAAAAAATAGGGCTTCCCGCTTTTCATGGGCGCAACCGGATGATCCGTTTTACTTTGCTACAGCTGGCGTATCTAGGGCTTATCGTTTACTTGTTTGGATATGCTGGGCTGTTGTTGGCTATCGGGATAGCTGTTTTTGGTTTTTTGATGCTGGAGAGTGTCAATTACATCGAGCACTACGGCCTAGAGCGCCAACGGCTGGCCAACGGCCGCTACGAAGCAGTTGGGCCTCAGCACAGCTGGAACAGCGACCACGAGCTGGGGCGGATATTTCTCTACGAACTCACTCGGCATAGCGATCATCACTTTAAGGCTAGCCGCAAGTATCAGGTATTGCGCCGCTTCGAGGAAAGCCCCCAGTTGCCCTTAGGGTACCCAGGCAGCATCTTGCTGGCCTTGGTGCCGCCGCTGTGGTTTGCGGTGATGCACGCTCGCTTGGCTGCTTATCAGGCGGCCGAGCCTGTTTACGGAGCTTCTTTAAAGATTTATTGAATAGGAGGCGCTGCTATGAGGAGGCAAAGACGTCTTGCAGCTTTTTTAGTTGTTCGTGAAATTTTAATCTTGACTCCTCTTTAAACTTTCTTATGTTGAGCAACTTCCACTGTATTGCGGGATACTCAGAAAAGTCAAAGTGCGTCCAGTTTGGAGCTGCTTCCATAAAGTTTACCAAGAAGTTGATGTCTGTACTCGACAAGCCTTCTATGATTTTTCTAAGCATTCTTTCTCTCGTTATTTCGAAGTCCTGATAGGTGAAAGGGATTTGTGTCATACCTTGAAACTGATTGTTGAATGCCTGCTTTTGGTTATTTGGATTAGGAGACAGCAACTCATGCAATGGCCTATTACTGCATAACAAGGCGTAGATAAGTCCTCTTTTTATCGTCTCAATTTCTCCTCCCTGATCAAAGAAAAGCGCCACATCGAATAAGTCTCGGGGGTGTTGTCTGTCTAATGCTGCGCAGAGTTTCCCACCATATAATTGTGCCGTAGAAACAGTTTTTACCTCGCAAAACGCTTGAAGGAAATCAGTAGCACTCGGCACAAGAGGACGTAATTCAGCCGGTTCTATCAAGCCTCGCATGACTGTATTAACTTCGATCTTTATCTGACTACCCCCACGTTGGCAGAATAGCTTCACATCAGCGCCCGTTTCTTCTGGGCCTACAACATTTACACCCGGTATTTCCGAGATAATTTTTGCTCTTATTTTCCGTAAGGCTACCCTAATTTTCTCTAGCGCCACCGCTCTCGAATTGATGGGAACAAAAGTTAGATCTATATCTACAGAGAGGCGAGGCATTTATTTAACAAACAAGTTGATGGCTGTTCCTCCGTGTAATACAAAGCAATCTTGTTCCGCAACAAGCGGTAATGTTCTAATTAACAGCTTTACCTGCTCTACATAAGTCTTATTCATCTGGCTAATTCTTTGGGAACGGTTATCAAGAACTGAGGATCAAGTACCCCATTAGGAACAATTTGGCGTTTACCTTTCCCTAGGTTTATCTTGTCCCGCCGCACGTACTTTAGCCAAGTGTGCTGTGCGTGATGTGCAGCAAACAAAAAGAGTCGATTGGCCTTAATAGAGGCAGAAGCCTCCAAGCACTCTTGTACTCTTTGCGGAGAGAGGGTTCGAAGCCCCTCCATAAGTTGCACAGCTTCTACAAAGTCGAATTGGGTGGGTACCAAATAGCAGCATTCCAACATAGCCCGGATTGGATCTGACATCCACACCTCGTAATCGCGTTCTTTATAAGCTATCAGATTTATACCCGGAGGCAAGAAGTTGGATTTAATATGCCTCACCGCAACAGTCCATTCCTGTTTTCTGTACCAAGCAGGAAGGGTACATTCCCTAGTGCTGAACAAATATGCAGGCTCCAAGCCCATCGGTAGGTAGTGTGCATAGCCCTGAAGCGATAGCGCCGTTGAACTACCAACGTGAATACAGTCCGCTGAAAGTTGCACGCTATATAGCGCTCCCAACCAATTGACCACTTCTTTTGGCCTTTTCATAGCCCCGTGTCCGATAGATTCAAGCCATCCACTATCCCTATATTGCTGCTGCAAGCTGGAAGAAATACCAATATCCGCCATTCTCGATGCTGTGAAGACGGTACCTGCAGGTTGGCTAAGTAGCAAATGGTTTAATTTATTGTCATTAATTACATTCATGATGTAAAATAAACGATAAAAACAAACTAAAGGTTGGCACTTGCTTAGTAAATAGAAGAACTTTTTTAGACACGCTCTAAGAAGCAGCACAAAAGCGCTCAAAGCCAGTTTTTAACTACTTTTGCCCATCAACATGGCTCATTAGGGTAGGCCTTGCTCCTGCACTTGTGCCGTGCCCGTCCATACGGGTTGCAGACCGAAACGCCCGTATGGGTCTGGGGGCCAGCCTGGGCGTTAGCCATTTTTAAGAGAATTTACCAACAGTTCACACCAATACACAACAATGAAAGGATTTTTTGCAGAATTTAAGGAATTTGCTGTTAAGGGTAACATGGTGGATCTGGCCATCGGTGTGGTGGTAGGAGCCGCTTTTAACAAGGTGGTAGATGTATTGGTGAAGCAAATTGTGATGCCGCCGCTGGGTTACCTCACTAGTGGTACCGACTTTTCGGATATGGCTTGGGAAATCAAAGCGCCGCTACTGGAAGGTGACACGGTCTTGCATCCGGGTATTACGATTGGTTACGGGGCTTTTTTGGGGTCTTTGCTAGATTTTGCCATTATCGCTTTCACTATTTTTATTGTCGTGAAGGGCATCAACCGCTTGCGCAACCGAGCGGAAGATGAAACGGACAAGGAGGTGGTGACGCCTAAAGACATACAGCTGCTGGCCGATATTCGAGACGAAATGAAGGCATTGCGTAAAGAAATCGGTCAGCAGCCGTAATTAACAAACTTATTCGTTGGCCTGTGCATCCCAACGAATAGGGCTGATCAATGCTGCATGGCTTTTTTGATGAGTCCGATCATCTCTGCGCGGTAGCCGAAGGGATCGCGGCCTTTAGCGGCCTCGGCTATTTCCAGCAGTTGCGGATAGTTGGCTTGGCTCTTGTGGGGACTATCACGCAGCAGTAGTCCGAATGTAGCCACGGCCGATGCCCAGCGCAGATCGATACTAGCCTGCTCGAAAGTATGTACTTTGCTAGATAATTCCCACTCCAGAAGTTGGCTTTTCTTTCCTTGTGGCTGCTTGTAGCGCAGGCTGATCTGGCCAATCGCTTGTCCTTTTTCGACTTTCTTGGCTGGCACGATTTCGTAGAGAACGGTCACCACATGGCCGGCACCCATTTCGGCTGCGTCTTTGGTATCGTCGTCGAAGTCTTCGGTTGCTAGTAAGCGATTTTCGTAACCGACGAGACGGTAGGCCTCCACGGATTTTTCATCGAAGGTGATTTGGAGCTTCACGTCTTTGGCGACGGTATAGAGGGTGCCGCCCAGCTCGTCGATGAGTACTTTTCGGGCCTCGTTGAGATTATCCAGATAGGCGTGGTTGCCATTGCCTTTGTTGGCCAACATTTGCATCGTTCCTTCTTGGTAATTACCGCGGCCAGCACCCAGGATGGTGAGGAAAACACCGCTTTCGCGTTTGGCTTCTATCAATTTGATCAGGTCTTCTTGTTGACTAATACCCACGTTGAAATCGCCGTCGGTAGCCAGAATAATCCGGTTGTTGCCCTTGGGGAGGAAGTTTTCCTCTGCAATTTTGTAGGCCAGCTCGATACCTTGGCCGCCTGCGGTGCTGCCGCCGGCTTGGAGTTCCTGTAGGGCATCGATGATTTTGGCGTGGTTATCGCCCGGGGTAGGGGGCAAGACCAAGCCTGCCGCACCAGCATAAACAACGATGGATACTTTGTCTTCGGCTCGTAGGGTGAGGGCGAGGGCTTGCATGGCACTTTTGATCATCGGTAGGCGGTCTGGACTAGACATGCTGCCCGATACGTCCAATAAAAAAACCAAATTCGCGGCTGGGGCGCTGCTTTTGGCCATGCCGCGGGCGCGGACACCGATGCGCAGCAGTTGGTGCTCGGGGTTCCAAGGACATTCGCTGAGTTCGGAGCGCAGCGCTACGGGATCTTCGCCTTTAGGGAGGGGATCGTTGTAGCGGAAATAATTAATCATTTCTTCTATCCGAACGGCATCAGCGGGTGGTTGTTGGCCTTCGTTTAAAAAGCGGCGCACATTGGCATAAGCGGCCCGATCTACATCCGTGCTCAGCGTGGAAATGGGCGCTTTTTTGGTCTTTTGTAGGCCATTTTCGTTGATGGCATTGTACTGTTCTGGGCGCTGCTGCGGTTCGGGATGGCGAGGGTAGCTGTTGCGTTGGCGCTTTTGTTTTTGGGCGCTCAAGCCCATGGATTCGCTCCTGATATTGCTTATCTGTGAGGTATTGTCTTGCTGTATAAGGGGGACTTTGTAGCCCGTTACAACCACCTCTTCCAAGGCCGAGCCATGCGTCATAATAACCTGTAGCGGTTGATCGGTTTTTTGGATATTGGCTAACAGCTTCTTCTCATAGCCCGTATAAGACACTTGAATGCTGAAGGTCTCTAGGCTATCAGGGTGGCAAATCGTGAAATTGCCATCTATATCACTGACGGTTCCGTGGGTGCTGCCTTCGATGAGGATGGAGGCTCCGATCAGGGGTTCCTGACCGCCCTCGTCAAGCACCCGCCCTTGGATGCAGTGGGGGCCTTGAGCCAGTAAAAGGAAAGGGAAAAGCCCCAGTAGGCTGAATAGTAAATGACGCATAAGATTGTGTTTTTTGCTATCTTGATGCGGTGGTTGGTGAGATTACATAAGGTGGTGGAGTTTTTTTGGGCTCAACTTGGCTGTTGGCTATGGCAAACTCAGTTCTGACGGAGCTGCTGACGGCTGGCTCCCCGGTGGCTTTGCATACAGCACCATACTTCGGCATCGCTCAAATAAGAGTAGGTTTAGGGCTAAAATTTTCTTAAAAGTGTAAAAAAGCGATAAATAAGCACGCTGCAATCTGCTTATTTATACTGTTTTTGTGCGAATAAGCAATTTATTAGGAAAATTCAGTCTTATCCGGCAAAATGGCTTCCTGAACGATTTCATCTACGGCGGAGGGGGGAATATCTTCCACTTTACCGAATTCGATGCCACTCACTTGCTTTCGGCTCTTACTTTCAAGTAGTCCTTAGATATTAGAGTGCTCACACCCTCTCAAAAAGGCTAACTCAACGGTTCCTCCTTTCTTCGGATTTAGATAGCATATTCAAGTTTTGCCGTAGTAAAAGGGATGTGGTATCTGATTTTACTAGTTAAATTGTATTCTTGGGTCAGCAACGGTGGAAGTGGAGCATAACTTCCCTATGGTGGCCTTCGTGTTGGTAAATGAAATATTCGATCTGTGTCATCTTGGAGGTATTTGCCGAAGCGGTGGAGTGCGTTTGATACTTTGCTCCTTTGGATGAACCTGGCTACTGCCCCCGGCGCGTATGTGTATGAGCCAAAAGATAAGAGAAAAACCATCAATTTGGTCCCACATGCACCAGCACCTGCCCGAGTTCGGGGATAGCAGCTTTGAGGCGGTCTTCTAGTTGGTGGGCGATATCGTGGCCGGCGGTGACGGATATGCGGCCATCCCCCACGGCTTGGATGTCTATATGATAGATCATGCCGCTTTTTCGGATGAGGCAGTCTCGGGTTTCTATAATGCCTTCTACTTGCAGGGCTTGGTTTTTGATATTGGCTTGCAGTTCGTCGTAGCTGTGTTCGTCCATAATTTCCCCTAGGGCGGGGCGGAAGATGAGGTAGCTGTTGTAGAGGATGAAGGCGGCCACGGAGGTGATGGCGTCGCTCCAGTGGTGCCAAGCATCGGCTTTGAGGGCGTAGGAGTTCCCAAAAAAAACAGCCAACCACTTTACGATGGCCAAGCCGATGTTGCTTAGTATGCTGAAGTAGGTAGCCTGAATGGCCTTTTGATGACGACTTTGGTTCCTTAGCCTCGGAGGTACAACTTTTTCAGGAGACTAACAAGCTGCCGGATCGGTCCGCCGCAGTGCTTGAATAAGCTGGGGAGCTTTCTCGGGCATTTCCTTTTGCAAGACCTGAAGGGTGCTATCCAGTTGGCGCTCTAATTGCTTGTAGGCGGCTCTATTTTCTAAGATGCGTTTAGCTAGTTCTACGTCCTCTTCTCCGGCCTTCTCCACCATTTGTTGTAGGGGAAGATCAAGGGAATCGTAGGCCATAAACATCTGTATAAGGGAGGTATTGCGAACTTTGAGCATATTGTGGCGCTCTTCGGGAGGCATGCTGCTCGGTAGCTCCTGATCGAGGGCCTGCGCTACGCTATCCCACAGCATACTAGCTTGTGTTTGTATTTGTTGCAGCGCACAATCTAGCGCGTGTTGCGAAGCCTGGAGTTGCTGTGCATGCGCCAGCGTTTCTGGGCTTTCGGAAGGTGCCTCTTGGCAAGCTACAGCAAAGAGCAGCAGCCAAGTGGCACCGACGAATTTTATCTTCTCCATGGTAGGCGGTTAACTTTTTCACCTATACCGTATCCTAGTTCTAGGCCAGCGTCAGAATCCATTTTGAAGTGAACACCTAGTGGGATGCGCGAGTAGGCATTTTCTTCGGCCATTTCGCGAAAGCGGGAAAATGTTCGGGGGTCGCCGCGGAATTCTGTTCTGCCTTCGTGGCAGCGATCGGTCATACCTACATCGGTACCGAAGAAGTCTTCGTAGATAACCACGGCTGCGGCGCCAAAGGTAGCGTGGCCAGAGGGATAGGCCGGGAAGTTGGGGGTGAAGTAGTTTCCTGAGCCATCCGGGCACATCACTGTATTCCAATTAGTTTGATTAGGCATCACAGCGCGGATATAATCGATGGGGCGTTGGTAGTTGTAGCGGTATTTTTCTTCCCAAGCTTTCACGCCAGCATCCGAGAGGGCAATGCCTACGCGGGCGTAGAACTCCACCGCAGCGTCGAGGCGCATATTTTCCCGCTCCACTAGTTGGTTGGCAATAGCATACCATCGGCCCGCGGGCGTGAAGGTGAGGATCGGGCAGTCGTCGCTCCAGAATTCGGCAATCCAGTGGGCATCCTCTTGTCCGCCGGCCTTAATTTCGTTTACGAGGCCAGCCACTTCGGCGGCTTGTTGGTAAATTTCTGAACTCGGGCTGTTGCTGTATGCCAGGGGCGGCGGGATTCTGTCGCTTTCATCCGCTACGAAGGTGCGCACGTCGCCCCATCTGGGGAGTAGGGCGGGCGTGAAATCAGGAAAAGTGGGCTGCCAAAGGCTTTGTCCGCTAGGAGGCGCGTAGGTGGGATCGTTGTTGCGTAGGAAAGCCTCGTGGCCTGCTACATCAGTGGCCGACCAAGCGAAGATAGCCTGTGCTACTTCTTGGCCATAGGCCGTAGAGCGGCTAAATACCTCGTGAGAGACCTCTTGCTTGAAACGAGCAAACAGGTCGCTCCGGAGCCGGAACAGTCGTGCGAGCTGTTCGGCAGGTGCTGTAGGGAAAAATTCTATGATAGATTCGGTGTAGGCCTCTGTCAGTGCAGCCTCCCAATGATAATCCTCGCCTGCTTCCAGTTCGGGCAAACCAGGAATATTGAAAACGGCTGCCATAGAGTTGCGGCGGGGCATGGCTGCCACCAGCGCTTCATAGCCCGTGAGCGAAATATAAGCCGAAGAACGCGCCGAAACCGGTGGGCGATAGCCAGCAGAGAAGCGCTCTAGATCAAGGAAAATGTCGTGAAAACGAAGCGCTACCTCCGCACCTAGTGTGCTGGGGTTAGCGGTCGGTAGGGAGACGGACTCGTCTGGGGTACAGCTACTAAAGGCAAACAGTAGCGCAATAAGCGCTAGGCCGAGTTTGGTAAACAGGCGCATATGGTCGTTTTTGTTCTTGAGATTTAAATAAACTACCACAAAATTACTTTTTTTGTTCGATTCCCTATGTAATCTGGCGCACAGAAAACGTAAAATTGGGGCAATTTTTCGATAAAAATAGTAAAATAGCCTCTGATAGGCCCGATTGACGACTTTTGGACCCTTCTCTTTGGGCTATAATCAAAACAAAGTGGTTCGGGCGAAGCCCGAGCTGCCAACGATGGGATGTACCAAGTATCGGTAGGCACTTGTACCCCCTCTATGAAGTGGCCGGGAAGTAAAAGCACTTCGATTGGGGTCTAGCTGATGTAGGGAGCATGGGATGGACTTATTGCTTACGCAGGAGCAGCGCCAGCTCGAAAGAGCCATGTTGCCAGAGACGCGACGGATGTTTTTTAGAAGATGTGCTGTTGCTTACGCGTCTCTGGAAAGACTTTGCTCTTTTTAAAGGAAACCTTGCTCCTGCGAGAGCGACAATTGACAATAGGAGTTTCACCAGAAACTGGATAGATCTAGGCCGCAAAGCGGTTTCTAAGATCGCACAATGAGGCTAGCCTATCAAATCGGACACTTATAAACGCGACGTTCCTGAGTCGATAGGGATTTTTGAAAGCAGGATTTAGCTATTGGGAAAGACTTGCGCCTGTATTCATGCCCGCTTTGGAGAAGATGAGCGGAGCGATGGCTAAAAGGCAAGAGGTTGATAGCGCTAAAGAAACGCCCTACAAGCACTAGTGCTTGTAGGGCGTGACTACTATTTTTGGCAATGAGCGTGCTTAAAACTTCAGACACGCGCTAGAGAAAATTTAGGCAGGCAAAACTAGAAGCTATAGTTTAAGGATAAGCTAAATATGGCGCCGGGCTTCAGGCTAGTGAACAGTTCATCTGTTGAATTGAATGCCTCGAATACGAATTCGCGTTTGGCATTTAGAATATTCCCGGCTTTAAATCCAGCGGCAATCCGCTTGCTTTCACCGAATTTTTTATTCAGGGCAAAGTTGAGGCTATTAAAAGGCACGGTATATACGTCTGGGCGGTCAGCGATGCCAACAAAAGATAGTGTTTTGCCTTGTACATTGTAAAAAAGCCCCATATCAAGGGTATTGTCGCTATTGTTGTAGGCAAGGCCGGCGTTGATGATGTAAGGAGCCTGGCCAGCCATGTCGCGAGTGGCTTCTATTGTTTGACCTACACGAGCGTTGAGTACTCTAGATTGGAATTCGGTAGGTGACATATCGATACTAGACTGGGTAACCGTTAAGTTGGAACTGAAGGTGAAATTTTCTAGTCCATCACTGATGAAATCCAATGTTTTT
>DAITME010000088.1:0-4443 GCA_036835305.1 Lewinella sp.
TGCTTATTTGCAGAGTATTTGCCTACTGCCGCATGATTTGCTGCTGGAAAGGAAAGTAGAGGGTCTGAGTCCCCACAGGCACTACAATATCAAAGTTGGCAGCTTTGTCCGTTCTGGGGAATGCAATTTTTCCCAAGGCGGTTTCTCCAGGCCGGATTGTGGTAATACGCATCGCCACATCCATCCAGAAGACGCGGCTCACCGGGCTGCTAGGCACCATGTCGTTCGCTACCACGCGCGGTGCTGTGAGGTCTAGGAGCAAGTAGGGTACCTGAGCGGCCATGTCGATGGCGAAGGCTTCCCCAAGTGTGAGTTGGTCTGCAACAGGCGATGGTGCCGCATCCACGGCAATGCTAACCACCGAAGCCGCAACGGCTATGCCGCCCAAAATTCGGGCAGTTCGCTCGCGGCTGGCAGCTTTCAAGTCCATACTTAAAACCTGCATCTCTGGGTCGATAGCTGGGACTGCTGGCAAGCCATTGTTTGGAGAAAGATAGATGGTGGCCGGATCGAAGTCGAAAGCAAGATCGCTATTATTGGTAATGCTGATGTCGAAGAGCAAGTGGCGGCGGTCATTGTCATAGTACCCCAGCTCTACGCTTGCGATATCGCTATTTAATTTTTGTATGGCGGAGCCATACAAATAACGATCTACTAAGGAAGCATCAGCTGGCGATACCCGCATGACGCGCAGAGAAGTACAGCTGCTGGTGAATAAAAAGCACAAAGCCAAAAAGAGGTAAGCGTGTTTCATGTTAGATGTCTTTTTGATAATTTCAGCTAAAATAGCGATTTTTGAACAGTTTTTGGGCACTGCTAGCAGAAATTAACAGAAAAATAACAAATTACTGTTTACGCTTATTTTTAGAGCTGCCAGGCCGCGCCCAAGCCAAAAGATAGCAGGCTAGGGCGACGCGAATGAAGATTACTAGGATGCCAGCCTTTTCCTTGCTGTTGCAGATTGGCTTGCAGGCCGATTTGGAGCCGGGGGGCTATGCGGTATCCTAGATCGGCACCAGCTTGCAGATGGATGATCAGGGGAGTGGACTGCTCATCATTGGGGTAGTTTTCGAGCGCTTGGATGCTGCCATCGGCAGTGGGGAATAGCCCCGCATTGCTTTGCCTCAACTCCAAGACGGCTCCTGCGTGTAGCCCTACTTCCCAGCTGCCAAAGCTTTTTTTGTACCCCAGAGATAGGGGGATTTGAAGGCTTATCCTACGGTTTAATTGTCCGAGTCTGCGCTGGCTGCTGCTGGCGAGCAGGGTATCCCCCCGAAGCAGCGTAGTGTCTCCAGTGCTGGTATTGATGCTTCTCAACAAGACCGCATCCTGCAGCAGCGTGCTACCGGATGTAGTGGAATTGTATTCCAGGAAGGAATTGGTTTGTTGCCATCTCAGTCCTCCGCGAGCGAAGAAATTTTGCCTAAACGAACGCTGGAGTTGCAGCTGAAAATAGGGAGCAAAAAGTCCTGTTTCTTCGGCTTTAATTTGCTCGTTTTCGATGACAATTGGCTGGTTACTGCCTCGGTTGCTGCCGCTAAAAAAACCTATGCTCCAGCCTGCCTGATCGGATGTGTTGGAGAAAGGTATCTCCTTGAGTAGTGGCTGTTTCGAAACGGCTTCCTTGGCTAAATCGCTGGGCTGCACGGTGAAGAAAAGGACCGTTAGCGCATCGATCTGTTGCTCACTTCGAGGCGTATTGTTGAGGCTTTCTTCTTTGCTGCTGGGGGGGGAAGCCAGTGGTACTTGCTTAGTTGGGGAGCTGCCCAAGGTGGGACTGCTAGTAGCTAGGTCGTTTGTTCCAAGGCTGAGCGGGGGCGTAGGCATGACCGAATTTTCTTGTCGGCGATTGCTTTCTTCTCTTCTGCTTGCTGGCTTGGCTACTGGAGTGCTGAGCGTGGCTGAAGCGGCCTTCGTATTCTTACCAGAGCTGCTTGTTTGGCCTGCTTCTTTTCGTGCTGCAGGCGCAGTCGCCACTGTCTGCTGGCTGTCCCTATGAGTATGGAGATTTTCTTGTCCCTCCGGGCTGTTTTGGCTGCCGAGATATATGCCGGCAGCTCCCAGTAAGATCACTAGAGAAAGCCCGAAGCTATACCACCAGAAAAGGCGACGACGCCTTTCTTTTTTGGCCTTTTCAAGGACTTCCATCTTTTTGTGGATACCCGTCTGCATGGCCTCCCAGGAGAAGCCTTCGGGCAACTGCTCTGCGCTATCTTCTCGCAGTACTTGCTGGAATTTTTTAAATGGAGAGTCCATATTTTTGTTTGTTGTTGTTGGTCAAAATATGCTCTTGCAGCCAGCGGCGAGCTTTTAAATATTGAGAACGGGAGGTATTGGCGTTGATACCTAGTAATTCGGCAACTTCGTGATGCTTGTATTCATCTATGGCCACTAACAGGAAGACGGTTCGGTAGCCGTCTGGCATTTGAGCCAATAAGTTGTGGATATCGTCTCGGCTGAGCTGGTGGAAGTTTTCTTGTGTTTCGTGTGGCTGCTCATCGGGAAGGGCTTGTGAAAAGTCCTCCACGGAAAAAGTTTCAGGAAAGTTTTTGTCTTTTCTAATTTTTATCAAGCATTGCGTTACAGCCACGCGGCGCAGCCAGGGTTTGAACTCCCCTTTGTTTGGCTGGTAAGTGTGGAGTTTGTGGAATAGTTGTGCAAAGATATCTTGCGTCATGTCCTGATGGGCATTGGCGTCTCGGATATAGCTCCGCACGATGGTCAGCACATAGCGTACATACAGTTGGTAGAGGGCTTGGTAACCCACTTCCTTACCTGCCTGGCATTGCGCTATGATGGAAGCTTCTGACATTATATTGTGGTGATGGGGTCTTTGGATTATTCGCAAGCGTTGTAAAAATCGAGGAGGGTACTCGAGTCGTTCACGCTTACTTCCTCTCCGGTAGTGGCTAGGATCAGGTTTATCGGATAAACGATGGAAGATTCTGGGTCGATAACCCCACTTTGGAGGAGACCAATGAGTGTCTCAAAGTCTGGTATAGCTATCGGAACTTCCTCTGTGTTTATAACGGAAAAGGGATAAACGGGCTCATAACAATCAGGGATGCCCACTATTAGTATAATGACATCTAGTATATCGGAGGGCGGGAAGCATTGTGCCAATGTTAGCTGGTTAAATTCCGAAGCATCCGCTACCACCACAACGGAGTCGGTTTCTATCACGGTGAGCGTAATAGGATAGACGAAATCGGAAAACCAGCCGCTGTAAAGGACGGAGAGGAATTCCTCGCCGTTATTTATCGTAGTGTTCCCACCAGTGCTGTTGACAATAGAGAAAGGAAAGTTGAGCTGGAAGCAGTTGAGTTGGTTACCTGCCTCACCAACGTGGTCGATTCTGATAATATCTTGTGCAAAGCAATTTTGCAGTAGCACCGATAAGCCTTCCGCATTTCCTGCCTGAAAACTACCTCCTTCCGAGTTGATCATCCCGAGCGGGAAGACAAAATAGATGTTTCCATTGGTGCTGGCTGCTGCGAGTTCGGAGGCGTTGCTGATGAGCAGGGAATCTCCATCCAGATTGCGGACATAGATAGGGTAGGATAGCTGGTAGCAGCTATTATCGAAATTGATATCGTAGGCGGGGAATTGGGTTTCTGTCCAACCGCTGTCGGGTACACAACTGGCGATGGCTATGGTGAAGGCCTCCCAGCCGGCTAGCTCCAGTAGTTCGCCTCCTTCGTTGGTAGCGGATAGGGGGAAAACAAAATCTATAATGCTGTTGCTTTCCGCAATCAAATCAAGATCTGAAGTATCATTGATGAGGAGTGTGGATCCGTCGGCTAGCAAAACGCCAAAGGGGAAACTGAGCTGCAAACAGCCAATTTCTAAGCCGTCAGCCGTTCCAGAGGCTCGGAGGGCGTTGATGTAGGGGTTTTCATAAACGGTGGGCGGTTCGTAAGGGCTTATTTCTGTTTCCTCGATATCATAGGATTCCTTGGTGCATGTAAAAAGCAACAGCCCGAGTAGCGAGAAGAAAAACAGATTTTTGAAAGAAGCTATCATAATTTTTGGAAGGTTGAATGAATCCTAATACGCTACTATATGCCTGAGGAGGTAGAAGTGTTGCCTGCCGCATAAAAAAAGTCGGATTTAACAAATTCAAAGATAAAGATAAATTTTTTTTGGAACTCAGGCAACGGATTTTGAGCATAGTACATATGGTTGGATGTACGTATTCATCACCATTCAAATTCATTTTTATGAAACGGATATACTTTCTTCTTCTGGCTTTTAGTGCCATCTTTAGCTTGCAAGCACAGGATTCAGACTGTGATTGCGATTTCGATCCCAGCGAGCCCTTTGTTTGTGTTGCTGATTCGACAGGAACCATTGTTGCACAATTGCCCAATGCTTGTTTTGCGGAATGCCTCGGCCTTACGGTTGTGGAAGGCGACTGCGACTTTGGTGGCAACCCTTTTGAGG
>DAITME010000088.1:4543-16633 GCA_036835305.1 Lewinella sp.
TTGTATGTGCTGTCGATAGCATGGGCTTTGTGGAGCAAGTACCCAATGCTTGTTTCGCGGCCTGCCTAGGGCTGGAGGTAGTGAGCGATGATCTTTGCAACAACGTCATTGATATTGAGCTGGCGCTTTGTATTGGGGATGTGGTTTTTGATGAGAACACCACTTTCCAAGCCTTCCTATTATTGCTTAATGAGAACTGTGAAGTAGAAATACCAGCTTGTATCCTGGATGCACCCATTTTTGATAACGACGAAGATTTCATAGATTACCTAATGGCCAACTGCTCAGATTCTGATGATTTCGGTTCGGGGGCGGATAATATTGCTTTCCGGATGTACAATTCCTACCTAAATAGCACGGCCGCACCTTCTTCGGTTGGGGAATTCACGACATCTTCCCTAGAAGTAGCCTTGATGCAAAACCCGGTAGATCAGACGCTTCGCTATCAGATCAACAGCCCAGCAGCCGAGCAATTGACCGTGGCTATCTTCTCCCTCAGCGGCCAGCGTGTTTATAGCGAACAGTTGGGCGTAGCAACCGGAAGCCAGACGGCCACAATTGAGCTAGGCAGCTTTCCTAAAGGAATGTATTTACTGAGCATTATGAACAACAAACTCGTGAAGACCATCAAATTTGTACGGCAATAAGCGCCAACAAAACGGAAAACCTGAGATGATTGAGAACGTGGCTGACTTCGGTTGGCCACGTTCTTTTTTGTACGGAACTTGTTGGTAGGAAGACAACGATAATGGCACAAGGCTACGTCCATGTGGATGGTTCATATACAGTTGTTGGCTCACACCCAGACGGGCACGGCAAGTGCAGGAGCAGGGCCGACCAATAAGGAGCAAGGCTTTAAATAAAAGCATGGCTCCTTAAATTAAACACGGCTCCGGCGTGAGCAACTAAAAGAAGGCTGAAAGCAAAAGGCCAAAAGCAAAAGGCCAAAAGCAAAAGGCTACAGGGGCGTTTCAAAATTTTGGCTTTGAGCTTTCTGTAAAAGGCCTATGCCGACAACTGACCACTGATAACTGATCATTCCATTAGGTTAGTTGGCCATGAATTGCTAGCTTTGCGGCCATAAAATGAAAAACCGACTGTATGCCTTACTTATTTACTTCCGAGTCTGTTTCGGAAGGCCACCCCGATAAAGTAGCCGACCAGATTTCTGATGCGCTGGTAGATCACTTTTTGGCTTTTGATCCGCAATCCAAAGTAGCCTGCGAGACGCTGGTCACGACCGGCCAAGTTATCCTGGCGGGTGAGGTAAAATCATCTACCTACCTGGATGTGCAGAGCATTGCGCGCGACGTTATCCGCCGTATCGGCTACACGAAGTCGGAGTATATGTTCGAGGCCAACTCTTGCGGTGTGCTTTCGGCTATCCACGAGCAGTCACCGGATATTAACCAAGGTGTAGAGCGGGCCATAGCAGAAGAGCAGGGCGCTGGTGACCAGGGGATGATGTTTGGCTACGCCAGCAACGAGACGGATAATTATATGCCGCTGGCGCTCGATCTGAGCCATCGCATCCTACGCGAATTGGCGGCCATCCGCAAAGCAGGGCAGGAAATGACTTATCTGCGCCCCGATAGCAAAAGCCAGGTAACCATTGAATATAGCGACGACCACAAGCCGCAGCGTATTGATAGCATTGTAGTTTCTACACAACACGATGACTTTGCGGCGGACGACATCATGCTGGCACAAATCAAAGCCGACGTGATCAAGATCGTTATCCCTCGGGTAAAGGCGCAGTTGAAACCAGCGCTGCAAACCTTGTTTACCGATGCCATCACCTACCACGTAAACCCCACTGGCAAATTCGTCATTGGTGGCCCTCACGGCGATACGGGCCTCACCGGCCGTAAGATCATCGTAGATACCTATGGTGGTAAAGGAGCCCACGGTGGTGGTGCTTTCAGCGGCAAAGACCCCAGCAAAGTAGATCGCTCGGCTGCCTATGCAACGCGGCACATTGCCAAAAACCTAGTTGCGGCTGGGGTGGCAGATGAAGTGTTGGTGCAGGTAAGCTACGCCATCGGGGTAGCCAAGCCTACTAATATTTACGTGAACACCAACGGCTCCGCCAAAGTAAAGCTTAGCGATGCGGAAATTGCCAAAAAAGTGGTGGGAATTTTCGATATGCGCCCTTACGCTATTGAAAAAAGGCTTCAATTGCGCACGCCGATCTACAGCGAGTCAGCCGCCTACGGCCACATGGGCAGAACGCCCGAGCGGAAAACCGTTTCCCTCACCAATGGCTCTGGAGAGACCAAAACCATGGAAGTGGAAACCTTTACCTGGGAAAAGCTAGATCATGTGGAAGCCATCAAAGCGGCCTTTGGTTTGTAGGGGTGTTTGGTGCTTCCGAACGTATATTTTGTTACTAAACAAAAAAAATACCGTCTCAATGGTGTCTGCCCCAAAAAAGTTCATTACTTTTGACGCTGCATAGCTTTATGAAGTCTCTTCATGGAGTCTATACACCTGCCTCATAGGCAACCTGACTATCTATTCACTCAACATGAATGCTAGAATTTAACTAGTGTATCATCCCAAAAGTTAATCCCACATTATGAAAAAAAGTTACCCTAACACAGGCCGCCTTGCCATGGGCTTGCTGCTGGCCTCCATACTTTTTAGCAGTTTCCTCTCCGCCGCCACGCCTTTCTCGGCAGCCTATTGGAACGGCCCCAGCCAACCTCGGCAAATCACCCAAGCACGAAGCCTCGGCAGCATCCCTTTCTACTCGGAAGTACTACAAGGCTATATGGCTCGGCAGCAGCAGTCCGCTGGCGCTATGCTCTGCTTTGATAATTTCACGGCTGGCCCGGATGCTTCTTACTGCCAAGGTGAGACGGCCACTTTGATGGGTGGGTATGATGCTTATCTAGGTAGCGGCAGTGAAGTATTATTCTGGGTTATCATGAGCGGTACGGGTACGTTAAGCTACACCGGTGCTGGTTTTCCACAATCCGGGACAAGTATAACTTCTGCTGGGGGTAATTTCAATACGATGAATCCGCCTGTTTATATTCCTAGCGTAGGCGAAACATCTGTCACGCTGGAGTTAAGAAGTTTCAGCGATGATGTTACTTGCGACGTCCAAACTGACGAAGTCATCCTCTACTTCGATCCTTTCCCTCGGCCGCAAATATCTTATAACCTAGAGACGGTTCCTAGCGATACGCTCTTGCCCGCGGAGATGGTAACGGATACCATTTGCCCCGGTACGGAAGTAGGTCTTAGCATAGTCAATGCTTCTACCATTCCCCCTTCCCAACAAGAAGGCTACCCCGTTTTTTATGAGGTAGAGGTGGCCAACGCTGGTGGCTTAGTGGGCGTGCCAGCCGCAGGTGTTTACTACTTGTCTGCTGGTGCTTTTGCTAGTACTTTTTCTAGCCTCACACTCAACAACACAACAGGTGCTACGCAGCGCTACATCGTAAGCGTGAAGGGATACTACGAAACTAACACGATGAGTCCAGGCGCAATGACGGCGCTTTGCACGGGCGATGCCATCATTTTTGATTTTGCGGTACTCAATACACCACAAGCTACCAGTGGTATTGTGGGGGTTGTCCCAGGAAACCCCAATATATGTGAGGGTGAGGATGCTCAGATTCGCATTACAGGCACCACTTTCACAACCGTGACTTACCGCGTGGATACCATGGCAGGAGGGATGTTGTTGATGGGAGCTGATTCCACCATTGATATCAACGCCAGCGGCATCGCGGACGTTTTTCTGCCTACTAGCGGCTTAGCAGGTGATTCGCTCATTTTCAACCTACGCTCCATTCGCTACCAAACAGCTGTTGGCTGCGAGCGAGCTTTGAATGAAGTGGAAACAGTGGTCGTGCTTGATCGCCCAGAGGCTTCGTTGGGCTTGGCGTTCCAATCTGATACGGTACGCTGTAATGGCAACGTGGCTAATGTTGTTGTTCGTTTGTTGACGGATGCAGCGGGCAATTACGATATCAGCTACGAGGTTTTCAATGGCGTAGTCAATGATACCTTAACGATGTCCTTGACGACTACGACCTTTGGCGGTATTAATTCTGCTGATTTTAATGTCACACCTCCGGCAAGTGGGCCACTAGGTGACACCATCTTTATTAGGCTGCTCGACATTATCCGCACAGACATTATGCCCAACTGTGCTGCTACTATCAATGACACGATCTTCATTATCGAGGAAGCTGAGTCTTTTGCCGCTTTCGAAGTGCAGGTGAGTGGGCAAAATTCTTTAATTGCCGACCCGAGTAACACACCAGTCGTTTTCAATGTTTGTGACGAGACGAATTTATCTATTTCTTTAGATTCTTTCAATCAATCCGTAGCAGGCTTGCCTACGCGGATGCGTGTGCGCCTTCAGGAAGATGAGTATAATTTACTCGGTTTTGGCACCGTCTTGAGCGGAGGATCAGAAATCGTGTTGGATACCACCATTACAGGTTTTGATATCAACGCCTTATTAGATGTACCCAACAATTTAACGACGCCTACTTCTATCCGCCTGCTTATTCGTCCTTACTTTGAGTTGAATGGCGTGGCTGGTATCTCACCGGCCGATTGTAGATCTGCCAATGGGTTTACTATTCGCGTCAATATTCTTCCGCGCCCTACAGCCGACTTGATGACGCAAGTACCTGCAGATACGACTGTTTGTGTGGGCGAAACAATTAATTTGCGCATCACGGGTCCTGAAAATGGCTCAGTAGTACTCGCTACGGGCATTGCAGGCGCTAGCGAAACCATTCAATTGGATGCTACAGGTTTGGCTTTGGTGCCCAAAACTATTACGGAGAGCACACTCTTTACGCTCACCACCGTTACTACGATTGCGCCACCAGCCTGTACACGGGTGCTCAACCGCCAGCTGATTATCAATACGGAATCTCGGCCAATGGCTACCATTGCTTTGGTAGAGGATACCATTTGTTTTGAAGCTAGTACCCTGCTAGCCGTTACGATCACAGGTAACGCTCCTGCTTATGACTTCACGATTGATAGCTTAGGAACCCCCGTCAATTACACCGCTACGGGTGATACCATGTTGCCGCTCAATATGTTAGCTAGTGGTGGCGTTTTCACGCTTACCCAGCTTTCTAATGCGGGCACTACGCGCAATTGCCCTTGGGTAGTTCCTAGTACCTTGCCAGCCGATAACTTGGTGGTGGAGTCTCAGCTAACGGCTACTGCTGCCATCAATTTCCCATCTGGCTCGCTGAGCCTCGACGGAGCAAGCAATCCTACAGATACGATCATTATCTGTAGTGGCGATAGTACCCTTACGATGGGCACAACGGTGGGTATTACAGGCACCGACCCGAGTGTAGAAACGGGTGATTCTGTTTACTTTAGAGTACAACTCACCGATCCACTAGGTGCTTTCCCAGGCTTAGTAGCCGACCAAATCCTACAACTCAGCGGCGGCGCTCTGGATAATGCGCTGGCAGGACAAACCATCAACAACACGCTGGCTGTGAGTGCAGACATCGTGCTGACGCTTACACCTTTCTTCTTCGACGATTCCAATGGAGCTCCTACAATAGCTGATTTCAATCAGGCTTGCCAAGGAAACCCCATCACGGCTACCATCCGCGTCAATCCACTGCCCCGCATCACTTTCGGTGGCAACACAACCATCTGTGAAGGTGATGCTACTATCCTTACTTTTACGGGCTTCCCGAATGGTTCTATTACTGTCAGCAGCACAGCTATGAATCCGGGCTTCCCTATGGGCTTCAGTAGTGGGGATGTTGTTACACTAAATAATACAGGTGTTGGCACACTAACAGTAAACCCCGGCACTACTGTTACTTACACGGTAGGTAATATCACTGATGGGACGCCACAAATGTGTGTAAACGCTACGACACTGGACGTAACAGTAGAAGTGGTTCCCACACCGGATGTGGCTATTGGCACAATTAATAGCCCCATTTGCTCTGGCACGAGCACAACTTTTGAGCTAGAAAATGGCCCTGTAGGAGCCGTCGTTTATTATCATATTGATACAGTGAGTACTTCTGGTACGCTATTTGTTGGCACTGTTACTTTGGATGGTACCGGGGCTGCTACGGTCAGCACACCTGTCTTACCCGAAGATGTGATGGTATTTATCGATTCTATCGATACCCAATCGCCGATTGTATGCCGGAATATATTAGGGTACGATTTCCTTATTGAGGTGAATGCACCACCCGCAGGCACCCTGAGTAGCAACGGCCCCGTTTGTGTAGGCGAGGAGGTATTGCTTACCTACGATGACGGCCTGATGATGTCGCCTGGTGATTATACCTTGACGATCAATGGCAATATCTATTCCAGCGTTACGCCTGGCGCGCCCTTCGCTGCTGTGGATACGGTAAGCACTTATGTATTGAATGCTGTCACTCAAGAATTTGGCCTCCTATGTACCGATACCATCACCGCAGGTATAGATACTTTGGATGTAGTGATTGAAGCCATCCCCGTAGTGATCCTTAGTGGCACTTTAGGCGGTGTGGCTGCTACTGCAACTGCGGCAACTCCTTTTGCCGATACGGTTTGCTCCGGTACTTCTTTCACGCTTTCTACTATGGGTATGCCCGCAACCTCTTCCACTGGAGATCCGCTCTTCTATGAGATCACACTGAGCGATACGGCTAACGTGCTTGGTCAGGGAAGTGGTAGCATTTTGGTGCCTGCCGCTGCCGCTAATACGCTCTTAAACAGCATTGGCAACATATTAACCTATGCAGGCAGCGGTGATTTGGCCTTGGTAAGTGTAGCCGTGCTGCCTTACTACGAGTCAAATCCTTCTAGCCCGGACGGTCCGCTAACAGCGGATGCTTGCCCTGGTGATACCGTATTGGTGGATATATCCGTTCGCCAGCAATTGGAGTTCCCAACTTTAACGCCCGATATGGCTACGATCTGCCAAGATTCCAGCGTTATCTTGAATTTTGCAGGTGGTACGCCTGACACGCGCGTTACTTTCTTTTACAACGGCCTCACCGATGTAGTGGATTTGGATGGTAATGGCGATGGCCAATCACAGCCCATTGCGCTTACCACCACCACTAATTTCTTCATAACGGGTATTTCAACCCTACCACCCGCAGCAGCTTGTACGCGTTTGCGCACACCTACCGCGCCTGTAACGCCTTTCGACATTACGGTAACGGTAGTACCCACGCCTTTCATTACCTCCTTTGCCTTCCAGCAAGATACCATTTGTGATGGAGATGATTTCGTTATCAATATCCAAGGCACGCCCAATGCAACGATCTATTATGATATCCCCGATATCATATCAGGAACAGCTGTTACGAACGGAGCGGGACTGGCTACTTTTACGGTTTCAGAAACGTTAGATGCGCCCGCTCTGGTAGGAGAAAGCCTCACGATTTTTCTCGATAGCATCGTGTCGAATACGCAGCCGAGCTGCCCTAAACCGCTCAGTGATTCTATTACCGGCTTTATCAAGCCATTGCCACAAGGTACGATCACGCCATCTGGCCCCGCTTGTGCAGGAGGATCTGTAGATTTGATCTTCAATGCTATCAGCAGCCCTGTACAGGACTCTTTCCGCATTCGCGTTTTTGGTCCTAGTGGAAGCTTAGGTGTGTCCGTTGTAGAAAACGGAGGCGTAGCTTACACCGTTACGGAGCCAGGTATTTATTACCTGGAGCGTATCCGCGACCATTTCGGCAATGGTATGCAACTAGGCACTAGCTGTGTGAATATCACAAGCGGAAATGCTAGCAGCAATTTGGATCGTGCCGAGGTCATCATAGAGTTGGAGCCACAGCTAGGCGCTACCGCCATAGGCACTTCTGGCGTGATTGCACTAGATAACCAAAGTTTCGTCAATGTATTCGCTACGGCGGTTTGCAGTGGCGATGATTTGGTGGTGCCTTTCTCCACAACAACGCCGACTTCTCAGGCAGCTGATCCTTTCACCAACCCGCTGTATGTACAAGTTGCCTTTAGCGATCCTAGCGAATTGCTACCAAGTATCTTGCCAGCTGCTGCTGGCCAGACAAGCCCCTTTGTGATTCCTTTTGCGGATTTAGATTTCGACGGGGTGCTGAACAATACCAGTAGCGTTGCTACTACGCTGAACGTGACGCTCACGCCTTACTTTGAAGACAGCACCAGCGTTGCTAGCCTAGACATGGGCGAGTGTGCTGGAAGAAACTTGCAGTTCAATATCACCATCCTACCCGAGCTTACAGCCGCTGTGGATATAGCCAGTAGTACGGATATAATTTGTGCGGACGGCGACATCGAAGTGGTTCTGGTTGGCTCCGCAGGAGCAAGGGTCTTTTTTGGAGCAGTGAATATTAGCCTATCCACTCCGTCTCCCATTACCCTAGATGGAAATGGAATGTTCACCATTATCGGCCAACCATTGGCTGCGGGTGTTCCTACTTCTATCACGCTGGACAGCATAGACCGGGTGACGAATGTACTGGGTCAAAACCGCCTCTGCCGCTTCAACCTCAGCGAACAGTTTGATATTACTGTCAACGCCTTGCCAACGGGTGGCCTTTTGTTTGAGCCTGCCGGACCGATCTGTAACGGCGAGACAGCTACATTGATCTTTGTCACCACCCACGGCGATGGCGCCTACGAGCTCCTAGTCAATGGTGATACCTACATGGTGAACGTGGTAAACGATACAGCCATCGTGCTTACTCAAGCTTTTACGGCAGATACCACTTTTAACCTTACTCAGATTACCGATTTTAATGGCTGTGATGATATGTTCTCTGGCAATTCCGCTACGCTAGAAGTAGAAGAAGTACCTGCAGCGGAAATAGAGGTTCGCGCACCCAGCACGGCTACTTCCGTCTTCCTAGAAAATGGCGAAGCTAGCTCCTTTAGCATCTGTACAGGCGATAGCATTACAGTAGATGGCGAGTTCCTTACTGTTGCTTCGGGTGGTGCCAACTTCTTCCAGTTGGAAGTGAGTGGCGCAGCGGATTTCTTCGGCCTTGGAGCAGCCAACACGACGGTAGCCGTAGCGGAGGCAGACTTGATGACGACGCTTTCTGCTACCTTCCAGAACTTAGGCAATACGCCGCTCTCTACCACGGTTATCATCACGCCTTATATCGAGAAAAACGGCAATGCCATGCTGGATGCGGGCGATTGTAGCAGCGAAGCCATCACGATCACGATCACGATCAACCCCACACCCATTACGGTAGATATCAGCACTTCGGCTTGTTCTGATGAGGAGCATACCGTTAACCTGATGAGTGCCGTCACCAATGGTGTAATGGGGGTAAGCTTTGCTTATACGGCTATCAGCTCTGCTCCTGCAGTCGTGCCAGCCCCTGCTAACTGCGGCAGTGGATGCAACCCGCTTACGGCCAGTTTCACCAATACCTCGGATAACCCAGTGGTCATCACCTATACGGTTACACCATTCTTAAATGGTTGTAGAGGCAATGACTTCACGCTCACGGATACCATCCACCCAGAGCCAGTGCTGGCCGTGGTGATGTCATCCCCACTCTTCATTTGTGGCGACGAACCAACGGGGCTGAATCTATCTACGATTAATAATCCTGCGGGAATGACCAGTTTCCGCTTAGTAGATGTGACCTTTAGCAGCAATAGCCCAGACTTTACGGCCTCTGCTGCCAACGCTGCCATCGGCACGCTTGGAAACAGCAGTTTGATTAATGCTGATACTTACCAGAACTTCAGTAGCGATACGGTTTTGGTGGTTTACAGCATCGTGCCTATTTCGGCACGCGGATGCGAAGGCGATACCGCCCAATTGGGTGTTCGGGTCTTCCCAGAGCCGAAAGTGGAGAACTTAGTGATAGAAGTTTGCTCCGGCGCTCGTCTTGACTTCGATATTATCCAAGATCTGGTAGAAAACCAAGTGGGCAGCGATGCCTTCTTCATTCGCCGCAAGCTAGTGGGTACTACCTTGATCGTGCTAGATGAGAATAACGATCAGGAATGTAGCACCAATAACGACTGCTCTGGCCTCTTTGGTCTCAGTTCTTTTGGGCAAGATTTCATCCGCGATAGTATCATCAATACGGGTACGGCTACGCAAAGCATCTTCTACGATATCGTGGTGCAAGATGAGAATGGCTGTGGCGATGAGGGTGTTTTGATACGCGATAATGGCCTGTTCGGTACAACAAGTTTCTTCGGCAATGTCTTCACCTTAGAAGTACGCGTCCGGGAAGAAGCCGATGTGGACATCAATGCCGCTTCTACCGATTTCTGTACAGGTGACCCGATCACGCTTTCTGCCGTCTTTTCGAATGGTTCTGCTACGCCTACCTACGTCTGGACGGTGGACAGCCAAGACCCGACGGTGACCTCCGTCACCCTCACGCCCAACGGCACAGGCTCCGCGGTAACGGTGGATGGTGCTGGCTTCGGAAGTGCGGTTATTCGCGTAGTAGCTAGTGATTTGGTAGGCTGTGTAGCCACCAATACCATCGAGATTACGCTAGGTGAAACACCTGCGGCACAAAGCATTCAAGGCTTTGCAACGCCTTGTTTGAACTCTTTTGTTTCTCCGTATTCTGTTAACCTCACAGCTGGCAATACCTACGCTTGGAGCCTATCGAACCCGATTGCTGGTTCCTTTGTAGGTGGTATCAGCAGCGGTGTGGGCTTGAATGGGGTGATCATCGACTGGAACCTGGCAGGTCCGGTAACGCTCACTTGCGTGGAAACTTCTACTTCTGGTTGTTCCAGAACGCACAGCATCGCCTTAGAGGTCGTTCAAGAATCCAGTGCAAACTTTAGCTTTACGGTGGATCCCGTCAACAACTTACTGGTCAACTTCACCGAAAACGCTCAAGGTGACATCCTAGGTTACGACTGGAACTTTGGTGATGGCGTCGGCACGAGCACTATGGCCAACCCGACTTATGAATATGCTGCCGCTGGCACTTACAATGTCCGTCTAATTACGGCCAGCCTCTGTGGTGGTTCTTTGGTGCAGGACACCATTATTCGCTCCGTAACTGTTGGACTGACAGTTGTCTGCCAAGATTTGATACTCAACACAGGTAATAACTTTGTTTCTCTGTTCGTAAATCCTTTTGATACCGATTTGCAGAACAACTTCGGTAGCTTCCCTGAGGTTACACAGATTATTACTTTCGATGGGGGCGCACGCCTCTTCTTGCCAAGTGGTGGTGGCTTCAACTCACTCACCGATTTCAGCAGAGGCTTTGGCTACCTGATTTCTGCTTCGGCACCGGTGACGGTACAGGTATGTGGTACACCCGAAGATGGAACTTTCCGCAGAGCATTGGATGCAGGCACCAACTTCGTGGGCTCTACCAGCCCTAGTGATATCCCTGCTACCACTTACTTTGCTACGTTGGAGACTAGCGGAGCATTGAACGTAGCTTACACGTTATCGGCTGGAGGTTTTGAGACCTACTTCCCATTTGGTGGTGGTTTCAATTCTCTAACTACCGTCAGAGCAGGTGTAGGTTATGTAGTAGTAACCAACAACGCAGTTGGTGGTAATACCTACCGAGCGAACCCAGGAGGCGAAGCCAACGAGTTTGTTTACGGTGTGGTGAGTGGCCTAGACTTATCTACCAACAACACGGTGGAAGTCATTAACCAAGCAGGTGAGGTCGTGGCTATGCTAGCTGTTCGCGAAGACGGCACTTACGCAGCTACGGCTATATCGGGAGAAATGGCTCGAGTGGATGGTAGTTTTGTAGAAGGACTTCAAGAGGAGGAAGCCTACTTCTTCCGCTACCAAGGCAAAACCATTGATGCTGGCTTGAGCTACCAAGGTGGCAGCAGGGCGCAGCGCGTTGATCTTGACTTCTCTGAACCATTATCTGTGGAGGAAGTTACGGCTATACAATTAGCTGTCAGCCCCAATCCGATGGTGGATCAGGCACGTATCCAACTGAAAGTGTTGGAGGCCGATAATTACGAACTGAGTGTAATGGATGTAAATGGCCGTCAAATAGCCACTATTTTTAGTGGCCGTATCGAGCAAGCAGGCCAGTATGACTTTACTTGGCAGGCTAATACGCTTCCTAGTGGTGTTTACACACTAATGCTGCGTAAAGGCAGGGAACT
>DAITME010000089.1:0-16064 GCA_036835305.1 Lewinella sp.
TCAGTACACCCTCTTCATCCACAAAAACAGACAAGCTACAAGTTTATCCCAGTCCTGTAGATGGGCAAGGAGACTGTAAAATAAGCTTAATCCCTCCACAGGATTTTCAAGAAGGGCATTTAACGATTTTCCACACGAGTGGCAAAGCGGTTTATCAGGACGCAACATTCTTCACTATAGAGAAGTCAAACAGCTTGACTTTGCCCGATAATTGCCCCAGTGGCCTATACTATCTTGTGCTGCGTGATAAAGATAGCGGCACCATCCACACCACCCCCTTAATTATCCAATAATGAAAACGAAAATCCAATTATTACCAGGATTTATCCTGCTAGCTATCCTTAGCCTAGCTTGTTTAGCTGGCTGCAAGGATGATGATGATTTTGGGCGTAGAAGTAACATGTTTTTCTTAAATGGAGGGGCGTTGGAACTTTCTACAAGAGCTGTGTTTTCCTCTGGAGGACTGGGGGATGGAATGTATCTAGAGTTTCGTTCAGATGAAGATGAACGTAGAATAAGTCTCGATTTGTCTTTTAACAACTTGCCTCATGCTGCGTTTCGTTACGATTTTGGTCGAACAGATGTGGAAAATGATGTTGTTCTTAATCTATACGGAGTTGTTGGGGGAGATGCAATTTGTGACATTTACGACCTAGACTATTCCGTATCCACCAACTACCTAGAGATCACCTACTTTAGCGAGGAAGAATGTGTGGTGCGGGGTTCTTATGACCTTACTTTTATCAGGCGCGAACGGCTTAATGGCTGCAACAGCTCCCGTTTTGGCGATACGCTTCGCCTCATTTCGGACTACTTTTCGATTGACTTGCAAGGGTGCTAGTGCTCTATCAAGGCTAAAACTTCGGGTTACCCGTGGCGCCTTTTGCGGCTACTCTTCGTTGGAGAACCCCTTACATAGTCCCGCTATGCGCGGGAACCTCCGCCTCGACTAGCCACAAAATTCGCTAACGTTCAACCCGAAAATTAACGCTTGGCAGACCACTAGCTGCTGGGCTTTTTTGGTCAGTTGGACTAGTCCAACTGACCAAAAAAGTACTATTGGACTCGTCCAACTGACCATTTTTCTTGGGTTTTACCCAGCAAAAGGCTTTATGATGACGTCGCAAGCTTGCTAAGGGTATTTCCCTCTCGCAAAACTGTGAAGCTGCAAAGCGCTTGGAGTAGGATTCACTAGCCCTCTAACGGTTCGCCATTGGCATCGGTCGTTAGGATTTCGGTGAAGTAATCGAAGAAGGGCCGCAAAGAAATAAAGGCATCGGCAGCTTGCTGGGCAAAGGATTCACTAAGGACCTCCTCCAGCGAGAAGTTGCGCATGGCGTAGAACTGTTTGTAACGCAGCAGCTCAATTTCGGGATGGTCTTTTGGATAGCCCTGAGGAGCGGTTTTTAATTGTTCGCCGAGCATCTGGCCATAGGTAGCCACGAAGGTGGGATCGCGCATAATGCTGCGCAATCGATCACCGTCGAAGGCAATTTCTTCGCGGAGGCGCTTGAGGTCTTCCTTCTCGATATCGTAGAAACCACCGCCTACCACCAGCTCGGTAGGAGAGAACGAAAAATAGTAGCCACCTCGGCGGAATTTACCTTCCCGGACAAACTGCCCAGATATATTGGTCTTGTAAGGCGCCTTGTTTTTGCTAAAGCGCACATCGCGGTAGATGCGGAACAGCGATTTTTTACCCGAGGGGGTTTCCAATACATCCGTTCTGCTGAGCAGCTGGTGCACCTCGTCGACCCAAGCAGCGATGTTGTCGCGGGCAGCTTCATATCGGCTTTTGTTGGCATCGAACCAAGGGCGATTATTGTTCAGCGCCAAATCACTCAGGAAGACCAAACTACTACGGTCTATAGATGGCATAAAATTGTTTTTTGTTACCATCAGCTAACAGTGGCTAGCAGGCGATGGTTGTAAGGGTACAAAGATCATAGATTTTGCTATCTTTGCGCCCCAATTATTATAAGACTATGCTCGGCCAACTAGAAGAAATTTTTCATCGCTACAAAAATTTGGAAGAACAACTCGGCGACCCAGAGGTGGTCAACGATCAGGAGGTCTATCGCAAGGTGAGCAAGGAATACGGTAAGCTTCGGCCTTTCGCCGAAACCTACCTCAGCTACAAAGAACTCCTCGAGAACATCGCTAACGCCGAAGAGCTATCCAAAGACAGCGATCCAGAGATGCGCGAAATGGCCAAGATGGAGCTGGAAGAACTCCGCCCTAAACGCGAAAAGATGGACGAGGACATTCGCCTCATGCTCATACCCCGCGATGCTGAGGACGAGCGCGATGTGATCATGGAAATCCGTTCGGGCACGGGTGGCGACGAAGCTGCCATCTTCGCTGGCGACCTCTTTGATATGTACAAACGCTACATCGATACCCAAGGCTGGACTTACGAGATCATCGACGAGAACGAGGGCACCGCCGGCGGCTACAGCAAGCTGGTTTTCGAAGTAAGGGGCGATGATGTGTATCGAAATCTCAAGTTCGAGTCGGGTGCCCACCGCGTACAGCGGGTACCCAAAACAGAAAGCCAGGGCCGCGTCCACACCAGTGCTGCTACCGTTGCTGTGCTGCCTAAAATGGAAGCGGAGGATGTGGACATCAAGAAGAGCGATCTTAAAATCGATACTTTCCGCGCTAGCGGAGCGGGGGGGCAGCACGTTAACAAAACAGAGTCGGCCATCCGCATCACCCACCTGCCCACAGGCATTGTCTCGGAAAGCCAAGATGGCCGAAGCCAGCATAAAAACAAGGAAATCGCTATGGCACAGCTGATTCAGCGCATCAAGTCGGCACAGGATGAAGCTAGCCAAAGTGAGCTGGCCGCTGCGAGGAGAAGCCTCGTGGGCAGTGGCGACCGCTCCGAAAAAATTAGAACCTACAACTATCCGCAAAACCGCGTGACCGACCACCGCATCGGCCTCACGCTGCACAACCTTGATCGTATTGTAGGTGGCGAGCTGGAGCCCGTTATCGAAGGCTTACAAATGGCTGAAAATGCCGAAAAGCTGAAGGGAGACGGAACGCTCTAGCCCTTTGCTTTGGCCAAGGCTTCTTTGTAAACCGCAATAGCGCGCTCGCGGCCAAATTTGTGCTCTACTAGTGGCGCCGGATAGGCTTTTGTGCCGTATTCGGGCACCCAGCGCCGGATATACTTTTCATCGGGGTCAAACTTCTGCTGCTGGCTCTCGGCATTGAAGATGCGGAAATAAGGCTGGGCATCCGTGCCGCAACCAGCCGCCCATTGCCAGCCGCCATTGTTGCTAGCCAGATCGAAATCCAGTAATTTTTCAGCAAAATAGGCCTCGCCCCACTGCCAGTTGACCAGCAGGTGCTTGGTGAGGTAGCTGGCCACCAGCATGCGGATGCGGTTGTGCATAAAGCCCGTTTCGTTGAGCTCGCGCATGCCTGCATCCACCAAGGGTACGCCTGTTTTGCCCGCACACCAAGCCTCAAAATGCGCTTGCTTATTCTCCCAAGGGATGCCCTCGTATTCGGGGCGGAAGCAGCTCGTGGCCACATGCGGGAAGTGCTGTAGAATTTGACTGTAAAAATCGCGCCAAATCAGCTCATTGAAGTAAGTATCGTTCAGGTCTTTGGCGCGCAGGGCTTTCTCGCGGATGCTGATGGTGCCGTGGCGGAAGTGAACGCCGAGCCGGCTAGTGCCTTGAACAGCAGGAAAATTGCGCTTTTTATCGTATTCGCGGATCAGTTTCCGGCTCACAGCCGTGGGGGGAATGGAAATGTCGGAAGCCTCGAAGCCCATATCTGCTAAACTGGGGATGGAGAAGGGCTTATCCACAGCCAGCAGAGAAGAAAAATAATCGCTAGTGGGATAGGGCTTGAGGTAGTAGCTGATGGCCACCTCCTCGCCCTCCTCATTGGTGTAGGTATCGGGCCGCTCTTCCAGCTTGGCGCGCCACTTGCGGGCGTAGGGGGAGAAAACTGTGTAAGGGCCGCCGTCATTTTTTTGCACCTCGTGGCCCTCGAAGATGATGTGATCCTTGAAGGTTTTGAACGATAGGCCTTTGTTTTCTAGCAGGGCGGCAATTTTCCCATCTCTTGCGTTGGCATAGGGCTCGTAGTCGCGGTTGGTATAAACAGCGGTGATTGGGGGGTACTCGGCTAGTAGCTGGGGAAAAACCTCCTCTGGGAAGCCGTAAAAGACCCGAAGGCTACCACCCGCCGCTTGATAGGCTGCCTGCAAATCCGTCACCGCTTGGTGGAGAAAACTGACCCGCGCATCAGCCTTGTTGCTGAGTTTATCCAAGATGTGCCGATCGAAAATGAAGATGGGTAATATATCTTTTTCCGCCTTCAGGGCTTCGTAGAGGCCGGCGTTGTCGTGGTTGCGCAGATCGCGGCGATGCCAAAAAATAGTCATGTTTAATATTGATTTTATTCGCGTAGCCTTTGGTCGTAAACACTGCTCCTGCTGTAGGCACTGCTCCCGCCCTTGGGGCAATCATTATGAAAGCGCGGATAGCTATACAGACTGTCGTCTTGTATTTTGTGTCGGCTCACGCAGGAGCAAGGCTAGAAAAAAGGAGCCATGCTTTTAGAACTCTCCCAGTCCCTCCTGTGCTTAGCAAGCCAACAATATCCCCCCCCTTTTGTTTGACATTCCGGAGCAAAAGATAGCCAGCCTTTTTCCAACTTTATCCACCCACTATGCCAGACATCACCAATTCCCCCGATCCCGCCACGCTCGATATTCGAACGGGTATCCACATCAAGGGCGCTCGGGCGAACAACCTGAAGAATATAGACCTCAGCATCCCCAAAAATAAGCTGGTGGTAGTGACGGGCGTGAGTGGATCTGGCAAATCGAGCATCACCATGGACACGCTCTTCGCCGAAGGGCAGCGCCGCTATGTGGAGAGCCTCAGTAGCTATGCCCGTCAGTTCTTGATGCGGATGAAAAAGCCGGATGTGGATTATATCCGCGGCATCTGCCCTGCCATTGCCATCGAACAGAAAACCAGCAGCAGCAATGCCCGCTCTACGGTAGGTACGCTGACCGAGATTTACGACTATCTCCGCCTCCTGTTTGCGCGGGTGGGCAAGACATACAGCCCTGTCAGCGGCCAAGAAGTCAAACGGCACACCGTAGCCGACGTGGTGGATCACATCCTAGCGCTGCCGGCCAATAGCCGCGTGCAATTGTTTGGCCCGCTACCGATGCTCTATCCCGATCGCAGCCTAGCGCAAGAGCTCGCCGTGCAACAACAAAAAGGCTACAGCCGGGTCTGGATCAACAACGAATTGCAGCAAATTGCAGACCTCACTACCAAGGCGGATAGCGCTTTGGCTGCCCAGCTCAATAAGAAACTCCGCGATTTAGCCATCGAAGAAGAAGTGCTGCTGCTCATCGACCGCTTCGTAGTGATGCCCGAGGACGAAGAAAATACCCGCCGCATTGCTGATTCTGTTAATACGGCCTTCGCGGAATGTGGCGGCGAAGCCATTGTGATGCCGCTAGCGACTGCTGAAGAAGCCACTGAAGGCGCCATGCCTCCTTGGATGGCCTTTAACAATCGCTTCGAGCTAGATGGGATGAGCTTTTTAGAGCCCACGCCGGCGCTGTTTAATTTCAACAATCCCTACGGTGCCTGCCCCACTTGTGAGGGCTTTGGCCGTACGATGGGCATCGACCCTGATAAAGTCATCCCAGACCCGAGTCGCTCGCTCTACGACGGGGCGGTGGTGCCTTGGAGCGGCGAGGTGTATGGCGAGTGGCAAAAAGATTTCTTGCGGCAGGCGCACCGTTTCGGTTTTCCGGTTCACACCCCTTACGAAGACCTTAGCGATGCTCAAAAGGAAATCCTCTGGGAAGGCAAGCAGGGGGTGGGTGGCATCTACACCTTCTTTCAGGAGCTGGAGCAAAAGCTGTACAAAATCCAGAATCGCGTGATGCTGGCTCGTTATCGAGGCCGTACCACCTGCCACAGCTGCAAAGGCGGCCGACTGCGCAAAGAAGCGGGATATGTAAAAATTGACGGCCGCAGCATCACCGATCTCATTGATCTGCCTACCGAGCAGCTACTGGCCTATTTTCAGGCGCTGGAGCTACCTGAAAAGCAGGAGAAAATTGGGCGCCGGCTCTTGTTGGAAATCCGGAATCGTTTGCAGAGTATGTGCGATTTGGGCTTGGGCTACCTCACGCTTAACCGCCTCAGTGCAGGCCTCAGCGGGGGTGAGAGCCAGCGGATCAACCTTACCCGAACGCTGGGCAGCAACCTGACAGCCAGCATGTACATCCTCGACGAGCCCAGTGTGGGGCTGCATCCGCGTGATACCGAGCGGCTGGTGAAAGTCTTGCGCCGCCTGCGCGACCTAGGCAATACTGTGGTGGTGGTGGAGCACGAGGAAGGCATTATCGCAGCGGCTGATTACCTAATAGATATAGGCCCGAAGGCGGGGGTTTTTGGCGGCGAGGTCATCTTTGCTGGCTCCTATGCGGATATACACACCGAAGCGACCGAGAGCCTCACCACCAAGTATATGAGCGGCCGTATGGAAGTGCCTACGCCCAAACAGCGTCGTAAGCTCACCAATTGGATAAACATCCAAGGTGCTCGGATGCATAACCTCCAAAAGATCGATGTCAAGATTCCGCTCAATGCCCTTACGGTGGTGTCGGGGGTCTCTGGCTCGGGCAAAACCAGCTTGGTAAAGGGAATTCTGCACCCAGCCTTGCTTCGGAAGCTAGGCGAAGGCACTGCTGTGGCGCCGGGCGCGCATACGTCTTTGGAAGGCGACCTCAAGCGCATCACGGGCGTTGAGATGATTAATCAAAGTCCGCTAGGCCGTAGTAGCCGCTCCAACCCTGTTACCTACGTCAAAGCCTACGACGCCATCCGGCAGTTGATGGCCAACCAGCAACTTTCGAAAATACGCGGCTACACGCCAGGCACTTTCTCCTTTAACGTGGACGGCGGCCGCTGCGACACTTGCAAGGGGGATGGCGAGCAAGTGGTGGAGATGCAGTTCCTAGCCGATGTAGCCCTCGTTTGCGAGGAATGCAACGGCGATCGCTTCAAAAAAGCCGTGCTGGATGTGGAATACAGAGGGAGGAACATCGCTCAGATATTGGCTTTGAGCGTGGAGGAGGCCATCGCTTTCTTTGAAGAAGTGCCAGAAATTGTAAAAAAAATGCAGCCCTTGCAAGATGTGGGATTGGGCTATATTACCCTAGGGCAGTCGAGCAGCACCCTGAGCGGAGGCGAGGCGCAGCGGGTGAAGTTAGCTAGCTTTCTGACCAACACTAGCAGTCGAGAGCGGCTCTTTTTTATTTTTGATGAACCTACCACAGGGCTGCACTTTCATGATGTAGCCACCTTGCTAAAAGCTTTGAACGCGCTCGTGGAGCAAGGCCACACCGTCTTGGTAGTGGAGCACAACATAGACGTTATCAAGTCGGCGGATTATGTCATAGACTTGGGGCCGGAAGGAGGCGAGCAAGGCGGCCATCTTGTGTTTGCTGGTAGGCCGGAGGAGCTTGTGAAAGTAGCCGAAAGCTATACGGGGCGTTTCTTGGAGGGGAAAGTATAGCTTCCTACAGTGCCAATACCTCAATCAAAGCAACCGTGTACAAGCCCCTGCCCACCTAGTCTTAAAACGACCATCAGAAGGCGAAACTGCCCACTATCTTTGTATTGTGTAGTTTTCTCATATGCAAACGACGGCGCCCTCAACTTCGGTTGGCGGGCGTCTTCTTTTTTGGGTGTGCGTTGTGGCATTGGGGCAGTAGTGCGGCTGACAAAACACTAGGTGTTTGGCTATTGCTATCTTGCAGTTTTCTATCTTTGTGTTGTTATTTTTCGGCACTGCAGCCACGACCCCAAAAACAGCTGTTATGTTTACGACTGTGAACTTTTTTAGAAATGCCTATTGGCCGTTTTTACTACTGGCAATTATGGGCTGCCTCCAGACTATGCTATTGGCTCAGATGCCACAGTTGGATGGTTCCACGCGCTACGGCCACGAATGGATACAGCCAGGCAGTCCTCACCTGCGGGTGGCGGTGGTAGCGGATGCTTGGTATAAATTAAGTGCTGCAGACTTGGGGCTGGCGGGATTCAGCTTAAACGACGCCAACAGCAACCGCTTAAGCATGTATTATCAGGGCGAGGAACAGCCCATTTATATAGCGGAGGATGGCCTTTATTTTTATGGCCGTCGGAATGATGGGGCGCTAGACCGCACTTTATTTGCTAATCCGGATCAGGATCAGCTCAATCCAGCCTTCAGTATATTTAATGATACGGCGGTGTATTTTTTGCGGCTCGCGCTGGAGCCAAGTTCTGCTCATCTGAGCAGTGTTCCCAACGGGACTACCCAAGGCTTAGCAGCGGCTACAGATGCTAGGCGGGTGGCTCAGCTCGTCTTCGGCGATGCGCCCATGAAATATCTACTGCGGGTCAACCGATCCTCGATTTATTATTCTCGCTACGATCGCTGTGAGGGCTTTGGTAGCCGTGTGGAGAATGACCTGCTGAGCGAAAATGGTACTACAACTAGCACTGCTAGCCTATCGCTACCTGGGTTTGCGGGGGGCGAAATGGCTTTTTCCATGCGTTTTGGTTTGGCCTTTGATACCCATCAGCAAGCCTTGCAGATCAATGGGCAGCCAGTGGCTACTTTCAGCAGGGCCCCTTGGCAGCTTGTACAGTTAGACACCAACATCAGTGTTTCAGGCACCAGTTTGGAAGTGGAGCTAGAAGGGCTGGCGGGGCTAAGAGACAAGGCCAGCTTGGCCTATATCCGCGCCGAATATCCTAGTAATTTCAGTATGCAAGGCAGTACCCATTGGGAAGCTACTTTACCCGCCAGCGGCGAGGCACAGGCCTTGGTGCTCAGCGATTTTGGTGGCAGCGGCCCGGTGGGGCTTTTTGACCTCCATAATGGCTACTGGCTATCGGCTAGCCCGGATGCGAATAATCGGCTTAGTTTTGCATTGCCAGCTGCTGCAAGTATGCGCCGTTTAGTCTTGCATCCTTTGGGAGAAGGCACTGCTCCTGCAAATTTGCAAACCATCACCTTCAACGAGGCAGTGGAAGAAGACTACGACTACCTTTTGGTATATGGCGAACCCATCAATGTCAATGGCGCGGTGGATCGCTACGTGGCCTATCGCCGTTCGCCAGCAGGGGGCGGCTACCGCGTGAAAGCCGTGAGCATGGAGGAAGCTTATGATCGCTACGCTTATGGCCTTAGGAATAGTCCCTTGGCTATCAAGAACATGATAGCTCATCACCGTAGCTTTGCCCCATCACTTAATTTCCTATTCCTAGCTGGGAAGGGCCGAGAGTATCGGGATGTGCGTAGTCCTGCCCAAAGCGCAGCGGCAGTGGGTACCCATTTCATACCGCCTTTTGGGTATCCGGGTACAGACCATCTTTATGCTGCTAGCCCGGGCTCGGTCACGAGCCAGCTAGCGGTGGGGCGTATGGCCGTTTTGAACGGTGAAGAGCTGGATACCTACCTCAGCAAGCTGCAAACAATGGAGAGTAATATGGCCAACTTGCCGCAAACAGTGGCTGATCGGGCTTGGACGAAGCAGCTATTACATTTGGGTGGTGGGACAAGCCCCAGCGAACGGCAAAGCATTCGGCGAGGACTAGAGAATATGGCAAGTGTAGCAAGCGATGCTGCTTTTGCCGCTAACGTGACCGCCTATTATAAATCTAGTTCCGATCCTACTGAAACAGCCGGGCTTAGTGAAATATTTCAGCGTATCAACCAAGGCACTTCTGTGATTACTTTCTCGGGGCATTCCAGCCCAGATGTATTTGATTTTAATATTGATACGCCCGAGAATTATCGGAATGCTGGTCGGTTGCCAGCCATGTTTTCTTTGGGCTGCTATACCGGGCATTCCTACACGCCGAACCATGGAGTGGGGGAGCGTTTCTTACTGATGCCAGCGCATGGTGCCATAACCTTTGCTGCTACGCGGGGGCAGGGTTTTATTTCGGCTTTGGGGATTTTTGGTGAACGACTCTACGCGGAAATGAGTGGGGAGCAATACGGCAAAGGAGTAGGAGAAGCCCTCAGAGCAGTGTACGCCAGTTATGAGAATGACTTTTCGCTATCAGGACGAACCTTGGCAGAGCAGTTTACGCTACAAGGTGACCCAGCTTACCGTCCACAAACAGCCCCTTTGAGCGACTGGGTGGTGGATCCTGCTTCTGTAAGGCTGGAAGATGGTGCTGTGTCTTTACAAAAGGATAGTTTCCTTGTGCAATTTACCATTTATAATCTGGGTAGCAAGCCAGCGGACCAGGATAGTATTCAGTATAGATTAGCCCAAGTACTACCCAGCGGATCAATCCATGAGCATGGCCGCTTTAGAGCCGCTCTGGGCGGCTTCAGCGCGCCTATTCGTTTACAACTACGCAACCAAGGTTTGACTTCAGTGGGCTTGAATCGGCTAGTCATCCAACTCGATCCTGACGATGAATTAGCGGAAGGGCCGCTTCCTGCGGCCGAGGCCAATAATATGCTCTTGGCTGGGGATGGTCGGTTGGGTATTCCCTTCTTTGTTGTTTCTAATACAGCTAAGCCGCTATTCCCCTACAACTACTCGCTGGCTTCCTCTAGTGCTGAAGTGCCCCTGACGCTAGTGGCGGCTAGTACCAACCCGTTAGCAGAGGAGAGAGATTATGAAATAGAACTGAGTACGCGAGCCGACTTTAGCAGCCGCTTGGCTCATACGAGGCTGACACAAGGGGGTGGTTTGCTGCGGTGGACTCCCTCCGTGGCTTGGCGAGATAGCGCGGTCTATTATTGGCGGGTTAGCCCAGATAGTAGCACTACGAACGGGGCGGGCTATGTGTGGCGGAGCAGTTCGTTTACTTATTTAGCGCAAGGTTTGGATGGCTTTGGTCAAGGCGATGAAGGCCAATTTCAGGACGGAAAGCTCACCCAGCTTGTCCTACAGGCCGATGGTAGTTTTGTCCCTACTGCCGATACGCTTGGTTTGCGGATGCAAAACAAAGTGAGGAATACCCCAGGCCAACGTCCAGGACTTTATTTCGATGCCAATATTGAATCGTATGAAATCCGCCCGTGGAATTATGTTTCAGCAGGTGCGGCGGTAGTCGTTTTCGAGGGATACAACGGCACTCCCTGGCCTAATAATGGCACACGAGTAGGTTTTGATGAATGGGGTATCCCGAATGAATCGGCAGATGTCCACTTCGTGTGGCGTACCAATGATGCTGGCCTGAGATCCAACCTCATTACTTTCTTGGAAGATATTATACCCAACGAAAGTGTAGTTTATTTCTTTACCGTTATCCGAGGGATGAATGATTCCTACAAGGGAGAGGAGTGGGCGCAGGATAGCGTGGCGCTTGGCAAGAATATTTATAGTGTGCTGGAAGCGCAGGGTGCTCGCTTGGTGCGGCAGTTGGATACGACCGAGAGCGTTCCTTATATTTTGGTCTATCGGAAAGGAGTTGGCGTCATTGATGAGGTGATTGCCGATCTCAAATCGGATGTAATTAATAGTTTGTATGCTTTACCCAGTCGCGACCCCAATGGTAGCCTTACGAGTAGCCCTGTTGGCCCTGCTGCTAGCTGGGAGGAAGTGCGCTGGCAGGTGAGCGAGTTGAATGAGCCTTCCGATCGGACACTGCTGGAACTTTATGGCGGTTCTTCTCCCCAAGAACTTATTTATCTGCAAACCATTTCCGAGCAGGGTAGCCAAGCCCTAGAAATAGATGCCGCCAGCTATCCTTATCTACAGTTTAAATGGGTGGTGATGGACTCGCTGATGAGAACCCCCGGCCAGCTCGATTATTGCCATCTGGTGGGTCGCTTCTTGCCCGATTTGACTTTCGATGCCAATAGTTTTGTGTTGCTTGGGTCGGATTCTTTACAAAGAGGAGAAACGATCCGCCTTGGTATTGCAGTTGCCAACCCCAGCACGATTGCAACGGATAGCAGCAGCGTGTTGGCGCGTTGGTTCGATGGCAACAACAACTTGCTAGGTAGCCAAGCCTATGCTCTCTCTGCTTTGGCCGCTGGTGATACTAGCCGAATCCTGCTGGAAATACCTACTGCCGATTATGCCAGCCTCAGCAGTGTGCAACTTTCGATCAACCCCGATCGCAATATTGCCGAATTTGACTATACCAACAATGAGTTGCAGCGTTTCATTCGCCTAGAGCAAGACGTGATAGATCCGCTACTGGCCGTTACCTTCGATGGGCGCCGCATCCGCGATGGCGAGCTGGTAGCGGCCAAGCCGATGATTATGGTAGAATTGCGAGACAACAACCCCTACCTTCTACTGGATGATCCGGAGAGTGTCAGCATCCGACTCCGAGCGCCCAGCGGCGAAGAACGGATATACACCCAACAAGACCCTGCTTTACAATTTATGCCCGCTACCAGCAGCAGCGACAATATGGCACGCTTTGAACTCAGCCCAGAATTGGAAGAAGATGGCCGTTACGAACTGATTATTAACGGGCGAGACAGAAGCAATAACATGAGTAGCCAGCTCAACTATGAAGTTAGCTTCGAGGTGGTACGGGAGCAGCAGATCAGCCGCGTCATCAACTACCCCAATCCGTTTAGTACTTACACTTACTTTGTCTATGAGCTAACGGGCACGGAGGCGCTGATGGATTATCGTTTGGAGATTATGACCATCAAAGGTGAGGTGGTACGGGTGCTGGGGCCGGATGAGTTGGGCCCACTGGAAGTAGGGCGCCACCAAACAGCCAGCGGTTGGGATGGTACCGACCGCTTCGGCGATCGCTTGGCCAACGGCGTGTATCTCTATCGTTTTGTAACGCGTGGCGAAAACGGAGAAGCCGTCAAAGACAGGGCAACGAGTCTGGACACCTTCTTTGTCAACAATATGGGTAAAATGGTGCTGCTGCGCTAAGCTGTTATGGCTAATTCCCTGCGCCGGCAGTTAGGATGGTCGGTGTTCAGTAGGTTGCTGAACACGCTACTGCGTATCGGCACTACGATTGTGCTGATGTACTGGGTAGCGCCTTCGCTGTTTGGTCTGTTGGGTATGGTAGCCGTAGCGACCGCCTTTCTGACGATGCTGCGCAATTGGGGGCTGGGCGCTGCGGTTATCTACCATCAGGTGCAAGAGGAAGCGGAGCTGCGGCACCTGCATCTGCTGGCGATCTTGATGGGCATCTTGGTAGCGGCTTGCTTGCTGTTGGGTCAAGGCTGGATACAAGCCTATTTTAACACCAGCATCCCCACCGTCATCTTTTATGCTTTCGCGCTTTTGATTTTGCAGGAGGCTTTTTTGCATATTCCGCAAACGGTTTTGGATATGCGGGGTGATTTTCCCTTGGTGGGGAAAGTAGAAATTGCTGCGCAAATAGTCACTTCTCTATTAGCTATTTTGCTAGCCTTTTGGGGCTTTCCACTGATGGCTTTGCTGCTGCGTTTGCTTTTGGGGTCGCTTATTTTAGTGGTCTATTTGTCCTATTATTTACCTTGGATATGGCGGCCACGATGGCAGGCGAGTGGTTATTGGGCCAAGTATTTCCCTTTTTGCTGGCCATTTTTTTTGGATGGCAACCTCTCGTTTGCTGTTCGGAATATAGACGATGCGCTGGTGGGGCGCCTCTTCGGCGAGGCTGCCTTGGGGGTGTACAGCCGCGCTTATTTGTTGCTGCTCCTGCCACTTTCTACGGTGAGTATAGCTATTGGGCGGGTGTATTTACCGCTACTGGCAGCTCGCCAAGAAAGAGCGCAGCAAGCCAGCCACTTCTTGGCGGTGGTGCGGATGATTAGCAGTATTTTGTTTCCGCCTTTGGCTTTTATTGCCTTGAACGGTTCGCGCCTCATCGACTGGCTTTTTGCCCCCGATTGGGCAGCCTTGGGGCCGCTGATACAGCTTTTTGCCCTGCTGGGCATGCTATATTGTATAGCGGTGCTGGAGGGGACGGTTTTTCAGGCACTTGGCAAAACGAAGGAACAACTCACCTACGCCGTGCCGGGGAAGCTGCTCACCCTTGTGGGCATTGTAGCGGCTTCTTTTTATGCCAATAGTAGTTGGGGAATCGCCCTGGGATTTGCTATCGGGAGCATGCTCTATCGCTTGTTGATAATTTACCAGATGTGCCGGCATTTGGGCATCTCAGGCGCTTCTTTTTTCGAGGCTTTGGCGCCGGCTTCAGCTGCCTTGGCCATTGCTTTCGTGTGCTACGGTCCTTTGTTTCTGCTGAGCGATCACCATCTTTGGCTTTTGTTGGGCGGCGGATTGCTCTTTGCGGGCACTTATGTGCTGGCCTATGCTTATCTTTTTCCGGCTTATTTCAAGGCTTATATTCGAGTTTGGGAATGACTGGATATTCTTGCTACTGTTGGCAGAAACATGGCTAAAAAGAGCTTGTACTGCTCCTGCACGTAGTGCCCGTTTAGTAGGGCGTGAGCAATAAATATGCATAACGGACACAGGTGTCCATATGGGCATAAAGGTACATACGCACTCGCTGGCTCTTGCCTAGGCGGGCACCCAGTACGGGCACGTAAGTGCGGGAGCAAAGTTTTTTTAACAAGAGCAAGGCTTTAAGAAGCTTTATCGGCAAGCCCGAGCAATTAAAAATATGGTAAATATCCTTCTTTACACCAGCAGTTTTTATCCGGTGACCAACGGCCCGGCAAAGTTTGCGCAAGCCTTGCACCATCTTGTTGATCGGCAAGCGAATGTGTCGCTAAAAATCCTGACCGATACCAAAGTCTTGGAACCCGCAGCTGGCGTTTTCGAGGCAGCGTCCGCTTCTTGGGTGAGCAAGTTGAAGCTGCCACTTGGTAAGCTGAAATTTTCCATACACCATCATCGCAATATCCAGCAATTTTTAGAGCAGCAAGCAGCCTGGAGGCCTGATTATGTCATTTTTAACGACGGTTGCAGTGGGGTTTACAGTTGTTTACGCGGCATAGGACGGGCGAAAATTGTCTTGATGGTCAATGATGATGACTACGCCAGTTCCCACCAAAGCGGCTGGTGGAAGAGCCGCGAATCTCGGGTGTTTTATTACCACTACTATCTAGAGAAATTGGCCACACGCTGGGCATTTTCAGTTTTTACTGCCTCTAAATATCTTAAGCAGCTTATTGAGCGGGAGTATGGACTGCCTAGCGAGAAAGTTATTGCTTTCTATCAAGGCATTCAGCTGTCGCTCATCGAAGCTGAGATCCCCACGGAGGATAATTTCCCTGTCGCCATCAGCCAAGAAAAGCCGCTGCGCCTTGTTTTTGTCAAAAGTGATCCGGTGAGAGGCGGACTGTTTGAGCTGATAGCGGCCTTGGGACTGCTGCGGCAATATGCCTTTGAGTTGAGCATCATCGGCCCCTTTGAGGACCCCACGCGACAACTCAAAGAAGCTTTGCCACCGCAGCTCAAAATGAACTACCTAGGGGTCTTGTCACAGCCAGCCACTTTTGAGGTGATGCGCCAACAGCATATCTATTGCACTCCCAGCCGCCGGGAGTCTTTGGGCATCGCCAATATGGAAGCGCTGGCGGTAGGTACCACAGTCGTTAGTACGCGAGTGGGCGGCATCCCAGAGGTCTTGGATGACGGCAACAACGGCTACCTAGCCAGCGCGTGCAGCCCCGAAGCCATCGCGGAAGCTATCGCCGCCGCCATAGCAGACACGCCCGGCAACCGACAAGCCAAGCGGCAGGCGGGGAAAGCATACGCCCTCCAGCATTTTAATCAAACCGCGCTGGTGGAGACATTTTTTAGCATCCTCAGGGATCGTTTGTAGTGAAATTGGTTGCATACCAAAAATTGGGTGTGTCTAAGTACCCGTTTTCAGTCCATTGGATCAGTCCAACTGACCATTTTCGTGGGTTTTACCCAGCAAAAACTGTTTTGTGCAGCATACCCGTGGCTGGCCTGATGAAGGGCTATTGGACGCATCCAAGTGACCAAAAAGGACGATTGGACCAGTCCAACTGACCATTTTTCGTGGGTTTTACCCAGCAAAAACTGTTTTTTGTAAACAAGCAGCCTAACAATTACGAATATATGAGGTGGAAAATAA
>DAITME010000090.1:0-16013 GCA_036835305.1 Lewinella sp.
CCCCTGTTCGCCTTGTGGCCCTTGGATGCCTTGTAAGCCCTGCTCCCCGCGCTCGCCCTGAGGGCCCTGAGGCCCCTGTTCGCCTTGTGGCCCTTGTTCGCCTCGATCACCTTGTTGGCCTGCAACGCCTTGGATGCCTTGTGACCCTTGCTCGCCTCTAGGTCCTTCCGGCCCGGTCGGGCCTTGGGAGCCTTGAGGGCCTTGGATCTGTCCTAAGTTCACCCAAGCATTTCCATCCCAAACGTAAGCATTTCCGTCGGATGCTACAAAGTATAAATCACCAGCTGTGTTCCCTTGGCTTGGCAAGTCGGCTGGGCTGGCAACCGAACCCGATACCTGAATCCCTGTGCCATCTTGGCCAGCAGGCCCTTGCTCGCCTGGTTCTCCTCTTGGGCCTTCCGGCCCTTGCTCGCCTGGTGAGCCCGGTGCCCCGGGAGGCCCCTGCTCGCCCCGTTCTCCTCTTGGGCCGGGTAGAGAGCTGCCGCTGCTCTCCGCATAAAAAGCATAAGGAACGGCTGCTAATGGTAGGTCTAGTAAACTGATCACATTGCCATCCGGTGGGGTAATCGTGACGGAAACCCGCGCGTTACCGCTCCCCCAATCAAGATTTTTTAATTCTTCACCACCTACTTGGATATTGAGGATACCAAAAGCATCTGTGCTGGCTTGTTGCTCGACTGAATAACCATTGGTGGCCGTACTGAAATCTAGCTGTATATCGACTACCTGATTGGCTAGTGGGCTGCCGTCCGTATTCTTGATAGCGGCCTGATAGTTGATGACATTGGGGGTTGCTGATTGGGCGTACGTGTAGGTAAGCGATAGCAAGAAGAGGAGACAAATGGGAATGAACCTGCTCATATTTATTGAATTGAATTGGGTATGAAATGATTGAATACAGGCTTATTGCCCTTCGACACGAAGGATACGCCCAATGAGATAGTACTGCTCGCCAATGCGTGCCTGCAAGAGATATAGCCCCGCTGCTGTTTGGCTCAGATCAAGGCGATTGGAGCGGTTAGCGGCCTCGCCTGCCAAGCGTCCGTCGGAAGAAAACCAGCGAAAATGACTAATTTCTGCTGCCGTTTCCACTTGCAAAAGCCCCCTGTTGGGGTTGGGGTAGAGGGTGACCTCAAAGGATAAACCGGCCTCGACCTCCACCGTGGAAGTGAGGCGTTCTATGCTAAGTGTCTGAAAACCTTGTCCGTAATAAGTGGCTGCTGGCTGCTGACTAAAAATGATCGCCTCGCCCAGGGTGGAGTTGATTTGCCAATGCGTATTGGCCGCTGTTGCCCCTTGGGATGATAGCACACTTCCAGCTACTTGCGCCTGCAAATTCAGCCCTAGAAAAAACAGAAATATACCCAAACGGAAGTGGTTGGGTAGTGTAGTGACCATCGATACTAGCCACTTACTAAAGCTATCGGCTCGCGCTTCGCCCGAGCCACTTCGTTGTGAATACTGATATAAAAAGTAGGACATCGGATATAGGTTTTGTAAGATCCGATGCAAAGATGTGGCTTTCAAAAAGCGCTTTTCCTACCCGTTTGGGTAGTTTTAGAAGGAAAGAGGGAGCGTTTCGTTTTACATTAATTATCTAATAGCGTAATTCAGGCGGATGCCCAGCGGGAAAGCGAGCGCATGGGGGCTGTTTACCTCCCATCTTAGATCATTTCCAAAACTGGTGTTTTCCTCAATACCCTCTAAGGCGATTGTAGAAAAAGCGTGCCGAATTTGTATGTCGGTAAAGCGAATACCAAGCCCCCAATAGACATCCAGCCACCAGCGCTGCCGCTTGTCAATATTGGTCCACAGGCCAAACTGTAGCATAATGGCATGTGCATTCACCTGCCTTTCAGCTAAAGCAATTTGCTGAAAGGCGCCGCCTTGGCGCAGGTAGTTCTCGCGGTACTTATGCCGGATGTTTTGCCAGCGGTGTTCTAAACCGATATAGTAGCGGCTGGCTTGGGGCGGCCTGAAAAAATAGCGAATGTGGCTCTGCACTTGAGGGCCGCGGTAAGTTTCTCCCTCCTCATTGGCAAACCAAAAGGAAGAGGGCGTATAGCCAAAGCTACTCTCCAGATGTACACGAGGACCAGCAGCGTATCGCAAACCCAAAGTAGGGGTGGGCTTGAAGGGGTTGAGCGACATCCCTACATTATTACTCAAAAAGAGCCGACGAAAGCTCATGCTGTCTGTGCTAGATTGTGCCGAAAGGCCACCGCTCATCAGCAGGAGGAAAAAAAAGGAGCGCACGCTCATAGAATAGCATTGTAGGATCTGCATATGCATTGGTTAGCATGGCTCATTTTCTAAATTTTTGCTCCCGCAATTTTGCCATATGGCAGGAGCAATGATTTGGTAGAGTATGTTTTTTTAGGAATAACAAGTCCGACCCGCGTTAATACGGAAGCCAAAGTCTTCCCTGTCTTGAAATGGCTTAAAAGTATTATTTCAAAATAACACTGAGGGGCTGGATATTGCTTATATCACTGATGTCATAGAAATTGAAAGCCGTTTTGGAAGACACAAGCAGCATATCTTGGCGCACAATCACGTCCACGGCTTCCGGAACGGCTATGTTAAATTCAGTAAGTTGCGGCTCGGCGGGTTCTTCTAGACTAAAAACCAAGACGTGATCCCGATCGCAGACGAATAAATGCGTGTCGCTATAACCTAGGCCGTTGGGCTCGTCCAATCGGTAGCTGCTAACGATTTGTGGGGCTCTGGGGTCGCTCACCTCGAAAGTGATAAGCAGGCTTTCTGCATTGAAAGAACCACATATTTCATTGATTATTTTCACCGTAGAGTAAGCGTAGTTGTTCTTAACGACTACGGGGTCGCAGCCTTCTCCAATGAGTATTCCTTCTCTACCCGTTTGGGAAAGGATTACCGGCCGAGCGGGGTCGTCGATACTCAGAATATACAGAGAGGTAGTGGAGCCAATGTATATGATCCCTTCGTAGATAGTGATGGTTTCCAGGCCATAATCGGTGTCGATGGTGTGCACTAGCTGCGGATTGTCAGCATCGCTAAGATCGTAGGTGTTGATACCGTTGGGGTTGAGGCTATACATAAAGCCGTTGTGTACCGCAAAGCGTGTGATGGAGCCGGAAAGGCCGTTTTCCTGATCGGCCAGGAAGCTGTCGCTGTCGTCTGCACAAGCGCCTAGCGCGAGGAGTAATGCGACTGAAAATAAGTAGTGAAATAAGCGGTTCATATCTCGAAGGTTTATTTTTGATTATAAATTGCTTGCAGCGAGTGTTGCTAGAACGTTCTGCAGTCGGCGGCTTCCAAGTCGGCTTCTTCCCAGCCTGCCACGGCGCCTTGGCTTTCGTCCACGCATTCGAAGATGCCGTTGTAAAGCGGAGGATAAAGCAGGGGTTCGAAAACGCCTAGTTGCCGACTTCGCACTTCTACGGCCATCAAATTACTAATATCGATGGTCACCAAATCGCGCCAACTATCGGCATAGATTCGGTTATTGGCCACGGTAAAAGCAGTGATAGCGGGCATTTTTATAAACGTTAGACCAGCCGCATTCGTTGGGTCACTGATGCCATAGACATGGATACCCTTGCCTTGTTCAAGCATAAAAAAGAGGGTGTCTAGCAGGAAAATGCTGCCGGAATTTTCAATCTCTTGAGGTGGTAAATTACCTATGTTTTCTAGTTCTACCAAATCTACATAGATAGGGCGCATACCCACGCCCATACGAGGCGGATGCCTATCAGGACAACTCGTGAGCAAAAGACCCAGCAAAAGTGTGGCAAGCAAGTGTTTTAGGTAAGACATAGTAATGCATTTTACGCCTGCATGCTTAACGCAACAGGGGTGCAATTCGCTGCCCAGCAGGACGGCAGTGCCTATTCTAGCTCCTAAACCAAGCCAAAAATTCCTCGACTTCCAGGCAGTTCAAGCAGTCTTTTTTCTCTAGCCCTCCCTTTCTGGCGGCATAGACCCCATAGCGTATATCTTGGATGCCGCCCATGGCGTGGGCATCTGGATTGATACAAATCGGCACGCCTTTTTCTATGGCATAAGGCAGCCACATCCAATCTAAATCCAAGCGCATCGGGTTGGCATTGAGTTCGATGGCTACGCAATTGGCGGCACAAGCGTCAATGATTTTTTTGTGATCAATCGGGTATCCCTTCCTGCTCAGCAATAGACGCCCCGTGGGATGACCCAAGATGTGGGTATAGGGGTTCTCGATGGCGCTCAGTAAGCGTTCAGTAGCTTTGGCCTCGTCCATTCTCAGGTTGCTGTGGATGGAAGCGATGACGAGATCAAACTGCGCCAGTATTTCATCGGGATAGTCCAGGCTGCCGTCGTTGAGGATATCGCTTTCAATTCCTTTTAGGATGCGGAAAGGCGTCAGCTTGTCGTTGAGGGCGTCTATGGCCGCCCATTGTTCTCGGAGCCGATCTTCTTTTAGTCCATTGGCATAAAAGGCCGACTGCGAGTGATCGGTAATGAGTATATACCCAAATCCTTGTTCCTGTGCTGCTTGGGCCATTTGTTCCAAGCTGTGGATACCGTCGGAGTAGGTGGTGTGGCAGTGAACAACGCCACGGATGTCTTTTGTCTCTAGCAATTGGGGACGATGAGCGCTTTTCAAGTAGTGGTCATTTTCGCGCAGCTCTGGAGCGATGTAGGGAACGCCAGCCTTTTCAAAGAGCTGTTCTTCCGTGGCTATTTCCTTGAAGTCGGTATTCGGAAAGGTGGCTGCGAAAGCCTGAACGAAGTCATCGCTGCCGCTATGACGGAATTGCTTGCTACCCCAGTTTTGCGGGCGGCAGTGCTGAATACGAATAGGGTAGTCTTGGAATTTTCCTGTGGTGTGCCGTCCGTTTTGTTGATTTATTTCCAGCAGTTCCGCTTCGACCAGGTGGCTGGCAGTAGCGGTGGTGAGGAGGTCGATATGTGTGAGCGTGATGGCTTTCCGCCGCAATGCTCCGCTTTCTTCCCATCGCTGATCGGCTAGCTTTTCCCGAGCCAAGGCCAGGAAGTCATCGGCCACGCTTGCCAAGGTACGGTAGTGGTACTGCCCACTATTTTTCAGAAAAAAAGCGATTTTCTGTTGTAGTTCCGTCTGTGTTTTTTCGCCGAAGCCTTTGAGTTCTACCAAGCGATTTTCATGCAAGGCATACTGAAGTTCTCCGATGCTTTCCACGCCGAGGCCTTGCCAGATGGCGCGTATTTTCTTGGAGCCAAAGCCATTGATTTGCAGCATTTCCACCACGCCCGTAGGGGTTTGTTGGCGGTATTTGTCCAGTGCCGCCATACTGCCATTTTGGAGGAGCTCCTCGATTTTGGCTGTGATGGCCGTGCCGATGCCCGGGAGCTGCGCAATGGCTTCCGCAGGCATTTCGCTGAGGGGCTCTTCTAGCTTTTTGAGCTTGAGGTAGGCATTTTCATAGGAGCGAATCTTGAAGGGATTATCCTGATGTAGCTCCATCAGCTGCGCTAGTTGGTGGAAGGCCTGGGCTATTTCTCGGTTGGTCATAGGATTTATTTAAAAGCCAGCGACGTCATCGTCGGGGTTGCGGAAATCGGCGGCTGCGTGTAGTGTTCCATCGGGCCGTCGATGCACGGCCTTGACCACCGCCATGCGGCCTACTTCCTTTAGCTGGTGGCCCATAGCTGCTAGTTTTTCGCGCGTAGCATCGTCTAGGCCGCCAGCCTCTACTAGAATTTGGTCAGGTAGCCATTGGTGGTGGAAACGTGCAGCGTTGATAGCGCTATCAATCGGCATCCCAAAATCAATCACGTTTACCAACACCTGCGCCACGGCTGTGATGATGGTAGAACCGCCCGGCGCTCCGAGTACCAAGAAAAGTTGACCCTCTTTTTCCACAATGGTAGGCGTCATGGAACTGAGCATCCTTTTTCCCGGGGCAATAGCATTGGCCTCCTTGCCTACCAAGCCAAACATATTGGGCACGCCCGGCTTGGCGCTGAAGTCGTCCATCTCATTATTGAGGAAAAAACCAGCACCATCCACAATGACCTTGCAACCAAAATTCCCATTTAGGGTGGTGGTGATGCTGACGGCATTGCCAGCAGGATCTACAATGCTGATATGGGTGGTCTCGAATGCTTCGCGCGCGGGCACATCACCTGCCAAGATAGCTCCGCTACTGCCACTGCTGTCGGGACTAAAATCGGCCATTCGGCTCAGGAGGTAGTCGTCGGAGAGTAGTTGCGCTATGGGTACGGGATAGAAATCACTATCGCCCAAATACTCCGCTCGGTCGGCATAGGCTCGTCGCTCTGCCTCGGCCATCAGGTGGATGGCGGCAGGGCTATGAAAGCCCATGGCGCCCAGCTCATACGGTGCCAACATCCCTAGTATTTGCCCCAGTGCAACGCCACCACTACTGCTAGGCGCCATAGAGATCACGCGGTAGTCGCGGTAATTTTTTATAATGGGCTCACGCCAGCTAACGGTGTAATTGGCGAGGTCTTCTTTCGTGATCAGCCCGCCGCCACTTTGCATTTCTGTAGCGATGAGTTCGGCTGTCTTACCACTGTAAAAGCCATCTTTACCGGCTTGTTGGATGCGCAACAAGGTTTCTGCCAAGTCCGCTTGCACGATGCGTTGCCCCGGCAGGAAAGTGTCTTGGACAAAGGGGCCTACTTCATTGAATTCTCGGAAGGCTGCTCGGAAACCATTGAGTCGCTCGCTTTCGGCCTGGCTAATCAGATAACCTTTTTGTGCCAAATCAATGGCCGGCTGTACTAAATCTTCCCATGGCTGGCTGCCGTATTTTTGATGCATCGCCCAGATGCCAGCCACGGTGCCGGGAACGCTTGCGGCCAGGTGTCCTTTTATGGATAGCCCTTGCATTACTTCCCCATTTTCGTCCAGATACATATCCCGATGCGCTGCTGCGGGGGCTCGCTCGCGATAATCCAAGGCGGCCACTTCGCCTTCGGCAGCCCGATATACCAGAAAACCACCACCGCCCAGGTTGCCCGCCCGAGGGTAACAAACAGCCATCGCAAATTGCACGGCCACCGCCGCGTCGATGGCATTGCCGCCCGCTTGCATAACCGCTTGCCCTATAGCCGTTGCCAAAGGATGAGGCCCACTCACTGCTGCCTGACTAAAAACCGCGCTTTTTTGAGCCTCATAATCAGGCGATTGCGGCAGCTGTTCTCCTTGTCTGCAAGCTGTAAAAAGTGATAAGCTCACACACAACAGCACAAACCCTAACAGCCTGGCAGACTTGTGCTCTTTTAAGTTCTTTAGCATCTTTAAATTTTTAGATGGCTTGGAAGCCTATTGCTCTTTCATGGCTCACGCAGGAGCAAGCACTGCTCCTGCGTGAGCCATGCTTACTACCCGCCCTACCTTTCGGCTGCGAGCCAACCAACGCTCGGGAGGGTAAAGCTACTAATAAAGTTAAAAGTAGAAAGGCAAAAGTCAAAAAGTACTATCTTCACCTCATGATTCGATACACCACACTTCTACTCATCTTTTTGTCTATGCTTGCTTGTTCCGAGCCTCGCCCAACTTATGCTTCTTTCACCGATTATCCCGTCTATTCGGGAAGCGATTTAGGAATTACCTACACCGCCAAGCAGACCAGTTTCAAGCATTGGTCGCCGGCAGCGGAGGCCGCTCGCTTGCATCTTTACAGCAGCGACCAACCATCAGCAGAAGCAGAAAAAACCATTGAACTACAGGAAGTAAATGGCGCCTGGACAGCCACTGAACAAGGCGATCTGGCCGGAAAATACTATACCCTCCAGATCAAATACCAAGGGAAATGGCTGGCCGAAGCTACCGACCCCTACGCCATCGCCACGGGCACCAACGGGCTCCGAGGACAAGTGATTGATCTGGCCAAAACAAATCCGCCAGGCTGGGAAGCTGACAAAAAGCCCGCCCTGTCACACCCCACCGATATCGTGCTCTACGAGCTGCATGTACGCGATGCCAGCCAGCACAGCAATTCGGGCATCCAACAAAAAGGTAAATTTCTTGGACTAACAGAACTAGGCACCACCAACACGGATGGTTTAAGTACCGGGCTCGATCACCTTGTAGAACTGGGTGTTACCCACATTCACCTGCTGCCGAGCTTCGATTTTATGAGCGTCGATGAAAGCCGCCTCGAAGAAGCCCAATTCAACTGGGGCTACGATCCTCAGAATTATAACGTCCCCGAAGGTAGCTATTCTACCAATCCATCCGATGGCAGTGTGCGCATCCGGGAGTTCAAACAACTCATCAAAGCCCTACACGACAAAGGGTTGCGCGTGGTAATGGATGTGGTTTATAACCACACAGGCCGCACCGAAGACAGCCACTTCAACCTCCTGACTCCAGGCTATTACTACCGACAGAACGAAGACGGAAGCTTCAGTGATGCCAGCGCCTGCGGCAATGAAATCGCCAGCGATCGCCCTATGGTGCGCAAATATATCCTGGAATCGGTGCAATATTGGGTAGAGGAATACCACATTGATGGCTTCCGCTTCGACCTCATGGGGATTCACGATATCGCTACCATGAACGACATCAGCAACAGCCTCCACCGTATCAACCCCTCCATTTTTCTCTATGGGGAAGGCTGGACGGCCGGCGATAGCCCCCTGCCCCTAGAAAAAAGAGCCCTCAAAGCTCATGTGCCGAAGCTGAAAAATATCGCTGCTTTCAGCGACGACATCCGCGACGGTATGAAGGGCAGCGTTTTCCACCACGAGGAAATTGGCTTCGTCAACGGCAAAGCGGGCCTGGCTCAAACCATGCGCTTCGGGATTGTGGCTTCCACCCAGCACCCACAAGTAGATTACGAAGCCGTGAACTACAGCAAAGCCCCCTGGGCACCACAGCCTAGCCAGTGCATCAACTATGTGAGTTGCCACGATAACCATACACTCTGGGATCGCCTCGCTATCGGCAACCCTCAAAAGGCCGCCTACCAGCGGGAAGCCATGCACCGTTTGGCACTAGCCATCGTCCTCACCAGCCAAGGGGTACCTTTCCTACATGCCGGTACCGAGTTTCTGCGCACCAAAGGCGGCGAAGAAAACAGCTACAAAAGCCCCGATAGCGTCAATGCCATCGATTGGGATAGAAAGACAAGCTACCAAGAAACCTACCACTACGTCCGTGGCCTCATCGCCCTGCGCAAAGCCCATCCGGCTTTCCGCATGCACAGCCAAGCGGAAATTAGCCGCCACCTTCGCTTCCTCGAAACCAAGGATGAACGGCTCCTTGCCTATCAAATTACCGATGCCCCTAGGGAGGAATGGAAAGATATTTTAGTGGTATTAAACGGTAGCGAAGACACTAAAAGTCTCGATTTACCCAGCGGAAAGTGGCAGAAAGTACTAGACGAAAAGTACGTCGATACCATGGGGCTCGGCCGCCCTATCAGCAAGCGGGTACGGCTGGAAGCTCACTCCGCAGCTGTCTTATATCGTATTGATTAAGTACTCGGACATAAATATGCCCGAGTACTTAGCGCAGCAAATGTAGCTCACCGCTGTAGCGGATTTGCTGTTCGTCCACCGTGCTAATCACGCAATGCCAGGCATAAACACCGGCTGATAGGTCTTCGCCGGCCCGCCGTCCGTCCCAGCCAGCCTCCACTTCATTGGGTGGTAGGTTGCTGGCCTGAAATACTTGGTTGCCCCACCGATCGAAGATGATCAATTGCTCGATACGCACCACTGCCGGATGGCTCAGTGGCAGCCACAGATCATTAGTCCCATCTCCATTAGGGCTGAATGCACTAGGCGTATAAAGTAAATCGGGCAGTGTGGTTCGCAGCCGCAGCGCATCGCTAAACAGGCAGTTGTCGGGTGAAATAATCAAGGCCTCGTAGCCGTCGTAATCGCCCGGGCGTACGATGATGCTGCGGTCTCCCTGCAATCCTGTGCCTTCGGGCAGCCAAATTAAACTATCCAGCCAAGCCGAGGGCATATTACTCACGATACCCAAAGAGAAGGGCTCGCCAACAACAACGCTTGTGTCGCCGTTTTGCGAGAGTTGGAAGCCATAAGCCAGCGGATCGGGCAGCATGAAGGTCGTATCTCCCTGGCAGCCGCCGGCGTCTTCCACGGTAAGGGTATAGCGGCCGGGAGGTAGGTTGCTAAAAACGGGATTGGGTACGAAGCCAGCCCCGTTCAGGCTGAAGAGTAGGGGAGCGCCCCCAATGTCCATATTTCTTAGCTCAATGCTACCGTTGAGGAGGGCATTGTCTTCCCCACAGGAAGGGCGCTGTACATTGGCGGAAGCCCAGATTGGCAGCAGTGCAGGAGCCAGGTTTTCGTTTTGAGCCACGTTGATGGTGTCAGCAGCCCTACAGCTACCTGAGCTATTGACGGCTTCTAGGATGTATTGCCCGGCGGTGTTAATCAGTAATTGATTGCCGCCACTAAGGGGAATGCCATCTCGGCGCCAGCTATAAAGATAGCCTGCTACTGCCGGAGCGGCATTAACCAATACCAATTCGCTGTCTGCACAATTAAGGCTGCGATCCTCTCCCAAATTTACCTCCGCCAAGGGAAATACCCGCAAACTGAAACTACTGGCATCGGCCGGACAGTTATCGGTGGCCGCTATGGTGTAAGTGATGGTATAATTCCCTTCCGCAGGTACCGGCCAGCTAATGCTACCTGAGGTATTGATACTGCCCGCCACTAAGCCACCGCTAATGCTCCAGATGCCGCCCGCATCTCCGTCAAAGCCATTGTCCAGATGATCGGAAAAGGTCAGTAGATTGGAGCTGCAAAGGACAAAATTATCCGCTTCCTCGTTACCATAGGTACCAGCCGATAGGGCCGTTTCCACGCGGATGTTCACCGACTCTGTAGCCGCACAATCACCGCTTCCCAAAGTGTAGGAAAGCACATAATCTCCGGCTGCGAGGCTGGCAGGATCCAGTAAATCGGCAAGGGGTACTCCATCTAAGCGGAAAGAACCGCTGGCCTCACCGCTAGCGAGAAAAATGCTCAGTGGTAGGGGCGAGGACTGACTGCAGAGTGTTGTATCGGCTATCATGCTGAAAATCGGTGTCTCACCTGGCGCAACGGTAATAGTTCCACTACTCAGACAAGTGCGGCGGAAGCTGATGTCGTCCAGCGCAAAATCATTGCCACTCAGCTGGGTATTTTGGTTGTTGATGCATACTTGCGCTGTGGTATTATTGCCGCTGTTCCAGAGTGCGAAGAACTCCTCCCATTGGCAATTGACAGCTGGTGCTGTGAAATTATTGCCAATCAACTGTCCGTTTACGCGGAAGCGCAAAATAGCGGGATTTTCGGCCACTACCGTGGCGATGAAAGCCGAGAAAGCGTAGGTCTCGTTGGGTACTACATTGATGGTTTGGCACCACACATTGACGGGGCTGGCAGCGGCATTGACTACCATCATATTTCCGCCGCCACCGTTGCCACTACAAGCTGCGAAATTGCCGTGAACGCTCTGGGGGTTGTTGGTGACGCGGTAACGGCCTTCACTCATATTACCAAAGCCTGTCCAGTTGGTGTAAGCACTGGTAAAACCTGTGTTGCCCTGGCTGAAATTACCATTGTTAACCAATTCCGGCCCTGTGATGCTCCGCACGTTTACTTGGTAGGTGGTGGGAGCCGTGGGCGTCAGGACGGCCGATTGTCCGTCTGCCGCCACCTGCAAACCAGGTGCTGCTACCCAATCGGTACTCAAGATATTGCCCCCCAGGGCAGGTATTTGCACTTCCAGGCTACCGCCCTCGCATAGGGTGGTGTCGTTTCCCAAGCTGAAGGTAGGCAGACAGTTTTGTGCCACCAAAGCAGTGCAAAAACTAAAAAACAAATAGCATCGGATAACTAATTTCATAGTAGGAAGGTATTAACATCCAGGCCTTGCCAAGCAAAACAAGATACGAGCGTAGTTATCAAAATCGGGGAAAACACCTTTAGAACACTGCTTTTGAAAGTGAACACGGCTCCGGCATGAGCCATAAATCCACCTAATACAGAGACAAAACAGTGCGGCTTCCAAATAGTGCGCTAAAGTAGATAGTAGCACAAATATACAGTTTTTTTCATTTCCTAGTAGCCATCAGCCTATCTTCGCCTTTAAATTATTACAGTTTGATATACATCGGCGAATACCAGCGGCTCAGCATTAACAGAGAAACGCCTCAGGGCTTCTACTTGGGCGACCAGGAAGGGAATGAGGTTCTCCTTCCCGGATCCTATCGGCAGGGCGACATGAGCATCGGCCAAACGATGGAAGTTTTCGTCTATACGGACTCCGAAAACCGCCCCATTGCCACCACGCAGCGCCCGCTGCTAACCTTGAATACCGCGGCCACGCTTTTAGTGACAGATGTTAATAAGGTAGGCGCTTTCTGTGCTTGGGGCGTCAGCAAAGAGCTGTTTGTGCCTTTTCGCAACCAGAAGCAGGCCCTCCAAAAAGGGCAAAAGGCAGTGGTGTATATGTACCTCGATGAGCAAAGCAATCGCCTCGTGGGCACTACCAACTTCAAAAAATACTACCAGGAACAAAACGATGGTTGGCTGGAAAAAGGGCAAGCCGTAGATATCCTAGTGGCCGAGCAAAGTGAGTTGGGCTTTCTGGTGATTATCAACCACACCTATCTGGGCTTGGTCTATCACAATGAAGCAGAAGACTTGGCCATTGGGGAATCGAGAAAAGGCTATATCAAACCACTTCGGGAAGATGGCAAAATAGACGTAAGCCTCCACGCTGTGGGTGCTGCCAGCATAGAACCCAACGCCCAGATGCTCCTCGATCGCCTGGCCGCCAACGATGGATTTTTGCCCTACCACGATGGCTCCGATCCGGAGCTGATCCGCTTGGGATTGGGCATCAGCAAAAAGCTTTTCAAGAAGGCGGTGGGCGCGCTGTATCGGCAAAAATTGATCGTTCTAGAAAAAGATGGCATCCGACTAGCCTAGGGGCTACCTTTCAAGACCTGACTATTCCTTGATCAGATATACCAGCTTATTTTGCGCTTCCAGGCTAATATCTTGGTTTTCTGTTCGGATCTCAATTTTGGCATTAGCGGGATGATAAAGTGTATCTGGCACAAAGGACAGGGAAGTAGCCTTGGATAAAAAGCTCGTGTCTATGCCATAGTTGAGCTTAATGAGGGGGGCATCCAATCGGGTTTTATGCCCCTTGGGGAAGTCTGAGTTGAGGTAGATGACTTCTTTTACGCTCAGTTGGCTGAGGTCGAATTGCTCTAAACTAGCGGATCCAAGGTCTAAGCTGTTGGTGCTGCCTTTGATGGAAAGCCTTCCTGCTTGTTCCTCGCATTTCAGATGAGAAATATCAAAAGATTCCGTCCGCACATCCAAAACGGAGCTAGCAGCTATTGTGCCTTGTAGTTTTATTTCATCCACTATCAAAGGCGTTTCACAAATGATTACTGGCAATAGTTTTCTGGCTGGGGCGTGGACAAACTCCAAGTTTTCTAGGTAGTCTGGATAAGCATTCAGGTTCATTTCCACTTCCACATATTCGGATAGGCTGATCGGCCGATCGAAGGCAAAGCGCAGATGGTAATTTGTTAGCCTTTTCGGCAGCACAGCTGACTGTTCCAAGGCAGCAGCTGGGCCTGACATAGTTATCCCCACCGCCTGCTCCTTGTGCCGCAGCCGAATGCCATCATCCGCCGTAATGCTGCGATAAAAGCTAGCGGGGAATTTTCGCTCCACTTTGGCTCCCTCAGCTACCAAGGTATCGGAAAGCATCGCTAGCCGCTGCTGGAAATAAGGGTGCGCATTGCCCAATGCTTGGATGCGCTGGCTGCCGATGTGCTGAAAGCTCATCAAGCTGACAAAACCCAAGAGGAGGGCAAAGAAGAAAATATATAATGCCGTTTTCATAGATTTTTATTTTTAATTCGCAACTAACAGCAGCTTCAAAAACTCCTCCGCACTAATGTCTAACTGCTGCATAATCCGGCGGACTTCGGGCAGTAGCTCGTTTAGAAAAGTTGTCTTCTTGTGGTTTTTTGCCTGTACTAGGCCGTCCTCAGCGACAAAAAAGCCGATGCCGCGCTGCTTTTGGATGATGCCCCATTCTTCAAGTTGTTGGTAGGCCTGTACCACGGTATTGGGATTGACGCCTACTTCGCCAGCCAGTTGGCGAACAGAGGGAATGCGCTCGCCAGCCTCCCAGTGCCCATCCAGCAGCTGGTCTAGGCCATACTGTGCAATTTGAAGGTAAATGGCGCTGTGCTCTTGCAAGTCGATACTCATACCTGTCTGTTTTTAAGCGCCAAAGCAGCACTGGCCAGAAAAAGAAGCACTAGCGCGATGCCCAGCACCCAAGGCAGCGGATGCCCCACCCAATGCATCATATGTCCCATTTGCCAACTGTTCATTTGCTGAAGGGAAGGGCCATAGACATCGCTTGCAGCCACTGTTTGGGTGATGGCCTCGGGAACTTGGTAGCGGTAGCCTTGTGCATCAGTTAGCTCCGCTGCTTGCATGAGTCCAACAATACTGCTGAATCCTGCTGCCATGCCTAAAGCTGACCAAAAACTATGCTTCGGTCGCAGTATCGCCCAGGCTAGCAGGGGGATACTAACTAACCAATAGACGAGTATCGAAGAAAAAATACTCTGAGCGGCGATAGCCAGAGGAGGTAGAACAAAAAGGCTGCTGAATAATTTCAAGACACTAATCACCAGCATACTTGATACAAAGCCATAGATTGGCAGAATTACCCAGACGACCAGTAAAAATACCGTCGTGCGCTCAGCAAATGAAACCGGAAGGCTGTAGTAATCGGTAGCCGCTCGTGCAGTGGTGAAATGCCGGCTCAAGAAGTCGCAAGCTATAACTCCCAGAGAAAGGACATGTAAAATAATCAGAATGTTAAGTAGCGAAACACCGTTGATGAACTGCCGTCCCTCTCCTGGACCGAAGCCGGTCAGCTTATTGAAAATAAGAAAAAGAATAAAGATACCCGCATGGGCAAAAAGATACCAGCGGGGGCTGTGCGCCCAAGACCAGCGCAATAAATGTTGAAAACGTTGGAAACTAAACATAGCGCTTATTTTATATGGTTTGCAGTTTGGGATCTACCAGATTACCCTCGGTAAGACCTAGGTAGAGCGTCTCAATATCTGGCCTAGCGGTGCTGGGGCTGCCGTCTGCTTTGATGATGAGCCAACCACCGGGCACGCGGCGGCCATAGCTATTGGTATCGGGCACAGGCGGGCGACTGCTCAGGTGATAAGAGAAGACTTCCGCCGCCCTAGCTAAGGATATTTGCGACCAAATTTGCCGCTGATGCAAAATCAATAACTCCTCCAAGACAGGCTCAATTTCCATCAATAAATGCGTGGCGATAATCACGAGTTGGCCCTCCTCCGTAGCTTGTATAAGGCTACGCCTAAACTGGTCTTTGCCTGCAATATCCAAACCCAAGGTAGGTTCATCCAGTAGCAAAATAGGTGTTTTTACTGCCAGGGCAAAGGCCAGTTGTACCCGTCTTTGCTGGCCAAAAGATAAATTTTGCATAGTCTTATCCAAGCCTATCTTAAAATCATCCAATAATTTCTCGTATTGAATTTTAGAAAAATTGGGATAAAAAACACCATAAGTGCGGGCAATTTTGGCAGCTGTCCAGCCGGGGAAGCTCGGTTCCGAAGGAAGGAAATAGAGCTGTCGTAGCAGCTCGGCCTCCCGTTTGGCAGGGTTAAAGCCTAAGACACTAAGCTCGCCAGCGTCTGGGAATCGCAGCCCGGCAAGGGCTTTAAGCAGGCTGGTTTTGCCCTCGCCATTGGGCGCTGCCAGCGCGTAAATACCGCCTTTTTCCAAGCGAAGCTGCAAATTTTCCAGCACCGGCTCGGAAGGTTGATAGGATAACCGAAGGTTTTTTACATGTATCATAAAAGATAGTTTAATGGTGTACTACTATACTAATACACTGCAAATGTACAGGCAATTTTTGGAATCTGCAACAAGTAAGGGTAAAAAAACTAAAAATTACTTGCCATCGTTCTAATGTAGCACACCCCCAACCTACT
>DAITME010000091.1:0-15800 GCA_036835305.1 Lewinella sp.
TTGCAAATTCCAGCAAAAAAAGCGACCTTTGCAGCCCTCATCAAAGAATTGAAGGAAAAATTATAATTCCATGGTCAACCTGCTAACTATCCTGACCGGTATCGTCTGTCTTTTGCTCATGTTGGTCGTTCTGGTACAGAACCCCAAAGGCGGCGGTATCGACTCCACCTTTGGTGGTAGTCAAGCCAACCAAATTATGGGCGCTTCCCGCTCTACCGATTTTATCGAGAAACTCACCTGGGGGCTGGCGATCACCTTGTTCGTCCTTTGTATCCTTGCGGCACTTGCCATCGGGGGTGTTTCTATGGGGATGCCTTCCGGAGGCATCTAGGGTTTTATTTTGGGATAACTTCCTCCAAGTATTCCTCACCCAGCGCTTCGTTAATCCGCTTGCGGATGCCCTCTCTGACCATCATCAGTTGGTTTCGGACGCTCGATGTGTTGGTATAAACGTACAGTTTTCGGTTCTTCACTTCCAGTAGTCGAGTGTGTTGGGCTATGTTTTTACCAAATAATTTTGGCCACGCCACGCGTATTTGCGCCCGGAAAAAATCGTCTTGGTTGTTTTTATTTACCAAGAACTGCCGGAAGGCTTCCTTTAAATTCTTCTCAGCCATTGTGTGCTGTTTTATTATCGAGGATTTGCTCGGCTTGCCCATGGGCTACCACATATACGGTGTCTGCGCCATCCTGGCTGCGCTCTGATAGTAGCTGCTGAACGCGCTCAGGCGAGGTATCGGTTAGGAATACTTGCCCGTAATCCGCCTCCAAGATCAGGTTCAGCAGGCGGCGTACGCGGGTTTGGTCTAGCTTATCGAAAATATCATCCAGCAGTAATATAGGCTGGCGGCCCGTTTGGCTCTGTAGCAGTTGGTATTGCGCCAGTTTGAGGCTGAGGACAAAAGTTTTTAGCTGTCCTTGGGAAGCCACGCGCTTAAGCGGATGATCGCCTTGGGTGAAAACGAGGTCGTCTCTGTGAATGCCGCCGGTGGTTCGCTGCAAAATGCGATCTTTTTCCGCTCTGCTATCCAGCAAGCTGTACCAATTTTCAGCTTCTAGTTGGCTCTGATAGGAGATATTTACCTCTTCGGCTTGGTCGGAGATAGCTCGGTAGGCTGCCTGCAACAAGCTGTTGAAAGGCTCGATAAAAGCCTTGCGTGCCTCGTGAATATACTGGGCGGGCTCGGCCATTTGCTCGTCGTAAATATTTAGCAGCCCGGCTGGAAGGGGCTGCCCGCCATGCTGTTTCAGCAAGGCGTTGCGTTGTGCTAGTACTTTGTTGTAGGTAATGAGGTGGCGCAGGTACGCGCTTTGCGTTTGGCAGAGGCTATTGTCTAGTAAGCGCCGGCGCATTTCGCTGCCTTCGTGGATGAGGTTGACATCGTCGGGTGTCACCATCACCACAGGATAGCGGCCAATGTGGTCGGAGAGCTTATCATAGGCGACGTTGTTGCGTTCAATGATTTTCCTTTTCCGCTTCTGCACTTTCACCACAATGCGGTCTAGTTGTTCCTCGCTGAGCCCAAAATGGCCAGCGAGGCGGAAGAAGTCGCTGCCGTGTTGTAAGGCGTAATGATCGGCGGCGCCGTCGTGTTCCTTGCCCATACACAAAAAATAGATGGCTGCCAGAAGGTTGGTCTTGCCGCTACCGTTGTGCCCCACAAAGCAATTCAGCCTCGGCGCACAGTCGATGAGCTGGTAATCGTAGTTGCGGAAATGCGTAAGCGAAAAATTGGATAACAGCAAAAGGTAAGAAATTTTCAAGGACAAATATACGCAGGAAAGCGCAGATATTGGTGCTAGCTTTAGAACGAATAGCTGCGGCCAAATAAGGAAGCATCCTGCTGTTTATTTTGTTTTACTTTTGCGTTAGTAGATGGCTTGTTTTTTGCTAGACGCTTTACTAAACCCAGACCCAGGCGGGCACGGCTCATACGGGTTGGAAGACGGGCGTGCCGGTCTGTAAATCCGTATGGACGGGCACCCAGACGGGCACGGCAAGTGCGGGAGCCGTCTGGGCGTTTTTGAGCCGTGGTTTTACCGTGTAGTATCTTTCTTTAAATATTTTCTATATATTTTTATTGCCCAAATCCAAAAAGCTACGCTTCATCTAATTTGGAAAGCGGTTGCTATCCTAATTCCTGTCCGTAGTCTTAATGGCCGTAAGCCGGTATTACTTGCCTGTAGCTACCAAGTCGAACAAGGTTAACATACCTTCCGCTGAGTTTTCCACTTTGGGTTCAAGAACTTCATCTTCGGTGGGATGTTCTGCCTCAGTGGTTGTTGAATATAAAGCTTGACATGGTGCTGCCAATGTGTCTTCAGGTCGTATATGCTGCAACAGGATTTCACTATTTTACAATAGGGAAAATTGTAGATATCACGCTACCTTGTGCGTAATTGCCTGACCGAGATGGATAAGACGTGGATGGTATTGTGGCCTTATATGCTGCCTGCTTTGATCCTAGTTTCGCGCCCGAAAATCAGCCATTTAGTAACTTTTCTGTTTTCCCGAACCCATCCAAAGGGCTAGTGAACATAGAATTTACCAGCCTAAAATCAGCAGATGTTGATATTATAGTATTCGATATACAAGGCCGGCTGGTGAAAAGCATTTCCAACGGGAAAGTATAAGAAGAAGAATCTCAGCAGCTCGTTTTTGATGGTCGGACTTTGGCTGCGACCACTTACACCATCCAAGGCACGGATAGTAGGGAATTGGTGACAAAGTAGTTGATCATTACACCTTAAAAATACTGGTATCCGATTGGGGGGGAGCAACTGAAATAGCCGTTTTTTTTAGTGCTTAGTAAATGGATTCAATTTATTCAGCATCCCCCGAAGCCGATAAGCTCTTATGAAGCGCCCCTCTTCCATTGTTACAATGGGTTCCAACTGCTGCTGCTTAGCCAAGAAAAATCCCCGGACGTTATCAACGACCGTTCTGAAATTCCGCTTTTTCCAAGCCATTTTTACCGACGAGATAATAGTAATAAATAAGCCATAGCGCATTTTATACATCGCCTCACCTTGTAAAAATTTAGCTTTAGCATTATACGAGTTACCTGTAGGGCGAAGATGTTTTACTTTCAGTCGTTCATTTGTACGAATTTCGTAACCGTGGTAAATAGCTAATAACTCATCTACCGTGTCCCATCCCATGGCTACTTTTAATTTTCCAATAGCAAGAAAGCAAGCTTTAGAATAAGCCTTGAAAGCCCCTCTAACGTGGTTTTTATTCATTGGGTGATTTAATACCCACTGCTCACTTTCGTCTTTTTCGTAAGCAAAGCCCCCTGCAATTCCCACACGCGGTTGCTCGGCAAAGATCTGCGCTATTTGCTCAAAGTAATTCATTGGTAAGATGAGATCCGCATCCAGCTTAACTATAAAATCGTAGTGCTCATCTAGGTGGTTGAGTCCTTTGTTAAAGGCTTGGATTACCTTGCTACCAGGCATGTGCTCGCTAGAAGATACAGCATCAACTCTCTGAATGAATGAGTAGGTTGCTGCGAATTCATCTATGATGGCAGCCGTTTTGTCTTTAGAATTGTCATCAACAACCACTAGACGCTTTGGTAGCAAGGATTGATTGACTATTGAAGCCAAGGTCTTGCCTATAAACTGCTCCTCGTTATGAGCTGGAATAACGATGTAGTAGTTCATTAGTTTTATTGAGTTTGTACACAAAAATTTGTCCTCACTATACAAAGATAGTATTTATCCCTGATCCCCTGCCCCAACTAAGCTCCCTCATCCATAGCCATTCTCCGCGAGGCTAGTGCTCTGTTAGGGCTAAAACTTCGGCTTGCCCGTGGCGTCTTTTGCGGCTACTCTTCGTTGGAGAACCCTTTACATAGTTCCGCTATGCGCGGGAACCTCCGTCTCGACTAGCCACAAAATCCGCTAATATTCAACCCAAAAATTAATGCTTGACAGCCCACTAGTGGTAGCCTTTTAAGCTTAGAATCATAGCATTTCATAGGTGTTTACAGCAGAAACATGGCTCAAAACGGCTATTCTTTGCTCCAGCATTTATGCCTGTGTCAATGTGGTGCTTATTTAACACCCAATCGGGTGCGGCCTGAGCGGTTGGAAGACTCGGATCCACCGTACCCTATGGATACGGGCGAGCCTGCCGAGCTTTTAAACGACATGCGGCCTCCCTAGACGGACACTTCACGGTTGTAACGGTAGGAGTAAAGGTTTCTGAGCAGCACCATGCTTACCCCAAGGCAGGAAAGGTATCAAAAAAGTTGTACGTTGGTTCTTTGCGTGCTCTAGCAACTCCTTCTCGGTAGCAATTCCGTTCCGTTGGTCGAAAAGTAGCCAGTTAATTGGTGTTTATCTAAAGAACAGTTGGAGAATAAAGATTATATTTATACTTTGCAGCCTGTAATCCTGTGTTTATTTGGTTTTCTTCTTGTTTTGTGCAATTTATTTTGTTTGTCAGAATAGAGAAGTTGGCCGCCATGCCGGTTTTTTGCCTCCGAACGCTCCTGTAAAAATGAAAAAGGGCACTGAATGCGAGATTACTGTGTTTGTGCCTCAGTTTTTTATTTGATTATCAACAAAACTCACTACCAATGATTAGAAAATTGTTTCTAAGTTGTTGCTGTATGCTGCTCTTTGCGGTTTCGGCAGCTGCCCAGCAGAGCGTCTCGGGCACCGTGACTTCTAGCGATGGCGACCCCTTGATTGGGGTCAACGTCTTAGAAAAAGGCACCTTGAATGGTGTCCTCACCGATATTGATGGTTCCTACACCATCACCGTAGGCGACCAGGCTACCTTGGTCTTTAGCTATACGGGCTTTGAAACCACCGAACTGGCCGTGGGCCGGCAGTCGGTGATCAACATCTCACTTTCAGAGGGGGTGAACCTTGATGAAGTAGTGGTAACTGCCCTCGGCGTCAGGAAGTCGCAAAAAGCGATTACTTACTCCGTTACCGAAATCAAGCCAGAAGGCTTTATGGAAGCACGAGAAACCAACGTGGCCAATTCATTGGCTGGCCGCGTAGCTGGTGTGAACGTAGCTTCTACTGCTACGGGGGCGGGCGGTTCTTCGCGGGTCGTCATCCGAGGTAACAACTCCCTTTCGGGTGCCAACCAACCGCTGTATGTTATTGATGGTGTTCCTATCGACAACAGCAACTTGGGCTCGGCAGGGATGTGGGGCGGCTCCGATGGGGGGGATGGTATATCTTCCATCAATCCGGAAGATATCGAGACTATTTCTGTTTTGAAGGGTACTTCTGCCGCAGCCCTTTATGGCTATCGTTCTGCCAACGGGGTCATTCTCATTACCACCAAAAGCGGCACGGCTCGTAAGGGTATCGGCGTGGAGTTCAATACCCAAGTCAGAGCCGAGTCGCTCATCAATCTACTCGACTTCCAGCGCGAATATGGCCACGGCCGCTTTGGTAGCAAGCCAGGAACGGCTGCTGAAGCTTTCGACCAAGGCTTGTATGCCTATGGCGCTCGCCTGGATGGCAGCAACGTACTCCAGTTCGATGGCGTAGCCCGCCCTTATTCCGATGCTGGCGACAACATCAGCCGCTTTTACGACACCGGATTGACCTACGTTAACTCGCTTACCCTCACGGGAGGTGATGCGCGCACCAACTTCCGTTTCTCTGGATCGAACCTAGACAATTCCGATGTGCTTCCCAATTCTGGTTTGCTGCGCCGCAACTTCACGCTGCGGGTCAATAGCCAACTAAGCAACCGCTTATCGGCTACGGTTTCAGCTATGTACGTCAATGAAGCTGCCACCAACCGCCCGCGGCTATCTGATTCGCCCGGCAATGCCAATTATACGGCTTGGTCGCTGCCCGCTACAATCAATGTAGAAAGCCTGAGAGGCAGCGATGATAAGCTGGGTGCCAATGCGGAAGGCACAGAGCTACAGTTCAATGACAACGTCTTCGTCACCAACCCTTACTGGGCAGCTCATCAGTTTGAGAACAACAACAAAAAAGACCGCTTAATTGGCAACATAGAATTGCGCTACGATATCGTCGGCGGCTTGTATGCCAGAGGGAAAATAGGTCTCGACCGCTTCAACAATCGCGTTAGAAACCTCACCCCTTACGGTACGGCCTACAGCCCCTTCGGACAGATTCAAGAGACTACCCGTGAAATCCAAGAACTCAATACCGAATTGTTGCTTGGTTTCGATACCGACATCAACGAGAACCTATCGCTCACCTTACTGGCTGGCGGCAACCAACAGCGCAACTTAGACGAAACGCTGGGCGGCAGCGGTAGCCAGTTCAACGTACCTTTCCTACATGCTATCGGCAACACTGCCAACCGCAGTGTAACCTACGGCTTCGGCCAATCACAGGTCAACTCGCTGTTCGGTTCGGCTGAAATTGGCCTCCTGCGCGCGATTTATCTCAGTGGTACCTACCGCAACGACTGGTTTTCTCAGCTCACCAACCCCTTCGGTGGAGGTGGCGAAAACAACCAAGGTTACTTCTCCGCAGGCTTGAGTGCTGTGGTCTCCGACCTGATCACCATGCCAGCTAATATTGATTTCTTGAAACTGCGTACCTCTTATGCTACGGGTTCAGGCCCAGGGGTAGCGGCTAGCCCCTATCAGCTCAACCTTACTTACAACATTTTTGGCCAAGGCCACTTAGGCCGGCCACTGGGCGGGGTTACCAACAATTCTATTCCCAACTCCGCGCTGGCTCCCCTGCTTACCAAAGAGTTCGAGTTTGGGGTAGATATGCGCATGTTCGCTGGCCGCATTGGCTTGGATGTAACCTTCTATGATCGGACGACCGAGCGCGATATCATCAGTGCAGCCGTGTCGCCCACCTCCGGCTTCGATTCGAAGATCGTCAACATCGGTCAAATGTCTAACAAAGGCGTTGAGTTACTCTTCACCGCTACGCCTGTTCGCACACAGAATTTTAGCTGGGACTTCCTCTTCAACTTCGCTAACAACCAAAACCAGGTCAATAGCTTGCTAGATCCAGAAAACGACGAAGAAAGAATTCGCGCCGACGAAAGCCGTACCCGCGTGGCTTTTATTGAGCATGTAGAGGGGCTTCCTTACAGCCAAGTAGCTGGCTTTGCTTATGAAAGAGATGCCAACGGCAATATCGTGATCGGTGAAAATGGCTTCCCCGTACAAGGAGAATTCACGCACTTCGGAACGGGTGTGCCGCCCACAACCATTGGTCTAGGTAGTACCTTCCGCTACAAAAACCTGAGCTTGAACTTCCTCATCGATATGCGCATGGGCGGCAAGATCTACTCTGCTACCAACGCCTTTGCCTACACGCGGGGCTTGCACCAAGCTACCTTGGTAGGCAGAGAAACCGGTATCGGTAGCATCCCCGCTTCTGATGTGGAAACCTACTACCAATCAATCGCCAGCAACATCACCGAAGCGTTCGTTTACGACTCCGATTTTGCCAAGCTGCGCCAAGTAGTGCTGGCTTACAACCTGCCCGCTAAAGCCCTAGCCAAGCTGCCGGTGAATGGTGTTACCCTCAGTGTGGCCGCCCGTAATTTGGGGCTCCTTTGGAGCAAGGCCGACAACATCGACCCAGAATCTACTTACAATGTGAGCAATGCACAGGGTCTGGAAATGTTTGGGGTCCCCTCCACGCGGACCATTCAGTTCAACTTGGGCGTCAAGTTCTAATTCACCCATTGTCTAACTAAAAAAGTTTTCTACATGAAACCGTTTTTCAGAAATTTACTCCTTGTGGTGTTGGCACTGACCTTCACCACCACGGCTTGCGATAATGGGTTTGAGGATCTCAACTCCAACCCCAATGCAGCCATCGAGATCAACCCCAACTTCCAGTTCACTTGGGTGCAGCTACGTACCTCCGGCGAACGCTACGAGAATTGGCGGGCAGCGTTGATCTATTCTTCTTGCATGATTCAGCACTTAGCTACTACTTGTGGCTATTGGTCGGGCGATAAATATACCTACAATTCAGGCTATTCCTCGTCCCTCTTCGATCGGCAATATACCCAAGCGGTAAAGGACATTCAAGACCTGATTGCTACCCTAGAGTCTGGCCGCGCTGGCGACCAAACGATGCTGGGTATTGCACGCATCTGGCGAGTGCTTATCTTCCACCGCCTCACCGATTTTTATGGTGATATCCCCTACTTTCAGGCAGGTAAAGGGGCTTTGGAGGGTGTTGACTTCCCAGAATTTGATGCCCAAGAAGCCATCTACCTAGATATGCTGAAAGAATTGGAAGAAGCCGTAGCGCAGATTGGCAACGACGGTGGCTTTGGTGCGGCCGATTTGGTTTTCAATGGCGATCAGGAGCAATGGCGCCGCTTGGGTAATTCCATCATGTTGCGCTTGGGTATGCGCCTAACAGGTGCTGCCCCTACCGTGGCGGAGGAATACGTGCGCAAAGCCATCGCTGGAGGGGTCTTGCAAGGCAACAGCGATGCCTTTATCCCTCACACCAATGGCCCTGAAGGTATCAACCGCAACGGCCTAGGGGAGGTACTTGACCTCACCAACGGCTCGGCAGGCGAAACCTGCCCCCGGATGAGCAAAACCTTCATCGACTGGATGCTGGCTTCCAACGATCCCCGCATTGATGTCATTGCCGTACCGCCTGCCAATGGCGGCGGACACAACGGCCTGCCTAATGGTCTAGATGCCATGACCTTGGCCGATAATCCAACAGGTACCGATCGCGACGACTTTAGTGCCGTCAACCAAGCCGTAGTACGCGTTTCTTCCCCCATGATGATCATCACGGTGGGCGAAGTGGAGCTGTTGTTGGCAGAAGCTGCCCTGCGTGGCTGGAACAGTGGCAGTGCGGATACTCACTATCAAAATGGTGTGCGCGCTGCCATGAAAATGTGGGCAAAATACGATGCTAGCCTAGAAATATCAGACGTTGCTATCAATGCTTACTTGGCGGCCAATCCGTTTGATGCGGCCAATGGCATGAAGCAATTGGGCGAGCAGTACTGGGCTGCTACCTTCCTGAACGAGTACGAAGCCTTTGCCAACTGGCGTAGAACGGGCTATCCGGAATTGACACCCGTCAATTATCCTGGTAACATTACCAACGGCACCATCCCCGTACGCTTTGCTTTGCCACCTGCCGAATTGGGCGTGAACCCAACGATGCAAACCGCTTTGTCTCGTCAAGGGCTGGGTACCGACTTTACCACCCACTTCTCCGTACCCGTTTGGTGGGATAGATAATAATTGAAAACTACACACTTGGCAAGCCCCGCTTCTACACTCAGAGGCGGGGCTTGTACTTTTTACAACTGGCCTTCCTTGTCGCTTCCTAACTTTAACACCCAATACACCGCCTTGCGCTCATCCGATTACCTGCCAAATACGTATATTTACAGTACATTACGCAAAACCACCCATTATGCACGTAGCCATCATCGGCAATGGCATCGCCGGCGTTACGGCAGCCCGTTGGCTCAGAAAGCTAGACGATCAGGTAGAGATAAGCATTATTTCTGCAGAAACGGATTATTTCTTTTCGCGCACTGCCTTGATGTATATTTACATGGGGCACATGCGTTTTGAAGATACCCAGCCCTACGAGCCCTTTTTCTGGGAAAAGAGTAGGATACGACTCATCAAGGGCTTCGTAGAAACGGTGAAGCCCGAAAAAGCACTGCTCCTTATCAAAAACCTGGCTCCTGCGAGTAGCCAAAACACCCCATCCGGTTACTTGGAATTGCCCTACGATAAGCTTATTATTGCTACTGGCAGCAAGTACAATAAATTTGGCTGGCAGGGCCAAGACCTCCAGCGCGTAGGCGGCATGGTGAGTTATCAGGACTTAGAATACCTAGAAAAAATCAGCCCCGAAATACAAAAAGCCGTGATTGTGGGCGGTGGCCTCATCGGCATTGAACTGGCCGAGATGCTCCATAGTCGCCAGATTCCAGTCTCCCTGCTGATCCGCGAAGCCAGTTATTGGAGCAACGCCCTGCCGCCCGAAGAAAGCCGCATGGTGAGCCGCCATATTCGCAGCCACGGCATCGAGCTGCAAGAGGAAAGCGAGCTAGCCGAAATCCTAGGCGATGACCAAGGCCGCGCCTGCGCCATCCGCACCAAAGATGGCCGGCAAATTGATTGCCAGTTCGTGGGCCTCACCGCCGGGGTAAGTCCTAATATTGATTTCTTGAAAGGCACACCCGGCCTAGCCTTGGGGCGTGGGGTGAAGGTCAATGCCCGCCTCGAAACCAGTCTGCCAGGGGTGTATGCCATTGGCGACTGTGCGGAGCAAAGCGAGCCCGCCCCTGGCCGCCGCCCTATCGAAGCCATCTGGTACACCGGCCGCATGATGGGCGAAACGGTGGCCCACAACATCCTTGGCCAACAAATTTCCTACGATCCGGGCATTTGGTTCAACTCCGCCAAATTCCTCGACCTAGAATACCAAGTCTATGGCGAAGTGCCCACAGCCGGCCGAGAAGGTCTCGCTAGCCTCTACTGGGAGCATCCCGATGGCGAAAAGGCCATCCGCATCACCTACGAAGCAAGCGATGGCAGTGTTCGGGGTTTCCACCTCATGGGTATCCGCTACCGCCACGAAGTCTGCGAAAAGTGGATCAAAGACGGCACCCACATCGAAACTGTACTCCAACATTTGGGCATGGCCAACTTCGACCCCGAGTTCTTCGAGGAATACGAGGCCAACGTAGTGCAACTATATAACCAACAAACGGGGCGGCAAGTGGCACTGCGCCAAAAACGAGGCTTAGAACCCGTCCTCCGCTTCTTGGGGCTGGGGAAATACCGCAATAAAAACACCAAAAATCTATAAGGATGTCTGTGGAAAAAACGAAGAAAACAGCGCTGCAATATGTAGGTTTGGGGCTTTTCTCCTTGGCGCTGCTGCTGTTTACCCTCATGCTGGGGCTGGATAATTACCGCCTGAGCGAAGCTGCTTTGGAAGAAGTAGTAGCGGCCTCTTTCAACAACTCCGACTGGCAAAAAACGGCGCTACTGGCCGAAGCCGAGGCGCAAAATTTCTATGAAAAGCGCTTCCCTTCCACCTTCAGCTTCCAGCGGGGCGTGGAGGATCTTTTTGCCGCGGCTAATGAGCGCATTGAGGCGCGCATCGCCAGCGAAGGCCTACCCGAAGGGCTCAAAAAGTGGCAAGTCAGTATCCCCGATTGGGTGCTCAAAAGCCGGACTTTTGACCTTACAAAGGCGGCTGCCACCGGCTCCGTCAGCCGCCAGCCCTTGTTGTGGCTTTTCCTGACCTTTGGCTTGGGCATACTGGGCGGGCTGTTCTATATCTTGCCCAAATTCGGTGCTAAGGCGGGCATCAAGCACGATCACATTTACCATCATCCCCTTACGCGAGGGCTGGTTTTGGGCTGGCGAGGCTTCTTTTTGGCGGCTACCGTATTGGGTATTTTAACCTATGGCTACCGCTACATGGACGGCCAATGGTTTTGGCCCATCACCACGGCTTTGGTGGCTTTGCTCATCACTGCCTTGGTCTTGGTGGCGCAGCGCTCTTGGGCCAATAGCCCTGCCCGTAGTGCAAGGCCGGAGCTGCTGAGTGGCTGGCTAGGCATCTTGGCGGGTACTTATTTTATCGGTTTTTATGTGCTGCTCTATTGGTTGCCGCAGCACATCGTGGCTTGGGTACACATCGTGGATCCCATCAGTTTGCGCCTCAGTGGCAACCCCGCCAGCCAGTGGTTTTTGTATGGTTTTCTATACACGGTGGTGATGGGCGTGATGGGCGTGCGGATGTTTGCCAAATACCGCCACAACAAATACCAACTTATCCGCACGGCCTCGGTGCTTTTCTTCCAAACGGCTTTTGCTTTCCTCATCCCCGAAATTTTGGTGGCCCTCAACCAGCCTTGGTATGACTTCAAAAACATCTGGCCGCTGGATTATGACTTCTTCTTTAGTTGGCAAATTGCGGAGTTCCAAAGTGCGGGTGCCTTGGGCTTGTTCATGCTTTTTTGGGGCATTATGCTGATTATTATCGGTGTTCCGCTGATGGTGCACCTGGTGGGCAAGCGCTGGTATTGCAGCTGGGTTTGTGGCTGCGGCGGTTTGGCCGAGACCTTGGGCGACCCTTGGCGGCAGCTGAGCGATAAGAGTATCCGCGCCTGGAAGTTCGAGCGTTGGATCATTCATGGCGTCTTGCTTTTTGCTGTTGTCATGACGGGGCTCACGCTCTATGGCTTTTTCAGCGGGGTTAGTAGTATTTCTTTGGGGTGGCTCACGCAGGAGCAAAGCATCTCTATAGGAGCCGTGCAAAAGTGGTACGGCTTTTTGATTGGTGCGGGTTTCGCGGGTGTGGTGGGTACGGGTTTTTATCCACTGATGGGCAATCGGGTGTGGTGTCGCTTCGGTTGTCCGCTGGCGGCTTATCTGGGCTTGGTGCAGCGTTTTCAGAGTCGGTTCCGCATCACCACCAACGGGGGGCAGTGCATCAGTTGCGGCAATTGCTCCACCTACTGCGAGATGGGCATTGACGTGCGCCACTATGCCCAGCGTGGCCAGGATATTGTGCGCGCCAGTTGCGTAGGCTGCGGCGTTTGTGCAGCCGTTTGTCCCCGTGGTGTACTACGGCTAGAAAACGCCAGCGGCGATATTGCTGAAAGAGGCAGCGCCGAGCGCGTCATCCACATCACCGAAGATCAGGTGACTTTGATGATGTAGCAATTAAACAAAGTGCTGCCGACTTTGTCGGCAACACTTTGTTTAATTGAGCTATCTTTGCCCCGCTATGCCATATCAATCTACCCGCAACCGCTACCGCTCTAAGGCGGAAAAAAACAGGGAAACCGCTCGCAAGGCCAAACTCCTCTTTTGGTTTGGTCTGCTCATTGCCGCCATCTTGGTGCTGAAAGACTGGCGCGATCACTGGGGCTATCTGAAGACGTATTTTATGGACTAAGGGGGGCTCACAACTGCCAACTCAGCGCTAGTATTAATTGCCTTGGCCGCAACTGAAAATAGCTCAGCGTTTCCACAAAGGTATACTGGCTAAAGCTGATATACTCCTGCGCAGCAGTTAGGTTGTTGATTTGTAGGCTCACCGCTATTTTTTGTGGGCTAATTTTTCGCTTATACTGAAAGTTCAGCAGACGGTTGCGTACGTGGCGCTCGCCAATTTGTGTACGGTATTGCTCCCATTGTAAACGAATATCGCCCCATTTTTTGCCCAACTGATGAAAGTAAACCCACGTAATCTGCTGCTGCCAAACCGGAAAATCGGCCGTATTGCTGGCAAAAAAAGTAAGCTGTGGCTTACAGCTCAAAATATGGCTACCACTGCTGAAAGCCAAGTAGGGCTGTAGGCGAGCAAAATGGTTCCGAACAGCCAAGGTGTTTCCATTCAGCTGGTTGGGCAAGGTGCTGAACCGGTAGTCGGCCAACAACTTATACTGCCAATGCTGGCCGATGCTGCCGCCTAATCGATTTTCCCAGCGCAGCTGCCGCCGGGTATTGCGGCGGCTGATTTGCTCGAAAGACTGGCCGGCTGCGCCAAAAATAGTATTCTGAAGGAAGTCATAGCTAGCCGTCGATAGCGCTACAAAACTCTCAAATTCTCGGTTTTTCTCTCGGCTGCTGGCGCGCCAGCGTGCATTGAGTTCGTGCTCCGAGTAGCGGTTGATGGCCAGCAGGCCCCGCGCCAACTGCCGGTTTTGCCGCAGGATATAGCCACTATAAAAATCGAGCTGCTCCTGATCGTAATCGAGCTCAAATTGGTAAGTAACACTCAGGCTGTTGCCACTGGTAAATTTGCGCAGCCATTCTAGCGCAGGCTTTGTCACCCACGGGCTAAAACGACGGCTATCGCCGCTCAAGGCATCCAACAGCTGGACTTGATGCCAAGCGATGGGCCAGCTAAAATTCCAGTGGTGCTGCTTGCCTTGCAAGCGGTAGCTTTGGTTCCAATAGGGCACCCAGCGCCTGCGCCTCACCTCATTTTGGAAAGCCAGGCTCAGGGAAATATCGCTGCTATCGGTCTGCTCCAAAAGATCGCTGTCTAAGCTTTTCTGTTGGTATTCCCATCCTGTTTTTACTTGGCCTTGGAGTTTTTTATGCCGAAAAATAAAGCGGCTATAGGTGTCGCTGCGGAAGCTACTTTGCCGACTGCGCTGTAAGGCAGTCGCTAGCTGAATACTGGGCACCTCCAGACTAAATACGTCTAAAGGCAGCAAAAGAAAGTCTATTTCGCTGCGCTGATAATCGGTTTGGTTAAAGATTTGGTAGGCTTTCTGCCCTTTGCGCACCAAGGCTTCGAAGCGCCCCTTGGCCAGGAGTTCGCCTTGCTGGAAGTCTTCGCCCGACTGGTTGCCGTTGATGACATTATCGGCCGCGAGGGCTTTGTTTTGCCAGTCGGCTTCGGTGCTGGCTTTGAGGTAGAAGCGGGGGGCGTTGTGTTCGTAGAGCAGCCGATTGTTGAGTTGCCAGGGTTTTTCTACCGCTTGGCGCTCCTCGAGGAAGCGCACTTCCTGGCTGCCATCGTTCAGACTTAGCTCGTTGCGGCCTTGGTAGCGGAGGCGGTCGAGGCTCCCGAAAGCTTGCCATTTGAGCTGGCCGTTTTTTCCTTGTCGGCGCAGCAGGTTGATGCCCGCAACTCGCTCTTGGTTGTCGCGCACATTTTCGTTGGCTAGCAAAAAAGGAGGCATCGCCACCGTGGGGCTTATCAATGGTATTTGTACAGCTGCCTGGCTGTACAAATCTTTAAAATTGGCCTGTTGCGCCAGCCCAGTATTGTTGGCAGACGCCAAGAGATTAAACTGCTGCTGTTTGGTGAAACCAAAAACATCGCCCCCTGCTTGATAGAGCGCTGGGCTAAGCCCTGTAGCGGCTTGTATTTTGCCCGTGAGTGCGATGTCCGATTTTAAGCGCAAATTGATGGCCGCATTATCCGGCCGTACCAGAGAATCCAAGGCGCGTATCGGCTGGTGGTGTTCCCATATTTCTACATCCCGAATGGCGTCCATGCTCAGGGTGCGGGTGGCGATGCGGTAGCGCCCTTCCAGCAGACCAAGGCCTTCTATGTAAAACTTAGAAATTTCTAGTCCTTGATAGCGGATCAGGCCGCTAGACTCGATGGTGATGCCAGGGATGTTGGAAAGCAGTTGTTCGATGTTTTCATCCCCTGCTTGCCGCAGTTGGTTAACATCAAAAATGAGCGTATCGCCTCGCCGCACGACGGCTTCTTGTTTGACTTCCATCACGGGCAGCTCGTAGGCTTCTGCTTGTAGTGTCCAGTCATGTTTCTGCTGTTCGGCATACAAAAACTGTTCTTGGGAGGCATAGGATAGATGCGTCACGGATAGCCAGAAACTATCCAGGCCTGCCGGTATTTTTACACTGTAATTGCCCGCCGCATCGGAAGCACCGAAGGCCAGTACAGCTCCCCCAGCTTGTTTGCGTAGCAAGATGTTGGCTCCTCGGACGGGCTGCCCAGCTTCGTCGCTAATTTTGCCTACCACTTGGCCCTGCCCACTTAGCTGCCCGAGCAGTAAACAGCAAAATAGCCAGCAAAGGAGCCTCGTTAGCCACATATTTTTAGGGTAATTACTGTTTCTGTTTTGATATGTTTTTGGCTCGCGCCCATACAGGCACCAGTGCAGGAGCAAAGTTTAGGATAAAAGAGCAAGGCCTTCAGAACTGCTTCGATCTTGCTTTGGGGGGTATAAGCACGGCTCAAAATAGTGATTTTTGCTCCTGCATTTTTGCCATTTTTTGCTACAATACCTTAGAGGCGTACCAATGCCACGATACCTTAGAGACGTACCAATGCTACGATACCTTAGAGACGTACCAATGCTA
>DAITME010000092.1:0-15058 GCA_036835305.1 Lewinella sp.
CTTTTCCGCTTGATAGAAAAGACCAAAATGGCGAATGGAGCTATTATTTTGCCGCTCATTCTTATGTTGTTAGTATTGAGAACGCTGGTGGGGGTATGGATGTGGTTAAGCACTACACTATTTACGACCTAGACAAGCAAATAAAATACGAGCGCCTATTTGATTATAAATATTGTGGTAGACCAAGAATAGATGAGCACGCTGATTTTGATCCAGATGGCATCTATTATTCCCCTAATTTCACAGAAAGCGGACTTCCGAAGAGGCGAAAAGCCTTTTTTGACCGGAATTTTATCTCTTCCAATATCAAAACGCTACAATAATGAACCGATTACTCCTATTATTACATGGTCTGCTTGCCTTGTGCGCTACTGCTTTATTCGCTCAAGTGAATACCACCACTATCCCGCTCACTTACCAAATCTGTAGCAACTGTAGTGCTTCGCTCAATGTAGATAGCGCCTTTTCAGGGTCGCATTTTACCTACGATACGGTGAGAGAATATAGAAATCGCGATATTACCAGCGACTTTGGCGTTCGATATGCAAGTGGCTATGACTGGCACAAGGGAGTGGATTTTGCTCCCTATGCAAATGCGAACGGCGCGATATGGTTCAATAAAAGAGGAACGCTAATCAAATCTGCGCAAGCAGGTTCGGTGAATAGAATAGTCGCAAGCGGCGGATATAAGTATATAGCAATTGATGGTGAAATCGATTATGGTTACGGCCACATTTTCAATGGCCGAAATCCACAAGGGCAGAAAATGCAATCGGGGAAAATGGTTTTAAGAAAGATGAACTCAGAAGATCTTTACGCAATTATCGATTTAGACGCTGGAGTTGCCATTGGTCAAGTTACAGGTACTGTTACCTACAAAAATATCACCTATACCGTGCAGACGGATGTGGTAGTGGGTCAAAATATCGCGGCGATGGGCGGTTCTGGTGGGCCGACTTGTAATGGCCAACCTGGCTGTAATCCTAATGACTACAGACCAGACTCTGTTGTTACGGATAGATTCCATGTGCATCTTCACCTTTATCAGTTTAGGAATATCAATCTGAATTCCTTAGTTTCAGAATCTCACGAAACAAATTGCATGGATGCGCTGAAAAAAATAAGGCACAATAGCCCAAACGAAACAACAGTATATAATACCCAATTAAATACAGAAGGGCAGAATATGGGTCAAATAGCGATAACCTATCCCAATAATGCCAATACTACGGCATCCGCTGCCTCAGTTAGTTCAACGGCCTTCAGGGCAAGAGTAAGAATGCAAGATGCACGCAATGCCGCTGGAAATCTATTACCTATCCCCCTTGGCGCAGCGAACAAATATTCTAATGTTGCAATGGATGTGGATAGTGTATCGATCAAAATACAGAGATCTCAGCAGGATTCCTTTTACATTATCAAAGGCAGGCAACATAATAGCACTATTTGCCATGGAGGAACGGATTCTACCCGCTTGTACCCTACCTACATGACCTCCCGTTCGCGAAGAGGCAATTGGCGAAGTCAAGGAATATGGGCTTATGCTTATGATGATGATGATGGGTATCCGTATGACGACTTTTACCTAACCGATTTCATAAGCAGAATAAAGAAAACAGACCCGATGGATGGCGGTAGTGTACAACTAGCCGCTATACCAGAGGATGCCAGATACCCTGATGGCCTTTACAACCTCAGAGCCGATGTAAAAACAGTAACCGACAGCATCTTCACCTCCGATACGCTGGATTTTGTGCTGGATAATTTTAAGCCGTATGTGGAGCAAGTACAGATCAACATAAGGGAAAATATTTTGTACAGACGTGCCTGGGTTCCTAGTACAGAGGGTGAGTGTACCGGAATACGCTTGGGGTTTGCACAGGGAAGTGGAAGTACCATTGCTCTTTCCGATGTGCTGGCAGCTGATTTCGCTGGCTTAATTGTAGAAGCCGATGCTAGCGAGGCAATGGCTGCTTTTACCCTAGATGTTGTGTACACCGATATGGATGGAAATACAGTGGAAATAGCTAACATTCAGCCATTCGAAGTGTATAGTAATAGGGAAATATTCAGATTTAAAGTACCGCGAGAGCACATCATCAGCCTGCTACAATCACCTGATGTTACGTTCAAATTCTTTGGTCATGACTATGCCACCCCACCGAATTATTTGTTATCATTTACCGATGACCACTTAGACGACGCTTGTGTAAGCCTTCCCACTAGGCTGTCCAACACCGCTTGGTCTGATAATACCATTCCCACCGGCGCAGACCTGGTGCACAAGACCTGCTTTAGCTGTGGAACTGGTGGGCGTACTGCCTGCTCAAGCGACCACTACATAATCATCTCGCAAAGCAACTGCCACAGCATCAGCGGGCAGGTTACGCCTGTTTCTGCTGGGCAGAACAATGGAGCCATTAGCCTATCGGTGACGGGTTTGTTTGATGTAGCGTATAGCTACAGTTGGTCGGATGGTTCTACGGAAGCTAGCCGAGAAAATCTTGGTCCGGGCACCTATACCGTTGCAGTATCGGACGGTCTGTGCTGTGAGGTAGTGGAGAGTTTTGTGGTGGGCGATTGCGCTGGCTTAGACTTTCAGGTAGCTGGCCGGGCAAGCTTTCCTTCAGCTTGTAACCGAGCCGATGGCAGTATCAGAATATTTAGCGTTAACACCACTGGAGGAACGCCACCCTACACCTATCATTGGGAAAAAGATGGAGCGCCTTTGGCGGTTGCCCCAACCACTACGGGCGTCTTACCGGGCATCTACTGCTTTGTCGTTACGGACGCCATTGGCTGCCAGGCGCAGGAATGTTATGAGCTTTTGTTTGCGGGCATGCCCGAAATACTGGGAGCCAATGTACTGGATGCTTGTAATGAAAATTCGGCTTCTGGTTCGATTGAGGTGGTGGTAAACATACAGAGCGCCTCTGACGATTTTACTTTCAGCTGGGATACGGGCCATACTTCTACGGGCATTACGGGGCTGCTAACTGGCTTGCTGCCCGGCAGCTACACCGTAAGTGTGGTCAACAACGAACTACCGAATTGTCCGGTGGTGATCACCTACGAAGTGGGGAATGCCGACTTAGAAGTGTTGCCTATTACGAGTGAAACCTTGCTCCTGCATCCTTGCCCAGAAAAAAGCAATGGGGAAATCAAGGTTCGTTACGAAGGCGGTTTACCCCCCTACGATATCCTCTGGAGTGATGGCCAAGATTACAGTTTTGAAAGAAGAAATCTACCGATGGGTACCTATTGCTATACCATCACCGATCGATGTGGTTCCGCGGCGGATGGCTGCGTGGATTTGGTGCCTTTGGGGGTGGTGGCAATTGCAGCGAGTGGGTGCGGTGGTGGAAGCCTGAGCGCTATAACAGAAGGCGGCAACCCACCTTATTCCTTTCTTTGGAGTAATGGCGCAACCCAACAGCGCTTAAATGGCGTACCCTCAGGCAACTATACGGTTGTGGTAAGGGATCGGACAGGCTGCGAAGTCGAATCAGCGGTCGTGCAGCTTAGGAATCAAGCGTTGGAAATAGTGGATACAGAAGCTGCTTGCATTGGGATCAATAATGGGGAGATTGTGCTTAGAATCAGCAACCCCGAGGAAGTACTAGCGCTGCTTTTTGTAGATGACAACATTGTGATTCCCAGTGGGGAATTTAGCAGCCAAACAATAGATTTTACCCTAGATCAGCTTTTGGGAGGTCGGGATTACGCTATCAGGGTAGTGTTAGGCGACTGTTCTTTAACGGAAACGGTAACGGTAGGACAGGATCCGCTTGACCTAGAATTAGAGCGCGTTGTAAACAACGAATACTGTGTTCTAAATCGAGTCTGCGATGGGGAAGTAGTGGCGGAAGAAAGCGATTTTGCGCCCATTCTATGGGAGCGGATGGATTTTCAAAATGGACTTTTCCGAAAGAAATGTGAACAAGATGGCTACTGCCCTAATGATACCTTGACTGTAGTGGCTACCCGAAGCGAGGACAGAATAAGAATGCCTTTACCGATATACCGGTTATGGTTAGAAATGGCAGCTTCTGCTGGATTGATGGAGGGTAGCTTTTTCACGGAAGAAGGCGGTGTAGGTTTTTGGGCAGCTGGCTCAGGAGAAGACCGTGATATGTGTAGAATGGTTAGAGTCTGCCCCTATGTTGTTCATGCGGTCGGTGATGGATGGATGTTTAGTGGAGGTACTGGCCTTATTTTGCCAGCAGAATGCGGTAATACGTACCGCTGCACATCTACTGAAACGTTTAACGAGTGCGACATTTTAAGCGAGCTCTTCGATGCTTGGGGGATAAGTTTTGATCAAGTTCTCGAATGGCCCGGCGCTCCCAATTTCGTGGTGCCAACAGGCTGCGACTTGCAAACCGCCAACGTTCGGCAATTGCTCATTTTTATCGACTCCTAGGCGAAAATGCGATCTATTCCTCCGGAAAAATTGTTCTGCAAAAAACAAACTAAACGCTATGCAACCAAGGACGCATCTTGCTACATATGGCGCTATGGCCTATTTACTTCGCTATTTGGGAATACTGCTTTTGGCGCTACATCTATCCGCTTGCGAGCGAGAAGATTTCAATCCATACCCTGAATTACCGATGCCCGATGCCGTGAGAATAGAGCGGGTGGAATTGAAACAGTTGAATTTCTACACACGGTCTGGGAATCCTAGGCCTTACACGGGCAGCGGGCCCGATCTTTTTGTGGAAATAACGGGTTTACCAGACGGCTTGGTCCGCTCAGATACGATTAAAGACTATTACCAAGGGCTGGACACTTTCTTTACTTTTCGTAGGGAACTCATCATGGAGGAGCCTATGCGGGTGGTAGCTATTCTGAAGCAAATAAACAATCGCCCCACACCCATAGACGATAGTTTTATAACGATACATGAGTTGACGCTATCCAGCTCCAGCGGTGGTGGCCTGTGGAGAAGACTAAGCTTGGATAGCCGGCCAGAGATAACTCGGCTGTTTGTGTACGGCGAACATATTTTTTACTAGCCTACTCGCTTTGCTCACAACATCAAGATAAAAAGGGGCGCAAACCAAATTGTCGGTGCATATTCGTCCTCGGCTGTGTCTATACTCATCCGAGGTCTGGATATGCGACAATTTGGTTTGCACCCGACAAAAAGCCATTACTATGACGAAAAAATCTGCTTTTGCACTGCTTCTTGTTCTTTTAGTTGGGGGAGGCTGTGATAATGAATTTAGGGAACCTGATTATCCCATTGCCCTTGAATTTTCGGAGATACACATCAATGAAATGAACTTCTTCAATCGCCTAGGCGATCCTTGGTTCTTTGAGGAAACAGGACCCAATATCTTCGCCTTTGTCACAGGACTAGACTCCACACGGCGGCGCTATTACACCGATACCATCTACAATTTTACGGCCGATATGGATACCTTTCTCTCCTTTCCCGAACCAGTTAGGATAGGTCGCCCCAATACCCCTGTCAATATCCATATTTTTAACGAAGATAGCAACCGTTGGCCACCAGCCGATCAGCATGAGCAGATTGCTTATTTTTCTTTTTCTTTTTGGAGGGCTCCAAGTGTTGATCTGGAAGACAATAGGCTCCGCCCCCGCGACTCCATCACCTACACCGTAGAGGGTACCAATATCTCCCTCTACTTTGACAATATCTACGCGCCTTGATGGCTGGAAGGAGTACTGTTAGAAACAAGCTTATTTTTAAACAAAATGGCTTGTAATGTAAAATCGTCTGCCATGGGCCAGTCTAGTTTTGGGCTAGAGTGAGAGCTCTTGACGATTCCGCCGGGAGTCAAAAAAACGGCTGCGTTCTGAGGACCAAAAATCCTGTAAATCCTGTGTGCCCGTCCGCGCCCACGCTTACGAATCTTTTTGGAAGCTTCGTAAGCGGGCGAGCAAAATCCTGTTTTTCAGCGACTTGTGCGGGCTCACGCGGACCAGTGCTGACTCGTACTGAGCGTAGCCGTAGTAGCGTAATCGAGGTCTAAATCCTGTTAATCCTGTAAATCCTGTCTAGAAAAAACTCAATCCCGTAAATCCTGCGTGCCCGCTGTGCCCGCCTGGGTCTTCCAACCCGCCTGAGCCTAGGTCTAAAAAAATCCGAGTCATCTACCTTCCATTCCCTCCTCCTCCAAAAACAAGCGCGCCAAATTCAGCGCCTGATAAGCCGTGAAGGTGATGTTTTGCGTACGGTCTTTACCCGCCTTCAGGAGTTTGGTGACGGTTCTTTCGCGCTTGCCGACCGCAATCCAGATGGTGCCGACGGGTTTTTCGGGGCTGCCACCGCCCGGGCCGGCCACCCCGCTGCTGGCGATGAGCAAATCGGTGCCTAGGGTCTGTAGGCCGCCTGTTATCATTTCGCGGATGGTGGCTTCGCTGACGGCGCCGTGCTCGGCCAGGGTCTCGGCTTTTACTTGCAGCAGGGATTGCTTCACCGCATTGTCGTAGGCCACGATGCTGCCGTGGAAATAAGCGCTAGAGCCGGCATTGTTGGTGATCATTTGCGCGATGCGGCCGCCGGTGCAGCTCTCGGCCGTGCCTACTGTTTGCCCCTTGGCGAGGAGGAGCTCCCCCAAGGCTTTGGCGAGGTTGCTATCGCCGTAGCCGAAGATGAGCGAACCGAGCCGCTCGGCAATCAGCAGCTGGTAGTAGTGCAGTTCTTCGGCTATCCGCCCTTCGTCTTGCCCTCGCACGCTGAGGCGCAAGCGCACCGTGCCGAGATTGGGCAGGTAGGCAATGCTGATGTGGGGCGGGAAATTGTCTTCGATGTCGGCTATCCGGTCGGCAATAACGCTTTCGCCTTCGCCAGCCGTGAGCATCGTGAGCGAGCGTAAAAAGCTACCTTCGCCTTGGCTCAAGGCCCGCAGCCGCGGCATCACCTCCTGATCTACCAAGTAGCGCATTTCGTAGGGCACGCCCGGCATCGAGAAGATGTACTTCCCTTGCCACTGGAAAAGCATACCCGGAGCGGTACCCATTTTATTGGTCAGGATGGTTGCGCTGGCGGGCAGGTAGCACTGCTGCCGATGACTATCGTTGGCCTCGCGGCCGAAGCGCTGGAGAATAGCCACCAAGCGCTGCCAGCTTTCCTCGTGAAAAACCAGTTCGGTAGAGAAATATTCGGCCAGCACCTTTTTGGTAATATCGTCTTTGGTGGGGCCCAGGCCGCCGGTCACCAAAACCACGCTGGCCTGCTCCAAAGCCCGATCTACACCAGCGCGGATGCCGCTGCCGGAGTCGGCTACGCTGAGGTGTTCTACCACCTCTAGGCCTTCGCTGCTGAGGGCGTTGGCCATGTAGGTGGCGTTGGTGTCGGTCACTTGGCCAATGAGGATTTCATCGCCGATGGTGAGGATGGCTGCTTTCATAGGAAGGCAATAGTTTTGAGGTCAAAAAGTTCCGTTGGCCCTTGAGGATGTTGTAATTTCAACAAGCCAGCGGGCGTCACTCCTTCTAAGCGGGCCGTAAAAGTAGTGCCTTCCGGCAAACGGCGGAAGCGATGCGTCTCCCCCTGCCGGTAGAGCAGCTGATGATAAATATCGTCAAGCGCATCAAAGCGGCGGGAGCTGACGTAGGCATCGAAAATAGCAGGCAAGCAAGCCATAATCGTATCGAAAATAGCGTCTCTGTCCAGGGCTGGGGCATCTGGGCCTGCTGCCAGTCGGAGACTGCTAGCGCTGGTGGCCAGTTCGGCAGGGAATTGGGTTTCGTTCACATTCAGGCCCACGCCCATGACAGTCCATTGCAGTTGCTGGCCTTGCCAACTATTTTGGATCAGCATACCCGCCAGCTTTTTGTCGTGCAGGTAAATATCGTTGGGCCATTTGATGCGTAGCCCGCTTTGGGTCGCCAGCGCCAGCCAGTCTTTGTTGGGGGCAGATGGCAGAAATGCAGGAGCCGTGCCCTCATTTTGAGCCATGTTTTTTACGCCGAAGACGGGTGCTTCGTCCCGTCCCACTGCGCCGCCGAAGCCCGCGATGCCAGCAGAAAGCGCTGCTACTACGGCAATACTTAGCCCCTGCGTGAGCCGAAAAACTGCTTCAGCCCCCAACTGAGGATACAAGATCACCGAGAAAAGCAAATTCTGCCCCGACGAAGAAAACCAGGTATTCGTGGCTTGCCCCCGGCCGGCGGTTTGGTATTCGGCTCGGATACTCGACCAAGCGGGCGGCAAGGGCGGTTCCCTCAATAAGCGAATCGCCTCCGCGTTGGTAGAATCTAGGATTGTAAAAAAACGAGCAACTTTAGTAGCAGACAATGTGTTGTAGCTTTATCTTTGAACAAAAGTGCGATATATGCACTGTATCACCTAGCATTAAGCAATAATTAAATAATTAATTTGAGTACAACAGCCAGTTTGAAAGCCGCTTCTGTTGCGAAGGCGGAACTAATGGATGTGATTGTAGATAGCATTCAGGATATCAAGGGTAAACATATTGTGCAATTGGATATGCGCCGCCTACACGACGCCCCCACGGACGTGTTCTTCGTTTGCGAAGGAGAGTCCACTACCCAAGTCAAAGCCATTGCCGATAGAATTAGCTACCGAACAAAGAACGAGCTTAATATACTGCCCAACCACATGGAAGGTGCAAAAGAAGCCCGTTGGATATGCCTAGACTACTTCGATGTCGTCATCCACGTTTTCCACAAGGAAGCCAGGGAGTTTTACGCGCTCGAGGAATTGTGGAGTGACGCCGAAATCACAGAATTCAAAGATGTCTGAACACAAACGGCTTTCAGACCGTTTGCTTGTTTGTAAAATATTTACCCGAACGAAGGGGAAGAAATATGGATAATAATAATCAAGACAGGAAGCCCGAAGGCCCAAAGTTTCAGTCGTATTGGCTGTATGCTGCTATGTCGCTGCTGCTTTTCATCGTGGTGTTGAGTGTCGTGGGCACTGGTCAGGCCAGTGAAATCGATCGCAATCGTCTCTTCTCATTACTAGAGGACAATGCGATAGCGCGCATCGATCTGGTTAATAAAGAGACCGCAGAAATCTACTTGAAAGAAGACAAGAAGGCCGATAGCCGCTACCAAGATGCAACCAAGCGGGAAATGGGGGGGCCGAGCTACGACTACTACCTGCGCGTCAGCGACCCCACCTCGTTTAACACTTATCTGGAAGCCAGCCAGGAGGAATTGGGTGTCGGGTTTCGGGATAGAATACAAGTTAATGCGGTGCAGCGAACCGATTACATTAGTAATATGCTTTCTTGGTTGCTGCCTTTCATTGTCATTGTAGCGATCTGGATCTTCATTATGCGCCGCATTGGCGGGGGTGCTGGCGGTGCTGGTGGGCAGATATTCAATATCGGCAAGTCCAAAGCCACCCTATTCGATCAGAACAGCAAAGTAAATATCACTTTTGCCGATGTAGCGGGCTTGGACGAAGCCAAGGAAGAAGTGATGGAAGTGGTGGACTTCCTCAAAAACCCCAAGAAATATACGGCCCTAGGAGGGAAAATACCCAAGGGAGTGCTCTTGGTAGGCCCTCCAGGAACGGGTAAAACACTCTTAGCCAAGGCCGTCGCTGGCGAAGCAGGAGTGCCCTTCTTCACCTTATCTGGCTCGGACTTTGTGGAGATGTTCGTTGGCGTTGGCGCTAGCCGCGTGCGCGACCTCTTCAAGCAAGCACGCGAGAAAGCACCTTGTATTATCTTCATCGACGAAATCGATGCTGTAGGGCGAGCCAGAGGGCGCGCCAATATGCAGGGCGGAAACGACGAAAGGGAGAACACGCTCAACCAGCTGCTAGTAGAAATGGACGGTTTCAGCACCGACAAAGGCGTCATTCTGATGGCGGCCACCAACCGCCCGGATGTACTGGATTCGGCGCTGCTGCGCCCAGGTCGCTTCGATCGGCAGATAGAAATTGACCGCCCAGATTTGAAAGGCCGCGAAGCCATTTTCAAGGTTCACCTGAAGTCTATCAAGGTAGCACCCGATCTGCAAGCCGATGTACTGGCGGAGATGACGCCCGGTTTTGCGGGTGCGGAGATTGCCAATGTTTGTAATGAAGCAGCGCTCATTGCCGCTAGGCGAAACAAATCCTTCGTAGAACTGGAGGATTTTAATTATGCCCTGGATCGTGTCATAGGGGGCTTGGAAAAAAAGAACAAGCTCATTTCGCCCGAAGAAAAAGAGATCATTGCTTATCATGAAGCGGGTCACGCTGTTTGCGGTTGGTATCTCGAACACGCGATGCCTTTGGTGAAGGTAACCATCGTACCTAGAGGGGTGGCTGCGCTGGGCTACGCGCAATACCTCCCGAAAGAGCAGTACATCACACGCACCGAGCAGATGCTAGACCAGATGTGTATGACTTTCGGTGGCAGAGCAGCCGAACAGGTTTTCTTCGGCAAAATCAGTACGGGCGCACAAAATGATCTGGACAAGATCACCAAAATGGCCTACGACATGATTACCATTTTTGGTATGAACGAGGATGTCGGGCAGATCAGCTTCTACGGCATGGGTAAGGACGCTTTCCAGCGCCCCTACAGCGATGAAACGGCTACGCTAATCGACGATCAAGTAAGAGCTTTGGTAGGTGGCCAATACCAAAGGGCGCAGGATTTGCTAATACAACACAAAGCAGAGACGGAAAAACTAGCCAAGGCCCTCTTGGAAAAGGAAGTCCTCAGCAGAAAAGACCTCGAAACGCTCATTGGCCCAAGACCCTTTGGAGACAGTTCCACCTCACTAGCGAAGCCACCCGCCGCGCAAGTGCAAGAGGACGAGCAACCAGCGCCAGAGTCTGTAACCGATGTGGAATAGGCAGAGGAGGCCTTGATTAAATAAAAGAGGAGGTGCTGTAAACAGCACCTCCTCTTTTATTTGGCGAGACAGTACACAAGAGTTTGGCAGGTTCGGTTTTATTACTACCTTTGTAATTGTTTGTTAAATACTATTCGTTTCGGCTCACCTTCCTCGTTACCGATCAGCGGCTATATAAGTACCAAGTTCTGAATTTCCTGTGCTACCTATCTTCGGTTGCTTGGGCAGTTCATTTTTGTTGCGTCTCCCCACTAGGGGGGCAATGTTGATTTTACGAAAATTCACGCATGATGCTTAAGTACTTATTTTCCACGCTGCTGCTATTAGGTGGTTCATATTTGATGGCTCAGAAAGAATATCCTTGGGAATTCGGCCTCCAGTTGGGTCTGTCCTCTATTGGAGGCGATATGGTTGAGCAAAACGCGCTTTTCCTAGATCAAGCTGCGCTTGGTGGAGGCATTCACCTGCGCCGCCGGTTTGGGGGGATTTTAGCTTTGAGGGCACACCTTATGTTTGGTACGCTAAACAGTGACGATGCCAAAAGCGACAGTCCAGCGCTTCAGAACAGAGGCTTCTCTTCCAAAGCCAGCATATTAGAGCCGGGTCTAGCACTGGAGCTGGAGCCGCTTGCTAACAAGCGATTTGCGGCCGATGGCACTTTCAAGAAAATGCTTTCACCTTATTTCTTCGGTGGTCTTGGGCTGGGCATTTGGTCCGATCCAAAACCTAACTTCAACGGCCGATCCAGCGATGGCATAACACGCGACTTGGCGGACGGCGGTAGTGGTAGCACCTTGGTATTACCTGTAGGCCTTGGTTTGCGTTGGTATCTATCGCCCAAGACATCGTTGGCCTTGGAGCATAGCCGCCGCATCACGGGTAGCGATTACCTAGATGGCGTGAGTGCTGCTGCTAATCCTAATGAGAACGATGTTTATGCCTTCACAACGCTGGGCGTGAACGTTGGCTTCGGCAAGAAAGATAGCGACGGCGATGGTATTCCAGACGATAAAGATCGCTGCCCCACCGAGGCTGGCCCCGCTTCAACTGGTGGCTGCCCAGACACCGATGGCGACGGTATTGCTGATAAGAACGACGCTTGCCCCACCGAAGCAGGCCCTGCAACGCTGGCCGGTTGCCCAGATAGCGATGGCGATGGCATTGCTGATAAAGACGACAAATGTCCTGAAGAAGCAGGCCTTAGCAAATTTGGCGGCTGCCCAGATACCGATGGCGATGGCATTCCTGATGTGGAAGACGAATGCCCCACCGAAGCAGGACCCGCTAGCAACCAAGGCTGCCCTGTCTCGGACCGGGACGGTGACGGTATCCCCGACGATGAAGACGACTGCCCCGACCAAGCCGGCATAGCCGCCATGAAAGGCTGCCCAGATACCGATGGCGATGGTATTGCCGATAAAGACGACAAATGCCCCACCGAGGCAGGTCCTGCTAGCAACCAAGGCTGCCCCGAAATTACAAAGGAGGACAAAGAGGTCATCGATTTTGCTATCCAAAACATCAATTTTGAAACAGCTAAAGCAGTCATTACAACCGACTCGCGTGCCGTATTGGCCCAGGTTATTGACGTACTGAATCGCTACCCCGCCTACAAGCTTGCCATTGGGGGGCACACAGATAGCATAGGCGCTGCGGAGGCGAACCAAAAGCTAAGCGAACGCCGTGCAGAAGCCGTCTTTAACTATCTCAAAGATGCCGGTGTATCGGCCAGCCGCATGACCTATTCTGGTTTTGGGGAAACGATGCCAATTGCAGACAACATAAACAAAGCAGGCAGAGAGCAGAACCGCCGTGTGACTTTAGACCTTTCTATGGAATAGCTTTTTGTTGCAAAACTTGCTTCTTGAAAAGAGCTAGCGGAGGAATCGGCTAGCCTTTTCTTTGTGCATCGGTTGAATGGCGCTGCCCCCTTGGTATCCATGAGGGCGTACCGTCTGGCATACAGTACGGGCACCATTGGTACGTCCATACGGATGTTCCAGACACACTCGTTGCTCTCGCCCATACCCATACCCAGACGGGCACGGCGGGTGTGCCGGTCTGTAAATCCGTGTGGACGGGCATAAATGCAGGAGCCGTGTTTTTACATAAGGAGCCATGCTGCTAAGCACTGCGGATTAAACGAACAACCAATCACCCTGACTACACTACCAAGCAGTAGCTACTAAGCAAAATGACGTTGGCTTCGGTATTGCTGCGAAAGATCTTTGCGCCTCTGTGGCGAACCCTGCTCCTGCATTTATGCCCACTGGCAACGGCTGCTTGGTTTTATTAGGCCTAAGCCAACTGTAAAGGCGGTGCCATTTATCTCAAGCTCTCGCCGAACAATTTTATTCCTTCCACTTGATATTACAGCCCGCACTGGGATATTGTTTTTTAGGTGCTGGGGCTGCCGCGAGTAGTAGATCCAGTGCCGCTCTAAGATCGGCACCATCAGGCGCCTGTCCACTACCAGGCCGCTGAGCATCGAGGCGCCCCCGGTAATAAAGGCGTTGTTCCTGATCAAACAAGTAAATGTCGGGCGTACATTGGGCATCATAAGCCTTGGCTACCTCCTGGGTTTCATCATAAAGGTAGGGAAAAGAAAAATGATGATACTGGGCAAAGGCAGCCATGTTGTCGGGGCTATCGACGGGGTATTTTTCCACATCATTGGAAGAAATCATGATGGTGCTGATTCCTTTAGGCTGGTAATCTTCCGCGATACGGACTAGTTGTTCGATGGTATGAAGAACGTAGGGGCAGTGATTGCAGATGAACACCAGCAAGGTTCCTTCGGCTCCTTGAAGTTCTTGAAGTGTTCTTTTTTTGCTGGTTACAACGTCTAGTAGAAAAAAACCAGCTGCTTTTGTGCCCAAATTGAGCATAGAAGATTCGGTAAGTGCCATATATGTTTATCTTTATCCGGTATTTGGTTTTTTCGGTTGGGGGCATGCATAAAAAGTGCGGAGGCCAGCCTGACTAAAAACTACCATTGCTTATACACCACAGCATAAAAATAGTTGGAAGACACAAAATACAGCGTATGACTTTTCTTTGTATTTCTTGCTACTTCAAGGGCAACGAGTTTCTGGAAGCCTGCCAGGAAGCTGGCAACACGGTCTATCTACTCACGGCCAAAAAACTAGAGCACGCCCAATGGAGCCGGGAGTCGATAAGTGAGTTTTTTTATTTGGAAGATGATAGCAACAGCCCTGCTAACTTGGCCAATATTGCCAATGGCGTGGCTTGGTTGATGCGCTCCAGACAAATCGACAGAATTGTAGCCCTCGATGATTTTGATGTAGAGAAGGCGGCTTTTTTGCGGGAGGAGTTTCGGATCCCGGGGATGGGGCAAACGACAGCTCGCTATTTCCGCGATAAACTTGCCATGCGCGTGAGAGCAAAGGAGGCAGGTATCTTGGTGCCCGACTTTAGCCCGCTTTTCAACGATGTACAACTTACGGAATATGCCAACCGGATTGAATACCCTTGTTTGGTGAAACCTCGTGGGGAAGCCAGCGCAACGGGTATAAAAAAAGTCCACCATGCCGAAGAGTTGTGGCAGCATATTCACAGCCTCGGGGAAAAGCGGAAAGACTATCTGGTGGAGCAATTTAAACCAGGAGATGTCTATCACGTAGATGCAATTAGTTATGAGGGTGAATTGGTATTTTGCCAAGTTTCAAGGTACCTCAGTACGCCTTTTGAAGTAGCGCACGGTGGCGGTATTTTCCGCTCGGTTAGTGTTCCTTACGACCACGATGAAGCACATCAACTTCGCCGGCTCACGGCGGATGTGATGGAGGCTTTTGGGATGCAGTTTTCCGCTTCTCACACAGAGTTTATTCGCACCCAAGAAGGGGAGTTCGTTTTCTTGGAGACAGCCAGCCGCGTAGGGGGGGCTCATCTGGCCGAGATGGTAGAAGCTGCCACGGGCATAAGTCTGTGGAGAGAGTGGGCGAGGTTAGAAACAGCCAAGGCCACAGGCAAGCAGTATATCGTTCCGAAGCGGCGGTTCGATCAGTCTGGCATCCTTGTTTCTCTGAGCCGATACGAATGGCCAGATATGACTGCGTTCAGCGAGGCCGAAGTAGTGTGGAAGATCAACAAGGCTCAGCATGTAGGGATGATTGTCGCCTCAGAGAGCCGAGAGCGGGTGGCGCAGTTGCTGGAGGACTATGCAGCGCGGGTGGCGCGCGATTTTCACGCCAGCGCACCACCACCGGATAAATCGGCTCATTAAAAAAGCGCGATCGGC
>DAITME010000093.1:0-15010 GCA_036835305.1 Lewinella sp.
GTGTAATTGTAAATCATGCCGCAAGGTAATGATATTTAGCGGATAGGCCACTAGTTTTCATCACAACCAAAACCCAACAACTCTATCAGGCACTTGAACAGAGAATAAGCACTCGGATCGAACAGTGGGAAGGTTGGCTGTATATTAACAAGTTTACCGTCGTTCCAGAACCTATTTCGGCAGTACCCGAAGGTCAAATTGATCCTTCCAACATCCAATTCAATAACCAGCGATATCATTTGTACAAAAATGAACAATCGCAGGCGATTCTATTTGACCGGCAAAGCTATAACTATTTCCAAATTAGTGACGGCTTGTTTGAAGTTTTCGAAACAACAAGAACAAGCAAGCAATGAAGAAGATCCTAAATCCAACCGATAACACGAGACTATAATCTATGGCCGGTGTGAAGGTCTCTGAGACCTTGTTGCTTTTTACTATTTTATCTCAGGCGGATAGTGAAGTAGTTTTAAGACGGCCATAGATCATAGCCGAGCCGTTCACCAACAGCGCCCGATGACGGAACCCCAAAAGCCAGCCTACACCCTCCTCCCATTCACATACAGCACAAAGCGATCTGCTGGCTCGCCCATAAAGACGGCATTCATTTGGCCTACATTGAAGGCTTTGCGCACGGCAGCTTCATCCAGCAGCTGACCAGCAGTGGTGGCGAGGCTGAAGTAGAAGCCTTTGCTGAATACCCAGGCGGCTTCGTCCAGCACCTCATCGCTGGTGCCGATAACGAAGGGGACGTGCTGTGCAATGGCTTGGGCTTGCTCGCCGGAGTGGCAGGCGTTGAGCAAAACCAGCTGGAGTGGGATGTGCTGCGTTTCCACCAGGCTCTGGAACATAAAGGCCAAAGCGGGTGCGGGTGCGGTAAAGAGGCCATCGCCTTGGGGATTAACGAGTAAGAGACCACCCGTTTCCCCGGGTTGTGGCTCGGAGAAAGGATCGTTGGGGTCGGCGGCTACGGGTTTGCTGCTACGGCCGTGGCCACTAAAATGGACGATGTTGGGTCTTTCCTTAATAATGGCCTGGTTCAGTTCGGTGATGCGCACATCGTATTTTGGCTGTAGTTTGAAAAAGGTGTGTTGTCCGCTCAGCTCTTCATGGATGCGGGCGTGCTCGCGCTCGAGGTTGAGGCGTACCGTTTCGCGCGGGTTGGCCATGAGCATGAGGATTTTTACGATGCCTGCAGCTGTGGGCGCTGGGGTAGGTGTTATAGGGTCAGTGGGAACCGCCTGGCCGCCGCCAGTAGAAGGTGGTCTGCCGTTGTCTCCTGCTGTATAGCCGGGAGGGTAGGTGACATCGCTCGGAAGGCGCATGGCTTCGGCATGGAGATTGCGATCGAGCTGATTTTCCTGTAGCGTGCGCTTACTTTCCGAGAGGGTACCTTCCGCAATTTGGCGCTCCAGGCGATTGTGTTGGCCGAGCATCTGTATGTAAATGCTATCTCGGCTTTTCAATCGGGGATCGTGCTTGGCAATTTGGCGCAGCAATTGGAGGGCTGCTGTGCGTTCGCCTTCGATGATGAGGCCTTGGATGTGTTCTATTACTTCAGACATACTAGGATTGGATGGACAGTTAGAAATTTATAATGATCAATGTACAAGGAACAGTATATAGGGGAGCAAACCAAATTGTCGGTGCATATTCGTCCTCGGCTGTGTCTATACTCATCTGAGGTCTGGATATGCGACAATTTGGTTTGTGCCCGAGTACAGGGAAGCGGCTTTGCTGAGGATTTGGTTAGATTTTGGCTCCGCGACTACGGGAATAGACGAGTGAACATTGGCCGAAGGTAAGCTACTTTGCTCAAAAGGGGAAACATTGCTCCCGCATTTATGACAGAGTAGAGATAAAAAATAAAATCCTCTTCTGAGTTTTCCGATTTGCGCTCAACAAATTTATTTTCAATACGATTTGTCTTCGCACAAATCGAAAAACGTCGGATTTATTTTTGTACCAAAATGCGATTCCTTACTTTCGCACCCAAAATAAACTATGGAGACCCCTGCGCTGCTGCTGGAAGGAAGTGTACAGCCCTATGATTGGGGGGGTACCTCTTTTTTAGCTAAGCTACTGAGAAAGCCAGCTATGGAGGGAGCCGTTTGGGCGGAAGTCTGGCTCGGGGCGCATCCCAAAGGGCCTGCGCAGACTGTTTTGGGGCCTTTAGATCAGCTCCTCCAAACACGACCTACCGAGTGGTTGGGCGCGGAAATTGCCGATAAATATCAGCAAAATTTACCTTTTTTATTCAAGGTTTTGGATGTAGCGGCGATGCTTTCCATTCAAGCGCACCCCAGCAAAGCAGCGGCCCTAGCTGGCTACGAGCGCGAGGAAGCCGCTGGTATTCCCTTCACGGCCGCCCACCGAAATTACCGCGATTGTAATCACAAACCCGAGTTAGGCGTGGCACTTAGCGATTTTTATTTGCTACACGGCTTCAAAAGTCCCGAAGCCATTGCCGAAACTTTGATGCGCTTCCCTTCTTGGCATAGTTTGCTGCCTATTTTGCGCGATGCTGGCCTGAAAGGCTTGTACAGCCATGTGATGCAACTGCCGCAAGCGGCGGTGGATTCCTTGTTGAAACCGCTGGCACAATCGCTGGCCGCCCAAGCGGTCAACAATCGCTTAGAGGCTGATTACTGGGCGAAGCAAGCCTTTGGCCAGTATTCCCAAGATGGCCACCACGATCGGGGTATTTTTAGTATTTATTGGCTAAACTTAGTGAAGTTGCGACCCGGAGAAGGTATTTTTCAGGCCGCTGGCGTGCCGCATGCCTACTTGTCTGGTGCTTGCATTGAGCTGATGGCCAATAGCGATAATGTGCTGCGCGGTGGCCTCACGCCCAAGCATGTGGATGTGCCGGAACTGCTGCAAAATCTCCGCTTTGAGGCCGTACATCCACAGATTCTGCAAGCCCATATCAAGGGGGATACGTGGCGCAGCTACGATTGCCCCGTAGCTGATTTTGCCCTCTCTGTAGCCGAAGTTCAGGCTGGTGAAAGCCTGAAAGAAGGTAGCGGCCCTGCGATTTATCTGGTCTTGGAAGGGCATATTTTACTAGCCAGCCGGGAGGGAAAAACCGATAAAAATCAGGAAATAACAGCTGGTCAAGCTTTTTTCTTGCCTTTTGGACGTCTGCTGTCTATCACCGCTTTACAAACGAGCACAATTTATCGCGCCTCGGTCAACCAAAGCGCCATCTAGGTGTTAGTTTTAAAACTAAACTAAGTATGAAGCAATTTCCCGCTACTCACGCCTTGGTGCTTGTTGATTTGCAGTATGATTTTATGCCCAGCGGCATGCTGCCTGTGCCAGAGGGCGACCAGGTGATCGCCATTGCCAACGACTTGATGCCGTATTTCCAGACAGTAGTGGCTACCCAAGATTGGCATCCGGCTAACCACGGCAGCTTTGCAGCCAACCATCCTTGGCGGAAACCCGGGCAGCTGATCGAGCTACACGGTTTACCGCAGGTTTTGTGGCCTATTCATTGCGTACAAGGTACTTTCGGCGCTGATTTGGTGGATGAGCTAGAGCAGCAGCATATCACTAAAACATTCCAAAAGGGCACCGATCCGGAGATTGATTCCTACAGCGGTTTCTACGACAATGGCCACCGCAAAAGCACGGGTATGGCCGAGTGGCTGCGGGAGCGCGGCATCACCCACCTTTTCGTTATGGGTTTAGCCACAGATTATTGCGTCAAATTCACGGTGCTGGATGCGCTATCCGAGGGCTTCGTCACCCATTTCATCCCGGACGGCAGCCGAGGCGTGGAGCTGCAAGCCGGCGATGTGGAAGCGGCCATCCAAGCCATGCAAACTGATGGCAGTAAGCAAGCGGGATTGGCACCCAGTGCAGGAGCCATGTTAACGCCAAAAGCAGTGATTTTAGACCTCTTGGCAGCCGAAGCCTAGGGTAAAAGGTGTCTTTTTAGTTAAATTTTGCTATTCTTCGCTTTTTTGGCATAAAATTTCACTCAAGAACTTGCATAAGTCATATAATTCCGCTAACTTGCGTGTATCAAGTTCTTAATTGTTTTAACAGCGGTGTGTTACAGCATCGCTTTTTACAGTCGGGTGATTTTTTAATAGGGCGAAGTGGGCGTACTGCTTTGCCCTTTTTTATTTTATTGCCGATTCGACAAACTAAAGATTGGCACATCCACGGCGAAGGTGAGCATATAGCGGATCGCAGCCACATTGATGGCGGGGCTACCATCGGGTTGAATACGCCGAAGGCCGGGGCCATACTGAGCGCCCAGCCCCAGACTGAAAGGTGCCTTAGCGAAATTATACTTCAGGTGGGCGCCGGGTGCAAACACATTCTGAAAGGTAAATTGAGGTAGGCGATTTACCCGATCGCCAGCAGTATCGAAGCGGTAGGCGGAGACCGCCCCTAAATCAATAAGCGGAAAGAAAAGGCTGTAGGAGGAGCGCTGGGTATAGCGCATTTTCCAGCTCATACTAACCCCAAGCGGTACATACAAGGCTAGGCTTTTGGCGCTAGCAGGCGGCAGGCTAGCCGCAGGAGCCATGTTTTCTGGCAGATCAAGCACTTCTTCCGCTAGGCTAAAGCCGAAGTAGGCGTTGAGTTCTACATTGAAGGGTTTATTTCGTTTGAGTTGGGAGCTACCCGGGGGCAAGGCCACATTGTTTAGGGCAGCGGCGAAAGCATCCGGGGTATCGGCAGCGGCTACATCCGCCATGAAGGTGCCGTAGAGAAAAAGGCGCTGCCGCTCGCGGTTGATGCGGGCAGTATCCAGGCGGTTGAGGCGTTGTTGTACGTCGGTTAATTCAGTTTGCAGGAGCTTTGCCAATTCCTTGTTGGGTTCCTCTATTGTTCTTTGCAGCGCCAGCCCAGCGTATTGGTCTTCGTTGATTTGGCTTTGCATATCCGCTATTTGCTGCTGCAAACGTCCTTTTTGAGCGAGTAGCCTGCTTTGCTTTTTGCTTCCGTTGGGCACGATGCCAAAGAGGTCAACCAGTTGTATCAAGTTGGTAATGGCATAGCGATAGTTTCCTTCCTGGCTAAAAGTAAATAGCTCGTTGAGGTTGTTGTTGATCGCGGCGATTTTCCCGAAGCCCGGCAACTGACTGGATAAAGAAGTGGCCGCTTGTCCACCGCCGAAGCCCGGCAGCAAGGGCGCTTCCACAATGGTGCTGATGGTGGAGGTGATAAAGTTGACGATTCGGATGCGCTTCTGGATACGCTGCTCCTGCGCTGTACCTTCCAGCGGGCGTTTGAGTAGCTGCAACTGCTCACTAAAATCCATCATCAAGCGCCCGAGGCTTTCTGCTTGTGGGTTGGCCAGGCCGGGTACTCTGCGGAGTCGTTCCACGGCGAGTCCCTTGAGTGCGAGGCTAGCTTGGGGGTGGAGGAGCTGGCCGCTCATTTCGCTGGTGTTGGCGAAATTTCCTACTAAGCTAGGCGCTGGGTCGTTCGTAGGATCCTTAGAAAGTAGGAAAAAAAGCTCCCTACCTAGGCTGAAAACCGTTTCAAAATTAGCGGCATTGCGGTGGGCGCGAATAAGGTCGCCGGCTTCGTCCAAGCTATATTTTTCAAGAGCATTTTGTAGCTGTACAAATTCTGCTTCTACGGCTTCCACTTGTGCAAGTAGGCTAGGGTAGCGTTCCCGCTCCCGATTAGGCGGGTAGAGATACTGATAATTGGGGCTATTGGGATCATTCTGGCTGATGGTCAGTTCATTGAGGCGTTGTTCGATCGCAGCCAATTGGGATAGGGTAGTGGCAGGAGCATTGGCTTCGGGTAGCACTTCTGCTAGCATATTAATTAAGTAGCGCAGCCGGAGGCTTAGTTTCCAGTTGCTTGCATCAATTTCTTGGAAGTAGGCACTTTCCGCTTCGATGCGGTCGGCGAGGAGGTCTTTCACGGCCCATTCGTCGCTGGGTGCATCAGCTGCATCTAGGATGGCTTGTAGGGAGTCGAGGCTGCTGCGTACTTCAATAAATTGGCCATAGAGTGTTCGGGGGCGCTCTCGGCGCAGCAGCAATTCCCGAACACTGGTGAGGCCGGCTGCGCGTAGGTAATCGGCGGTGAGGCTATCGCGCTGCGGGCTGAACAGCTCATCATATTTGCTGAGTTTCGGGTGGGCGAGGTAGTAGTCGTAGTTTTCTTCGCCTTTCAGCCAGGAGGCAATCATTATAGGCGCTTCTTCTTCGCTGAATAGCAAGTTGGCAAAATCGAAGTTGAGGAGGTCATTTACTTTTGGGCGCAAGGGGCGCAGGGCATCTTCTCCGTAGGCGGTGGCTAGCTCATCTTCGTAGTCCGCCAACTCACTTTTGGCCAGCTGCATGGCCAGTTCTAGTTCGCCTAAGTAGCTACTTAGCCGTTCGTAGGCAGTCATGATTGTACCGTACTCGGGCTTTTCGCGGGCCACCGCTGCCAGTTTCAAATCGATGGCTTTACGGGTATTGAGGCGGGAGTCGGCCAATTGGGCGTAGGTAAAGGAGAGGACATCCGCCAGGGGCACATCCCGGAAGCCCAAATCGAGCAGGCGATAGACCAAGAAAATGTTGTAAACAGCGGGGTCGTTGTAATTATCTTTTTCTTTGAAGTGGAGGAACTCACCCAAATTGAGGGATAGCTGATTGAGGTCTTTGGAAAAAGCGATGCGAATGCTGGGTAGAATGGTCTTGTAGTTGATTAAATTGAGGGTGGGTAAATATTCTACGGTTTGAGGAAATAGATAGTTAAGGCCATTTTCGTTAAGCTGTGCTCGGAGTTGTGTGAGAAAGGTGTAGGTCAGTTCTTCCTGGGCGCGTTTACCGATCCAATCCGACAGTCCGGACAGGGCAATGCTGATGTAGTTGCTTCCAGGCGCTCCGAGTTCGTTGAGCTTTGCCTCCTCGCCGGCTTTCCGGAGCGCCAGGGGTTGCGGTGGGCTAGGGTCTGCGAAGGCTTTCTCGATTTTTGCTACGTCAATCAGCCCATTTTTGGAGAATAAGGCCTCGGTATTGGCTTCCTTTAGAAAGCAGCTGCGCGCCTGACTATCCAACCAATGAAAGGACATATCCGGCGCTGCCGTGTGCTGCCAAAGTAAGCTATCCAGCCCCAATTCTTGGAAAAAGGACTGCATGGAGGGGTTTTGCCGGTAGTGCGCTAGTACAGCGGAACCACTATTGAGCCGATGCGCAGCAACCGTGTCTGGCGCTGCAGCGTAATAAGCCAAAATGGCCACAATGGTATCCAGGCCGCTGTTTGTTGCTTCCCTATCCGAAGGCAGTTCCTCGCTCTTGGCGATGAGTAAGTTAATATCCCGCTGTAGCCCTTGCGCAGAAGCGGTGTTGGCTAAACAAAGAAGTGCCAGCCATAGGCAAATTGACCTCGAGCGTAGACCAAGACATAGTTTTGGGAGTAAAGACATGGGTTGGGATTTTGTGTCCGAATACGGATAGAAGGAAAAACGCGACCGTAGTCGAAGCTATGCCTCGGTGAGCACAGCTAAAATAAGTCCCTCTAGGAACGTAGCGGTATCGCTGATGGCTGTTGGGAAGCTGCTGCCATCCGATAATTCAATAGCCGGATAGTGTATTTGCTCTAGTGTGGCCATTTCCTCATTGGTGCAGCTAACGAGATCGCGATGGAGCTGCCCAATGTAGATCGACTGGTTGAAAGAGCAGCGATTCCTAGCCAATATGTAGGCCTGTTCATCGTATTCCTCGCCCGCATCGTTGAGGCGTTGCCGGGCGATGCGTATCTTATCTTTTAGCAAGAAGAGTGCATCAATCATCCGCTTGTTGAGTGGATTGGTGGTGAGGTCGCCCAAGAGTAGTTCACTGTCGCCTCGGTTGCTGAGTGTACTCATGAAAGCCAATAAATCGCTCTCTGCGCCGGTAAAATCTAGCGCTTCATCCAAGAGCGTTGCCTTGATATCACCCAGGCTGCTGGTATCTTCCGGTGAATAAACCAGTTCATCGGCTGCATCAACAACCGCGCGATAATGGGCAAACAGCAGGACGGAACGCTCCCGCACGAGCCTGCTAATTCGTTTAGATTCCGATAGGGAAGCCAAACGGCGCTGTATGCAGAGATGACAGACTGTTTGTAGTTCGCTCAGCAAGTCTTTGATTTCGTTACTCATAATTCATGTATGGGGGTGAATCTCTTGAAAATCACACTGTCAGCACAGTGTTGGGAAGTTTAAAACGACTTGTTCCTAAGGTCGAGCAGACAAGCAGTAGGGAATATTCACTGGCAAATATACATACATATCTTATATTTACACCTTGTAGGGAAAATTAAAAACAACAAAGTGTATTCCATTGGTTTTTAAATGCCTTTGTAGCCACTAGAGCTTGTTTAAATTCTGTTCAATGTCTTTGCTTTCTATTTACTTTGCTCCTACACTCGAGCCTGGTTCCTGCGAGAGCAACGAGTGCGTATGTACACGTAGTGCCCGCCTCTATACCCAGACGGGCGTTCTGGCGGACACGGTAGGTGGGGGGCCGTCCTTTTCTAGCCAACACAAGCGAATATAGTTAACACAAACCAGCATATGCCAGCATTCAAGCAACCCAGCCCTAGCAGCCCACTGAAATTTGGTATTACCGATCTTGACGGCTTGCTGCGCGGTAAGATGATTAGCGCCGAGAAGCTAGCCAAAGCCCAAGAAAAAGGACTGGGTTTTTGCAACGTCCTTTTCGGCTGGGATAGCCACGACCAGCCTTACGAGCAGCCTGTCGTTAGCGGCTGGAAAACGGGCTACCCCGATGCCTATGCAACGATCGATTTGGCTAGTGCCCGGCAGATCCCCTGGCAGAACGATTTACCTTTCTATCTGGCGGATTTTTCCCAGTCGCCCCTATCCGAAGTGTGCCCGCGTTCTCTACTCAAACGCGTCATCAAAGAAGCCGAAGCAATGGGTTTTGCGCCGCTGTGTGCTTTTGAATACGAGTGGTTCAACTTTCTGGAAACGCCCAACAGCCTAGCCGCGAAAGGGGGAATCAATCCGCAGCCGCTTACGCCGGGCATGTTTGGCTATTCGCTGCTGCGGGTGGGGCAGCACGATGCTTATTTCCGGGCTTTGTGGCAGCAGTTGCATGATTTTGGCATCCCGCTGGAAGGCCTACATACCGAAACGGGCGGTGGCGTTTATGAGGCCTCCATGGCCTACTGTGATCCTTTGGAAGCTGCGGACCGCGCTGTGCTTTTTAAGTATGCGGTAAAGGACATTGCGCAGCGGCACGGCATCATGGCCAGCTTCATGGCCAAGTGGTCGGCCAACTTACCCGGCTGTGGCGGGCATTTTCATCAGAGCCTCCGAGCGACAACGAAAGGCAGCGACCCCGTCTTTTACGATGCTAGCGGCAGGTTCCAGATGAGTAAAATTTTTGAGCACTACCTCGCAGGCCAACTGCACGGTCTGCCCGCTCTCATGCCACTCTATGCCCCCACCGTCAATAGCTACAAGCGCTTGGTGGCAGGAAGTTGGGCAGCTACCACAGCCTCGTGGGGAGTGGATAACCGAACCACGGCATGGCGGGTCATCAACCCCTCCGCAGCAGCGATGCGACTAGAGACGCGGCTGCCAGGAGCGGATGCGAATCCTTATCTCGTTGCTGCGGCGGCCATTGCCAGTGGGCTTTATGGTATAAAGCACCAAATTCCTCTGGATGCCGCCCCTACAGAAGGCAGCGCCTACACGGCCACCAACCCAACAGCCTTGTTTACCAATCTGCAAAGCGCCACCGAAGCCATGAAAACAAGTGGGCTTTGCCAGGAGCTGTGCGGTACAACTTTCTCCGAACACTTCGTCTATACCCGCGAATGGGAATGGAAAAAATACGAGCAAGCCGTCAGCGATTGGGAATTAAAGCGTTACTTTGAGGCCATTTAACAATCGATTATGGCTTTTATAGATTTCATCAAGATTGTGCGCAAGGCCTGGGATGCCTACGATGATACGCGGCAAATTACCAGTATTAGCGACATCAGCGCCCAAGTTTCTACCAACCACGTGTATCGCATACAGTTTACCGATCGGTCTTTCATCGTTGGGAAGTTGTCCTACTTTGGCTTTTTTGAGCATTTCGTGGAGGATCACACCATCATCAATGCGCTCTCCAACAACCTGCCTGCCCCCTTCGAGAATTTCCTTTCTCGTTGCTTGATGAAGGGAAGCCAGCTCTATGTTTATCGCCATCAGGACGACATCATAGACGCCTGGGTGGTCTTCTACCGGCCCATCAAAACGCGACAAAAGCTCCCTGCACGGCTCAGCAAAGACGTCATCCTAGAGCTGGCAGTGGAGTTCGCTCATTTCCACAAGGCCTGCTATACGGTGCGCCATACCCTGCCGCCTTCCTCCAAAACTGGGATGACCGACATCAACCACCTGCGCCAAATACTCGATACGCCAGCGGGGAAAATGGAGCACCAAGCCAATCGGGAGATCATCCTGGAACACTGCGATCGTTTTGAGCAGAATTGCCAGCAGCTCGGATTGGACAAGATGGACAAAATTCCCGTCTTCGTAGATTGGAACATCGGTAATTTCTCGGTCACGCCCACCAACCGCTTCTTCTCGCGCTGGGATTACGACTGGTTCCGCATCAGCTCCCGCATGATGGATTTTTATTTCATCAGCCGGGTCGTCTCCGATGTGGGCGATCGCACCGTCTTTACTTACAACATCGAGCCGATGATGGAAGAACGCTTCCTGACTTTCCTGAAAAAATACCACGAAATTTACCCCTTTACCGAAGAGGAAATCCGGCTTTTGCCCGAGGTTTATCGCTTTTTTATTCTCAACTACGTCATCAAAGACGGCCGCTATTTCTTCCACGAAATATTCGCCAGGAAGCTGCAAACGGAGGCCTTCACCCAATGTCTCCCTAGCATCGAAAGCTTTCGGGCGGAGCCTATTTTGGAAGCCTTGAATATGCGAAGCTCCTAGTACGTACTTGTGCTGAGCTGGGTCGAAGCATTTTTCTTCAAGCGGAGCGGAGAGAAAGTTCGTCCTAGGCGTCTGAGCACAGCTTGGGCAAAAGGTATATGGCTCTCGCAGGAGCAAGGTTTTCTCTGAGGAGCAAAGCCCGCTACGATACCTAGGATGAACTTTTTGGCTGCAAAGCAGCATAAAAGATACATCCGAGGAACTTCGCTAGCTTCATAGCCAAAAGCCTTAGCTAATAGCTAACAGCCATTCACAATTTTCAATTTAAAAAATGGATATTCATCCTAACTTCCTAGAACTAGCCAGTCCTTTCCGGGCCGTACTGTTTGATTCCTATGGGGTACTAAAAAACCACAATGGGCTGATAGAGGGCGCCATAGAAACGGTAGAAGCCTTGAAGGACAAAGGCGTTGTAATCAGGATATTAACCAATGATGCTTCGCGTAGTAGAGGATCGCAGGCGGAGCGCTTCCACGAGCTGGGCTTTAAAGAAATTTGGCCCGATGAGATCATCACCAGTGGCATGATTGCCCGTTTTTTCTTGCAGCAGAAGATCCAATCGGGTAGGGTAGCCTATCTGGGTACCGAGGCCGCAGCCGATTATATCCTCGACTCGGGCTGCGAAGCCATTCCCGTTCGCGACATCCACACCAACGATTACGAAACCATCAATGCTTTTGTTTTCCTCGACGACGAGGGCTTCAACTGGGAGCGCGATATCAACAAGGCCGTTAACCTGATCCGCCGCTGCAACATTCCCGTCATCGTGGCCAATTCCGATCGGCTGTATCCCGTGAGCCGCAAAGACGTCGCCATCGCCACCGGCGGCATCGCCCAGTTGATTGAACTGATTTTAGGCCGCAAATTCCTCCACTTCGGCAAGCCCGATACGCAGATGTTCAACCATGCCTTCGAAGACCTCAATCGCATCGACTCCTTCCAAAAAAGCGACATCCTCATGGTAGGTGATACGCTGCATACTGATATCCTGGGCGGCAATAAATTCGGCGTCAAAACCTGCCTCACCCTTAGTGGTAATACGAGTGCCAACTCCTACGAGCTAGCGATTCGCCAAAGCGGCATTATACCAGATTATATTTGTGATTCGATTGGGAGTTAGAGAAGAAAGAACGATAGATGAGAAAAAAATCGATTCCTCTGCAACGTTTTTTGTGCTATCCGACAATAGATAAGCAAAACAATTACCATGAAGCGAATAGCGATTTACACTTTCTTACTTTTACTCACTGGCTTTGGCTTGATGAATTGCGAGCGCGACAACTTCAATGAAGTTATTGACACCCCAGAAGTGCTTGTTCCCACGGAAGTGGAGTTCGAAGCGGGGCTTGAACTAAGATCACAGGGCACCTCCTTTCTGCAGACCGAAGGATCTGCGAGGCGTCTGGTGGGGCCCACTGCCAATGCCTACGTGATCACTTCCGGGACGATCACTTGCGAGGGAGGCAGTGTCTACAGCACCGAGTATCAAGGCTCCGACTTCTTCACCTTTGAATTTTCGGAATCTGAGGGCAGCTTTTTTGCCTACAATATCATTCTCACCGCAGCCGTGGATGGAGTGTCGAGAAGAGTCCTGTTCGCTTTGGTACCACCAGGCAGTGGCTGCCAAGATCAGAATAATGAAGTAATTATCACCTCCCTGACCGACGACCATATCAGTGGCTCCTTCACGGGAGCCTTCTTTAGCTTGGATGGCCCACTTAGCCCTGACCTGCCTTGCTTTGGCTTCAATTATGTGGGCGAGTACACCGCATTCTTCAGCCTCCCTTACCAAGACTGCGAATAGCCTTGCAGGATGATGGATACCGTAGCATTAGTTAAAGCCTCTTTGAAGGGGCGTGCGGAGGCACAGCGGCAATTGTATGAACACTACTTGCCCTATGTGCTGACTATCATCCGCCGCTTCGGTGTGGAGTCGGTGGAACAGCAGGATCTCGTTCAGGATATTTTTGTTGCGGTTTTTCAGGATTTAGCCAAATTCGACCCTCAAAAGGGGGAGTTTCACCATTGGCTTCGCGGTTTGGCGGTACATAAAACCATCGCCCAGCAACGAAAATCACAGCGCTTTAGAGCCGAAACACTGGCCGTTTCCCAAGAAGCCTCCACTAGCACAACGATAGATCTTTCGCATCTCGACACGGAATATTTACTACAATTGATTAGTCAGTTGCCTATCGGTGCTAGAACAGTCTTTAATCTATATGCCATAGATGGCTATGCACATAGAGAAATTGCGTTGATGCTAGACATCAGTGAGGTAGGCGCCCGTTCGCAACTGTCGCGAGCCAAAAAACAATTGCGAGAAGCTTTAGAAGGACAAAAAAAGATAAATATATATGGCAAGCTTTGATCAAAAAGGGGCTTTGGGCGATAAGTTTGGCCAGCACCCCACGGAACATATCCCTGCAGAACTGAAGTGGGAAGAGATGGGCCCCAAGATACAGGCAGTGCTCCAAGAGAAAAGACGGCGACGGCCTATGTGGTGGTGGTTCCCCTTTGCTCTTGTCGTACTAGTGATCTTAGTTTATTTTGCTCGATCGCCTAGGGTGGAAATAAGAGGAAGCTTCCCACTGCCGCTAGTGGCAGAGCTGCCGTCCTATGTCACCGATCAGGACGCAGCCAATCTTCTACTAGTTGGGAACGAAGGCCAGGGACAATCGCAGCCAGGCGAAGAGCCGCTAGGGAACAAGCCATTAGGGAGCAGTGCAGCTGTTTCGTCTGGGCTAAGCCCGGCAGCGCAGCGCTTCCCAAGTGCTGAAGCAGAAGAGCCTTCGCTGCCCTTGGGGCATAGCAGACAGCGGCTAGCATTAGCACCAAAAGCCTTGCTCTCTTCTCCTGCCTTGCTCCCGCACACGGTGCCAAACCCCATTACAAGCGCGCCTTCTGAGCAGTACGACGCGGAAGCCCCGTCGGCAGCGTCGGGATCAAGCTCCCTAGCTGGTGGCAAACCGCTCCCCAATGATCGAGCCACTGTGCTCGCTTCGCCTTTTCTTGCCTCCTTGCTGCCATCGGCACTTCCTATAGCAAGCGGTACTGAACGGATCAGCGCACAGCCAGAACTACCCGGAACAGCCTCTACTGGCTGGCTCGTGGAGCTAGAAGGCGGCGGTAACTTGCAGCTTCGTTCTGCGGCAGTCAGCGCTATTCCTGCTTTGGAGCGAAGCTGGCTGAGTGGGTTTGCAGCAGGAATCCGCCTGGGGCGTAAGATTCAGCACACTCCTTACACGATATGGACGGGCATTTCGGTTGGATCGATCGTGCAGAAAGAGCAGCTCTTTGATGCCATCCCGGTGCGCCTTTACCAGCCGGGCACCATTGATACCATCTTCCGCAATACGCTGACGAATCAGGAGACCATTGTCTATACCGACACGGTAGGGGGTACGCGCGCGCTGCGCATACAGCAGCACAATAGTTTTCGGTCTTGGGCCATCCCGCTAATGATTGGCCGAACATGGGGGCAAGGACGCTGGCAGCTGGCTGTGCAAACAGGAGCAGACCTGCATCTAGCTTCTTGGGGGAGGGGGAAATACCTTTCCCCAGACTACGAGCTACTAGCTACACCCGAGGCGCGCCATGTTGGGCTGGCCTTCCGCTTAGAAACACAAATTTTGCTACCAGGGGCGCGCTGGGGCCGGCCTTTTGTGCGTGGCGCATATCGCCATTTTCTATACCAAACCGCTGGCTTAACACCCGGCGACACCTTTAGACCGCAAAGCGGAGCCTTAACGTTGGGCTGGCAGCTGCGCTTTTAGTAGTAGATGTCGGACACCTTTGAGGTGTCCGACATCTACTGCCTTAAAAATTTTTATAGCTCATGAAAAGGCCATATCTTGAGCGATAAAAATAAATTTATAGCTCATGGCGTGGAATTGGGAACGTAGTGACTGGTTGTAGTCTTCGATAAGACTGTAACCTGGTCTGTGGTAAAAAAGGAAGTGCTTAGAGTAACGAAGGGGCTACTTTGAAGCGCCCCCAAAATTCCCCCATCCTCCCTATCTTAGCCGCCAAATAAAACCCGATGTCGGAACTAGCTAAAAAATTGATTGCCGCTTAGGACAGTAT
>DAITME010000094.1:0-14778 GCA_036835305.1 Lewinella sp.
AAGGCTTCTTTACCGATTTGGAACAAGAAGGCTTCGAACTTTTCTTTATTGAGTTCATCTCGCCTACCGAACTACACCCTGGCTGTAGCCACTGCCACAACGCCCCCGGCTTCACCGATAATCAGTTCCACAACAACGGTATTGAAGACGTCGCTTCCTTGGCGGACTTTCCCGATCTGGGGCGCGGCGGCGTGAACGGTAATATTTTCGATAATGGCAAATTTCGCTCCACGACTCTCCGTAATATCGAAGTCACCGGCCCCTATATGCACGACGGTCGCTTCCAAACCTTGGAGGAGGTCATCCAGCACTACGCCAGCGGCGGCCACGGTACCGAAAATAAAAACCCCAACATCAGCGGCTTCGAGCTCACCCCCCGCAAGCAAGAAGCCCTCATCGCCTTCCTCAAAACCCTCACCGACGAGGAGTTTCTGAACGATCCGCGCTTTAGCAATCCGTTTTAGGGCAAAAACAAGTCCTCTACGGTCAGCTGCTTGTTAACGATACTGAGGTAATGGGGATTCTTGACCGCGCCGTAGGGTGTAAGGAGGGTGAGGAAAATATTTTTCTTGGTCGCTGTCTGGCTCTGGAAGACGGTAATGCTTTTGCGCAGGCGATCCGCTTCTCGTTCGCTCATTTCGTATTCGGCCTTATGAAATTTTAACTCGAAAAGGTTGATACAGTTATCTGCTCGGTCGATGATAAAATCAATTTGTGCGCCAGCCGACTGGGCATCTTTTTTCTTGACCCAGGAATATTCATTCGTGACGATGCCGCTGATGCCTAATGCTTTTTTGATCGTGGAGGTATGGCGCAAAGCTAGGTTTTCGAAAGCATAGCCCGACCAAGATTGAAAGACGACTTGGTTGCTAAGCTGCAACCAGCTGCTATTCGCTCGGTTGTTGCTCAGGAAGCGAAAATGAAAAAGGGAAAGCTCGTCTAATAGCCGATACAGGCTGTCTTTTTTTCTTTTGTTGATAGGAAATATTTGCTTGACGAAACCACAGGCAATCAGCTCTTGAAGTGCAGTGCTTAGGCGACTACCGCTGGTAAGCTGTGTGGCGGTTATGATCTCCTCTCTGGTGAGACCGCCTCCCTTGGTTGCCAACGCACGGACGATTTGTTCGTGAACCTCACTGTTGCTGAACAAAGCAGCGTAGAGATTCTGGAACTCCGAACGCAGCAATGCCTGCGTATGGAAGAATAAATCATCCAGTATTTGCGGAACACTTTTTCCTGCTTGCACGTCGCGCAGGTAGAAGGGTATGCCTCCCACACACATATACAGTTGAACCAAGTCCTTGTTGGTGAGCCGAACGCCTTGCATAGCTAAAAAGGAGCGTGTCTCGCGCAAGGTGAACGGCATCAGCTGTATATGCTTCGTTACTCGGTTGTGTAGCCCCCCCGTATCATTAATGACTTTATTGATAATCCAGGAAGCGGCCGAGCCACAAATGACTAATAGTAGATCATCTCGCTTCGAGACAAACTGATTCCAAAAGTTGTCTAAGGCAGCCAAAAAGCCAGAACGAGGGGTTTCAAACCAAGGAATCTCGTCTAGGAAAATTACTTTTTTAGCAGGACCATTTAATCCTTTTAGATAGCCTTTTAACTGTGAAAAAGCTTGTAGCCAGGTTTTTGGAGCTGGTGAAGCGTGTGCGTTATTGTCATATTCCTGAAGTGTAAGCCAGAAATTTTCCAACTGTTGAGCAAAGTCTTTTTGGTGCAAACCGCTGCACTCAAAAACAATGTGCTTCTTGTAAACCTCCCTTACTAGAAAGGTCTTGCCGATGCGCCTACGGCCATAGACTGCCAAAAATTCTGGCCGCTGCTTTTTCAAAATATCTTCTAAAATCGCGATTTCTGCTTCTCGCCCAGCAATCTGCATATTGAGTTTATTTTCCGCCAAATGTAGGTATTTTTTAGTAGATTTGGCGAAATATAAATCTAAGGGCACGTCGAATTACTTTGTCTGCCTGCTGAGAGCGTGTCTAAAATTAACCAAATTGACCTTGGATACTTACTAAGAAGTTGGTACAGTTCAAAAAAATACCGATCTTTCCCCTTTAAAGCTAAAGATCGAGTATATGAATCCATCCAATTCTAGGCGGAAGTTTATCCGCAAAGCAGCAACGGCCACAGGGCTACTAGTAGGTGCCCCGGGTATTTTATCAGCGAAGGGCGGGGCGCATACCCATTATTTACATAGAAATATTACCGCTTACCATGCCAACGACCAAATCAATCTGGCGTTGATCGGGGCTGGAGGTATGGGCGTGGAGGATAGCCAAACGGCTCTGCAGCTGCCCGGTGTGAGGATGGTGGCGGTTTGCGACCTCTATGATGGCCGCTTAGAAGCTGCCAAGTCGCGTTGGGGTCAGGACATCTTCACCACCCGCGACTACCGCGAAATCCTAGCCAGAACAGATGTAGATGCCGTCATCATTGGCACACCCGACCATTGGCATAAGCAGATCAGCGTGGATGCGATGCAAGCCGGCAAGGCTGTATATTGCGAAAAGCCTATGGTGCATAGCATTAGCGAAGGGCCGGCGGTGGTAGCAGCCCAGCGGGCTACTGGCCAGGTATTCCAAGTGGGTAGCCAAGGCATGAGCTCGCTGGGCAACGAAAAAGCCCGCGAACTCTACCAGCAAGGGGCTATTGGGCAGTTGGTCTATGCGGAGGGTTTCTGGGCCAGAAATTCACCCATAGGCGCTTGGCAGTACCACATTCCTGCCGATGCCAGCCCCAAAAATGTAGATTGGGTACGCTACGTGAGCAATACCACCAAGCGCGACTGGGATCCGCTGCGTTTTTTCCGCTGGCGCAATTATCGCGACTACGGCACCGGGATGTCGGGCGATCTTTTCGTTCACCTTTTCAGCAGCCTGCATTTTGTGGTGGATAGCATCGGCCCAGAGCAAATTATTAGCACCGGTGGGCTTCGGTACTGGAAGGATGGCCGCGAAGTGCCGGATGTCCTACTTGGTATGTTCGACTATGGTCAGCAGAGAAGCCATCCCGCTTTCAACCTGAGCTTGCGCTGCAACTTTGTAGATGGCACCAGCGGCAGCACCTACCTGCGCCTTGTGGGTTCCGAAGGCGCGATGGATGTTACTTGGGATGATGTGTACCTGCGCAAAAATCTAGTGAGCGACCCCCTCGATCCCTTCCTTCAAAACAAAAGCAGCGAAGGTATGCTGGGCGAAGAACGAAAAAGTATGTTGCCGCCCGAATTGATGCATTACAGCGCGCAAAAAGGGTATAATGGTGCCCACTACGATCATTTCAACAACTTCTTCACGGCTATCCGAAACAAAGGAAAAGTAGCTGAAGATGCGGTATTTGGCTACCGTGCCGCAGCCCCCGCCCTGCTTTGCAATGATAGCTACTTCGATAAAAAAATCGTAAGCTGGAATCCGGAGAAAATGCAGTTGAGTTAAAAATTGAAGGTTGAAAATTGAAAATTGAAAATGATTTAGCATCTAGGGGTTTCGCGATCCTGCTCGGAGGTATCGGCCAGAAGCGTAGCGAAATGGCTGTCCCTCCGAGCAGTGGTCGCAATAATTTTGCTTAGGCTCAGGCGGGTGTTCCGACAGGAGCCATGTTTACTAGGAAGAGCCATGATCTTGGGGGGAAGGCACCCACAAAAACATGGCTCCTCACCTTTGGCCTTGCTCCAGCGTGAGCCATTCGCCTTGCATTTACGAATCCTGAAGGGCTACGAAAACGGCATCGTACATTTTTAAACTAAATTGATCTAAACAAGATGATTCGAGTACTGACTATTGTGGGTTTTTTAGGGCTTTTTGCCTGTGGAAACTCGGCCTCCTCCGCTGAGGAGCGCACTCTGGGTAATGGGCCGACTGCGGAAAGCCCCACGGCGCACAACACCCTCAGCGAAGCCGAAAGAGCGGAGGGCTGGGAATTGCTTTTCGATGGCAAAAGCACCGAGCATTGGCGGGGCTATAACCACCCGACTTTTCCCAACAGGGGCTGGGGCGTGAAAGATGGCGAGCTACAGGTGTATCACTCTGGCACAGAAGAAGCGGGATTTGGCGGGGATATTGTAACGAAGCAGAGCTATTCCGATTTTATCCTATCGGTTGATTTTGCTTTGTCGGATACGTCCAACAGTGGAATTTTCTACTTGGTTCAAGAGGTGGAGGATACACCTATTTGGTATAATGCACCTGAATATCAGCTTTTGGACGATGAGACCTACAAAAAAATCATGGACATCACGCCGGCTCAGCTTAGCGGAGCAAACTACGATATGCATGCTCAGGAGGTCAACCATAGCAAACCCATTGGCGAATGGAATACAGCCGTGATTGAAAAGCGCGGAAACCAAGTGCGCCACTTGCTGAACGGCCAGCTGGTGGTGGAGTACGAGCTGTATAGCGAAGACTGGAACAAACGCTACGAGAACAGTAAGTTCAAGGAACATCCCAACTACGCTAAAGCCATCAGCGGCCCCATCGGCTTACAAGATCATGGGCATTTGTGTCGTTTTCGGAATATCAAAATTAAAGTACTTTGAGGAAAGTTTATTTCTTGACGGTTTGCTTAGGTCTGGCGGTCTTTCTTTTGCCTGGCTGCAAGGCGAGCAAGCAAGCCGCTGCCAAGGGGTCGGTAGCGGAGTTGTATCAGATGATGTCGGGTACTTTCGATAGTCGTGCGCAGGCCAATGCGGATAGTTCGTATTTAGAAATTTCCCTGAAGATGCAGCCTATCTGGACAGATAGAACCGGAAGGTGGTTGTATGTGGAGCAGGCTTTGTACAGCACCCCGGACAAGCCCTACCGCCAGCGGGTATATCAGTTGGAGGAAGGCCAGCGCGGTACTTTTCAAAGCCGGGTATATGAGTTGAAGGATCCTTTTGCTTATGTGGGCGGAGCGGAGGAACCTTCGATGCTCGATGGCCTCCGCCTGGAGGACTTGACGGAGCGGGAAGGCTGCGCGGTGATTTTACGCAAAGACGAAAGCGGAATCTATCGAGGCAGTACCCTTGATAAGGCCTGTGGTAGTAGCTTGCAGGGGGCTAGTTATGCCACTAGCCGCGTGAGTATCCATTCCAGTTTCATTCAGAGCTGGGATCGAGGTTTTGATGCCGGTGGGCAGCAAGTTTGGGGCGCTACCGAAGGTGGTTATATGTTTCTGAAGAAAAATTAAAGTTGAGAAAATGGCGTAAATTATTGAAAAAATCATATCTTTGCGTCTCAAAACAATTTTGCTTTACCCGATCTTCGTGATCCATTAAAGGCTTTCACCATTATGGCAGTATATCTTTCTGGCAACCAACGTGCCGAAATCTTCACAGAATACGGTGGCTCCGCTACCAACACAGGCTCTACGGAGGGTCAAATCGCTCTTTTCACCTACCGAATCAAGGAGTTGGGGGAGCACTTGAAGTCACACAAAAAAGACCACAGCAGCCGTAAAGCGCTGTTGACCTATGTCGGTCGCCGCAAGAAAATGCTTGAGTACCTCAAGCGCAAAGACTTGGAAGGCTACCGTGCACTGATTGCTAAGCTAGGCTTGCGGAAGTAAGCGCAAACCGAGAGCTCATAAGAAAGCCCCAACTGCTTGCAGTTGGGGCTTTCTTATGGCTTCGCAGCGAGGGTTTCACCCTTCCTTTGCCATGAAGCGAGAAAGGAAGGAAGTGTTAGTACGACCAGAGGTCGTGTTCGTAGTTGAAAATTTCTTGTTTGATGCGTTCCCCTTCCATCAGGGCATCTCGGCCGGTCAGGTAAGAGCTGATACGGCGATCATAGACATTGCTAGATTTAAAGATGTAGCTGCTGAAGTAGCGCGCCTCCATAACATCTTCCCAGCTGCGGTTGCCGGCATCGTTGCCGAAGGCGTAAGCTTGCTCCTGCGCTAGGACTTGGCGGGCTGCGGGATAATTGACCCAGAACATGGGGCGTTCGTAGAGGAAGTTGCCATTCTCATCGTACTCATCAATAACGGGCGCGATACCCAAGATGCGCACTTTCAGGGTTGAAGACTCTTTGTCAAAGAACCAAGCTTCTTTCAGGCGGAAGCGCTTGATGTCGGTAACGTCTAGCTCATTGAATACAACCTCCAGTTTTTCCTCATAGGTAATGGGGTCGTAGGTGGTGATGGTATCTGGCTTACCACCCATGGCGCTTTTTTCTTCCTCCGTGAGGGGGGTGGTGAAGTCGTCGTCGAGCGTGCTGTAGAGCTGAATTTTACCGTTCTCGGCAGCTTCCATCAGTACAGTAAGGAAGGGGCGCTCGGGGTAAGCAAAAGGAAGATTCATCTTTTCGCGAATATCAATAACGCGCCAAACGAATTTTTTGTACATCACATCTGCCTCACGCACATGGTCGTACTTCAGAATAGCTCTTTCACTAATCGTGTAAGGAGTTGCTACGTCGTTTACGGGAGCAAGAAAATCGCCGGGAACACTTTCGTCTTCCATGACAGAATTCATAACATTACCGGGAACTTGGGCAGCTAGCTGCCCACTAAGGAAGCAAATAAGGAAGGCAAATAGTGGAGTTGCGAACTTCATTGATGGATTCATTTTGAAATAATTGCCCTTTAGGGCGGTGCGAAAATACGTACTACAAACGCCGTACACAACAAAGCTAGTACATAAAGGGGCTAAAAAGTGATTATTCGCGCAAAGTTTAACGTTTCTTGAGTGAGGGGAATTAAAAAGCCCGCCGTCTGTCTTACAGAGGGCGGGCTTTTTACACGGCTAGCCGCATGGCACCTTACTTGACGGTAAAGGCCATCGAGTTGATCTCCCGGCTAGCATTATCACCGGGACACTTCGCCCGAACGTTGTTAAAGAAGTAAGAATCGCCAGGTTTGGCGCGGTTAACCAGCGCTAAGGACTGAGAATTGAAGCTCGGCCCGGGATTGCTAGACAATACAGCATCTTCTCGTTTGGGAACATACACTAAGTCATAGCCGACAATGTCGCAGCGGGCATCGAAATCGAAACCATCCAAGATGGCTAGTACACCGCGCTGGGCTTTGAACTCACCGGTGCCGATGTTGCCACCGATTTTTTGACCTAGGCGCGCCTGCGGATCGGGGATGCGCTTCACCCGGAAGGGGAAGCTGCCGAGCGTTTGTCCGTTGGCCGTTACCGTAACGGTGGCCTCGCCGGGGGAAGTACCGCGCACCGTCCATTTGCTACCGCTACCAGTACCACTGGCACTGCCGCTGAAGTTGACGCGGACGGCATTGGAAGATACACCAGAAGCAGAAACAGTCAGGGGGTTATCCACACCCAAGTAGAAGACGTTCATTTTGTCGGCGGAAACGGCTACAGAGCGGGCGCCAACCTCATAGACGAACTCTCCTTTACCCTCCACTACATTTCCGGTGAGCGGGTTGGTGACACTCACTGCAAGGGGAATGCTCTTTTGGCCAGTTCCGGAGGCGGGGATCGTCAGTTCTGCTGTACCATCACTACTGATGCTGAGCGGGCGGCCGCCAGCAGTAATCTGTACGTTGGCAGGGTCTAGCGAAGTAGAATAAGTACCAACGGAAACTATTGCTTTGATACTTTCTCCGCTAACCACATAGCTGCGGTCGGCCGCTACAACGGGGAAGAAAGAGTCGAAATCGATTACCTTACCACCAGCCAACTGTGCCATGCTATTGACCATGTTGGCCTCTGATACTTTCAAATCAGACTGCATTTGGCTTAGGAGCGGCATGACGGCAGCCAAGGGCATCTGGCGGAATTTGAAATCCTCCCAGCTTTTCTTTCCTTTGGTGTTTTGCCAAGTTTCGTCGTCGATATTGAAGGCCATATCATTGGCAACCGACTGGATCAACTTCTCGATACCAGCTTTGTCTTGGTCCATCGCCTCGCCGTGCTCGTTGAGAAGCTTGCTGTAGGCGCCAATGAGTCGTTCCCGCGTCTCGATGATTTTCCCCTTTAGCTCTGTGCCGTAGGGCGTGCCACCGTTGACATCCGGAAGGCCATCCACCATTAAGCGGGTGGTGACATCCTTGTTCTTTTTTCCGCGGATGTAGTGGATATCGCCGAAGTGCTCTTCTTTGTAGTCGCCTTCGTCCACCGTACCGTTGTTGTTGCCGCCGGCATCAATCAGAATATTGCGAAGTTCATCAACATACTGATTGAACTCTTGGGCGATACCTCTGACCTCGTCCACAGCACCTTCAATTGGGCGGAAACGCGTTTTGGCATCGTCTTTCAGGAGGTCCTTGAGGCTTTTTACAGTGGAGTCTAGCTGATCATCCACTACCTTCATACTGTTGTTGTTGCCGTCGTCGAGCGTGAAGAAGGCATTCATGACCTCTGCGGATACGTTGAGGGCGAGCATGGCGGTCAGTACCAAATACATGATATTGATCATCAACGCCCTCGGTTCCTTTGGAATTGACATAATTTATTTTTAATGCTTTGGATGGGCGGCAGTCTGCGTTTTTTCTCAACAGCACTGCTGCCTAACCAATAAGCTGGAGTTGTAAAATAATTGCTTGGTTCTCTTGGGGCAGTGGCTTATTGCAAGCCGCCGCGCATAGCGCCAATCATGTTGCCATACACATTGTTGAGCTGACCCAAGTTGGTGTTGAGCTGCTGCATATTGGCTTTGTAGGCCTTGGTATCTTCTGCCGTTTCGGCTAAATCCGCCATGGCTTCGTTGAGCTTGGAGTAGAAGTTGCCCATTTGGCGAATTTGCTCGCTGGTGCCGCTGAAATCAGCTTCTTGTAGCGCCTTGAGGCTGCTCATGCTCTTGGACATTACCTGCAATTCGCTGAGCATACCGCCGAGCTGCTGCTCTACCACTTCGCCATTGAGGGCAGGCGTCATAGGGCCGCTTACACCACCACCGGCAGTGAGGGGTTGGATTTGGGAGTCTGCGCTGTCCAAACCCGGATAGAGTTTCTCCCAGTAATAGTCTGGCTCAGGCCCTAGCAGGCCCAGCATACCGAACAAGATGGCCTCGGTGATGAGCCCTACCGATAGCATATCTATCGTGATTCCACCGATGGTGGGCATTTCCCAAGATTGGATTTTGTAGAGGGCACCCACCATTACAAGGGTAGCGCCTAAACCGATAACTAGGTTCTTGATGTACTTGAAAGTCTTTGAATGGAATAAACTCATAAAGTGAAAATTATTTACTGTTTTCGTTGATGATTGTTGGTGAAATAGGAACCTTGTGGTCTTTATTTTACACACTTCACAGCAGCATAATGCCAGAGGCTTAGAAAAGTAACAGCAGGCAAAACTATAATTTATTCGCCCACTTGTCCCTAAACCAATGCCATGGTTGTGATATTGCGCCGCGAAGGTATAAAATTTGGCAGAAAGAAAGAAATTCAGCGCGTATAAATTTTTCTCACGGCCTTCTAGTGGGTGGCATATATGCGGGAGCAGTGCTTTTTGTGTTAGGAGCCATGTTTTGCTCCAGCCCCCCGAATTTTATCAGAAGATCAATATGAGAAGATAGACAATTGTTAGCGTAAGCAGAAGAGATATACCGCCCAATACGATCCCCCAAATGGCCATGTTGTACCTAGGTGGATCAACGTAGCGGTTGCGCTTGAGGCTAACGGCTCCAAAAATAACAGCTAGCAGGGCGGGAAATAGGAACAAACCAAAGCCTAAAATACTCAGGATACCTAAAATAAGAGAAGCGATCGGTAAGCCATCTCGGCCATATTCCTGTCCTTTGGCTTTTTTCCGCTCGGCTTTTTTGAGTTTTCCTCGCAGTAGGCTGAAACCTATTTTTTCTTTGAAGCTTAGTTTATGACCCAGCTTGGCGGAAATGGTTTTGTTGTTGTCCTCCAACAAGTTGATGCTCGTTTGCCGTTCGGGGGGGGCTGGTGTAGGAGCGATGGCTGCCCGCACATCCATTAGCGGAGAAAAAAAGAACAGGAGCAAAAAACAGAGCGGAAAAAAGGTAGATCGAGGCATAGGATAGTCGTTTATAAGGCAAATATAGGTTAATTAACCCACAACTTCAATCCAAGTGGCTAAAGCTTTCGCTAAGCAACGACCCTGATCATCATATAGAGCGGTGCCGGTATGGTACTTCCGCCCTTCCTGAGCCATCAGCCAGGCCATCAGCACGCTTTGCTGGCCAGCCAACAAGGGGTGATACTTTTGGGCACTCATACGACCTAGCAAGAGGTTCTTGACGGTTTTGCCCATCGCAGCGTAGGCGCCCGGGCAGTCGAGCGCAGCCCAGATGTAGCGAGGCGGAATGAAGCCATCCGTTGTAGCCAGTTGGGTTGCGGGCACCCAAGGCGCTGCATAATAGGCACTATTGGGCACCGAGCCAGCATAGATGTGTAGGCCTTCACCTGCTGCCCTTTGCACGCCACAGACGAAGCAACTAGGGTAGGCGAGGACTGCCCGATGGCCTAGGTATTGTTGGCTGGCAGCAGTGGCGGCTTCGAAGGAAATGGCTTCGGGAACTTCCAGTAAAAAATCGCCGGCTACTGCTATACTGCTAACGAGGCTGTTGTCCTGCTCCTGCAGGAGCTGATAGCTGCCATCAGCCTGCTGACTAAGTTGCAGGGGGCTATTCAGCGGAATAGGTTTTCGGAGGGTAATTTGGGGCGTAAAATCGAGGGCTTCGGCGATGAGGCCACAAGTGTAGCCCCCATTGCCACTATCGGGTGGCCCATGAAAGTGGTGAGGAACCAGTAGCGTAGTACTTGGCTTACTGTTCACCTTGGCTCATTTTAATTTTGCGATCGAGTTCCTCCATTGTTTTTTTGATTTCCTCATCGGTTTCCATCAGGTCTTGTACGGTTTTGATAGAATAGAGGACCGTGGAGTGATCGCGGCCACCAAAAAGGCTGCCAATGGCCTTGAGGCTTTTATCGGTGTAGTTCTTGACGAGGAACATGCTGATTTGCCGCGCCATCACTACTTGGCGAACGCGGGTGGAAGACTGCAATTTTTCTACATCGAGGCTAAAGTAATCGGCTACGGTTTTTTGGATAACTTCCGGGGTGACCTCCTTGTTGATTTCGTTGACGAAGTTGCGCAGTACCTCTTTGGCTAAATCAATGTTGATGCCTTTTTCTCGGCCAGCGATGCCGCTATGGAGCACCAAATTATTGAGTACCCCTTCGAGTTGGCGGATGTTGGCTTGGATGTGGAAGCAAATAAATTCGGCTACTTCGCTGGAGAGCTGCACCTCTTCGGAGGAAGCTTTGGCGGAGAGGATGGCCATGCGCGTTTCCAGATCGGGGGGGGTGAGATCGGCGGTGAGGCCCCACATGAAGCGGCTTTTTAGGCGTTCCTCGATGTGGAGGTCTTTGATAGGCCGGTCGCAGGTGAGTACCACGGCCTTGTTGTTTTGCCGCAGCGTATTGAAGAGGTTGAAGAAAATATCCTGGGTTTTGGTGCGGTTGTAGAGCTGTTGGATATCGTCCACGAGCAAGACATCCACATGCTGGTAGAAGTTGAGCAGATCGCTGGTGGCATTGTTTTGGATGGCGTTGATGATCTGGTTGGTGAACTCATCGGTGCTGACGTAGAGCACCGATTTGCGGGGGAACTTTTCGGCCACATGGTTGCCGATGGCTTGGAGCAGGTGTGTTTTTCCCAAGCCGACGTTGCCATGAATCACCAGGGGGTTGAAGGCCGTATTGCCGGGGCGGTCGGCTACGGCTTTGGCGGCGTTGCGCGCTAGGAGGTTGCAATCGCCTTCGATAAAGTTGGCGAAAGTGAAGCGGCTATTGAGGTTGCTTTCTATGCGGGGTTTTTCGATGCCGGGAATAACAAAGGGGTTGCGAATTTTATCGGCATAGGGTTTATCGGGGTTTTGGGAATTTCGGCTGCTGGTATTGGCGGCCTGGCTGTTGTTTTTTGCTGCTGTATCGTTGTTGCTTCGGTGGTTGATAATCTGGTAGAGCAGCCGGCCATTATCGCCTAGGGCCGTACGCAGGCTGGTTTTGAGTACATCTACATAGTGTTCCTCGAGCCACTCGTAGAAAAGGCGGTGGGGGACTTGGATCGTCAGTTCGTTGCTTTGCAGCTTCACGGCCTTGATGGGCTCAAACCACGTTCGGTAGCTCTGAGCGTCCACTCGTTCGCGAATTGATTGCAGGCAATTAGTCCAAACTGTAGCGTGATCCATAGTCATAATGAGGGTAAACATTTGGCAAGCGGAGGAGGGGGAGCCTTTCCGTTACGGTCTAAAAAAAATGTTTGGTGTATCAGTAAGTTGCTTTGAACAGAACCGCCGTTGCTGGGAGGGCTTTGGCGCGAGATTTTGATCCGGGGCTTGAAATACCAGTGGAATGCTGGTTAGAATGGGCGTCTGAATCCTGCTCAGTGCGTGAGCTCGAAAGCTAAGCTCGGACTGCAAAGATGGGGTAAAGCAGAGGACAAATGCAAATGTTTTGGAAGATTTTTTTCTTTTTTCTCTTTGCTCTTTTGAGATGGCATGGCTCCTGCGCGAGCCATATCCTTCAGACCTTAGCCTACAACCAATGCTTTACAGTCCACGCAGGCTTGTTTGCGGCTGCGATCGAACTGGATATCGAGCCGTCCTAAGCGTAGGCCGCCCCAGCCCACCTGGTTGATGATGACGGGTTCGCCATCGAGATTAGGGAGGCTTTCGGGCTGCCGCAGGAAGGTATGGGTGTGGCCGCCGAGGATGATGTCGATGTGCCGTGATTGGGTGGCGAGTACCACATCGGAGACCTTTTTATCGCGGTAGCGGTGGCCGAGGTGGGAGAGGCAGATAACGAGGTCGCAGCGCTTATCGTCTTTGAGTAGCTTGGCGGTTCGGTTGGCGACGTCGATGGGTTCCTGGTAGGTCGTTTTGCCATACATGGCGGCGGGGACGAGCCCTTCTAGTTCGATGCCCAGCCCGAAAATGCCTACGCGGATATTGCCTTTTTCGATGATGTGGTAGGGCTTGGTTTTGCCTTCCAAGGGGGTGTCTTTGAAGCCGTAGTTGGCCGAGAGCAGCGGGAAATTGGTGTGGGGCAGTTGTTTGGCCAGGCCTTCGATGCCAGCGTCGAAATCGTGGTTGCCGATGGTGCCTGCGTCGTAGCGCATTTGGCTCATGAGCTTGAACTCCAGCTCGCCAGCGAAGAAATTGAAGTAGGGGGTGCCTTGGAAGACATCGCCGCTATCCAGCAATAGGACGTGTTCTTCTTGGCTGCGCACCTGATCGATCAGTGCCGCACGGCGAATCGCGCCGCCCTGGTTGGCATTGCGGCCGGCGCCGGCGGGGAAGGGCTCGATGCGGCTGTGCCAGTCGTTGGTATGCAAAATTACCAGTTTGCTGGAGGTACGGGCGGTGGGTAGGGCGGATAAGGCCGATCCGCTGCTGAGCATCAAGCCGCCGTAAAAGGCGCGTTGGAGGAAAATTCTGCGATTGATTGTCATGGCTGCTGTGATTTTCTTGCCACAAACATAGCGTCTTTTTTTGTCTTGGGCGGCCTAGTGCTCTGTCGAGCCGAAAATAAAGGCTTGGCAGAGCACTACTTTGTTTTTATACCGTTTCTTTGCGCCATGAAAGAAAAAATTTATATCCTGTTAAAAGGCGGCGCCATGGGCATGGCCGAAGCCATTCCGGGTGTGAGTGGTGGTACCATTGCTTTTATCACCGGCATTTACGAGCGCTTGTTGGCAGCCATTGGGCACCTGCTCGACCCTAGCCTTCTGGGGCTGTGGCGGCGGGAAGGTCTGGCAGCGGTTTGGAAGCGGATAGACGGCAACTTCCTCGTTTTGCTCGGCGGCGGTATGGTAGTGGGTTTGGTGATAGCCATTTTTAGCATCACTGGCTTGTTGGAGCATTATCCACCGGTGGTGTGGGCTTTTTTCTTTGGGCTGATTGTAGCCTCGGCTATCTATATTTTTCGCCAAGTGGGGAAGTGGCGCGCCGTGGAAATCTTGCTGCTGCTGCTGGGTGCCCTGGCGGCTTATTTCCTGACTGTCCTCAATCCCCTCAGTGGCAGCGAGCAGCTGTGGATGGTCTTTTTGTCGGGGGCCATTGCTATTTCCGCGCTGATTTTACCTGGCATTTCGGGCAGCTTCATCCTCATTTTACTGGGCATGTACCCGATTGTGCTCACGGCTATGCGCAGCCTGCTTTCGGGGGATCTATCCCAACTGCCGATTTTCGTCGCTTTCGGTTTGGGCTGCTTGGCTGGCCTGGCGCTCTTCAGTCGGCTGCTGACCTACACTTTCCAGCGCTTCCCACATCCTACGCTGGCGCTGCTGACGGGCTTCATGATCGGCTCGCTCAACAAACTTTGGCCTTGGCGCAACGTCCTCACCACGCGCACCAATAGCCAAGGCGAACTGGTGCCACTGTTGGAAAAAAATGTGCTGCCCGCTAGCTACCAAGGCGATCCGCTAACGCTGGCAGTAATAGTGGCTGTTTTAGCAGGTTTGGCGCTGGTTTGGTTGCTGGGGAGGGGGGAGAAATAAATGCACAATGTGCAGTGAATAATGTGCAATGTACAATTAGGTTTTCTCTGGGGTTGGTGAAGATTTTGGCTTCGCGGCCGTTGAATTGGCTGTTGGCTTTTAGCTTTCTGTTTTTCGCCTTCTACTTTTTTCCACGACATAGGGCATAAATGCAGGAGCAAGGTTCAAGAGCAGCGCCATGTTGGGTAAGGACTTTGTGTCAGCCTTTGGACAATTGCTGGTGTGGGTGCCGTTTTTGTTGAGCGAATGGGGATTTGTTGTATATTGGGAGCTGGAAACTTAAATTAACAAAAAGTAAGCCTATGTCCTCCTTGGCCCGTGAGCGCATATTGCGTTTAGTTCTGCACTTGTTA
>DAITME010000095.1:0-14544 GCA_036835305.1 Lewinella sp.
GCGGTTTGGTACTGATATCATAAACGACTCTGTTTATTCCTTTAACGTTATTAATAATTTCGCTACTTACTGCAGCGAGGAAATCGTAGGGCAGGTGGCTCCACTCGGCGGTCATGCCATCGGTGCTATTGACGGCTCTAAGCGCCACGGCTTGCTCGTAGGTGCGCTCGTCACCCATTACCCCAACGGATTGTACGGGCAGCAAAATTGTACCCGCCTGCCATACTTGGTCGTAGAGGTCGTAATCTCTTAATTTTTGAATGTAGATAGCATCGGCTGCCTGTAGGAGGGCCACTTTTTCAGGCGTGATATCTCCTAGTATTCGGATAGCTAAGCCAGGCCCTGGGAAGGGATGTCGCTTAATCAAATGCGCGGGCATACCCATTTCTGTTCCCACCTTTCTTACCTCATCTTTGAAGAGAAAGCGGAGGGGCTCTACGATTTTTAAACCCATTTTGGCAGGCAAACCGCCCACATTATGGTGCGATTTTATCGTTACGGATGGGCCGTGAACACTCACAGATTCTATTACATCTGGGTAGATGGTACCTTGCCCCAACCATTGTATGTTCGATAGCTTTTTGGCTTCGCGCTCAAAAACTTCAATGAAGACGCGGCCAATAATTTTGCGCTTGGTCTCCGGATCGCTGTGGCCCGCTAAAGCTTGGTAAAACTCCGCTCTAGCATCAATGGCCGTGACGTTTAGCCCCATACCCGTATAGGAGGCTTGCACTTCCTCAAATTCGTTTTTGCGAAGCAAGCCATTATCGATGAAAAAGCAGAAGAGCCGATCGCCAATGGCTTTGTGTAATAAGAGCGCCGCCACAGAAGAGTCCACGCCACCACTTAGCCCTAGTAGAACCCGCTCTGTGCCAATTTTCTCCTGCAGTTCCGCCACCGTTTCTTCTACGAAAGCGGCTGGAGTCCAATCGCCGCTACAGCCCGCGACGCGAATGACGAAATTTTCTAGGAGTTGTTTGCCATCCAGGCTGTGGTACACCTCTGGGTGGAATTGCAAGCAATAGACCGGCGCAGCAAAGGCAGCCGCTTTCGAAGCATACGCGGCCACTTCCACATCGTGGGTGCTGGCGATTAGCTCGAATTGGGCGGGCAGACTCATGATTGTATCGCCGTGGCTCATCCAGACCTGAGAGCCTGCTTGGATGCCCGACAGCAGGCCGTCTGCTTGATGAATGGTGGCTAATTTCGCCTTGCCGTATTCCCGCGTCTGAGAGCGTCCTACGCTCCCTCCAAAGTGCTGGGCGATATACTGAGCGCCATAGCAAATAGCTAAGACGGGTTTTTTACCAATGATGGGCGCCAGATCGGGGTGCAGGGCGTTCTCGTCGCGGACACTAAAAGGACTTCCACTCAGAATAACACCTTTGACACTATCGTCTAGGGAAAGCACCTTGTTGTAGGGAACAATTTCACTATACACGTTGAGCTCGCGAATCCGCCGTGCTATCAGTTGGGTGTATTGCGACCCAAAATCGAGGATAACGATTTTTTCATTCATCGGGCAAAACTACGTTTTAAGACGCATACAATAGAATTTAGCACCTATAATTTTCACTTACCAAAGGCAGTTACTACAATTTCCTTACCTTTGCCAGCTCAATCACCGGATAATTGCCTCGTCTTCTGCAAAGATATACCGTTTGGGCGCTTTTTGTCTATTGCGCATTTATAGCACTGGCTTATCGGCCCTTATACGTACACCTCAATAGCCATATGCTGTCGCTTTTTGGAGAAAGTTTCCTGCTGGGGCGCGAAGCTGTTCAGGCCTTTTCACCTTTATCAGATTTTTGGGTTTACAACCTCCCGGGAGCTTGTTGGATAGCGCTGCTCACTTGGCTGGGCTTGCAGGTCGGCAGCGGAGGACGGTTTTTGTCTTTTCCCATCTACCTATTGCCCTTCGCAGTAGGGCAGGGGATGGAACTCACCCAAGCCCTCGGCATCAGCAACGGCACCTACGACCCCATGGATGTGCTGGCGAATACCCTCGGGTTTGTACTCGCTACTGTTTGCTTCGCTTATCGGCAGCCTACACCGAATAAACGCTTTATGTACGCAAAAAGGTGGCAAATATTAACTTTTTTGATTGTATTTTTGTCGGCTTTTTCAGTGGATGCTTAAGGTCTTTTTTCTCAGACACTGCTCAAGATAGTAGGCATTGCTCCTGCATTTGCCTTGCTCGCTTACACATATGCTGATGTTGCACTTGCCCTACTAAACCCATGCGGGCGTGTCGGCTCATACCCAGACGGGCACGGCGGGTTGGAAGACGGGCACTGCGTGTATATCCATACCCAGACGGGCGTGCCGGCGGGCACGGTTCGCACTCGCTGGCTCTCGCAGGAGCCATATTTTTTAAAAGGAGCAAGGATTGTGGGAGAAGCATTTGTCCTCTTTGCGTAAAATCGGATGAGTCGATAAAACTTTTGAATGCGCTTAATTTTTCTTTTATCAATTATCTGAGTGCTTGCGCTTAGGTACCTATTTATCTCTTAACCAACCAAATCTAAAGCATTATGAAAACAAAGGTTATTCTGTTGCTGGCCGTAGCTTTCTACCTTTCTAGCTGCGCCATCGTCAAACCTGGAGAAGTGGGCGTGAGGCAAAAACTGGGCAAGCTCTCCGATGAAATACACACCCAAGGCACCTTGTGGTTCAACCCACTAACCACCAAGGTCATCAAAACCAATGTTCAGCTCAATGATGTGGAACTTTCCTTGTCCCTTCCTAGCAAGGAGGGGATGAGCGTGCAAGCACAAATTTCCATTCTGTACAAAATCGAGGAGACGAGTGTGCCCAAAGTCATTCGCAACATTGGGCAGGGCTACGAGGTCATCATTTCCAACGTCTTCCGCTCGGCTTCTTCGGATGTTTGCGCCCAGTATTTTGCCAAAGACATGCACTCTGGTATGCGCGCCGAGATAGAGGCGGCCATCAAGGACAAAATGAGTGAAACACTTACCGAACAAGGCATTATAGTGAGTGCCGTGCTGATGAAGAGCATCCAACTGCCTGCTGGCTTGGCAAATTCTATCGAGCAAAAGTTACAGGCCGAACAAGACGCGATGCGCATGGAATTTATCCTACAGCAAGCGAGGCTAGAGGCAGAGCGGAAAATAATCGATGCCACAGGCGTTCGGGATGCGCAAAAAATTATTTCGGAAGGGCTCACCGATAACATCATCAAAATAAGAAGTATCGAGGCTTTCATGGAACTCTCCAGATCGAACAACAGCAAAGTGATCATCACGGATGGGAAAACGCCCTTTTTAATCGATTAACCAATGACTTCTTCCCTTTTCCGGGGCCAACGTCTTAGGAAAGGAAAGATTTTATTATTTTACGATCCGCTGCCGACCAAGTACCTATGAGGTAGGGTACTTAACTTTTATCATCTAGACAGGATTTATACACTATATTTGCCGCATGAGCCGGCCTTTTATCATACCCTACACTTGGACTTTAGCCATTGGTGCCTTCCTTTTTTCACTGGGCGTCCTTTTCTTGGGTTTTGCTGTAGATCGCAGTGATTTTTGGCAGGTTTTCCTCGGCTTTTCCTTGGCTTTTGCTGGTTATTGGGCAGTTGTTCGCGTTCGAATGAAAGGCGATAAAGCGAGGAAACGGCGTTTATTGATGCCCTTGGTTTTTTTTGGGCTGTTGTTGCGGCTGCTGCTGCTTTTTGCTTTTCCGCTACTGAGCGATGATGTCTATCGCTTCATTTGGGATGGGCATCTGCTGCGTAGTGGCATCAACCCGCTGTCACAGTTGCCTGCCTACTATTTGGAAGAGGCTCGTGGTGTAGCGGGGCTCACGCCCGAGCTGTTTGGCCTTCTCAACTCGCCAGATTACTACACTATCTACCCGCCTATCGCCCAGGCTGTTTTTACTGCGGCAACGACGGTGGCACCTAGCAGTTGGTGGGGGGCGGCTGTGCTCATGAAGTTGTTTTTATTAGCCGCTGAGTTGGGTACTTTTTATTTGATGTGGCAACTACTAAAAGCCTGGTCTTTGCCTCGCGAGCGGCTGCTGTTGTATTGGCTCAATCCGCTCATTCTGGTGGAAATCATGGGCAATCTGCATTTTGAAGGCGTTATGATCGTTTTTTTGCTGCTGTCGCTGTGGGCTTTGCTGCAGTCGAATTGGTGGCTGGCGGGCGGTGCTTTTGCCTTATCGGTGGCTAGTAAATTGCTGCCCTTGCTGTTCTTGCCTTTTCTGATTGTTCGCCTATGGCGATACGGGTGTTCGCGGCCTTTTTGGATATTTAGCATCACCTTTGGGGGTGTGTGTTTATTATTGTTTGCTCCCTTGCTGGCAAGCGGAATGAGCAATAATTTCGGCAGCAGCTTGGATTTGTATTTCCGGAAATTCGAGTTCAATGCCAGCCTCTATTATATCGCCCGAGAAATTGGCTATCAGCAGACGGGTTGGAACCAAATTGCCGTCATCGGTCCAGCGCTGGCAAAGGGCGCAGCGGTCTTTATCCTGTTTTTCGCCCTCTTGGAAGGGCTTTACCGCCGCAGCGGCGCGGATAGCTGGCGCGCCTATGCGCTACATGTGTACCAGCAGCTTTTTCCAAAGCTGTTGCCGCTATCTTGGTCTGAAGAAGCTTCACCAAAAATCGAGGAACAGCCCAATTCCTGGGAAGCCTTACCCGCTTTGTGGCTCTTCGCTTTCGTGATCTATTTGCTAGGCGCCACCACGGTCCACCCTTGGTATTTGTCGCTGCCTATCGTCTTGTGCTGCTTCACTTCTTGGCGATTTCCGCTGCTGTGGTCTTTTTTTATCGTGCTCACCTACACCACCTACACCACCCTGCCTGCCCAAGAGAACCTATATTTGCTTGCCTTAGAATACGGAGCGGTGCTGCTGTTTTTTGTTTATGAATTTGTGAGTAGAAAGTTAAAAGTAGAGAGCTGAAAGGAGCGACGGGGCATGCCTTTTCTGTACTCAGCATTTGAAGTCATGGGAGGTTGAGATTTCCCCGCCTAGGAAACCTTTTTCGGATTCCAACCCATTCCTTACCTTTGCCCCGCTTTTCGTCCTGTGTAGGAGGGAGCATAAACTGTAAGAAGAGATGTCTGGCAAAAAATTGCAGGTTTTTAAGTTTGGAGGGGCCTCGCTGCGTAGCGCGGAGGCCATCAGGAATGTGGCGAATATTTTACAAAAGCACCGAGATAAATCGTTGGTGATCGTGGTCTCCGCGATGGGGAAAACGACCGATCAACTGGAGGGCGTCGTGCGGGCCTACCAGGATCGGAAAGAGGAGGCTGCCCGGGCGCAGCTGGAGCAAATCCGGGCTTCTCATATAGGCATTTGCTGGGAACTATTCGGGGAAGTACCCGAGGAACTTGCCGAACAGCTGAACGACCTCGTGGTGAGCGTAGAATGGGTATTAGACGAGGAACCTAGTGATAACTACGACTACGACTACGATCAGATCATCGGGCTAGGAGAATTGATGAGTAGCCGGATCTTGGCAGCTTTCCTACAAAAAGAGGGTCTGCCTACCCAGTGGTTAGATGCCCGAGATGTCATCATCACCGATAATATCTACCGCGAGGGCTGGGTGCTCTGGCCAGAAACGATCGAACGCGCCCATAAATATGCCAAACCCTTGCTGGCTGGCGGCGATTTCCTGCTTACCCAAGGTTTTATTGGCAGCACCACAGAAAATTTTACAACCACGTTGGGCCGAGAAGGCTCCGACTACACAGCCGCCATTTTCAGCCATTGCTTGGATGTGGAGAGCATGACGATCTGGAAAGATGTGCCCGGCGTGTACACGGCCGATCCTCGCGTCTTCGAAAACGTGGCCAAACTGGAGCGATTGAGCTATCACGAAGCCATCGAAATGACCTACTACGGTGCCAAGGTCATTCACCCGAAAACCATCAAACCGCTACAGAACAAAAATATCCCGCTTTTTGTCCGCTCTTTTATTGATCCTGAAGATCCAGGCACCTTCATCAGCGAGCTAGTGGATGCCTCCTACCCGCCGATGGTGGCCATCGAGAAGGAGCAGGCTTTGGTACACGTCAGCACTCGCGATTTTAGCTTCGTTGCCGAACAGCACATCAAAGAACTCTTTGAGAAAATCACCATACTTCGCTTGCAGGTGAATATGATGCAAAACACGGCCATCTCTTTCAATGTGGTCTTCAACGACATCGACGATAAGGTTGATCGCTTCGTGGAAATGATTGATGCCGACTATAAATCCACCATAGATCGCCAATTAGAGCTGATTACGGTGCGCCACCATACGCCCGAGGTGATGGAAAATTTGCGGCGCGGCAAGATTGTACTACTCGAAGAGCGGCTGCCGCGCACCATCCAGATGGTGGTGAAAGATGCGCCGGTTCTGAGAAGGAAGTAGCCTATGGAAGCAGCGCCTGTACGCGCTGGAAAATATCGGCTGCTAGGCTTTCGATGGGCTGGCTGGCATCTAGTTCTTGTACATTTTCGTCGGGCCAATAGGCAAAAGCTGCTCGGAAGGCCGCCCGAACTTTGGTGAGCTTATCGGTATTTTCAAAAAGATCGGTGGAGGCCCGGTTCTGCTGGATGCGCTCCATGCTCAACTCGGCGGGCAGGTCCAAGAAAAAGGTAATATCGGCCGGGCGCGTTTGTTTAGCTTGTTGATTGAGGGCGGCAATCCATTCGATGCTGGCAAATTCTGCCTGATAGGCCAAGCTGCTGTAGTAATAACGGCTTGTGATCACGATCTCCCCGCGCGACAGCCGCGCCAAAATTCCGCTATCTGGGCGATGGAGGTGCTCCAGACGATCGGCTGCAAAGAGGGCAGCTACGGTCTGTGGGTGGGCCGTCTGCCGATGTTCAATCACATCGCGGATCAAGCGCCCGGCAATCCATTCGGTAGGCTCGGCCGTGAGGTGAACCGTGTGCCCCTCCGCTTCCAGGCATTGGGCGAGGAGTTCTATTTGGGTGCTTTTTCCGCTGCCATCCAGGCCTTCAAAAACAATAAACATAGTGGTTGTAGCTTGATGAAATGGTAGATGCCTGTGGCAATAATGGCTGATAAATGTGTTGCCCCAGGGGTACATATGCACTCGCTGGCTCTCGCAGGAGCAAGGTTTTTATTGCAGGAGCAAGGTTTCTTGGGCGTAAACCAAATTGTCGGTACATATTCGTCCTCGGCTGTGTCTATGCTCATCCGAGTGGTCTGTCAAGCGTTAATTTTCAGGTTGAAAGTTAGCGAATTTTGTGGCTAGTCGAGGCGGAGGTTCCCGCGCATAGCGGGGCTATGAAAGGGGTTCTTCAACGAAGAGTAGCCGCAAAAGGCGCCACGGATAACCCGAAGTTTTAGCCTTGACAGAGCACTAGGTCTGGATATGCGAAAATTCGGTTTGTGCCCGGTTTTTTAGAACATCTATCTAAGGTCCGCAAGATATAACAAATTAGTAGAATCCACGCTTTCGTCCCGCATCCAGGCCTCGGGATCCGAGCACACAATGGGCTGCCCCGTTGCGGATAAGCGATGACAACGATAGCCTTTTTTCAGTAGCCAGCGGTGGGCCTTCCCATGGCTACCGTTGCTGTTGTGGGCTGGCAAATACTCCAGCAAAACCTGTGTTTTACCTGGCAGCAGCCATTTTTCGGCGCCGTATAAGACTTGGTCTTCGGCTCCTTCTACATCAATTTTCAGGATGTTTGGCGGGGCTTGGAGCTGCGTTGTTAGTGTGGTGACTTCCACCGAGATAAGGTTTGGCGGGTAGGCTTCTAACCAAGCTTGGCCTTCGTATTGGTCGATATCCAAACTATTATATTCCGAATACTTAGCAGGAAACTGATAAAAAGTAAGCTGATCCTCCTTGGCGCCCACACCTTTTTGATGAAGTTGTACTGCCAAGCCCTGCATATTTTGCTGCAACAAGGCGAAGGTAGTGGGGCTTGGCTCGAAACCGATATTGAGGCCATGCGGATTGAGCTGTGCGGCCAGCCCCAAAAAATAACCATAGTGAGCACCTATATCGACATAGGTCATCCCATCCCGGAGATGCTGTAATAGAAAGCGCGCCAGTTGCCGCTCGGAGGCGTGGGTTTTTCCACCTGTAAGGAAAATATCCGTAGCAGCAGGCAATGCTACCTGGAAAGGAATGCCAAAGCAAAGATCGCAAGTCCGAAGCCATGCCCGTTTGCTGATGGGATAAACCATTTTGTTGAAAACAGTAGCTTGCAAATAGGGGAGCGGCGCCGCTAAAAAGCGCTGCCATTTGCTACTCTCGGCCAGTCGTTCTACTTTTGCTAATGCATCGGCCAATTGGCTAGCCAAAGTATTTTGTTCCATAAGCCAAATTTAGCCCGCAAGGTAAGCGGTTTTCGGGAGTCCCCATAAAAAGCACGGCTCCTATTTGAGAACACGGCTCCTGCGTCTAGCAATAATTTAATAATTTATTTTACTCATTCAAAATTTTCTTTTTATGTACAATCAATATATCATCCAAACCGGAGTAGATAAAGAAATCCTCATCGCCTTTCTAGAAGCGGCTGGTTTTGAGGCCTTCGAAGAGCAAGAGGAAGCGCTATTGGCTTTTCGTTTAGCCACTGAACACAGCGATGCACTAGCCGATTTGGCGGATATCAATCAGCAGTTTCCTTTGCAGTATAGCTTTCAAAGCTTGCCCGATGTCAATTGGAATGAGGAATGGGAAAAGAATTTTTCGCCTATTCAGATAGGGGAGAAGCTGGGTATTCGGGCTACTTTCCACGCCCCCATAGCGGGGGTGCAGCAGGAGCTGGTCATCGACCCTAAAATGGCTTTTGGCACGGGCCACCACGCTACTACCTACATGGTGAGTGCGGCCATGTTCGACTACGATTTTCAAGGCAAAAGCGTTTTGGACTATGGCTGCGGGACGGGTGTGCTGGCCATTTTGGCCAAGCGCTTAGGAGCCGGATTTACTTGGGCGGTGGATATTGAACGGCCTAGCTACGAAAATACGCTCGAAAATGCCGCGCTGAATGGGGTGGCCATTGAAAAAGTTACCCACGGCACCCTAGAGGATGTAGATACCCAACAGCGCTTTGATATAATCCTAGCCAACATCAACAGAAATGTAATATTGGCCTCCTTGGCATCGTTACATCAGCGGATGAAGCCCGAGGCTTTGCTCTTTGTGAGCGGCATTCTTAGCCAAGATGCCAAGCAGCTTGCAGAAGCGGGGCAGCAAGCTGGTTTTGCGGTGCTAAAAGAACAGCAAAGGGGAGATTGGCACGCTTGGGTTTTTCGAAAAATATAAATTCTCTGACTATCCACTTCGCTTATATGCTCCAATACATTCGTCTTTTTTCGCTATTTTTCTGCTTACATTTTGGGGTTTTATCGGCTCAGGGGGTTATCCCCGATGATTATTTGGAGCAATTGGAAGAATTCACTAAGGCTTCGCGCAACAAGCCTGCCGACGAGGCTTTCACCAATTTCTCGGGCCTCTTTTTATCGGGCGCTTTTACGGAGGAGGAGCAAGCCATCATTGTAGCCATCACGAGCAAAATGCAGGAGCAAAGAGTGCGCAGTCAAGGCGGCTTCATTGATTACTATGCCTGTCTGGAGCAGATTAAAAATGCCGAAAATGGCGAAGCGCAGTTTGTGCAGTGGCACCAGGTTTTCAACAGTATCTTGAGTGAAGCTAAGTTCACCGTCAGTCGCGTAGATAAATTTCTGCAACTATCCCGCAATTATCTCTACGACCGGATTTTGGACGATCGGCTGGGCGGTAACGACTGGATTGTAGCCGGTGGCCAAGCTAGCTGGCGTTACGATGGGGAGCCTAGGCTTGCCATCGCAAAGATCGATCGCTTGCTGCTGCGATCGCGCCACGATAGTCTGGAAATCCTTGAAACCAGTATCGTGGTGGATCTACTTGCCGGCGAAGCCCAGGGGCAAGGGGGAAAAATAGACTGGCAAAAAGCAGGCCTACCGCCAGAAGTAAATGCCGACTTGATTGCCTATAGTTTTGGTACCAACAGGAGCGGCTACACGGCTACAGAGGCGAAGATGCGTTATCCGGCTTATTTTGGTAGCAGGGAAATGCTGGGCAGCTTGAGCAACCAAACCTCCTCGGCCGATCAAAAAGCGGGCCAGCCATTTCCCCAATTTACTTCTCAGGATGGCTACGTGGAGATCAAAAACGTAGGGGAAGGCATTGAGCTAGCGGGTAATTTCGAAATCAGAGGCAGTACCGTTTATGCCATCGGCGACGAAGGCCGCAAAGCCGCTGTGCAGCTCTCCATCGACGATCAGGAAGGGCAGCGAAAGCTCTTCGGCCGCGCCGAGCGCTTTACCATCCGCCAACAAGAGCGCATTGGCGGCGAAGGGGTAGAAGTTGCCATTTACTTTGGTGAAGACAGCCTGTACCACCCCAGCGTAACGATGAAAGTGGACGTGCCGCAACGGATCGTACAACTCACGCGCACCAAATCTGGCAACGACCGCAACCCTTTCTATCACAGCCTCAATAAGGTGAATATTTTTTCAGATTATTTGGATATCTACCTCGATCAGGATAGCATCCTGATCGGTAAGCCCACCATCAGCTTTATTGATAAAGGCGCTGTGAGAATTGAGAGCGAAGATTTCTTTAGTAAGAACGATTATTACCGCGTTCAAAATATCGCCGAGTCGAATCCGCTAGCCCTTATGCTCTCCCTAAGAAATCAGGTAGTGGGCTCCGATTTTATCGATGCCGACCGCATTGCCAAAGCCATCAACCCCAGGTTTACGGTGGCGAATGTTCAGGCGCTTTTGTTCGAGTTAGTAGCGGATGGTTTCATTACCTATGATGTGGATGAGCAGCGCGTGCGCCTTAAGCCCAAAGTAGCGCACTACGTCAGAGCCGATAGGGGAGAGAAAGACTTCGACCGGCTGCGGATAGACAGTGAAACATCCGAAGTGAATGGTGTAATTAATTTGCGTACAGGCGAAATCAGCTTGAATGCAGTGAAGCCGCTGGAATTTAACAAGCCCAAACGCATTGCCGTGCAGCCAGCAGGAGAACGAATTACCATCTCCGGCGATCGGGATTTCGATTTTCATGGCAAGGTTTTTGCTGGGTATGCAGTTATTTTGGGCAATGATTTCCACTTCAAATACGAACCCTATCATATCGTGATGGATTCCGTTCGTTACCTGGACTTATACATCCCCGATCCCCAAAGTGACCCTGCCAAACCCAAGGCTTTATCCATCGCTTCCCGTATCGAATATCTGAGCGGTACCTTGCTGCTGGATGCGCCTAAGAATAAATCTGGTAAGCAAGACATTGCTATTTTTCCCGCTTTGAAGTCGGAGAAATTGTCTTACATCTACTACGACAAAGGCGATCCGGAATCACCCTACCAGCGCGACAGCTTCTATTTCGAGGTGGCGCCCTTCAATTTCAATAGCCTCCACCAGCTCACGGAGGCAGATGTACAGTTCAAAGGACAGCTCAATAGCGGTGGCATTTTTCCAGCTATCGAGGAGACGGTTACTTTGCAGGAAGACGGCTCTTTGGGCTTCGTTACCAAATCGGAGAACGAGGCACTCTATGGGGAAAGAGGGGCTTATGAAGGTGACCTGAGCCTTAGTAATGCAGGCCTACACGGCAAAGGAAAACTCTCCTACATTGGGGCAGAGATCAATAGTGAGGATATTACCTTCCAACTCGATAGAGCCACCGCCAGCGCGGATGTTTTTAATCTGGAGGAAGAGCGAAGCTTCCGGATACTACCACAAGTGCGTGGCAACCAAGTTAATATCGACTGGCGCCCTTATGCTGATAGCTTGTTAATTAACTCCACCGAAAAAGAGCCTTTCCACCTGTTCAAAAGCGGAGAACACGACTTTGATGGCACCCTTGTTCTAACGCCAGAGGGCCTGAAAGGCAGTGGACAACTCGATTGGCCAGCAGCGAGTATGAATAGCGCAGCAATCGACTTCGGTACCTTTAGCGCCCAGGCGGATACGGCAGACGTGCGTATTCGGAGCTTGGAATCTGATGAGCGCCTGGCACTTTCTACGACCAATGTCAATGCTTCTTTAGATTTCGAGAAGGGCGTGGGTACTTTCAATAATAATACCAATGAATTGGCTACCTCCTTGCCCTACAACCAGTTTCAAACTTCCATTGACGAATTCAGCTGGGATATGGGCGGGAATGTAATCGGCTTCCAGGCAGAGCCGGGCGACAAAGGGCGATTTATCAGCACCCACCCCGATCAGGATTCGCTCATTTTCCTAGGAGAAAAAGCCATTTACGACCTCAATACCAGCATGCTGGAAGTGGAAGGCGTAGAATACATCAAAAGTGCCGATGCGCTGATCTACCTCGCCGATGGCAAAGCCCGCGTGGAACCAGGAGCGAAGATCACTACCCTGGAAAATGCCAAAATTATTGCTGATTCCATCAATCGCTACCACGTTATCAACCGAGCAACCGTGGATATCGAAGGCCGAAAAATGTATAAGGCCAGCGGATTCTACGAGTACAACGTGGGGCCCCACGAGCAGGAACTAGAGCTGCAAAACATCATCGGCCAACCCATAGGGAAAGGAAAGCGCAGCGAGAAAGCCACCGCTACCCGCGCGGAAGGCAAAGTGGAGGGAAGTACCGTCTTCTACATCGATAACAAAACCCGCTTTCGAGGCACCATCAACCTGGATGCTAGTAGCAAAAACCTCTACTTCGATGGCTACGCCAAAATTGAAGCCGATTATCTCCGCAATCCGCAGTGGTTTACCGTCGAGAGCGAAGGCGATAAAAAAGACCTCACCCTCAAAATCAATGCGCCAAAAGATCAAGAAGGCTTACCGCTACACACAGGCTTCTTTCTGAGCAAAGGCCGGCGGCAAATATATCCCGTTATGCTACAGACCAAGGACGGTCGGGTAGATCACGGTATTTTACCCATCGCTGGCGTGTTCAAGTACGACGAAGAAAGGGATCTTTTCTTGTTCGGCGATAGCAGCCGCGTCATAGAAAATACCACCACGGGCAACCTGATGGTATTAGACAATAGGGTAGGGAAGCTGAAAGGGGAAGGCATGTTGGGCGTGGGTACCCGTCTCAATTATATAGGGGTAAAAAGCTATGGCCGCATTCAAATGGATGTGCCCGGCGAAGCTTTTAGCATCGTAGCAGCTCCGGAAGAGGAGAAGAAAGAAGAAGCCCCGAAGCCTGCCGAAGATGACATCATGCTGCTGGAGGAAGAAGAAGAGAAGAAAGAAGAAACCAGCCTTACTATCAACGCCGCTATCCCTACCGCCTACCCTGATGTAAACGTAGAAATGATGGCTGCCATCGATATACAGCTACCTGGCAAACTGCTTAATCTGATGCTGACGGATATAAAGTCGGCTTCCTTCGCCTCGCCTTCGCTGAATTTGGTGACCGATGGGGAGTTCTATCGCGATGGCGTCCGCAATCTGTTCCCACAAGGCAAAGAACTGGAGACTGCCCTACAAGGCATGGCATTGGGCTATATTGACTTGGATAAGAAAATCAACCCCCACACACTGCTCTTCAGCAAGCTCCAATTGCGCTGGAACCAAGATTACCAAAGCTTTGTGAGTACGGAGAAAAATACAGGCCTGGTGAGTATAGGCGGCGAATCCATCAACAAAATGCTGGAAATTCATACCGAATTCAAAATGACCAGCGCCAACAACGATGACCGTTTCTACATCTACATCAAATCGCCCAGCGAACTCTTCTACTTCTTTGGGTTCAAAGATGGCATCCTCAACGTAGCCTCCAACAATACGAGCTTTATGGACGAGCTGGGCACCATGAAGGCCAAAGACCTCGTGGTGAAAATGCCCGACGGCGGTATCTACGAAATCCTCCCCGTGGAGCTAAGCACCGCTTCTACCTTTTTGAGACGGGTGCAGTCGGCCTTTTAAAAGGGGATGGCTCACGCCGATGCGGGCATAAATGCAGGAGCAAAGTTTTTTCTTATGAGCCATGCCTACATCACAAGCAGCCCCAGTAGGTGAGGCTGAACCGTTCCTTTCAGCTGCGATATCTGCGTTCCATCTACACCCGTTTATAAACGTATTTATTCGTTTATTATACGCTTATTTCGGTTTTTTCATCATTTCTTTGCGCCACGCTATCACTACTACCGAAACCACTGTGGGTGCCTGCACAAAAAGTGATAATAACGGCATAGGCGCTGCCTTCGGGGCAGCTTCGCAATCGGTACTGCCCCCAGCAGGCACAGAGGAAGGGGCTGCCGACATATCGCTGCGCTGGTCTCGGCCTTCGCACGAGCCTCTAGATAGCTAAAGGGAGTGATTGTTCAGGTAGCCTGTATCTCAGCAGGGGGTGGCATTGTTATGATTTTTCAAAAAAAAATACATTTTTTTCACCCAAAACTTGCATATATAAAACCAAAGACCTTATCTTGCGATCGAAATATGTCCTTAATACCATTAACGCAAGTCACCGCCCTACCCATTCAGGCGCCGATGGGGGAAAAGCGCAGCTTTGATACTGGTTTTGTTGGGATATAACAGAGTTGTACGGCATT
>DAITME010000096.1:0-14337 GCA_036835305.1 Lewinella sp.
ACAGGATTTACAGGATTTTTATGCTCAGCCATACATTGGATTCTTAGACAGGATTTACAGGATTAGGCAGGTCCAGACAGGATTAACAGGATTTACAGGATTTTTATGCTGAGCGATACATTGGATCCTTAGACAGGACTAACAGGATTGACAGGATTTGGCTTATCCAACAGCCATCGCTGACAGACAAAAGCTCCGTCGAAGCCCAAAAGCCAAGCAGCAGTATGGCTACTAAAGAAAAAACACGGCTCCTGCGTGAGCCATCTCCTTACAAAAAACCAACAACTACCCACTCCGATGTCCAAAGCAGATCAAATCCGTGCGCAAGCCATAGACAAATGTTTGCAGCAGCCCGATCGGCTGTGGGCCTGGGAAGACCTCGCCCGCGCCTGCGGCACAGCAGCCCGCAAAACCCGCCCCGAAGCGCGCGATCCCAGCCGGCGCAGTATCCTGCAGACCATCCAGCGGATGCGCCAAGGCGATCTGGGCTACCAAGCGCCTATTGTGGTGCAGCACAACAAGTACTACGCCTATGCCGATCCGCGCTTCCGCGCCTACGAGCCTCCCTGGAGCCAGCAGCATGTGCAGCAGTTGCTGGAAGCTTTGCAGCTCTTGCGCCACTACCCCCAATGGCCCCTGATAGCAGAATTGGAAGCCCTCAGCCTACAGCTCGCACAGGAGGCACCAACCGTGGCTACCAAAGACGAGCGCCCCCTCATTTTGTTCGATCAATTGCAGGATGGCCCCGGCCACCAATGGCTCAGGACACTCTATGACCACATCCGCAACCGCGAACGGATCTTGATGCACTACCAGCCCTTCAACGAGGAGGAAATGATGGAAAAAATCGTCAGCCCCTACCTCCTCAAGGCCTACAACAAACGCTGGTTTTTGCTCGGCTACGACCACCCCGAAGGCCGCGTGCATACTTTCGGGCTAGATCGCATCCATGCCATTCGCCCACACCTTCCTCATGCCTATTTTTTACACGGCAGTTTTGATGCCAACTTCTGGTTCAGCAAGCTCTATGGCGTAAGCATGCCCTACGATGCCAAACCCGAAGAAATTCAGATAGCCACCGCCCCGGTGCGGGCTAAATACTGGCTCCACAAGCCCATCCACCCCAGCCAGACGGTCTTGAGCCGCAGCGAAGACCGCGTCGTCTTCCGCTTCCACCTCATCATCAATTTCGAGTGGCAGCAGCTCCTGCTGTCCTTCGGTTCCGAAATCCAAGTCCTTGCCCCTCAGCACCTGGCCGATACCCTGCGCGATCGCCACCGCCGCGCCTACGAGCAATACCGCTAGGCATGTAAGCCAAAAGTCTTATCTTCGCCCTATGCCAAATGAAGCTTATATTTTTGATGCCATCCGCACGCCCCGCGCCAGGGGGGTGGCTGGTGGGGAGTTCTACGAAGTCAAGCCTGTGCGCTTGCTCAGCGATTGCTTGCTGGAGCTGGCCAGACGCAGTGCGGTGCCCGATTTTTCTTTGCAGGTAGATGATCTAATCGTAGGCTGCAATACGCCTGCTGGCGACCAGGGCTACAACATTGCCCGCGCTGCCCTGCTGCATGCCGGCTGGACGATGGCGCGCGGCGGCGTACAAGTGAACCGATTTAATACCAGTGCGCTGGAGGCCATCAACATGGCGGCAGCGCGGGTGCGGGCGGGCTTCGACAACCTCATTATCGCCGGCGGCCTGGAGTGTATGAGCCGCGTACCGACCTACCTCAATAGCGGGCCGATGATGAACGACCCCGAGTCGGTCATCAACAGCCACTATATCCCGCAAGGGGTGGCGGCCGATTTGGTGGCCACCATCGAGCATGCCAGCCGCGAGGCCCTGGATGCTTTCGCCTTGCGTTCGCATCAGCGAGCGGCCGCCGCGCGCAAGGCGGGCTATTTTGATGCCGCCATGGCGGTCATACGCGACCGCAGCGGCTTGCTGATTCTCGATCGCGATGTCTTGCCCAACGATGCCCTCACGCTGGATGCCCTTGCTCAGCTGCCCCCGCGCTTTGCCGAGATGGGTTTGGCGGGCTTTGATGGCATGGCGCTGCACCGCTTCCCGCTGGTAGCCCAGATCGAGCACCAGCACAGCAGCGGCAACACCAGCGGCCCCGCAGATGGCGCAGCCGTTTGCCTGATCGGTACGCTGGAAAGAGGAAAAGAACTGGGGCTGCAGCCCAAAGCCCGCATCTGCTCGGCCGCGATGGCCACCACGGATGCCACGCTGCTGACGGGTGGCGTAGCGGCCGCAGAACTCGCTATCCAGAAAGCAGGAATCACCAAAAATGAAGTAGATTTGTGGGAGTTTAACGAGTCCTTCGCCGCCCCAGCCTTGCGTTTTCAGCAGCGCTTGGAGCTCAGCGAAGAGCAGTTCAACGTCCACGGCGGCGCCATCGCTTTTGGGGAACCCCTCGGGGCGGTGGGCGGCATGATGCTCTGCCATGTCCTCTACGAACTAGAGCGGCAACAGCTCCGAACCGGCCTGCTCACCATCGATGCCGGCGCAGGTTTGGCACTCTCCACCCTCATCGAGCGCTGCTAGCAGTCGCTTGTCGGGAGGAGCAGGGGGAGGGCTCTCGCCCATATCCATACAGACTAGAGGCGCGCCCCATGGGCAGGAGCAGTGTTTTCTTGTAGGAGCTATGCCAAAAGGCCCCAAAATCAATCCAAAGCACTCGGAATGCTGCGTGGATCAACTAAGAAACGATGATTTTTTACAAAAAAGATACCGACAACATCGCCACCCTTATCCTCGATATGGACGGGCGCGAGGCAAATGTGATCAACAACGAAATTGTAAGCGCCTTCGAGCCGCTGCTCCAACACCTCGTGGCGGAAAAAGAGAAGGGCGAACTCAAAGGCGTGATCATCACTTCCGCCAAGTCCACCTTCCTGGAGAGCGGCGATTTGGAGTACCTCTACTCCGTCACCGACCCGCAGGAACTCTACGAATCTTCGCTAAAACTCAAGAGCTTTCTGCGCGGCCTGGAAATGCCTGGTGTGCCCGTAGTAGCCGCCATCAACGGCGATGCCCAGGGCACGGGCTTCGAGCTGGCGCTGGCTTGCCACCACCGCATTGTGCTCGACGACCCTAATATCCGACTAGGCCACCCTGAGATCAAAATTGGCCTCATCCCTAGTGGCGGCGCCATCATCCGGCTGATGTGGCTACTCGGCATCGAGGGTGCCTTTCCCTTGCTGCTGGAAGGCCGCCGCCACAGCCCCCAGGAAGCCCTCAAGGCCGGCATCATCGACGCGCTAGCGAAGGACAAAAAAAGTATGCTCGAAAAGGCCAAAGCTTGGCTAATGACCAACCCCGATTGCCGCCGCCCTTGGGACGACCCCCACGGCAGCATCCCCGGCGGCACCGCCCACGACCCCGAACTGAGCTACCGCCTCCGCCTAGCAACCGCCAAACTATCCGCCGCCACCCACGATCGCTACCCCGCCGAGCGCGCCATCCTGGAAATACTGGCCGAGTGCTCTAAAGTAGATTTCGATACCGCTTACCGACTCGATAGCCGCTACTACGCTTACCTCGCCACCGGACAGGTCTGCAAAAATATGATCTCCACCTTCTGGTTCGATAAACAAGCCATCCGCAAGGGCATCAACCGCCCCAAAGGATATGGCCGCTTCCGACCCCGAAAAATTGGCGTCATCGGCGCCGGACAAATGGGCTCCGGCATTGCCTTTACCTGTGTGCGCAATGGGCTGCAAGTGGTGTTGAAAGACGTCAGCCGCCCCGTAGCAGAAAAAGGCCGGGAATATATCGCGCAAAAAATCGACGAATACATCGCCCGTGGAACCTTCCAGCCCGAGGAACGCGCGCTGTTGCTCGGTCGGGTAACCACCACCGATCAATCGGCCGATTTCCAAGACTGCGATCTCGTGATTGAGGCCGTCTTCGAAAACAGAGCCATCAAGCAAAAGGTGAGCCGCGAAGCCGAGCAGTACCTCGATGAATACGCCATTTTGGCTACCAATACGCTGTCCATTCCCGTTAGTCAGCTCGCCCAGGAAGCCAAACGGCCTAAAAACTATGTTGGCATCCACTTTTTCTCGCCGGCCGAGAAAGTGAGCGTGGTGGAAGTTGTCAGAGGCCCCCAAACCAGCGAAGAAAGCATCGCCAAAGCCTTCGATTTTGCCATCGCCATCCGCAAAACGCCCATCGTAGTGAAGGATGTCTGGGGCTTTTTTGTGGCGCGGGTACAAAACACTTATATCCTGGAAGGCATCACCCTGCTTCAGGAAGGCTACCCCGCTGCGCTAATCGAAAATATCGGCGTGCAGAGCGGTATGCCCAAAGGCCCACTCGCGTTGGCCGACGATATTGGCTTAGATATTGTGCTGAGCTACGAGCAGCAAGCCGCCGCCCACTACGGCAGCAAATATACCCAGCATCCGGCAGCGGCGGCGCTAACGCAAATGCAAACCGTACTACAGCGCCAAGGCCGCCGAAAAAAGGCGGGCTTCTACAACTACCCCGAAGATGAAGCGCGCTACCTATGGCCCGAGCTGGCCACCCACTTCCCCATTACCAAGGATAGCTTCGATCGGGATAAACTGCAAGATCGCTTTCTCTTTGTACAAGTATTGGAAGCCGGCTGGTGCTTGCAGGAAAAGGTCATTCACTCTAGGGCGGCAGCCAACTTAGCCAGTGTCTATGGCTGGGGTTTTCCCGGCCACACGGGTGGGGTTATGCGCTTCATCTACAGCTACGGGAAAGATGAGTTCCTAGCGCGCTGCGAGGCTTTTCAGGCGCGCTACGGCGGTCGCTTTCAGGCACCCAGCTTCATCAAGAAGTTGGATATGAAAACCCTCGGCGCCCTGCAACTGGTAGAGTAAATCATCTATGCCAGGCATTTCAGTAGCTTGCCTCGCCAACCGCGATAGCAGACGAGCTGGTTGTAGCCCTGCATCAGCGGGCCAAAGCGACGGTAGAAATCTTCCACTCCAGGCAAACTGCTTCCCTCAAAATCGAAGACCAGACGCCGCTCGGCAGCCCACTGAATAGCTTCCCAAATCAGCCGTCCTAGCGGCAAAACATCTGATAAAACACGGGTATCTACGGCCGCGCCGATCAGGTAGGCTCGCTGCGCATCGAAAGGCAGCCAGAGGGCGGCAAGGGGCTGGCCGTTGGGGGCCACATACACCCAACACTGCGCTTGTCCCCTCGCCTGGCAAGCAGCAAAAGCCCGCTTAAAGGCCGCTGCTGGCAAGAAAGGTGCTACGCCGCGCCGCCGCGCCGTGAGGGCAAAAAGATCAATCATCAGCTGCGGATCTTGGCTGGTTTGGATGCTGCATCCCGCTGGAGCCGTTTTCCGGAGGCGGGTCTTCACGTCGCTGCCCATATCCTGCCAGATCGCAGCGGCATCCTTGGTATCGGTAGGTAAGATATAACTATAGCGCCTTTGTATTTGCCAACCCATTTTCAGGAGGGGCAAATGCGCGTCTTGGTTCGGCAGACAATTGGAAAGGCTGCGGTGTGCCTGCGGCAATTGCGCTTGCAGCTCCTCCAGCAAGCGGTAGTTTCGCTCCAGCAGCTTCGTGGCTTTTGCTGCGCCGAGCGGACTTACCCAAGGACCGCAATAAAGGCTCATGGGCGGCCGATCGACCAAGGTGAAAGGTCCTCTATGGCGAAGAAAATAGGGCCAGCAAGCCGCCACGGTTTCGCCTTCCTCCGCTAGGGCTACTGCCCACTTGGTTGGCTCACAAACCGCATCCAGCCACCAGTCTTGATAAAAAATGGGAAGCGGTGGCTCCATGGCCAGAAAGGAAGCATAGCGGTCTTTGTTGGGCTGCACGCCACAAAGATAGCGCAGGAAACACAAACGTTGAAATTTAGTAGCTGTGGGAAGGATTTATGTAGTATTTATTGCCAGCCGCTTTCAGTTCAAATTTCTGAACTTGCTCGGGCTGACGCCTAGCTTTTTTACAAACAAACTACTGAAATATTGTGGATATTCAAACCCCAAAGAATGGGCAATTTCTTTTACCGAATCATCGCTTCCCAGCAGCCGATCCTTGGCAACTTCCAGCAAGTGATAATGAATGTGCTCCTGAGTGGTCTTTCCGGTTTCTCTCCGAAGCAAGTCGCTCAAATAATTAGGCGAGAGATTAACATGCTCCGCACACTGAAAGGCAGTTGGCAGACCTTTTATTGAAAGATCCGCAGCGGTAAAATAGTCCGAAAGAAAACGGTCAATAGCTGCCACTACTGTATTGTTGTCATTCTCTCGGGTAATAAATTGCCTATCATAATAACGATTGCAATGATTAAGTAACAAATTGATTGCAGACACCAATACGTTTTTGGTGTGTTTGTCCGTAGGTCGATTGACTTCTGTTTGAATTGATTTAACAATGGCGGAAAGGCACTCCTTTTCATCTTCTGATAGGTGTAATGCTTCGTTTGTCGAGTATCTGAAAAAATTGTATTCCACTATTTGGGTAGCTAGCGGAGTGCCAAGTAGTAAATCAGAATGAAAGAACAAGCCCCAACTGTAGCTGCATTCTTCAAATACAGGGTTCTGCAGTTCACCAACCTGATCCGGAAATGAAAAGAACAAACTACCTTCTTGAAAATCTATTTTTCTCCTAGCGTATCGTAGGCTCCCTGCTTTAAGGTGCTTTAGCGTAATCGCATAAAAAGAGGAGGCTACTTTTAATCCTGCATATTGAGCGGGCTGTTCAATAGCATTAAGTTTTGATAGGTCAACCACGCTAATCAGTGGATGCCGGGGGGGGCCTAATCCCAACATACCATGGAATTTGCTTATGCTTTCGATTCTAATTAGGTCTTTCATAGCTTACAAATTGGCTGATTGCTAGAAGTCGATATCGATTGATTTTTTTGAAACACTTTGCTTTTTGTGCTTCCTCAATTTGATGGAATTGTTCCCGACTTTTTTATTTCGGATATCTTCTTTCAACCTCCGCCTTTAATGAGCGGTTAAAATTTGGGTAAACATCTAGTTGAATGTTGACCGCCATTTTCCCTATCAACCAAGTTAAGCCTCCAAGCGCTTGGTCTGATTGAATGAATTTTGCTTTTCCACCTTCTGTTGCTTCCACCCTGAAGCAATGCCGGTCTTTAATCCCCATGGCCTGCACCTGACTCCAGTAAAACTCAACGCCTTCCTCTACATACAAGTTGTTGTGAAATAACTGCGGTTTTGCTTTTGGGCCTGCCTTGAATAAGACATCAACTTTGCCTCCATCTACGATTTTACCATCTATCTTGAGGAGAATATCATTCCAATTCGGGTAGCTTTCGGTATCGGTTAGCACACTCCAGACTTGCGCAGGCGTAGCGTCAATGATGATTTCAGTATGCGACACCCAGTGACTCATCTTGCGTTTTTGATACCCTACTTTTTCCAACGGTGATATACTTTTAAGTTCCATTTTTCCTTTTTCAGTCAGTTTTATCTACAATTGAAAAGCTCTTTTCACGGCATCTACCATTAGATGATGCGCAGTCTGAGCAATCCTAGCATTGGGTGCCATTCTTTCTCCTCCGTGCAAAACACCAGGAGCAACATATAATTCTGTGGGTACACCATCCACCATAAGCTGTTGCGCATAAGCCATTACCTCATCTCGGAATAGTTCAACGGCACCAACATACAAGAAAGTAGGCGGAAGATCGCTCAAATCAGTAGCTCTTGACGGGCTTTGTAAAGGGGTCGCTTCTTTACCAAAGTCTCCCCCTAAATAGGCATTCCAAGCCCAGAGAGAAGCATCTCTATCCCAACCCAGATAGCCCGATAATCTTCCTGAAGGCGTATCGTGTGTGTTGTCTAACATCGGGCATTTCAACAGTTGGAAAGCAATATTTACTCCTTTTCGCTCACGATTAAGTAAAACCGTTCTGGCTGCCATACCTCCGCCTGCACTTTCCCCGCAAACTGCAATTTTGTTTTTATCAAAGCCCAATTCTTTGGCATGTTGAGAGGCCCATACCAAACCCGCATAGCAGTCTTCCATTCCTTCGGGATGTTGGTACTCAGGTGCCACTTTATAATCCACAGACACCATCGTGCACTTCAAGTTTTCTACAAAAAGGGCTGCAATATCATCTTCTCTTGGTGTTCCTAATATATTCCCTCCTCCGTGAATCCAATAGACACAAATCCCCGAGTGTTGAGCTATTTCTTTCGGTTGGTAGATCATGACCCGAACGTCTCTGCCTTCTGCATTCACCCACCGCTCATCCATGCTCATGGTGGTGCTCACAAAAGGAACGGCTTCCGTTTTTTTAAGCAGTTCTCTAATGTTTAGATAGGATTGTTCAATGGGTCCACCTTGATTTAGTTCAGGAGGTAACTGCTTCATTCCTTCCACTATCTCTGGATCAATTAAGTTGAGAATTTTCTCGCTCATGATGTTTTGATTTATAATTGAGTTGTTCGGTAGGTCATCAAACGGCTGAAGCGAAACCACGAACCAACCAAAAAGCGAAATTCTATATTACGCTTCGCCAAGGAGCCGCGCCATCTGTACGGAGGCCTAGCACCTTTCGCAGATGAACGCAAAAAGTGTTGGGTAGAACGGGGCGGTTGATTTTGTCCACACAGGCAATGTCTTACCCTATTTTACGATGCAAAGGTAGGCGTGAATGAAGGTGGAGGACATATACAAATCTCAGATAAGCGTTCAATTTTCTAAGTACTTGTTAGGAATTTGGTCTTCTGGCTTAAAGCGAGCACCGTTTTTGGTTGGTAGGGAACAGAAAGTGGATCGCAATAGCGCTCCAAAGTTGCTTTTCGCATCGCAATAGGATAAAAAGAGGCCGTTTATAAGGTAAATATTAAAGTTTTAAACAGACTAAGTTTTGTTGTTGTGTTTGCCTCATTCCAGTATGGTTTTCAAATGAAGCAATAAGGTAGGGGAGCAAGGTCAACTCTGGATTAATTCCATATTCAATTTACACCATCCCAACAGCGCAAATGTTAAAATCCAGCAGCGCCAGCGCCAATACGCAGCAGTGACCGTTTTCTCAATACTTGGAATGATAAGCCTACTCTTTCATCTCTTTACCTCCGCAAACGGTTGGGCGAAAGATCGGTGAAGTGTTGCTCTTGGGTGTTGCTCACGCCCAGACCCAGGCGGACACGGCGGGCACTGCGTGCAGGGGCAATGCTCACTATTTTGAGCAAGGTTTTAGAAGGCTTTGCTTCTTTATGCCAGCTCTGCTCCCGCGTGAGCCAAGACCCCCTCCCCCAACCGAAATAGGCCAACCCAAGCGGATCAATTCTGATTACCAATGAACAAATACTTATTACTAACCGGCCTTCTTTTTTTCTTTAGCCAAGCCCTTAGCGCCCAATGGTCTTTTGGCCTAAAAGCGGGTTTAAATCGCACTAACGTAGAAGAAATATGGTCAGCGAGCGACCTCCCTTTTGAAGTGGAGGCCTATACCAATGATACCAAAATCGGTTTCCATGTTGGCCTGCTGGCTGCCTATGCCTTTAGCGATAAAGTGGCGCTGCGCGGCGAGCTGCTCTACTCCACCAAAGGCTTCCAAAGCGCTGCGGATTCGTCCACTACCGATGGCTTCAAGCTGAATATGAACTACCTGAGTCTGCCAATTTTAATCGACTACCAGCCCCTCCCGAAGCTCCACCTCGTAGCAGGGCCTAGCTTTAGCTATCGGGTGCTGTTGGATAGCGATCCGAACACAGACAACCCCTTCTTTTCGCTAGAAGATATTTGGAATAATTCCTTCGATTTTTCACTCGCTACAGGGCTGGAATATGGTATCGGCGAACACCTACGGCTGGGCGTACGGTATCTCTATGCGCTCACAGCGGCTGGTAAAGTTTCCCTTGTCGATGAGAACGCTACACCAATAGAGGAAGGTATCCAATGGAAAAACCGCACACTACAAATCTCGGCGATGTTCTGGCTCTAGCGGCCAGCGGCAGCCAGCAGCGTATCCATACAGCTTTTGAGGATTACGAAGAGGGGTTCGCGGCCTTCGCGAGTCACGAGTTCGTCTTCCTCATCTTCTTCGGGCGTGAGCATATCCTCCAGGAAGGCGAGCAGGTCTTCTTCGGGGGTTCCCTCGAAGAAGACGTCCATGCGGTGGCGGAAGATGCTGCTTTCCTGAGCTTGTAGGGTCTCTAGAATGCTTTCCTCTGCGCTGGCAATTGCTTCGCCTGTGACCGCTTTGGGTATGCCGTAGGCATCTTTGATTACTTGAAAAATAATCATGGCACTCATGTAGAGCAGGGATTGCTCGCCTGGCGTGAAAGCCTCGATGTCATCACTATCCAAATAAGCCGCCAAATAGGGCTGTTCCTGAGAAAAAGCGGTAAAAACAGCTTCGAAATTGGCTTCTTCCAGCCGGTCGAATTCGGCTTCTATGGCCTGTTGTGCTATCATGGGGTATAAATTTTACTTTGGTAGAAAACCAAAACGCGCCGCAGCATCCACAAAGATAAGCAAGCAAAGGTCATCGGCCGATTTTTTATACAGGGCCCTGAAATCATCTACCTTTTCGGGCAGTACCACTTGCTTGCTCACCAGTTCTTCCAGTGTGGTCAGGTGCAGTGCCCAAGCCATTTGGCCTTGGCTTGGCACCCGAAAAAGCGACAGGCCAAGGCCAATGGTTTGTTCCTCCTCCGGGTAGGCTAAGAACACAGGGTAGTTGCTCACGTCCTCGTCTTTTACGGTATTGGCCACTTCCGCCAGCTTGGCTTTGTAGGGGCGTAGATCTTCCTGTAGCTGTATCCAGTTGGATGGGTCTGTCATAATACTTTGTTTAGGCTTCTACGGCTTGCAAGCCTAGTTTTTTCCCTTCCTCCAGCATCATGGCGAAGGCGGCCTCAAATTCGTTGGGGATATCCCCCTCTAGGATGGCTTCGCGGATAGCGGTTTTGATGATCCCAATATCCCTGCCAGGCGGAATACCGAAGGTGGCCATGATCTGTTCGCCGCTGATGGGAGGCTGCCAGTTGCGGAGGTGATCGGCGGCTTCTATTTCCTCCAGGCGCTGCCGCATGAGCTGGTAGTTTTCCAGATAGCGACGTACTTTTTCGGGGTTTTTGCTGGTGATATCGCTTTCGCAGAGCTTCAGCAGGTCGTCGATATCTTCGCCGGCTTCGAATAGAATACGGCGCAGGGCGCTATCGCTGATGCCTTCTTGCGACAGGGAGACGGGCCGCTGATGGAGAGCAACCAATTTTTTGACATACTTCATCTCGTCGTTGGGCAAGCGCAGGCGGGTAAAGATGCGCGGCACCATATTGGCTCCCACGGCTTCGTGAGCATGGAAAGTCCAGCCCAGGTTGGGTTCGAAGCGCTTGGTGCGCGCCTTGCCGATATCATGGAGCAAAGTGGCCCAGCGCAACCAGAGGTGATCGCTTTTTTCTGCTAGCTGATCCAGCACTTGGAGGGTATGGTAGAAATTGTCTTTGTGCTTTTGGCCGTTGCGCTCTTCTACACCTTGCAGGGCGGCCAGCTCGGGTAGGATGTAGGGCAAAAGCCCGGTATCGAATAGCATACGAAGCCCCACACTGGGCTTGGGTGCTAGCAGGATTTTATTCATTTCCACGGCAATGCGCTCCCAGCTGATGATCTTGATGCGGTCTTTGTATTCCCGGATGCCAGCCAAAGTGTGCGGGTCTATCGCAAAGCCCAACTGGGTAGAAAAGCGGATACCGCGCAGCATCCGAAGCGGATCGTCGCTAAAAGTTTTTCCGGGTTCCAGCGGGGTTTTGATCAGCTTTTGCTCCAAGTGCTCTAGGCCGTTGAAGGGGTCGATGATGCTACCAAAATCGCGTTCGTTGAGGCTAATGGCCAGGGCGTTGATCGTGAAATCACGGCGGTTCTGATCGTCTTCTAAGCTGCCGGCCTCTACGCTCGGCTTGCGGCTATCGGATCGGTAACTCTCCTTCCGGGCACCTACAAACTCGATCTCTAGGTCGCGATGCTTCAGCATAGCTGTGCCAAAGCGCTTATAGACGGTCACGCGGCTACGCGGCCGCAGGCTAGCCGCTACCCGCTGCGCCAGCACAATGCCATCGCCTACGCATACGATATCCAAGTCTTTACTGGGCCGTGAAAGCAGGCGATCGCGCACATAGCCCCCCACCACATAGGCTGGGAAGCCCAAGTCTGCTGCCGCTTGGCTGATGATGGCAAAAATTTGCCTTTCGCTTTGTTGAATCTGAAAAACCATAATGTGGGTGCAAAGGTAAATAAAAAATGTAGCTAACTAGTCCGCGCAGTCAAAAGGCTAAGGCGAATAGCTAAGGAGCTTACGCTTCCCACTTCTTTCAGTCGCTGAAAAGCCACCATTCATCGAAAAAGTTCCCCGTGCCTACGGCTTTATGCACTACTTTCGCCCCAATGGGATGGATAGAAAACATACGAATTGCGCTGGAAAGCGTTCGGGCCAACTGGCTACGAGCCATTTTAACCATGATGATCATTTCCTTTGGCATCATGGCCTTGGTGGGTATCCTTACGGCGATTGATGCGGCGATCTATTCGCTGTCCTCCAATATCTCTAGCCTAGGCGCCAATACCTTCAACGTGGTGCGCAAAAACCTCGAAATCAAAAGCGATCGCAGAAGAGGCGGCGGGCAGCGCTCCGAGCCTTTTACTTACAAGCAAGTGGTCAACTTCCTAGAGCAATACGAATTTCCAGCCGATGTGAGCCTCTCCTTTATAGCCAACGGCAACAGTGTGGCTAAATACCAAAGCCGCGAGACCAACCCCAATACCATGTTGGTGGGTGCCAGCCGCAACTACCTCAGTGTAAAGGGATACGAGCTGGCCCTAGGGCGCAATTTCACGGATCGGGAAGTACAAGAAGGGGGTAATATCGGCATCATCGGCTCAGATTTGGTCAACGACCTCTTTGATGGCAAAGAGGATTTTGCTCTAGGGAAAAATCTACAAATTGGCAAGCTCAACGTGAAGATCGTGGGCGTTTTGGCCACCCGAGGCAACAGCATGAACCAAAGCCAAGATCGGCGCGTGATCCTACCCCTCCAAACAGCCAAGCGCTACTACGCTGGCGATCGCACGAGCTACGATATCCTAGTTGGCCTACAAGACCCCACCCGCGTTGAGGCGGCGATGGCCGAGGCCACCGTTACCCTGCGCAACGTTCGGGGCCTGAAAGCAGGGCAAGAAAATGATTTTGAACTAGAGAATAGCAGTAACCTAGTGGACATCATCCGCGACAACACCGTTGTCCTGCGCCTAGCTGCCGTTAGCATTGGTTTGATGACGCTGCTGGGCGCTGCCATTGGGCTGATGAACATCATGCTCGTATCGGTAACGGAGCGCACCCGCGAGATCGGTGTTCGCAAGGCGCTGGGAGCCACCAGCAACAATATCCTCACACAGTTCCTAGTAGAAGCCACAGTTATTTGTCAGCTAGGAGGTGTACTGGGTATTCTGCTGGGCGTCGTGGCCGGCAACGTGGTCATCATTTACACCGATGGCTCCTTCTTGGTGCCTTGGGCTTGGATTTTGCTGGCCTTAATAGTCTGTACGGCGGTGGGCTTGCTTTCGGGCATTTATCCAGCTATGCGCGCAGCCCAGCTGGATCCCATTGAGTCGTTGCGCTATGAATAGAGTGGGCACCGCGTGCAGGAGCAGGCTAAGCTTTTTGAGCAGTGTTTTTAGGCTACTTAGGAGTAGAAGGTAAAAAGTTGAAAGTTAAAAAGCAGGGGCAAGGCGGGCCTTGTCTGTACTAAAGGTTGGGCATTTGGCTGGTCGGTGCTTTCTAGGCGCATAGCGGGGGTGCCAGCCAGTACCCAATAGCCATTTCCAGCCGTTTAAAAACGTAAATATCCGTTTAAATACGCTTATTGCGATTATTTGATCATTTCTTTGCGCCACGCTATCACTACCGGAACCACCGTGGGTGTCTGCACAAAAGGTGATAATAACGGCATAGGAGCTGCCCTCGGGGCAGCTTCGCAATCGGTACTGCTCTCCCCGCAGACACACAGGAAGGGGCTGCCGCCATATCGCTGCTTAGGCCATGGCCTCCGAGCACGAGTACACAGATAGCTAGAAAATATGCTTGGTTTAGGGCGTTGCCAGCATGGCAAACGCAGGGCAATCCTGTGTGGTGTTTTAAAAAAACCATTTTTTTACTCAAATTTTTGCATTCATCAAGCTAAAGACCTTATCTTGCGGTCGAAATATGTCCTTAATGCCATTAACGCAAGTCACCGCCCTACCCATTCAGGCGCCGATGGGGGAAAAGCGCAGCTTTGGTACTGGTTTGTTGCGGATATAACAGAGTTAGCCAATAGCAGATAAGGATTTGCTTCCCCCCTTCGAGTCAAGATAATCGGG
>DAITME010000097.1:0-14000 GCA_036835305.1 Lewinella sp.
TAAGAGATTTTAATGGCTGTTCGATCACCGCTCCTGCGATAGTCATCAACGAACCCGATCCCCTTACATTGAATGCCCAAGCGCTAGCAGCCACTTGTGCAGGCGGAACAGATGGTGCCATCTTGCTTCTAGCGAGCGGTGGGACAGGAAGTTTTTCTTACCGACTACTGGGCGGCACGTACAGTGGAAGCAGTGCGATTTCAGGGCTGTCAGCCGGTACTTATACGGTGCAAGTCCGAGACGCCAACGGATGTGAAACTACCCTGAGTGGGGTGGAGGTGACAGAGCCTAGCCCCATCGTCATCAGTTTAGAGGCGATCACGCCTTCTTTCTGCGGGCGCAATGACGGAACGATTACGGTGAGCGCTACCGGTGGCACAGGTATGTTGACTTATGTCTGGTCTGACGGGCAGTCTGGCACAGTGGCCTCTGGGCTGGCGGCAGCCACCTACAGCGTGACGGTGAGCGATATGAACAACTGCTCTTTTGTGCTAGACAACCTTGTTGTTCCGGAGGAAGCAGGGGTGGAGGCCAGTGTTACAGTGTTGGAAAACAGCCTCTGTGAAGAGGGGAACGGCCGCATCGAGGTAAGTGTCAGCGGCGGAACGGCTCCCTTGTTTTACAGCTGGAGCCACGACGCGGCGCTGAATAGCCCCATCGCGGAGAACCTATCTTCGGGTAGCTACACGCTAACGGTTACGGATGCCAACAATTGTAGTGCGAGCGTATCGGCTACGGTACTCCTTCGCTCCAGCCCTGTTTTAACAGTAACAGCGGTGAGTCCGGCAGCTTGTATGGGGAATACCGGCGAGATCGTGCTAGGCATCGAAAGCGGTGGCACTAGCCCCTTTCAGTACACCTGGAGCCACGACGCTAGTTTGAACGCTGGTACTGCATCGGGTTTGACTACAGGAAACTATAGCTGTACTGTGACAGATTTTTACGGCTGTACCGACGAGATAAGCGCCTTTGTTGGCGAACTACCACCGCCCACAGTCAGTATTTTAACCACGGCCTCCCGCTGTTCTGCTGCGAACGGTAGCGCCGCGGCAACGGCAATGGGCGGCACGCCGCCTTACCAGTATGCTTGGAGCAACGGCTATACCGCCGGCCCCACTGTTGATGGCCTGCTAGCAGGCGATTATTCTTTGACGCTCACCGACTTCTTTGGTTGCCAGGCCATCGAGCAATTTACCATCGAAGATATTCCAGGACCATCGGCTTTAGATATTAGCTTTCAAAATAGCTTGTGCAACAATGGCAGCGGATCTATTACGGTGAGTCCGATAGGGGGAACGCTTCCCTACACCTACCAGTGGAGCCATAACCCGCTACTCAATCAGCCCAATGCGGTCTTCCTTTCGGCAGGGGAATATACCATCACCGTTATAGATGGCAACGGCTGTAGTATTTCGGCTACGCAAACGATAGAGGCGGAATTACGGCCTGTTTTGGAAGTTGTGGAGCAGCGCAATAGTTTTTGTACCAATGATAATGGTCGCATAGAAATAGCGGCTACCGGCACAGCGCCTTTCGTCTATACTTGGTCTGCCGGTGGCTTTTCAGGGCCCTCAGCGGAGAATTTGGCTGCTGGTAACTACACGGTAAGCGTCACAGATGCCAATAACTGTGTAACAGAGAGGAGCTTTGTTATCTCTTTCGTTCCGGCTCCTGTTATTGTACTTTCAGATCTGGAAGATGATTTTTGCAACGCAGGAGCAGGGCTCATAGTAGTAGATATCTTATTAGGAACTCCTCCTTATACCTACACCTGGAGCCACGACTTGGCCTTGAATACGAATACAGCCTCCGGTCTTCTGGCCGGAGTGTATGGCCTCACGGTAACGGATGGGAACAACTGTGTAGCGGAAGCCACCTATACCGTCGCCGGTGCCCCCGAACTCGTCTTAGTGGTGCAGGATACCGACCCCGCCTTTTGTGGGGATGCTGTGGGGGCAGTTTCCCTGGTAGTAAGCGGTGGTTTACCGCCCTACACATTTGTCTGGGAACACGACGGCTCCTTAAATGATGCCACTGCGATCAACCTCTTACCCGGGAATTATATGGCCAGTGTGACGGATGCCAATGGCTGTTCTGTTAGCGTTCAGGCAACGGTCTTAAGCACTCCGCTGCCAGTTTTAAGTTTGGTGAGTAATACAGATAATCCGTGTGTAACGGAAGATGTAGAAATCCTAGTAGCAGTTAGCAGTGGAGTAGGGCCTTATACCTACACTTGGAGCGACGATGCCAACCGCAACAGCCCTTTTGCAAGCGGTTTAGCTGCTGGCACCTACACCGTAACCGTAACGGATGCCAACGGCTGTACGGCGGAGCTATCCGCAACGGCAGTAGATGACGTATCGCCGGTTCTTTCGCTACTGAGCACTTCTCCGAGTAGTTGTGATGTAGCCAATGGCAGCGCAAGCGTGGAGGCTACCCTTGGGCAGTTGCCATATACCTACACCTGGAGTCAGGATGCGGCGCTGAATGCCCCAACGGCCACAGGTTTGGCAGCGGGCGATTATTCAGTGACCGTGACAGACGCCAATGGTTGCTCGGCCACCATTCCGCTGACGATCGTCAACACGCCCTCGCCAACCCTTAGTTTAGTGAGCAATACAGACGATCCATGCGTAACGGGGGATGTTGAAATTGAGGTAGCGGCCAGCAGTGGCGTAGGGCCTTATACCTACACTTGGAGCGACGACGCCAACCGCAATAGTCCTGTTGCAAGCGGTTTGTCATCCGGTCTTTACACTGTAACCGTAACGGATGCCAACGGCTGTACGGCGGAGCTATCCGCAACGGCAGTAGATGACGTATCGCCAGCTCTTGCGCTACTGAGCACTTCTCCGAGTAGCTGTGATGTAGCTAATGGCGGTGCAAGCGTGGAGGCTACGCTTGGCCAGTTGCCTTACACCTACAGCTGGAGTCATGATGCTGGACTGAATGCCCCCACGGCCACAGGCTTAGCAGCCGGTGCCTATGAGGTGACGGTGACGGACGCCAACGGCTGTTTTGCCAGCATTCCGTTGACGATTGATAACACGCCCTCTCCAATGCTTAGTTTGGTGAGCAATACAGACGATCCATGTCTTACGGAGGATGCAGAAATTCAAGTCGCGGTCAGCAGTGGGGTAGGGCCTTATACCTATATTTGGAGCGACGACGCCAACCGCAATAGTCCTGTTGCAAGCGGTTTAGCTGCTGGCACCTACACCGTAACCGTAACGGATGCCAACGGCTGTACGGCGGAGCTATCCGCAACGGCAGTAGATGACGTATCGCCGGTTCTTTCGCTACTGAGCACTTCTCCGAGTAGTTGTGATGTAGCCAATGGCAGCGCAAGCGTGGAGGCTACCCTTGGGCAGTTGCCATATACCTACACCTGGAGTCAGGATGCGGCGCTGAATGCCCCAACGGCCACAGGTTTGGCAGCGGGCGATTATTCAGTGACCGTGACAGACGCCAATGGTTGCTCGGCCACCATTCCGCTGACGATCGTCAACACGCCCTCGCCAACCCTTAGTTTAGTGAGCAATACAGACGATCCATGCGTAACGGGGGATGTTGAAATTGAGGTAGCGGCCAGCAGTGGCGTAGGGCCTTATACCTACACTTGGAGCGACGACGCCAACCGCAACAGCCCTGTTGCTGCTGGTCTATCGTCTGGTATTTACACCGTAACTGTAACGGATGCGAATGGCTGTACAGCGGAGCTATCCGTAACAGCGGTTGATGACGTATCGCCGGTTCTTACGCTACTGAGCACTTCTCCGAGTAGCTGTGATGTAGCTAATGGCAGTGGCAGGGTAGGAGCTAGCCTTGGCCAGTTGCCTTACACCTACAGCTGGAGTCATGATGCTGGATTGAATACCCCCACGGCCACAGGCTTAGCAGCCGGTGCCTACGAGGTGACGGTGACGGACGCCAACGGCTGTTTTGCCAGCATTCCGTTGACGATTGATAACACGCCCTCTCCAATGCTTAGTTTGGTGAGCAATACAGACGATCCATGCGTAACGGGTGATGTAGAAATCCTGGTAGCGGTCAGCAGTGGCGTAGGGCCTTATACCTACACTTGGAGCGACGACGCCAACCGCAACAGCCCTGTTGCAGCTGGATTGTCATCTGGTACCTATACCGTAACCGTGACGGATGCCAACGGCTGTACGGCGGAGCTATCCGCAACGGCAGTAGATGACGTATCGCCGGTTCTTACGCTACTGAGCACTTCTCCGAGTAGTTGTGAGATAACAAACGGCAGCGCAACAGTAGAGGCCACGCTTGGACAGCCACCTTATACTTACGGCTGGAGCCACGATCCTGCCTTAAACGAGCCTACGGCTACCGGCTTAGCTGCTGGAAGTTATGACGTCATCGTAACGGACGCTAATGGTTGCTCAGCCACTATCCGCATAACCATTTCAGACGTGGATGGCCCAACAGTGCTGATCGGAAGCCAAGAGAATGCTATTTGTAGCAACGATAACGGAAGTATAGAATTATCAGTATCTGCCGGTGAGCCACCGTACACTTACCGCTGGAGTCATAATGAAAATTTAGACCTTCCCATCGCCACAGGCCTTAGTGCAGGCAATTACTCCGTGACCGTAACAGACGCTTTCGGTTGCCAAGGGATCGCGACGACTAGTCTGAACTTCGTAGCGCCGCCAACGGCTGTTGTGTTGCTCACAGATGCTATTTGTACTCAAGGAACTGGCTTAATTGATATTTTGGTAGAAGGCGGTACCACGCCCTATATGATTGAGTGGGACGATGCCTCCTTGCAGGGTTTCGGCGTAAATTCTATCAATTCCGGTAATTACACTGCCACTGTGACAGACGCGAGCAACTGCTCCCTCGTCTTGCCAATTACGGTTGAATATCTACCTAGCCCTACGGTAGAACTCGTGTCGCAAACGCTGGTATCCTGCGATTTGGCTGATGGTGAGCTGGTTGTGAGCCAAACTGGTGGGCAGGCTCCTTTTCGTTACAGTTGGAGCCACGATCCAGACTTAGAAACTAATGTAGCCAGTGGCCTTAGCGCAGGAACCTATGAAGTGAGCGTTACAGATGCCAATTTCTGTGTTGGTACGCTGCTCGTGAACTTAACGGATGTACCGAGCTTCACCGTCAATGAACCACTAGTGGTCGCTGCTACTTGCGGAGCGGATAATGGACAAATTTCTTTGACAACAGATGGTGGGCAGGAACCCTTTGAATATGAGTGGAGCCACGATGCTTTGCTCAATAGCCCGATAGCCAGTGGCTTATCAGCAGGAACATACAGCATTAGCGTAAGCGACGAAAGCGGCTGCACTAGAATTCTGCAGGTAGAAGTTCCCAGCATTGAAGGCCCTGCCCTCAGCTTATTGGGTACGGAGACGTCTAGTTGTAACCTCGACAATGGAAGCATCCTGGTGGGAGCAAGCAGCGGACTGCCGCCTTATATCTACCAGTGGAGCCATACGGACACGCTTACCGATCCCCTCGCTTCTAATTTGTCGCCTGGTTCTTATACCGTGATCGTAAGCGATGCCAATGGCTGCACCACTTCATTAGAAGTGACTATAACAACCGCTGCGCTGCCTTTGTTGAGCCTCGAAAATGTTAGTGATGATCCCTGCGTGGGAAATGATGTGACGCTTTTGGTAGCCGTAAACAACGGTCTAGCGCCTTACACCTACGCTTGGAGTGATGATACCACCAGAAATAGTCCGCTGGCTACAGGCTTATCATCAGGAACCTATATCGTGACCTTGACAGATGCCAATGGCTGTGAAGCGCAGCTATTGATCTCTGTAGAAGATGAAGTTGGCCCTGTGCTTAGCCTCGCAGATCTTGTTCCGAGTGCTTGCGATCAGGCAAACGGTGCTGCTACCGTGGAAACAACATTGGGCCAGCCACCTTACAGCTACACCTGGAGCCACGATGCCCTGCTCGATAGCCCCATGGCTACTGGGCTAGCAGCGGGCACCTATACTGTAACGCTAAGCGATGCAGCAGGCTGTACACAAAGCTTGGAAATAGTCATACCCAATACAGCGGCCCCCACGCTCAGCTTGTTATCTGCTGATAATCCAAGCTGTGATGTAGAAAATGGCCGTATTACAATAGCCGTAGATGGCGGACAGCCGCCCTATACCTACAACTGGAGCAACGGGCTGGAAACAGCCAATATCGAGGGCTTGGGAGGAGGAACCTACCAACTTACGGTAACAGACGACTTGGGTTGTCAGGCTCTACTATCCACCACGCTTACTCCTAGTAGCAGCCCAGTGCTACAGCTAGTTGAAAACAGCCCTACTGGATGCGGAGCAGCTGCTGGTGTTATTGTCTTGAGTGGCGCTGGAGGTACGGAACCCTACACCTACAGCTGGAGTCATGATGCGACTATCGACGAGGCCACCGCCACGGGCTTAGAGGCAGGGACTTATACCATTGTCCTCACAGATGCAGCGGCTTGTACTACTTCCATCACCGCCACTGTGGAGGCTATAACCGACCTGGGTGCCACCCTGCTACAAAACCAGCCAACCACTTGTAGTGCTTCCACGGGAGCAGCCAGCGTGTTGGTTACTGGTGGTCAGCCGCCCTACACCTACAGCTGGAGTCACGACTTGGGACTAGCAGGGTCTGATGCCATCGGTTTATCCGCCGGAGCTTACAGCCTCACGATCACTGATACCGGAAACTGCGCGCTTGAGCTATCTTTTGTCGTTGAGACCGAAGAGCAAGCACTAGACATTAGCGTACTAGACAATACCGCCTCCGATTGTGACAACCCCACGGGGAGCCTGGCGCTGTCAACCACGGGCGGTACGCCGCCTTACACCTACAATTGGAGCCACGACAGCGATCTTCAAACACCCAGCGCCACGGACTTGGCAGCTGGCAGCTACACGATTGTAGTGAGCGATGCCAACGGATGTTCTTCAACGCTCCTGGCCAACATCGCCAACTTGGGTATTGGTGAGATCAGTGTAAGCATCACGCCCGCTTGGTGTGGACAGGCCTCCGGAACGGCTAGCCTAACGAGCAGTGCGACAGACCTGAGCTTCCAATGGGAAAATACCGCCTCCCCGGGGGTAATTATTGCTCAAACGGCCAGTGTAAACAGCCTCTTGCAGGGCTTCTACAGCGTGAGCATAACGAACACAGTAGGTTGCCAGACGGTAGAATTGGTGGAAATTACAGAAGTGCCAGCCATCGTGGTGGATACCAACACGAGTTCAAACTTATGCTACGGTGAGGCAAGCGCCTCGGCTGAAGTGACTATCCTTAGCGGTGGGACAGCCCCCTTCAGTTTTACTTGGAGTAATGGAGCTACTAGCAACGAAATCAATAATCTATCGGCAGGTAGTTATCAATTTACTGTAAGTGATGCCAATGGCTGTACCTATAGTGAAGAAGTAGTGATCAGCCAACCTGATACCTTGTCCTTGGCCGTGCTTTCGGTTGCCTCTCCGCTTTGTGCGCTGGGAGCCACAGGCAGCCTATCTGTAGTGGCAACAGGCGGCGTGGAACCTTATCAGTATCAGTGGGCAACAGGGCAGCAAAGCTCCGCTATCAACGATCTGGATACTGGAGACTATTCGCTCACCATCACCGATGCCAATGGTTGTGTAGCACAACAAAGCTTCAACCTAGAGGCACCCGCCGCTATTCAATTGGCGCTGAGCAGTATGCCTGCCTGCTCGAATGATCCAAACGGAACAGCGCTGGCCGTTGCTAGTGGAGGAACGGGCACACTGACTTATGCATGGAACAACGGCAATACGGATAGCACGCTCACGAACCTACTCCCCGGCCTTTTTACCGTAAGCGTCACGGATGAAAACGGCTGTATGAGCACAGCTACTACCTTGGTAACAGCAGCGGACTTCCCCGTACTCAGTATTGAGGAGCTTTTGCAACCGGATTGTGCCGATCAGCCCACAGGAGCGGTCAGGGTTTCTACTACTGGGGGTACGGGACTGGTCTCCTTTGTTTGGAATGACCCCGCCGCTCAAACTGGCCAAACGGCAGTTGGCTTGTCGCCCGGAACCTATTCCGTGACCGCCACAGATGAGAATGCCTGTGCCGCCACCACCACGGTGCTGATCGAAGCCCCTGCCGATTTTGAACTGAGCGCAGGCACCCTTACGCCGCCTAGCTGTTTCGGAGCAGACAATGGCAGCGCCAGCGTAGCCGTTCAAGGTGGCTCCGGGAACTTTGCCTACCGTTGGGACGATCCCCTCGGGCAAACGTCCGCTCAGGTAAGCAATTTTTCAGCAGGTGGCTATACGGTAATCGTCACGGATCTGGAGAGCGGTTGTGAAGATAGCCTAGTGGTAAATATCCAAAACCCACCCTTGTTAGAACTGAGCTTGATTGAGCTTACGCCCATCGATTGCTTCGGCGACAACAGCGGAACAGCAACCGTCGCTGCCACCGGCGGTGCGGGTACTTATACCTACGTCTGGAACGATCCTGCTAATCAAACAGGCGCCATCGCCAACGGATTGGCAGCTGGCGACTACCAAGTGACCTGTACGGATGCTAATGGCTGCTCGGCCATCATGGATGTGAGCATCGAAAGTGCTCCCGAGCTGTCAGCCGATATCAGCAACTTCAGCCCACCCCTGTGCTTCGGGGAAAGTAGCGGAAGTGCTAGTGTAATAGCCAGCGGCGGCACTGGAGCCTACACCTACCAATGGAATGACCCAGCCATGCAAAGCGGTGCGCTGGCTAATGGCTTAGCGGCAGGTGACTACACTGTTGTCGTTACCGATGAAAACGGCTGTGTAATAGAAGCTAGCATCTCCCTGCCAGCAACCCCAGAAATCTCACTCAGTCTGACGGAGCAAGTAGCACCCCTTTGTGAAGGAGCGGAAGATGGCCGCCTCGCTATTCTAGCCAGCGGTGGAACGGGAACGCTGCAGTATTTATGGAGCAATGGAGACACCACGCCCAGTAGCCTCAACCTGGGAGCGGGCAATTATTCTGTAAGCGTGAGCGATGAGAATGACTGTCTTGTATCCTTGGATTTCAGCCTTGATCCTGCGCCTACACTGTCGCTGGAAGTAGTGGAGGCCATCGCGCCTATCTGCGCAGCCGAGAACACGGGCAGCATTTTGGTAGTTGCCTCTGGCGGCAGCTCCGCCTTCACCTACGCCTGGGCTTCCGGGCAAGCGGGGCCGCAGCTGAGCAACCTAGCTGGCGGACTTACTTACCAAGTGACTGCCACCAACGCCGCAGGCTGTACAGAAGTGTTGAGCGTGGAGCTGCCAGCTGGTATCGAGGTAGATTTACAAAACATCCCGAGCGATACCACGCTTTGTGCCGACGATATTTTAGAACTAGACCTGAGCGATTTTATTACCTCAACGGTCACGGGTCCTGCTGGTTTCTCTAATAGCAACCCAACGGTTCTTTTCGATAGCCCGGGCACCTACAGCATCGCCGTGGAGGATATGCTAGGTTGCCGAGATACCGCAGTGCTGGCCATAGACTATACGGCCAATACCTTGATCGCCGGTATGGTACTGCCCTCTGATGTGGTGGTGGGCGATTCGGTCGTGGTCTTGGAAACCAGCTGGCCTGCGCCGGATACCGTACTTTGGGACTTTGATCAAAGCCGCGCAAGCTTGTTGCGGCAGCAGCAGAATCAATACTGGTTCCGCTTTGATGAACCAGGACGATACTTCTTGCGCATGGCAGCCAGACAAGGTGGCTGCGAAGACGTTATCGGTAAGGAAATCATCGTTCACGCCGATAGCAGCAGCATTCCTTCCATTTATTTGGGGGCGCTGAAAATTCTGAATGCGACCATCAGCCCCAACCCCAACACGGGGCAGTTTCAACTGGCCGTGGACTTGAATGGTATCAACCCGATCTTCATCAATTTGTACGACGCCGGCGGTGTGCCCGTGGAGCGTCGGCAGGGAGAAGGACAGGCCTCCTATACTTTCAATTTTGATCTGCAAGGCCAGACTGGCAATTATGTGCTGCTGGTGCAGACTGCTCAGGATCGGCGCGCTTTTGTAGTGATCGTGCAGAATTAATGGATGTAGCGAGTTTGATTTTTTGGCAAGTATGCGGGAGCAAAGCCTATTCTTGAAGAGCCATGAACGGAACGAAGTGTCCAACGGCATGGCTCCTATTGGTGGGCTTTGCTCCTGCGCACTCGCCACAACTGATTAACATATTCTATTATGTAAGAGTATTCTTCGCCGGTTGGCTTTCTTTTAAGGAAATTGGTATGCGGAACGCCCAGCAGAGCAGCACCGTGCTAGAGAGCATTTCTTTTGCTTTCAGCTACTTTGAAACAATCAACGAACCCGCTGCGTAGCTATGAGTGCTCAATGAACACCAACAAAACACCACATTTCTGTATTTATGTATATCTTGCGGCAGCAGTCATCTCATGGGTGGCCATCTAGCTCATTTTGAGATACGAACTACATGAATTACAAAGCTTCCCTTTATTTTTTTTCGATCTTATTTTTTAGTTTTTCAATTGCAGCACAGAATACGGACGATTTAGTAGTCTTAAAGGCTCAATTAGTTGAGGCAAAGGATGCTGACTCCAAAATGTTGTTGCTAGAAACGTTGATGCAATTGTCCTTCACCAACAATTTGGAGGAGGCAAAAAAATATGCCCAGCAGGCCCAGCAGTTGGCTTCAGAGGAAGGGCGTGCAGATTTACAGCGCAGCGCTAATTTGATGCTGGGCATCGCCTACGTAGAGCTAACACAATATGACTCTGCCGAGCTATATTTAGACCGCGTGTTGCAGCAGCCGGAGCGGGATATCAATCAGTTCGCAGAAGCCCATTACCGCAAGGGATTCATGGCCGGCAACAGCCGCGCCTTCAGTACTGCTGCCGAGAACTACTTCAGAGCCATCCAGTACTGGACAGAGAGCGGAGACCAGCGCAATATTGCCAGGACCTACTTCGGGATCACCGATCTGTATGCCATGCAATCCGAATACAACAAAGCCATCGAGTATGGCAAACAAGCCGTGGCCATCCTGGAAGCGCTAGGCGATAAAAAATCACTGGCTAAAGGTGCCATCGAGCTATCCTACACCTATACCCTACAAGGCCAGCAGCAGGAGGCGCTCCGCTATATCAGCCAAGCTATCGAGCTGTATGAGGCACTAGGCAACGAAGATAAGGAACTGGCGCGGGCCCTCAACGGCCGTGGTAATGCCTACAAAAATATGGGCAATTACGAAGCGGCCATGATCGATTACGAGCATTGCCGAAGCGTAAGCAAAAAAAGCGATTTTATCCGAGGGGTGGTAGCTAGCACAGCCAATATAGGCCATACCTGGCTGCTACAAGGAAAATATGCCGAGGCCCTGCCAAATATTTTGGCTGCCATAGAAATTATGACTGAAGCTGGGGATTTGCGCAACCTGGAGGAAAACCTCATGCATGCCTCAGCGATTTACATCGGTTTGGGAGATTTCGAAAAGGCACATCTCTACAAGACAAAAGAACTACAGGAAGTAAAACGACAACAAGAGGAACGCGTAGCCTTGTTGGAACAGGGCCTCGCAGAGAAGTATGAGGCCGGGCAAAAAGCTGCCACCATCGTCCTGCAGCAGCAGCGAATACAGCAACAAGATTTTATTCAACTGCTCCTAGCGGGCTCGGCTGTGCTGCTCACAGCGCTTTTGCTATTGATTTATCGCGGCTTGCGGAACAAGCAAAAATCCAATCAGCTGCTGGCCCAGACCAACGCCCTGCTCGAAAAGAAAAACCAAGAAAACGAACTACTCCTGAAAGAAATACACCATCGCGTAAAGAACAATCTAGAGGTAGTCTCCAGCTTGCTGGCACTGCAAGGTGCCCATATCGAAGATCCGCATGTTTTGGATGCGATCACAGAAAGCCAGAATCGCGTTCACTCTATGGGCATTATCCACCAACGGCTCTATCAAGGAGAAAACCTAGCAGCCATCGAAATGAAAGACTATTTCGTACACCTCAGCGAGGGCATCCTTGATTCTTTCGGCCTCGAAGGCCGCATACAAGTGGAATGTGCCATGGAGGAACTCGAGCTGGATGTAGATACCGCTGTGCCCATCGGCCTGATTGTCAATGAACTGCTCACCAATGCTCTGAAATATGCCTTCCCCCAACAGCAGCCGGGCCGGATTAGAATTAGCTTGCGGGAAGACGCAGAACAAACCCTTCATCTCGAGATCGCCGACGATGGTGTCGGGAAAAAAGATATCGCCTCCCAAGGAACAGGTTTTGGCACACAGCTGATTCAGTTGCTGACTCGGCAGCTAGCAGGGCAACTGACCGAAAAAGTAGAGAACGGCACGGTGATAAGCTTGGCGTTCAGAAAAAATCAAGTGGCATGAAAGAGTGTACGCCCCGTTTGTTGATTGTGGAAGACGATATGATCATCGCTGCCAATATATCGCTGCAGCTCACGCGCCTGGGCTATGAAGTCTTGGCTATTCTCCCCTCCGCAGAAGAGGCACTCCGCTTTTTGGAAGAACAGCAGGCGGATATACTGTTGCTAGATATTCATTTGCGAGGTGCTAAAGATGGTATCGAGCTAGCCGAGATGGTGCACAACTGCTATCGAACACCCGTCATTTTCCTCACCAGCAATACGGATGAGGCTACCTTCAACCGCGCTAAAGCTACGCAACCCTACGCTTTTATCGGGAAGCCCTTCAAGAAATTAGATCTCCAACGCGCCATAGAACTCACCTGCGCGCGAATAGCACAAGAAGAAGAAACCCACACACAACAAGCAGCTGCTATCCCAACCGATCCCGCTTTTGTCCTCAACGATCGGGTATTCATTCGCTTCCAAGAACAGCTGCTGAAGCTGTATTTGCACGACATACTATATGCCAAAGCGGATAGAAACTATTGCGCCTTGCATACTACCGAAAAAACCTATCTGCTTACCGCCACCCTCAAAAAACTCGAAGACCAGCTGCCTGACCACACTTTCCTACGCATTCACCGCTCGCACTTGGTGAATGTGGAGAAGATTGATGTGTTGGATGATCAGTTTGCCTATGTCCGGATTGGCTCAGAAACCTTGGTGGTGAGCAAGGCCTACCAAGCAGCTTTAGCGCAGCGCTTGAAGACTATTTGATTTGGTTTTCTATATTTGCCTTATCTTTCCGCAAAATTAGGAAAATGACCTTAGCAGAATTTACCGCCAAAGTGGAGGAGGCCGCTAAAAAGGCACCCAATCTAGGCAAAAAACTAAAAATTGTACTAGATGAAGGCATCGTTCATATCGATCTGACCGAAGACGAAGCCTGTGTGACCAACGAAGACTTGGAGGCCGATACGACCATTACCACCAGCATTGAGGCTCTGGATAAACTCCGTCAAGGGGAACTCAATCCTATGATGGCCATGATGACCGGCAAGGTGAAAATAAAGGGGGATATGGGGCTGGCTATGAAGTTGCAAAGCTTATTGAGCTAGCCAACTTTTAAGCGTGCTGTCTGTTACAGCAAATATGCAACAACTGCTCGATCAGCCTTTACCACCTTCCTCCGAGCCGGAAAATGAGAAGCCCTCCGAAGGAACACGCTTGCTGCGGTATGGGATCACTATCTTACTCTTTCCTGCGGCGCTGCTTCGGCTTCGTAGCGATAGCATAGACGCTGTGACCCTGCTGAAAGGCGGGCTGTTTTCTAGTGCGCAGTTCTTGGCGGCGGCTGTGATTTTTGTCCTCTTTCGCCTTTGGTGGCGGGGTTCAAAGCTGCCGGCCAACCAAGCAATGCTGCTGCAAATACTGCGCTCGGCCACCGATCTCATCATCCTTTTGGGGATTCTACAACTGCTGTATCAGGCTTGGTATTAAAGCAGGGAGCCCCAAAAGAGCATGGCTACTAAAATAGATTTTTGCCCCCGCCCAGATGGGACCAGGGTCGGGAGCAAGGATCAAAAGGAAGAGCCGTGTTCCACCCACTTCGCCAGCAAGACCCCGATTATCTTAGTTTTAATTATAACTTGCCAA
>DAITME010000098.1:0-8165 GCA_036835305.1 Lewinella sp.
CCCATTTTCCCTGCCTACCAGAATAACCACTTTCAATCCTACGGTTATGAATAGCCTACCATTATACTTGTATGCAGCCCTGCTGATGCTACTGCTTAGTGGCTGTATTTTTGGTTTGCCAGGCGACGATCCCCCTTGTCGTGATGCGTATGGTTCTATTCTGCATTTAGATGTGCCAATACAGAGCCTTCCTACTCAGGATACCTTTCGGATTGGGGATACAATTTGGATAATCGCAGAGATAGATAAAGATGTTTCAGTTATTGGAAGAGGGCGGACGCTGAGACTAGATAGCTTTAATTTCTTTACAGAACTAGCTGTTTCTGAAATAAGTGGCTCGGAAGAGGACTTTGTAGTTGATTTAGATATCACAACAAATATAGGACACATAGATACGTTTATTTACTCGTCGGGAGCGGTTACTTTTCCTATTTTTTACGAGGAAACTATGCAAGAATATCGCTTTGAGGGGGTAATTGTCATAAATCAGATAGGGCGGTATTACCTTACGTTTAATACAGGGTACGAAGTATATGAGCGCTATCGGCACCCAGCAATTCTTTGTGATGGAAATTTCAGAGAAGAGGTCCGTGTACTTTATACCAACCCTAGCACTACCTACTCCAACTACGAAAATATTCTTACGGCTAGTGGCGTGTCCTACTTACAAACTGGTTCTTTTGAACGAAGGCAGAGTATAGGCGCTCACGCTTTTATCGCAACAGAGTAAACCAGCCGCAGCCTCACTCAAAGCGTATGGGGCTGCGGCTTTATTAAACAGCTATTTCCAGCCCCCTTCCCCCAACACCTCCAGCTTTCTTTTGCCCCCAATCGGCAACCAAGCGACCACCTTTTTGTTAGGCAAAAAAAGTATAATGGCAAATTTTTTGATCATAGGAGGAAGTTCTGGTATTGGCCGTGCACTGGTAGATAATTTATTAAAGGAAGGCCATGAGGTGCAGGTTTGGGCCAGACAAGCGCGCGACCTGCCCAGCAGCGTCGCCTTTTTCCCCGTAGATGTAAGCAGTGATGCGGCGCTGCCAAGCGATCAACTGCCAGATGTTTTGGACGGCTTGGTGTATTGCCCGGGCAGCATCGAACTGAAGATGTTCCGGAGCTTAAAGCCTGCTAGTTTTCAAGAAGCTTTCGATTTAAATGTACTGGGAGCTGTGCGTTGTATCCAGGCCGCAGAGCGAGCCTTGAAGAAAAGCGAACAAGCTGCTATTGTTTGCTTCTCCACGGTGGCGGTGCAGCGCGGGATGCCTTTTCATGCGGCCATTGCTTCGGCTAAAGGTGCCTTAGAAGGCTTGGTGAGATCACTAGCGGCAGAGTACGCGCCCAAAATCCGAGTTAATGCCATTGCGCCTTCGCTTACCGATACGCCCTTGGCAGAAAAGCTACTCGGCACCGCCGATAAAAAGCAGGCCAGCGCCGAGCGGCATCCCTTGAAGCGAGTAGGGGAAGCCACTGAGATTGCTGCCATGGCCGCCTTCTTACTGAGCAAGCAAGCCGCCTTCATCACCGGCCAGGTTATTGCCATGGATGGTGGCCTAAGCAGGATATAAAAAACCCCCCTTCTTCTGTTAAGAGAGAAGGGAGGCCATCCCAAAAACCGATTTAAATCTTGGTTCGCCTGTGTGCTGATAGCGCAACAGGCATTCGATGACACTGGGGGATAAACCTCCCCAAAGCCAAAAAAGTAAAAATAGCTACCACGAATTGCGCAAAGCAGTTCGTGGTAGATAAAACAATATAAGTTGGTTTGTAGATAAGGTAGCCATGCGAAGAGCACAGCCACCGGCCAGTTTTTTGGAGCTGGCACCCCTTAAAGCTCTCTTAGGAGCAAAGATACGGCAATAGGTTTGAATTTCAATCTTTTAGCCTATTTATTTTGCTCGCGAGCTTTTTGATCTCTTTGTTTCTTCAATCTTCCTCTATCGATGCGGTAACCAACAGTCATTTCGTGCGAGCCATTGCTGTAGGACTGGAAGTTGGCAAAGGATAGATCATAGGAGTAATAAAAGAAGAAACCATCTAGTTGAGTACCTAGTAGCAGCCCCATAGCACCGAGGTAGCGATAGGAAAGCCCCGTTATTAGCTTGTTGTCCAAAAAGCCTGCCTGCAAGTTGAAGTCCATCATAAAAGGGGCCCCCTGTACGTTACGCATCATGATACTGGGAGTAAGCTCCAGATCCAAACTTTTAACCCGGAAGCGGTGCCCCAAAAGGAAGGTGTAATTGAGTACGTTATCCGAAGAAGCTCCCGAAATGTTGTCCAAGCGATTACTCACGAGGTTGTTGAGCGTGATACCACCGAAGGTATTGTCCATGTAGCTACCGTAGATGCCAACGCCCGCATCAAAATTATTTTGGCCATTGAGGTAGTTGCTGATGAGCTCATCGCCCGCTTGTAACAGTGGGTTGGTCAATAGGGCTGGATCAAGGGTGATGCGTTCAAACTGAGTAAAAAAGCCAAAGGCCATTTGAAAGGGGGTAACCCCCTTTACTTTTTGGCCAAAGCCTAGGCGAATGGCCACGTCTAGTTGGCCTTTCACTCGGTTGAGCTGCGCCGCCGATTCACTGATCACGGCCGCACCTATACCAAAACTCTCCCCTACAGGACCATTTAGGCGAACGGCCATCGTTTTGGGGGCTTCGTCGAAGCCCGACCAAGCGGAGCGGGCATTGAGCTGGAGCTGATACTCATCCGTGAAGCCCGCCGCAGCAGGATTAAGCAAAATCGGACTCTGAACGTAATGGCTGAAGATAGCTTCGTCTTGCGCTATAAGCCCTTTGCCAAGGCTAGCCAATACAAAAAGAAGCAGGAATAAAAGTTTTTTCATCTTGGGATTAGTTAAAAAACGAAAGGGAAGATGGTAAGTGGACTAGCCGCTTACTCTCTCAGAATGGTTAGGGATCCTCTTTGTTGGCGTTGCTCGCCAAGCGGGTTGGAGTAGTCGAGCACATAGTAGTAAGGCCCTTCCGGAAGCACTTCCCCACTGTTGGTGAGGCCTCTAAAGCAGTTTCGCCCACCGTCTTCGCTACAGTCGTAACCATTTGCCTGGAAAACAAGCTGCCCCCAGCGGTTGTAGATCTCCAGCGTATTGTTAGAAATCTCGTCGCCGTCCGTACAGAAAAGGATGAAGGCTTCATTGAGGCCGTCACCGTTGGGCGTAATCACGTTGCGCTCACTCAGGCAGGGGAATCGGCGATCCCGAACCGTAACTGTTCTGCTTACAGATTGGCAGTTGTTCTCATCTGTTACGATGACGGTATATTCGCCAGGGCACAAATCCCTCGCTACGGGGCTATTCCCTTGGCCGGCTAGCTGTGGCCAACTGTAATTGTAGTTGCTCGCGCCGCCAAGTGGCAAGATGGTGATAGTACCATTACAACCATTGTCGGCATCAGTTTCCTCTGACGTTAGCAGCAGTTCTGGAGGCGAGGTGATCGTAAAGTCGGCCATCGCTGTACAGCCATTGACGTCGCTTACAAGCACGCTGTAGTCGCCGGCTCGGAGGAATTGGGCTTGTGCTAAAGTGGTACCATTAGACCAGTTATAGGTATAAGGAGCGGTGCCGCCTTGTGGAGAAACAATGATTCGGCCGTCGCGCTCTTCAATACAACTTACGTTCTGTACTTCCGCTTGCAAGCTCAGGGCAGCAGGCTCGGTGATATTCAAGACCGCAGAGCTTTGCTCGCAACCGGCATCGCTCGTAACCCTTACCAAATAACTACCCGCGCCTACATTGGCTAATACACTGTCGATGCCCACTAACATATCGCCGCGGAACCACTCGTAGGTATAAGTACCCAGCCCACTTATTTGTACCACTAGGCGGCCATCGCGCTCTCCTTGGCAGCTTACGCCAAAGCCATTGAAGTTGCTTGCGATGCTAGTAGATAAACTGAAGCCAATAGCAGTACCAACGGTGTAGGTTCGCACCAATCGCGCGCCCGTAGCATCTGTAATCGTAACCGTATATTCGCCTGCTACCAGTTGACTGAGGTCTTCTTCAGTAGAAATAACTTCCATGCTCCCGGCCAGCCGCCACTCGAAGGTGTAAGGCGCGATGCCGCCGCTAACAGCGAGATCAATCGTCCCGCTAGCATCACCGGGGCACTCCACCTCCGTGGCAGTAGCACTTTCAACGAGCTGTCCGATCTCGATACTGACAGGCTCAATCACACAGCCATTGGCGTCGGTGATGATCGCTTCATACACGCCCGCACACAAGCCTTCTACCTGCGCCCCACTCAGTGCGGGCAAATTCCAGCTAACGGTGTAGGGCCCCGTGCCGCCACTAATCATTAGGCTAATGCTGCCGGTGCATTCCGCATCTTCTGTATCTGATACCACTATGGTCTCGCTCACAACTACCGCAGTTGGGCTTGTGATGGTCACTTCCTGCTCTATACCGCTGCCTTGGTCGTCGGTGATAAAGACCGTGTAGGTGCCAACTGCCAAAGGAATGATGATAGTGTCAGAGCTGATATTGGCTGTGAAACCGGAGGGGGAGACACTCACGGCATAGGGGGCTACGCCATTCGCCAAAATGATCGTTGCACTACCATCTTCCCCTTCAAAACAACTCGTTGGGTTGGTCGCAACACTAGCTACCGACATCGGGATGGAAGTTACGGTGTAGCAACTTTCGCGCGTACAGTCGTTGTTGTCGGTGACGGTTACGCAGTACTCTCCACCACTCAGCATGTCAATTTCAGCGCTCGTGGCACCATTAGACCACTCGAAGCGATAGGGCATTTCTCCGCCGCTGGGTGTCAAGGAAATGCGTCCATTGTCGCCCAAGTTGGCAGGGAAGACGCTAGCGTTCAACGCAATCGGTGCCAGTTCTTCCACTGTATAATTAGCACTAACCGATTCGGCGCCGCTGTTGATCGTGAGCATATAAACCCCAGGAGCCAAGCCCTGAATATCCTCTGCTGTGGACAAGTAGCCGTTGGGGCCACGCCAATCGAATACATAGGTGCCCGTGCCGCCTACAACCGTGATATTGATGAAACCTGTGTTGGTACCCGAGCAGCTTTCACCCAGTTCAAAATCGCTGATACGCAGATCCTCTCTTACTTGGTAGCATTGTGCAGCCGTACAGCCATTAGCATCCGAAACTGTCAGACAATAGGTGCCGGGAACCGTGATACCAGTAAGGCTACCTTCTGTGGAGGAAAAACCATTGGGTCCACTCCAGTTGAAACTGACGGGTGTCGCAGCATTCAAAGCTTGTACGGTGATAGCACCGGGCTGCTCGGAAATATTATTGATGATGCCCGGTAGGGTAATGGCTGCCGCAGGAGCAATGATCTGTCTATTAGCAAAGATCCTTCTACATCCATTGGTATCCGATACTGTTACGGAGTACAAGCCTCCACTAAGCCCTGTTTGCTGGGCTACACCATCTTGCAAACTACCAGACCAGTCATATTGATAGGGAGGTACGCCTCCCACAGGAACAACCGTTATGCTACCGTCGTTTTCGCCAAAGCAACTTACGTTTTCTATCTCTACAAAAGGAATGAAAGCTGGTGGTGCAACAATGGTATAGGAAGCAGAGGTGCTTTCTCCGGTAGTCGTATTAATGATTTGTACGATGTAAGTTCCGGCGGCCGCACCATTGAGTACCGGACCGTTACTTCCGCTTGGGTTGGGAATCCAGTTATAGACCAAAGAGGAAGGGCCCGTAACCGTCAGCTCAATCCGGCCGTCGTCCGCATCGCTACAGCTAGGCGGCGTGATGGTGGCATTTGCTACAACCGGGGCGCCAGAGCCGTTGATGGCACAGTTGAGGAGGGTCGCATCCACCGCACCATTCTCGTCGATAAACTCGGAAGGGATGGGAAGGTTGCTGAAGGCAACCGTTGCAGGGGTGGTACTGAGCACTTCAAAACAAAATTCGCCAATAATGCCGCCATCTGGTATGGTGATGGTGTTGCCGCTCAGATCACTCCAAGTAACGCGAATGTCGCCAGGTGCACTGTTGTTAACCAACATGGGGATAGCCGGATTAGGCGCCAGCCCGGTGAAAGAAAGCAAGGCCGGATCGTAGTCTAAACTGAATTGCAAGCCCAGCAAGTCCACCAAACCAAAGGCTCTGATCGGAACACATATGGCATCGCCCACCGCCGCTTCTTCACAAAGAATCTGCAGAATCAAACCTTCTCCCATGGGGACTCCTTGATTGATCGTACCGTTTCTGGTGACAACGCCTACATTCACTCCGCAGCCATTCATTGCGCGTATAGGAGTAGGCCCTCCTGCAAATACGACTGGTGTTTGCTCCAGCGCCGCCACATTAAAACAGAGACGGAAGAGCACATCGGCGTTCACAATCGACTGCCCGTCCATATTGGGGCTTTCCCAATTGAAAATAATTTGCCCAGCAGGCCCAATCGTGAAGTTGGCGAGGCTGATACTGCCTAACCCAAAGTTTTCTACCCGAGCAAAATTCAGTACACTAGGGTCGTAACCCAAGGTGAAGGCCAAATCAGTGAGTCCGAAAAAGTTCTCGGTCGTGATATCTAAACAGACCTCCGTGCCTGCTGCGCCGCTACCATTGCCAATGCTCAGGATGAGGTTTTGTGGGTTGCAGCTACCGCAAGGTACACCACCGTTGATCAGGCCAGACACGACGTTCACCACCAGGCTATTACCGTTGTCATCTGTAGCGGCGATGGAGGTGGGGTTATCGGTAATTTCAATAGCTGTTTGGCAGGCTTCTACTACATCGAAACAAACGGAGAAAAGCGCTGTGCCATCGGCTACAGTGATGCCTGCAAAGTCTTGTGGATTATAAAGCCAGAGCACCCGGATTTCCCCGGGTACGAGATTGGTAGCCTGAAAGCTACCACCTGGGGGAACTGCTGTATTGGGTACCAACTGATCGAAACTGACTTTTGCAGGGTCGTAATTGATGGTAAAGGAGAAAGAGGTGATGTTGGTGAAGTTATAGACGGGTACTTCCAGACAAATATTCTCTCCGAGGGAAGCCATACCGTTGCCCATGATAAAGGTAAGATCCTGAAAGTTGTTAACGGTGGTGATACTACCTGGGTTAGTAATTACATTGACGTTGCTACCGTTGCCAGCCGATGCAGTTGCTGTGGGCTGGAAGCCAACGTTGGAAGTTCCAGCTCCGATAGCGGTGAAGCAGATGGTAAACAGGACACTGTTATCCGCCAAGGCCTGTCCGCTCGTTCCTGTCCAGTTGATGGCCAAATTTCCAGCCGATAAGAGATTGAAACTGCCGGAATTAAACCCAGGAAGATTGTTGGTTGCTTGGATAGAAGAAATCTGGAGGATGGCGGGATTATAGGTGAGGTTGAGCGCTAAATTTCCTATATCATCAAAGTCGCGCACTTGAATATCCACACAAACCTGCTCTCCAACGTCCGCTGTTCCGCTACCGATGTTAAAGGTGAGGTCACCTTGCCCCATTGTCATACAAGGTGGGCAGGAGCCACCACAGTCTACACCCGTTTCGTTGCCGTTCTGTATGCCGTCATTACAAGTAGGCGTTACGACCGAGCAGCCGCTGCCATTAATGCTTCCGTTGTTGACAATCACAGGGGTGATAACACCGGCCGTGTTGGAGAAAGAAGTGTTGGTGATAGTAACAGGCGTGGCAGTGGCATTCTCCACCGTAAAGCAAAAGGTGATGAGGGTTTCACCATTGGGAATGGTTACCCCCTGGAAAGTCATGGAAGGGTCGAACCACAAGACTCTTATCTCGCCATCCGAAGCGGCATTTACACTGGGACCTCCCGGTGGTAAACCAAGTGCGGGGTTGGAAGTACGGCTCACATATTGGAGGTTGGCTCCTGCGTAGTTCAACCTAAACTCAAAACCGACGATACTCGTGAAAGCAGTGGCGGTTACGTCTATACAAACTTCTGTGCCAACATTGCTATTACAAGCCTCGCTGACGCAGAGGTTCAGATCGCTACTATTCTCTCCGCAACTAGCCATCGTCATACAGGGCGCACAGGAGCCGCCACAATCCACACCAGTTTCGTTGCCGTTCTGGATGCCGTCGTTACAAGTGGGGCAAGGCGCACAGGAACCGCCACAGTCCACGCCAGTTTCGTTGCCGTTTTGTATGCCGTCATTACAAGTAGGCGTTACGACCGAGCAGCCGCTGCCATTAATGC
>DAITME010000098.1:8265-13104 GCA_036835305.1 Lewinella sp.
GCGCACAGGAGCCGCCACAATCCACACCAGTTTCGTTGCCGTTCTGGATGCCGTCATTACAAGTAGGGCAAGGCGCACAAGAGCCACCGCAGTCCACGCCGGTTTCGTTTCCATTCTGGATGCCATCATTACAAGTTGGCGTGCCACCACTGCAAGCAGGCGCATTGACGGTTCCAGGGTTGAGTTGGATAGGGGAGAGGGTGACGCCATTAGCATTGGAAGCACTAGCATTCATCAGGCTTACGGAGGCTGTACTAGGTAATTCGGTAGTAAAGCAGACCGTCATGGCAGTTTCTCCGTTGGGGATACTAACGCCTTGGAATTCGTTTGAGGGATCCACCCATAGGATGGTTATTTGTCCGTCGGAATTGGGGCTAACCTGAGCACCAAGCGATATGGCAGGATTAAAAGTAATGTTGGTGTACTGTAAGTTAGCACCGGGATAATTGATCGTAAATTGAAAGCCAACAACGCTGTTGAAGTTGGCTACGTCAATATCTAGGCATACTTGCTGGCCTACTGCTGCGCAGCCGCTTGACACACAGAAGTTGAGGTTGCTGCTATTTTCTCCGCAGCTACCGCCCATCGTCATACAAGGCGCACAAGAGCCACCGCAATCTACGCCAGTCTCGTTGCCATTCTGGATGCCATCGTTACAGGTAGGGCAAGGCGCACAGGAGCCACCGCAATCCACGCCGGTTTCGTTGCCATTCTGGATGCCATCATTACAAGTAGGCGTGCTACCGCCACAGCCAGGCCCGTTGATACTGCCTGAGTTGATCGTAACCGGATTGATCGCGTTGCCGTCCGGATTTGTAAAGCTTACCAGCGATAGAACGATAGGCGCTGTTAGAGGGCCATTGACATTGAAGCAGAAGGAAATGGCTATGTCATTGTCATTTAGGCTTACACCTTGGAACGTATCTGAGCCATCAAACCAGAGCGCGGTTAGCTGGCCGGGGTTGTTTTGGTTTACGTTTACGCCACCTGCAAAGACCGGATTGGCCGTGCGACTAACATAAGTAAGGGTGGCGGCATCGTAATTAACGCGAAATTGCATGCCAGTAACCGCATTGAAATTGGCCACTGCTACATCCACACAAGCCTGTTGGCCCACCGTAGCACATTCATTGCTGAGGCATAAGGTTAGGTCGTTGCTGTTGGCTCCGCAGTCCTGACCCATCGTCATACAAGGCGCACAAGAACCGCCGCAATCCACGCCGGTTTCGTTGCCATTTTGGATGCCGTCGTTGCAAGTAGGTAGACTACCTCCGCCATTGACATTGCCATTGTTGGTGACGACAGGGATGGCAACATTATTTACATCAAAACCTTCGATACCAATTGGTGTACTAGTAAAAGCTACCGTTGTACCGGTTGCTTGCAGCACATTGAAGCAGAGAGTGAAGACCCTGCTACCGTTGGCTAGGTTACCACCAACATTGTCTGCTTGGAAATAGACCCAGGACACCCGTATTTGTCCGGGCAAAGCCATCGGCTGCACGACGTTAATATCAGCGAAGGCCAGATTGCTTGCGCTTACGTACTGCAATACGGCGGGGTTGTAGCTCATACTGAATTGGAAGGCACCAATAGCGGTAAAGTTTTGTGTGCTAACATCCAAGCAAACCTGTGTACCTACCGCGCCGCTAGCACTGCTCAAACTAAAAATAAGGTTGTTGCCGCCTGTGTTACAAGGAGCGCAGGAACCACCACAATCCACGCCAGTTTCGTTACCGTTCTGGATGCCATCGTTGCAAGTAGGGCAGGGCGCGCATGAGCCGCCACAATCCACGCCGGTTTCGTTACCATTTTGGATACCGTCGTTGCAAGTGGGCGTTGTACCACCAACCCCTTCGTTTACGATACCACTAGTGGTGCCTACATTGGGTACGGTGCCGCTCAGCGAAAACAGCTCAATGGGAATGGGATTGTTGGTGATAGATACGGTTGTCTCGACCACCTGTAGGACGTTGAAGCAGATCTCCGCGATCGGGAACGAGCCAGCGTTGGTGAGTACATCCGCACTAAACACGTTCCAAGTTAAGGAAATTAGGCCAGGCGAATTGTTTTGAATAAAGACGGTCTGCCCGAATATAACTTGTCCTGTTGAAGTAGCAAATTCTAGTACGGCCGGGTTGTAGTTAATACTGAACTGAAAACCAAGGATGTCGCTAAAATTTTGCCCACTAATTGGCAAGCAAACTTGCTGACCAACCGTGTTAGCGTTGGCATTGCCAATAGCGATACTGGTATTCTGGGCTGATAGTAGTTGCACAGATAGCAACATAATGATACCCAGGAGGAGGGTGTAGAATCCTTTCATTGGAAAACTTAATTTTTGGGAATTATAATTCAAAAAAAAACGCAAAACAGTTTTTACAGCTAGGGTGCTGTAAAAATTACTTTCCTGCTAAAAATGCCATCTTTGGTGGATAGGCGGAGCAGATATACCCCCCTTGCGGGGAAGTTGCTGGACTGAAGGAGTAGCGTATTTTCGCCAGCCTGTAGATCGATCACTTTTGCGAAAATCGCTTGCCCGTTAGCCGCAAAAACATTCAGGGTTCCCTGGCCTGCTCTGGCAGCTTGGTAAGTAATCTGAGTGTTGAGTTGAAAAGGGTTGGGTACTGCTATGAAGCGAGGGTCATTAGCAGCCAGTTCGATCAGGGAAGCAGGAAGTCCTACAATTACTTGTCCACTGACAAAACTGGCTTCTAATGCCCCACTGGTGACGTCCGCCACTACTTGGTCAACGGGATCGCTACTGAACACAATGGTTGTAGCACTATTATCGGGCATTGTTACATTGAACCGAAGCGTGAAGAGAACATCGCCATCTGATAAATCAAAGCCTGTTAGACTCATGTCTGCGATGATGTAGCCAAGCTTGCCCTCGCTACTGCTATTGGTATTGAAATTACCTCCAAGAGAGGCACCTAGCGCCATATTCTCTATGCCAACAAAGCTGAGTTGGCTGGCGTCCCAGTTGATAGAAAACTGCACACCAGCGATATCTTGAAAGTTGCCAACACGAACATCCGCTAGGGCTGTGCCAGCTACTTCTGCCTGAACATCCTCTATGTAGATGCTTACCGATTGGGCACCCAAGGGTAGGATACAAGCCAACGAAAGGGCAACCAAGAGCCCAGTTAGCCTATCTTTGAATACATTTTTTTTCATTATTCACGGGATTATATAGGGAAAGCTTATTGGCAATAAGCGAAACTCACAGCTAAGGTAGTTATTTTTTGAGCTTACCGACAAATTTTAGCTCAAAATAAAAAAACTCCCTGCCAAAATACTATTTGACAGGGAGTTTTGAGCTGTTTAGAAGCCTTTTATCTACCGCTTAGCGGACAAGAAGCATTTTCTTGGTCGCTACAAAGTCACCAGCTTTCAGGGTGTAGGTCAATACACCTGTGGCCGTGGCTAGATCCTCTTTGGTCAGGACAACCGCATTGTAGCCAGCGCTAGCTTCTATTTGGCGGTTCAATAATGTTCGGCCGGTAATATCTTGTACCAGCAACTCAACTTTTGCTGCAGCAGGCAACTGGAACCCGATGCTTGTCATATCCAAGACGGGGTTGGGCGTGTTTTGGAGCAATTCGAAAGTGTGCTCCAACTCGCGGCCAGCAAAGCTGAGATTCAGTTGGTGTTGCTGCCCGCCGACGGTATAGGCCTCGGCACGGATTAGATCGCTACTGATGCCCAGTAAATCACTCACACGCGCGTCTTTGTCGGCGCGTACAATTAAGCTGAAGAGCACTTCACCTTCTGTTAGGGGCTGGCCAACTTGGTGGTAGCTCATGTTGATCAAACCGCGTTCGGCATAGGCAGTATTGAAGTTGCCAGCCTGTAGCTTCCCGAAAACGAGTTGTTCAAAGTTCAAGCCCGCAGCTAGTTGGATCGTTCCTTGGAAGCCTTCCAATAAAGCGGCGTCCGTAGCTGTGAAATCTATGGTGTAGGCATTGCCAGCTACAAGCGCTTGCTCGGTGGCTTGCAAGGCATAGCTACTGTTGCTGCGGCCTTGGCCAGCTGACGCTAGGTTGCTTAGGCCATTACCATCCACATTACCCACCATGATGGCTACGAAATCACCATTCGGGATATCACTCGCTAGGTTGTTGGCATTGAAGACTTCCGGGAAGGCGGTAGCCCATGGATTGCTTGGCACAGGAAAATTAAAGTTAGCATCCACAAATCGCCATGCAGGGCTATTGGCATAAGCAGCATCTAAGCCGAGGATAAGGCGGCGAATGGCAATGATATCTTGTACCGATACATTGCGGTCTGCGTTAGCATCTGCTGCGATGAACTGGTAAGCACCCGCCAAATCACCCAAACCTAGGATATGTCTGCTAATCAGAACCAAATCGAAGGTAGATACTCCATTGACGTGGTACTCATAGCTATCGAATTCAGGTGTTACTGTATAGTCAGCGCCAATAGCCAAGCCAGTGAAGGAGTAAATACCATCTGTACTTGTGACGGTAGCACCGTTATTGGCACCGCTGATGTTTACGGACACGCCTGGTACTGCAGCTGCAGCCGTTGTAGTGATCAAGCCACTTAGACTGCCAAATCCGCTACCGCCACTACACAAGCCTGCTTGATGTTGTTGTACGAGTAGAGTCGTTTCGCAGTAATCGAAGTTTCCTACTGGATCGATGGCGTAGATACGAATAATCGTGGTGGCATCATCGTCGCAATCTAGTGTAAGTCCAGTATCTGCCGTAGAAGGCGTAAAGCCTGGAACAGCAGCATCTATCGCCTTGTAAATCGCAAAGCGTACTTCACCAGAGCAATCGAAGCTTGGGCTAGCAATAAAGTCGGATGCCC
>DAITME010000099.1:0-13090 GCA_036835305.1 Lewinella sp.
ATGTCGAACTGACCGCCCCGACGCCCATCCTCACCGACCTACCCGAAGTCTTGCTCATTCGGGAAGAGCGGACGGCTTCGGTCAGCGTCCGCACCGAAGGCGGCACGGCTCCCTACACCTACCGCTGGCTAGGAGGAGATACTACCTATTTGGCGACTCAAGGCGGAGCCGATCAAGTCTTCTCTTCGCCCATCACCCAGCGCTATGGCCTAGAAATCAGCGATGCCTTGGGCTGCTTAGATACGGCTTCGGTTTTGCTGGTGGTGGATCGTCCGAAGCGGCATTTCTTGCCCACCGCCTTTAGCCCCAACTTCGATGGTATCAACGACCGCTTGGAGGTCTATGGCGAAGCCGCCACCTTCGAGGTGCTGTCGATGCAGGTCTATGACCGCTGGGGCGGGCTGCTGTACGAAGCCCAAAATTTTCGCCCTGATCAAAACCCCACTGGCTGGGATGGCCATCACCGAGGGCAGCCAGCAGCGGCGGGCAGCTACTTGGTCTATCTCCGCCTCCGCTGGCCAGATGGGTTGGAGACGCAGCATAGCCAGGCGGTGGAATTGGTGCGGTAAATCAATTGAAAATGAAGGATTGAAAATTGAAAATGATTTGCTTTGCTGGGGAGCTGTGGCTAAGGCAAAAGCTATGGGGATTTTAGGCTTACGAAGCTTTGGAAGCTTCGTAAGCCTAAATAAAAGGATGATTGGACTAGTCCAACTGACCGTTTTTGTGGGTTTTTCCCAGCGATGCTGTTTTTTGTGCTTGTTGGCCAAGAGGCTCGTTTGCCTGCTTGGACGTATCCGACCAACCGTTTTATCTACGAAAACTTTGCTCATGAAGAGGAAATTTTGCTCCTGCCCCCGGCGCGTATGTGCGTGAGCCAACCTTCTGTTCCTCCAGCGTGCGATACTTTTTGGAAGCCTCACAAACGTAAAAAGTACCATTGGACCAGTCCAACTGACCATTTTTTGTGGGTTTTACCCAGCGAACAACTCTATTCCGTATCCTTATCGAGCAGGTAGTGTTCTAGGAAGCCGCGCACCACCCGCAGCCCCATATTGAAGTCGCTGTTGTTGTTGACAATGAGGTCGGCGGCTTCTTTGTAGGGATCCACGTATTTCTCGAAGGCGGGCATCACATGGTGCTCGTAGCGGTAGAGGACATCCTCTAGGGGGTAGTTGCGCTCCACGCGGTCGCGTTTGATGCGCCGCACTACTTTCAGATTGTCTTTCGCATGGAGGAAGATGCGCAGATCGAGCAGCTTTCGGACTTTTTTGTAGTGAAAAACAAAAAGGCCTTCGGTGATGATAACGGGCGCAGGGCGAAAGGTAAGCATCCGAGGGGTGGCTAGCTCGTTGTTGAAGACGTACTCCTCCCGGTTGACACTTTCTCCGGCGATGAGTTTCTGCAGGTCGGCCGCAAACTCCTCCTTGAGGATAGCGCGGGGTAAATCGAAATTATAGACGCCGCGCGGGTCTTTTTTTTGCTGCGCTCGGGGGCGGTAATAGTTGTCCATACTGAGCAAACAAATCTCGCGATCAGTGAAGCCTTCCCGAAGCATATCGATGAAGGTTGTTTTGCCAGAACCGCTGCCGCCGGTGATGCCAATTACTAAAGGTCTTTCCATTGAGGGCGAAAAATAGCGCAATTCGTGCTAACTTGCCGACTTTATTGCGAAATTTGCCGTATGAATTTTACATTAGACCTTTTTAGAGCCTTTCTAGGGATATTTATCTTGCTGGGGGTTTGCTACGCACTGAGCCGAAACCGCAAGGCGATCAACTGGCGGCTGGTGGGTATTGGAGTGAGCCTACAGTTCGTTATTGCCTTCCTGATGCTGGAGGCAAGGGGTGTTCGGGAAGGTGTTCGGTGGGTAGCGCAAGGCTTCAGCAAAACACTGGAATTTACGAGTGAAGGTGCCGAGTTCCTCTTCGGCAGCATCGTGCAGAATGTAGATAGCTTTGGTTTTATTTTCGCCTTTCAGGTCTTACCAACCATCGTGTTTTTTAGTGCGCTTACGGCTTTGCTGTATTACTTGGGGATATTGCAGAAAGTAGTTTATGGCTTGGCTTGGTTGCTCAGTAAAACGATGGGGCTGAGCGGCCCGGAGAGCCTCGCGGCGGCGGCCAACATATTCATCGGGCAGACCGAAGCGCCCTTGGTGATCAAGCCCTATCTGGAAAAAATGACCCGTTCGGAGCTCTTGTGCCTGATGGTGGGCGGCATGGCTACCATTGCGGGTTCGGTCTATGTGGCCTACATCGGTATGTTGGGCGGCGGTGACAAGGAAGCCCAGGACTTCTTCGCGCGGCATTTGCTTACTGCGAGTATGATTTCTGCGCCAGCGGCGATTGTTTGCGCCAAGATGCTTTTCCCCGAAGACAAAGCCGAGCTCGCCAAAGTAACAGGTGCTGAGAGCAGCGATAGCCCAGAAGTCCTTAAACAGCCTGTTTCGGATAGCCGGCTTGCCATGGCTGCCGACGACAGCACCAACCTGCTAGACGCCATCAGCAAGGGCACCACCGACGGCCTCAAATTAGCCGTGAATGTAGGGGCGATGCTGCTGGTTTTTACGGCTATGATTTATATGGTCAACACGATTTTTTTAAGCTCTACGGATCTGTTGAATGACTTGCTGCGCTGGTTCAATCCCGCCATTGGTAACTGGAACGAGCAAATTGCCGCTGCCACAGCAGGGCGTTTCGAGGGCTTCAGCTTTTCTTATCTGCTGGCTTTGCTATTTGCGCCCGTGGCTTGGGTAATTGGCGTGCCGATGCAAGATATTACCACCGTGGGGCAGCTACTAGGGCTCAAAACGGTGCTCAATGAATTTGTAGCCTACGAAAAATTTCAGGCCTTGCGAAGTACCGGCATCGAGATGAGTCCCAAAAGTACCCTTATTGCGGCTTATGCGCTCTGCGGTTTTGCCAACTTCGCTTCTATCGGTATTCAGATCGGAGGGATCAGCGCCATTGCCCCCGGCCAGCGCGAAAACCTGACGCGCCTGGGGTTGCTCTCGCTGGTAGGCGGCACCATCGCCTGCTTGATGACTGGCGCGGTGGCGGGGGTGTTTTATCAGCAGTAGAGTAGAGTGGAATGTTCAATGAACAATGCACTATTACTTGGCTTCTTAACGGTTTGTGTTGATTTTGGCTACGCGCTTATTGAATTGTCAACTGTCAATTATTTTTTTATCATCACTTAGTAGCCCATGAGCCAAATCCGACACTTGTAAACGCAGCCTTGCTAAACATTGCATATTGTACCTCTCATTGAACATGGCACATTAAACATGGCACATTAAACATGGCATTGAGTATTGAGCCTTAAACATTCTACTGAGCCTTAATCATTTCAGCGGCTTTCAACTTGAAAGCAACTAGGGGCGTTTAACCTACAGTATTCACAACTACGAAAACACAACTCTTCTATGAAGTTTTTTATCGATACGGCCAGTTTGGCAGAAATTCAGGAAGCCTACGACTTAGGTATTATGGACGGTGTAACCACCAACCCGAGCTTGATGGCTAGAGAAAACATCACCGGCGAAGCAGCCGTGATGAAGCACTACGCCAAAATTGCAGAAATGGTAGATGGCGATGTAAGCGCCGAGGTGATCAGTACCGACTTTGAAGGCATGAAAGCCGAAGCCAAAAAATTAGCCGCCATCGCTCCGAACATCGTGGTGAAAATCCCGATGATTCGCGAGGGCGTTAAGGCGCTTAGCTGGTGCGATCGCAACGGTATCCGCACCAACTGCACATTGGTTTTTAGCGCGGCACAAGCCATGCTAGCCGCCAAGGCGGGTGCTACCTACGTCAGCCCTTTCATCGGCAGGATAGACGATATCAACTGGGATGGGATGCAGCTCATTAGTGATATTGCCGAAATCTACGCAGTACAAGGCTTCGAGACTGAAATTCTGGCTGCCTCTATCCGCACGAGCAAGCAAATTGTGGATGCCGCTAAGGCGGGCGCTGATATTGCTACCTGCCCACTGAGTAGCTACGAAGGGCTCTTCAAGCACCCGCTAACGGATATCGGCTTGGAAAAATTCTTGGCCGACCACGCCAAAGCTGCTCAGAAAGGATAGCGCTCGCAAGCTTGAAAAGCTTCGAAAACAAAAGCATGGAACTAAAAAAGGGCAGCAAAATAGCCATCGTACTGGGTGCAACAGGTTTGGTTGGCAGCCATTTGATGGACTTGCTGCTGGAGCATCCTGCCTACAAAGAAGTGGTCTGCCTCGTGCGGCGAAAGCTGGGCGCGCAGCACCCTAAGCAGAAAAGCATCGTGGTAGATTTCGATCATTTACATGATTATTGCCAGCATTTCAAGGGGGATGATCTCTTCGTTTGTCTGGGGACCACGCGTGCCAAAGCCGGTAGTGCCGAAGCTTTCCGGAAGGTGGACTACGACTATGTGGTACAAGCCGCTCGCTTGGCTGCTGATATGGACTGCAAGCAGTGCTTTCTGGTTAGCAGCGTAGGGGCGGATGCGCAGAGTAGCTTACTCTACCCCAAAACCAAAGGCGAGGCCGAGCTGCGTGTTAGGAGCATGCCTTTCTGGGCTATCCACATCCTACAACCCAGCGTTTTGCTGGGGGAGCGGGAGGAGCTTCGGGTGGGGGAATCCATCTTTGCAGGCCTCTTGAAAGGGGTAGATGCCCTGCTAGGGGCTAAGCTAGGGAAGTACAGACCCATTGCGGCTGCCCAGGTAGCTAAGGCTATGGTCGTGCTAGCACAACAACTCCAAGCAGGTACTTTTGTCCACAATAGCCACGAGATTATCGAATGGGCGGGTGACCCGTTGAATTGACAATGGACGAGTGACAGTTGACAATGAATTGGTGGCAAACCAAAAGATCGGTGTAAATTTTCCTCAAATGTGTCTCTGCTCGGCCGAAGTTTGGACAGAACATTGCTCCTTTATCATTAGCATTGCTCCTGCGTGAGCCATAACGTGGCAGACTCGTTGCCCATACCTAAGGCACCGCGTGCAGGAGCAAAGATTTCATGCTAGCGCATAGCAAAGCTCCAAAAGATACCCCCGATCAGGAATGCTATTCTGAGATTGAAGCTAAATTTTCCGCACCCTGCTCGGAGGTGACGTTCGCCGCGCAACGAATGCTCCTTCTAGCTGTGGTGCCATGAGCGAAGCCAAAGGATGGCAACTGACTAAAAAAATAAATATGCCGAAAGATCAAGTAAAAAAACAGTCCAACATCACGCTCACAGTGGGCGTGAATGAGGAGAATATGCCCGTGGAGATGAGCTGGCGAGCCGATGACAATCCCGCTGGCGATAGCCCTGAACCCATCAAAGCCATGCTTTTGGCGATGTTCACCGAGTCTCAGAAAGAAACGCTCCGCATCGATCTGTGGACTAAGGAAATGCAGGTGGTGGAGATGGATCGCTTCATGTACCAAAACCTGAGAGGGCTGGCGCAAACCTACTTCAAGGCCACCCAGAACAAGGAGCTAGCCGATCAGTTCCAGCAGTTTGTTTTCTACTTTGGCCGCGAAACGGGCTTAATTCCCAAGGAGAAGCCATAAAAAAAGCGCCCCAAACGAGCTGTTTGGGGCGCTTTCTAGCAAAAGGCTAGCAGGTTTTACTATGGTTTTTTAGCACCTTCCGTTTTTTGGAAATCGCCTGCCTTGATGCTGATCATTTTATCCACATCGATATATTTGGCGATGGCGGCATTCACTTTTTCTACCGTGAGCTGGGCAATTTTTTCTTCCATGGCTTTGCTCCATTGCATATCGCGACCGAGGTAGGCGTTGTTGCTCATGGTGCCGGCCATGCCTCCGTCTTGGGCGCGGCTCACCGCTTGGGATTGTATCCAGCCGCCGCGGGCAGCATCAATTTCTTCTTGGGTGAAGCCTTCTTTTACGGCTTTTTCAATTTCTTCGCGGAAGGCTTTTTCCAGGGCTTCTCTGTTCTCGGGGGCATAGATCGCGTAGGTGAGGAAGGTGGCGCGATCGTCTTCTGCGGAGGCGCTAAACTGCGAACCTACGCCATAGCTGAGGCCTTCCTTACCCCGGATGCGGCTAGCTAGGCGGCTATTGAGGAAGCCCCCACCGAGGATGTAGTTGCCTAGCACCATCGCCACGTAGTCAGGGTGTTCGTCGTTGATGGGCAGTACTTGAGCAGCTAGGAACATGGCATTGGCTTTGTCGGGTGTTTCGATTTTCACGTCTTCCCCTTTTAGCTCGGTGTAAGGGCGGGGGATACGCTGGAATGGCACGCTACTCTTCCAAGCTTGGAAGGTTTCGGCGAGCGTTTGTGCCACCACAGCGGGATCCATCGTGCCCGAGGCGCCAAAAGTAGCTTCTGATGCCCCGTAGAAAGTTTTGTGAAAATCTACCAAGTCCTGACGGCTAACGGCTTCCAGCTCTTGTACTTCTTCGTCGAAGGTAGGGGTGTAGAAGGGATGTCCTTTTTCAAATCCGCCCGTTCTACGGCTGAGTTGTTTGCTGGCGATGCTGCGCGGCTCGGATCTGCCCTCGTCGATGTAGGCTTTTTCCTCTTTTTTCATTTTTATCAGCTCCTCCTCTGGGAAGGTGGGGTTCTTCAGGATTTCTCCTACGAAGCGGAGTACTTCTTCCAGCTGGTCTTTTTCCGTTTCGATGCTGACAAAGGCGGTGTTGACGCCACCACTAATGAAAACACGGGCTTTCAGTTCGTCGAGCTTGTCTTGAATAGCTTGGCGGTCGTAGTCTTTACTACCCATCATGAGCATACGGCCAGTGAGGTTGCCGATGGTGCTCTTACCTTCCAGACTTTCCAGATTACCAAAGCGCAGGTTGAGGGTGGCGTTGACGGAATTACCACGGGTTTGCTTGGGCAGTAGGTTGTATTTGAAATTGGTGCCGGGGATGGTACCGCTCACCGTACGGCTATCGATATTATCGTGGGAAGGGTCGAATTCTTCCCCTTCTACGATGGCTTCGCGGCCTTCGTAGCCATCCACGAGTTTCCGCAGATCTTCTTGGCTTACTTCGGGAATCTCTACGCGATCGGATTCCATTTCGGGGATAAAGCGCCCGGTAGTCCGGTTGCTAGGCTTGAAGTATTTGGCCGCAGCGGCGCCTACGTCGGCAGCCGTAACGGCTTCCAGACGGTCGCGATAGAGGTAGGCCAGGCGCCAGTCGCCGCTGGCAATATACTCGGTCATGACCAGTCCTACGCGCTCGGTATTGCGCAGCAGTTGGTTGAAGTATTTGAGGCTTTTATCCTTGGCGCGCTTTACTTCTTCTTCTGTGATGGGGTTTTCGGCGAGGCCGTCTAAGACTTCCTTCATAGCTAGTTCTGCGGCCATGAGGTCGTCGTCTTTCAGCACTTCGGCATTGAAAATCAGGTGGCTAGGTTCGGCCGTATTGCGGGCGTATCCATAGATGCTGGTAGCTTTTCCGCTATCTACCAAGGCTTTATAAAGGCGGCCGCCGGGCTCGTCGGTGAGGACATCCACCAGCAGATCGAGGGCTACAAAATCGGGGTGAATGCTGGCGGGAATGCGGTAGAGGGTTTGTACTGCCTGCACATCACCCACTCTACGCAGCTCCACGAAGCGCTCGCCATCTTGGACGGGCTCGCGGGTGTAGGTGGGGTAGAGGGGTTCTTTATCGCGGTCGGGGCGCGGGATAACGCCGAATTTTTCTTTGATCAGTTCTAGTACTTGCTCTTCTTTGAATTTTCCGGCTACCAACAATACGGCATTGTCGGGTTGGTAGTATTTGCGGTAGAAGGCCTGTAGGCGCTCGATGGGGACGTTCTCGATGTCACTGCGGGCACCGATGGTGCTGTTGCCGTAGTTGTGCCATTGGTAAGCAGCTTGTACGAGGCGCTTGCTGAGGACGTTGCTGGGGCTGTTCTCGCCACTTTCGAACTCGTTGCGCACCACGGTCATTTCGCTCACGAGGTCTTCTTTGGCGATGAAGCTATTGATCATCCGATCGGCTTCTAGATCAAGCGCCCACTCCATGTTTTCATCGGTGGCGCTGAAAGTTTCGTAGTAGTTGGTGCGGTCGTAGGAGGTAGTGCCGTTGGGGCGGGCGCCGTGCTCGGTGAGTTCGGCAGGGATATCGGGGTGTTTAGGCGTGCCCTGAAATACCATGTGCTCTAGCAAATGCGCCATGCCGGTTTCGCCATAGCCTTCGTGGCGCGAGCCCACCAGGTAGGTGATGTTGACGGTGGCGGTGGGCTTCGATTGGTCGGGGAAGAGCAGGATGCGCAGCCCGTTGTGCGGCATTTGGTATTCCGTGATGCCTTCGACGGAGGTGATTTTGTTGATGGCAACTTGGCTCCAATCGATCTGCTCCATGGCAGCTTGTGCTTTGTCCATAGAAGCGCTTGTGGCTTCATTCGGGGTGGCCTGAGCCGCACTGCTAGTTGCTTGTTGGGCAGTATTGCAGGCCATCAGCAAGAATGCTAGGCCAAAAAGAGAAAGATATCGGTTCATCATTTAGTTTTAAGTTTAGTAAATTACACAAGATAGGGACTATCTTAGGGAATGATGTTTTTTTTCGATGAAAGGGTGGTTTTTGTCGATTTTTTGACGATTGTAGGATTTAGCGTTTTTTCCGCTTTTGCCACCACCATAGGCCCAAGGGCAAGAGCAACAATAAAGGCCAAATACTTAGCAGCCCCAACAGGAGCGTGCGGATAAGCAGAAAGCCTTGCCGCAAGGCCGTTTTAAGCTCTTCGCCAAAGGTTTTTTTGTAAGCGGAAGGCTCGGCTCGGTATTGCTGCGTTTGGTAGAGGGATAGGTGCAGGGTGCTCATGCCTACCTGATTGCGCAAATAGCGCAGCTGCCCTTCTTTGGCTTCAATTTCCTCGGTGATGACGCGTATTTTGTCTTCGGCATCGAGGATGTCCTGTACTTTCACCGCCTTTTTTTGCAGGATGTCGATGTAGCGGTCTCTGACGGCTCTCTTGGTGGCTAGGCGGCTTTCCAGATCCACCCACTCCATCGTTACATCGCGGCTTTCGAGGTTTTGGTGGTTCACAAAGCTAGCGAGGGCTGTGATGGACTGCAGGCTCGCCTCGAATTGATCAATGGGCAGGCGGATGGTAAGGTTCACTTCCTTCCGATAGCGGTCATCATTCATGTACTGGTTGCTGATGTAGCCCCCAGCGTTGGCCACGCGATCGGCCACTAGTCGGAGGCTGGCCTCCAAGCTATCGACCTGCATCCGGATATCGGCGGTGTAGATGATTTTTTTGTCTTGGGTGGGTGGGGGCGCTACTTCTGCTGGGAGAGTGGACGGGGCGCTGTCGGCTGCTTCGAAGTCGACACCAGCTTCGTTGGCATACTTTTCTGTTGGGGCGGAGCGGGCTTCTAGGGTGTCGAGGGCGGAGGTCTCGGCGGCTTGCTCGCCTTGGCAACGCCAGAGCAATAGGCTTAGCATTAGGAGGGGGAGTAGACGGCTTATAGTTGGCATCGTTTTTATTTTTGGCTCTCGCCCAATACCCATGCGGGCGCGCCGGTCTGTAAATCCGTATAGACGGGCATAAATGCAGGAGCAGGGCTAACGAATGGAAGCAAAGTTTTGATTCTAAGAGCAGGATGCCTCAAAGCTAAAGAAAACATAAGGACAATGCAAGATTAACAAATCATTAGATCTTTCCTACCTTCGCATTTTCTGAATTAAATCGATTAAGCCGTGCAAAAAACCATACGCTGGCGGTTGGCTCAATGGCTAGAACGGCGCTGGTGGCGGCGCTATATTGGACGGCAGCCTTCTTCGGCAGCTTACCTGCTGGACAAGAAAAAATACTGGCAGCAAGTGCTGCAGACCCTCAGCCACGAGCCAAGTCTGGGCGCGGCGGTGCTGGATGCGGGCTGTGGGCCAGCGGGCATCTTTATCCTCCTTCACAAAAGCCAGCAGTTGACGGCGCTTGATCCCTTGCTAGCGGCCTACGAGCAAGATTTGGCTATTTTTCAAAAAGCGCAGTATCCTCAGGTAAATTTTACAGAAACGCCCTTGGAAGAAGCCAGCTTTCCGATCGCCAGCTTCCAGACAATCTACTGTTTCAATGCTATTAACCACGTTTCTGATTGGGAGGTGGCACTCGACCAACTAACGCGCTGGATAGCGCCAGGTGGGCGTCTGCTGATCAGCAGTGATGTCCATCGCTGGCGCTTGTTGCAACAGATTTTTAATCTCCTTCCCGGCGATGCCCTCCACCCCCAGCAACACCGCGCAGAAGATTACGAAAAAGCTTTGCAAGCGCGGGGATGGAAAATACTCCACAGCCATGTCCTGCGACGGGAGCTGATCTTTGATTACAGGGCTTGGGTGTGTGTTTTTTGAATTGAAAATGCAGGGTTGAATTGACACCTTCAGGGTCCTGCCAGCGAGCCGTAGCGATTCAGTCATCGGGGCTATGAGCAGCCCCAGCCCTTTTGGGTAGATTGTATAGCCTGTTACAGTATTATTCAAGATGGGTTCCCACCCAACCAGTGTGGGCACCGATAGGCGGAATTTCTTTGGAAGTATTTGCAAAATTCGACAGTAAGCTTTCTTTGGTCGCTGGCTTTTCGAATTTTGCAAAGCCGGAAATTCCTGATTCCTATTTGTTGACCTTGCCGCCAACTCCCCCTTATTGCTTGGGCACAGATGTAGTGCCTAAGCCAACTCAGGGGAGTTGCAAAGTGCTGAGTGATCATCATTAGCACGCTAGCTGTGCTGTTTTGGGAAGGTAAGTACTCGGACAAAAATAATCACACCTTTGCACTCGGCATCTTTTGCCCCCAGCCAGCGTTAAAAAGCCTCGTCTTAGCACCACTGAGCCTACTTTTTTTGCCTCGGCTGAAAGCAAAATCTACCAGATTAAAAAGTCGCATTAAATTTGTCCGAGTACTTAATAGGCCTACTTCCTTTGGGTAAATTTAGGTGCTGTAAAACTTAACGTTCTTGAAGAACTTCCTTTGTTAGTGAAAATATACTATTATTTTTTAAATTAAAAAATTATTTTAGATTTTTATGTAAAATTATTTCGATCCGCCTTGAACAATACAAAACAGGATAAGTGCCCCGTTTGCTTTGCTCTTTTAGAAAGGCATTGCTCCTGCACTTGCGTGCCCGTACTGGGTGCCCGTTCTAGTAAGGCGTGAGCAACACACTTCTTATGCCCTACGCGCCAAGCCGTGTCAATGAACTGCTTTGGACGCCAACTTGTTTGCTGTTTATTCGCTACACACACACCTTTTATGATAGATTCCGCTTTAATTGAACAATTGATTGACCACCCGAATGTGGGCATTACCTTATCGGGAGGTGGTGCGCGTGGGGCTGCTCATATTGGCGTACTTCAGGCGCTGGCGGAGGCGAATATTCGGCCATCTTGCGTAGTAGGCGTTAGTGCTGGCGCTATTGTAGGTGCCTTGTATGCTGCCGGCAAGACTCCTAAAGAGATGTTGGACTTTGTAGCGGCTTCTTCTGTTATCAAGTTTATTAGGCTGGGGGTGCCCAAGACGGGCCTAACGACCCTAGACTACCTCAAGAGCCGCCTTTCGGAGGTGCTGCAAGCCGATACCTTTGCGGACTTGCCGCTGCCCTTTTATGTAGGCGCAACGAATTTGAATACCGGGAAGTTGGAGTTGGTGAGCGAGGGAAATTTGTATGATTGGGTAGCGGCTAGTTGTTCCTTGCCTTTTGTGTTCAAGCCGATGGAAATTAAGGGGCAGCTGTATGTGGACGGCGGGGCGATGTGTAATTTACCCGTGGCGCCTTTGCAAGGAAAGGTAGATTTTATTATTGGTTCCAACCTGGTTCCTACGCAGCCAGTACCTTCCAGCGAGCTCTCCAGCGTGATTGGTATTTCTTGGCGCTGTGTAGATTTGGTCGTCATGGCCGCTTCGGCACCCAACCGAGCCGCTTGCGATTGGCTCATCGAGCCCGATGGCGTGGCTGCGCACAATATTTTTGCATTCAACAAGATAAGAGATATTTATCAACTCGGCTACGACTTCACGAAGAAACAACTGGCCGCTGCGGGGGTGGAAATAGATAGTGCAGAAGAGACGAAAATCTGATTCTTTCTTTTTCTTGGTCTTCACTTTTGTCGCCTAAAGCTTACCTTAGCCGCAAATTATAGCAGCATGGCAAAGGCATTGGAAGGTACTCGACTACAACTAGCTGGGCAGACAGCTTTTTACAAAGGAAAAGTGCGGGATGTTTACACCCTGGCAGACGGCCGCCTGCTGATGGTGGCTACCGATCGGATTTCGGCTTTCGATCATATCCTGCCTAAGGCAATACCGCACAAAGGACAAATCCTGAACCAAATAGCAGTCCATTTTTTGCAATCTACGCGGGATATTTGTCCCAATTGGTTGCAGCAGGTACCTGATCCGAACGTAGCCATTGGCTTGGCTTGCCAGCCGTACATGGTGGAGATGGTGGTGCGCGGCTATTTGGTGGGTCATGCTTGGCGGGAGTACCAAGCCGGCAAGCGGATGCTTTGTGGCGTGCCCCTGCCCGAAGGTATGCGCGAAAACGACCCGTTCCCCGAGCCCATCATTACCCCCGCTACCAAGGCCGTGGAAGGACACGATGAAGACATCAGCCGCGAGGAGATCATTGCCCGCGGCATTGTCCCCGAGGAGGAGTACCGGCAGTTGGAGGCTTATACCCTGGCGCTCTTTGCCCGCGGCACCGCCATGGCCGCCGAGCGGGGCTTGATCTTGGTAGATACCAAGTACGAATTCGGGCAGCACCAAGGAAAAATCTACCTCATCGATGAAATTCACACTCCCGATAGCTCCCGCTACTTCTATGCCGATGGCTATGCCGAGCGCCAAACCAAAGGCGAAAAGCAAAAACAGCTCAGCAAAGAATTTGTGCGCGAATGGTTGATGCAAAATGGCTTTCAAGGCTTGGAAGGGCAGTCCATGCCCGATATGCCCGATAGCTTTGTGAGCGAAATTACTCAGCGCTACACCGAATTGTACGAGCGGATCACTGGAAAAACCTTCGTTCCTGCCGACACAAACGATATAGTGGGGCGGATTGAGGGAAATTTGGTGGGGGTGGTTTAGGGGGTGCAAAAAAAGTGAAATTTTTTATTCGTTGGTTTAAAAAAATGTA
>DAITME010000100.1:0-13071 GCA_036835305.1 Lewinella sp.
CTCAAGGTCTTATTCAACGAGCCGATGCAGCAGCTCCGCTGGCAGCTTTTGGATGCCCAAGGCCGCGTCTGCTACCGAGGGCGGGAGGACTATCTGCCCGCGCAAATCGCCTTATCGCTCTCGCTGCCTGGGTTGGTGCCGGGAATATATTGGCTACATTTGCAGGATGGCGCGGGGCGGCGCTTGGTGGAGGCGGTGTCTGTTAGGTGAGCTGTGGGGGGCTCTGGTTTGGCCTTGCTATTGAAAAGAAAGCACTGCTCCTGCACGCAGTGCCCGCATTGGGCGTGGCCAAAATTTTTTAAAACCTCCTCCTAGCGAACTGTGCTCCATGCCGTTTGTTATAGAGGCAGTAAAAATGAAAGTACCGTTTTATGCATTTCTTATCTGTTTTCGTTCTACTGCTAAGTGTGGCGATGCTACCTGCACAAGGCATTGAATTTTTTAAGGGTAGCTGGGAGGAAGCCCTCGCGATCGCTAAGCAAGAAGACAAGCCCATTTTTGTGGATGCCTACGCTAGCTGGTGTGGTCCTTGTAAGCAGATGTCGGCCAATGTGTTCCCGTTGTCTGAAGTGGGGGAAGTGTTCAATGGCAATTTCATCAGCCTGAAACTAGACATGGAGAAGCCCGAAGCGGCGAGTTTCCGAGCCAACCACCCGGTGCGCGCTTATCCCACGCTGTTTTTTCTCGATGCGGAGGGCGAAGCGATCCATACCGTGGTAGGCGGGCAAAAACCTTCTGGTCTGATTGATCATGCGCGTAAGGCATTGGGTAAAACAGACCCCTTGGAAGACTACGAAAAGCGCTACCTAGCAGGCGATCGGGATCCTGATCTGGTGTTCCGCTATGTGCGTGCCCTCGTTCGACAAGGACAGTCCCACCTCAAGATTGCCAATGATCAGTTGCGCGACCAAGCAGGCGAGCTCGATGCTCCTGGCAACCTCCGCCTCATGATGCTGGCTGCCACCGAAGCGGATAGCCGTGTGTTCGATCTATTACTGCAGCACCGTTCGCTGGCCGAAGCCCTGGTTTCCCCCGAGGCAGTGGAGAAGCAGGTCGCCCTGGCCTTCAACAACACCAAAGCGAAAGCAGTGGAGTTTAACAACCCCAAGCTCTTGGAAGACGCTGCCAAGAAATACAAGTCCCTCGATGCTCAAAAAGCCAATGAACTGCTGCTCAGCGGGCAGTTGGCGCTGGCGGCCAAAGGAAGTGATGCCAAAGCATTCTACAAAGCCGCCAATAAATACTACAAGAAAGTGGCAGTGGCCGATAAAAAAAGCCTAGCCCCGCTTTTCGAGCAGCTTTCTGCTAGCTCCTTTACCAAAGATCCTAAAGTGCAAGCGCTCGGCAAAAAAGTAGGCACCGAAGCCGCCGAAGTGAGCCAAGACTACCAAGCTTATTACAAGCTCGCCAAGTGGCTACAGCAGCAAGGAGATAAGACCGCTGCCCTTTCCGCCGCCCAGAAAGCCAAAGGCTTGGTACCAGAAAAAGATGTCAACGTACACCGCTTGTTGGACTATCTGATTCGGGAAATAGGAGGCGCCTAGAGGGAGGACACTACCCTCGCGCTACTGCACCGTCCAGCCGCCATCAATCGCCAAGGCTTGGCCCACCATAAAGGAGGCTGATTCTGAGCATAAGAACACAACGGCATCCGCAATCTCCTTGGGCTGTCCGATTCTGCCCAGGGGCTGCCCCGATTTGAGTTGCTCCAGCGCCTGCTGATTTTCGCCCGTAAAGCGGTCAATCATAGGCGTATGAATAACGCCCGGACAAACTGCATTCACTCGGATGCCTTGCTTCGCGTAGTCAAGCGCAACGTTCTTCGTGAGCCCAACCAGTCCGTGCTTGGAGGCCACATAGGCAGGGATGCCCTGAACGCCCACTAGGCCAGCAACAGAGGCATTGTTTACGATGGCTCCCCCGCCGCTTTTTAGCATCGCGGGGATTTGGTGCTTCATACAAAACCAAGCACCTGTTAAGTTGATGCCGATAACCTTGTGCCAATTGTCATTAGTACAAGCAGCGGCAGGCCCTTGGTCTCCCTCTATTCCTGCATTATTGAAAGCATAGTCTAGGCGACCAAAATGCTGCATCGTTTGCGCTACTAAAGCTTGCACGCTGGCCTCGTCGGAAACATCGCAGGATACAAAGATGGCTTCCCCGCCGAGCTCTTGGATAGCCGCTAGCGTATCCACATCTTCCATCCAGTCGGATAAAACAATTTTTGCTCCGCGTTTAGCAAAGGCAATAGCCGTTGCTTTTCCAATGCCGTAGGTGCTTCCGGTGATGATGGCTACCTTATCTTTAAAAAGTTGGTCCATGTTTCTTTGTTTGTTTCGGTTTAAAATGAGTTGGCTGAGAAAATGACCTATTCATCATTACTCAGTGCATAGAGGTAGAGATACAGTTTTTTTCGCTTTTTATAAAAATTAGTTCTTCTTTGATGGTAGCCAAAAAAGTAGCCCAGCCCTTGCTTGTTTTTCCCAGCTTGTTGGTGGTGCCAACAGTATCGAAGCACTTACAGACAGCGCTAGAACTATTATTTTCCTCAAAATCATAGGTGAAAAGCTTGTTCAAATAAAGAAAAGCGCTTACCTTTGGTTGGGTACTTGGGCTTGATTTTCTTCGTGTTAAGGGAATTTATGGTAGCCTGGTAAGCAGAAAAAAACAGCCGATGAATCCGCCGCCAAAATGGTCCTTTAATCTCTACAGCCGAGGGCAGCAGCTGGCCTTACTCTTGTTGCTGGCGCTTTGTTTTGTGCTCAATGCCGCCCTGTATTGGTGGCCTTTCTCCCAGCCGTATCACGAAGCAGCAGCAGACTTGCCGATCTTGGCGGCCCAACTGCGGGAACAGATGCAAGGAGCCGAAAAAAGCTGGTGGGAAACACCCAAAAAAGATAGCAAAGAGGCAGGGGGAAACCAGGAAAATGCCAGTTTCGCCTTCAACCCCAATACCGTAAGTGCCGAAGATTTGCAGCTACTGGGGCTTAGCCAAAAACAAGCGGAGAGCTGGATAAAATACCGCGGCAAAAGCAAAGACCGCTTCAAAAAGCCTGAAGACATCGCCAAGCTGTTTGTACTCAGCGAAGCCGATGTGGAGCGGTTGCTCCCGCTGGTAGATATGTCTGATAAAGCCTCGACTGCTGTCGCGGACAAGCCCAATTCATCGGATAAAACACCTGCAGAGGACTTCGCCTTCGATCCCAATACCGTCACCGAGGCGGAACTGCGTCGCCTGGGACTAAGCGAGCGGCAGGCCGAGAGTTTTCTGAAATACCGAGGGGATTCTCCCCGCCGCTTCCGGCAAGTGGAAGACCTAGCGAAGCTCTATGTCCTACAAAACGACCCAGCACTGCTAGAACGCCTGCAATCGCTGGCGAACATACAACCCGCCCTGCTAGCGGATGCCTCCTCCGCCCTTGATGCGGCGACGCCCAGCACCTACAGCGGCCTAGCCAAGCCTCAAGGCTACCAAGCTACGATCGAGCTGCCTTTAGGAAGTATCGACATCAACAGCGCAACTGCCGCCGACTTAGAGCAGATTAGAGGAATCGGAACCTACTGGTCCGGGAAAATTCTCAAGTTCCGAGAGGCCCTTGGCGGCTTTACCAGCATCGCTCAGGTGGGCACTACTTTCGGTTTACCAGATTCTACCTTCCAAGCCATGCAGCCCTATTTGGCCCTCGAAACGGGCTTGTACCGCCAGCTGCCCATCAACCTGCTCACGGAAGAAGAACTAGCGCGCCACCCCTACATCAATGGCAAATTGGCAAGGATTATCCTACGGTTTAAAGAGCAGCACGGCCCTTTTACAAAAAAGGAAGACTTGGGGCGGATAAAAATCATCTCTGCCAAACAACTAGACCAGTTGGCTCCCTATCTGGATTTTCGCAGCGAATAGAAAGTCCTGGCTTTTATTGCCCCTGCATTTTATCGCTTCAACAAACGCTGCGTGAGCACCGAAGCCCCCGATTGCAGGCGTACAACATAGGCACCCGCAGGCAGATGCCCCAAGGATAGGCGTACTTGTTGTGCTCCGCTGGGCACAAAGCGATCGAAAGCATGGTGAACGCGGCGGCCGCTAATATCGAAGACCGATAAATCGCTGCGCGCCCCACTGCTCTGGAAGCTAACAATCACTTCTTGCGCAAATGGATTAGGATACAGTGCCAATTGAAGGTCTTGAATGGGCGCTGTGGCTGTGCTGCTGGGCAGGCCACAAGGGCGAAGGATAGGCAAATGGATATAATCGTGGCCTAGCGCAGCTTGAATATCCTCGGGGTTGAGTTGGAACCAATCCTGTAGCACACTGCCATAGACGTCTCGGAAATCGTACTGCATCGCCACGCCTTCTTGGGAATCCACATTGGGGTCTATCTCCGGGCTGTTGCCCAAGATGCCTGGCTGCACGCAGCTGCCCAGCAAGAAAAGTGGCGCTGCCGAGCCGTGGTCAGAACCCAGCGCGTCGTTAGAACGAATGCGGCGACCAAACTCCGAGAAAGTCATCGATAGCACCCGTTCTTCCAAGCCTTGGGCGCGGAGATCTTGTTGAAAAGCAGCTAGGCTGGCGCTCAGGTTGGCGAGGAGCTCGGCGTGTTCGCCTTGGGTGGTGTCGCCCAATTGTACTTGGTTGGCATGGGTGTCGTAGCCACCTTGATTGACGATATAGACCTTGGTCGGAAGGCCGCCGCTGATGAGGTAGGCTACATTTTTTAAAGCTTGAGCCAGATTGCTTTCTGGGTATTCTACGAGGCTGCTACCTTGCTCGGCTGTTTGTTGGATCAAGCCGCCGTAGGCGTTGGCTTGGGCAATGCTGCTGCGCAAAAAGCCCAGCTCGTGGCCGTAGGGGCTGTCGGGCAGCGGCGTATCCCCACCAACGGCAATAGCCGTTACGTTGAAGGGGTCGGCGAGCGCCATGCTGTAGTTGACACCTACGCCTTGGCAAGTCTGCGAGACTTGGTTGCCCAAGGCAATAGCAAAAGGCGCGGGATAGTCCTCGTTGGGGTAGCCTTCGGGGAATTCCGGATGATCGCTCATAAAGTGGCGTCCTAGCCAGCCGGAGGTGATGACTTCCTCCGCATCGGAGGCCGAGGTCCAAATATCCGTAGAACGAAAGTGCGAACGGTTCTGATTGGGGTAGCCTATGCCTTGGATGGCACCCAGCTGCCCCTCCTGGTAAAGCTGCTGAAAACCTGTCATCCGCGGGTGAAGGGCTTGGGTATCATTCAGCCCCAGCAAGCTATTTTCGGGCAGCATCAGGTTGCTGCGCACGCCCATCAAGGTGGCGTATTGATCCAGCGGTATGAGGGTGTTGAGACCATCATTACCCCCAGTGAGCTGCACCAACACCAGCACCCGATCGGAGTTGGGGTCGATCAGGCTTTGCAGCCGGCGCGTCATGTTGGCCGATAGCGGACTGGCGATAAAAGGCAAGCCTAAAAGACCAGAAGCCCGAAGAAAATTGCGACGATTCATAATAGCTTTTTTTATGGGGATTAGCAAAGGTGGCCTTCCGCCAGACTTAGTAAGGCATTGAACAGGGCAGCCAATTTGTTTTGTAAGGCATCTTTCAACACGGTATTACTAGGTTCCACAAGATAGAGGCCATACTCGTCGGTCCACTCAAAATCAGGCAAACCCGGAATGAGTATATCTTTCAATGCATCTAACTGTACTTGTTCCAAAGCCTTGGGTAGGAACAGCTGGCTGATCTCTGCTACCAGCGCATTGGGGTCGGTAGGGTTATCCAACTGGGCGATCCAAGCCACTAGATCGAACCGAAAACGGGTGCCAGCAACAAAAAAGCCCGCTCCTAGTAGCTGGTTGGTGAGGCGGGTTCGTGCCTGTAAAGTGGAGCTATTGATCCAAGAGCGGTTGAAGGCGGGCGTTTGGTACCAGGCTTCCCAGCCAGCTACGGAGGGAGGGCTGTGGTAGTCCAATCCCATCCCAGTGAATTGGCCGAGTAGGCGCAGCGGGAAAATGTATCGCGCCTCTAGGCTTACGTTCTCCAGATGCTCGTAACCGACAGCGCGCACAAGGCTTAGCCCAAATTCCAAAGGCGACTTAATCATTGGCCCTCGGTTGCGCTGATCGTAAAAATGCTGGCTGCCCAGGAGATTTGCCAAAACAGGTGCGATGGCGTAGCCACTGTCGCGGAAAAGCATCGCCAAAGGCTCAATGACCTCGCTCTCGATCTGAGGCGTGATGTCGTAGTAAACGAAGAAGCGATACAGCTTTCGGCAAAGGTAGCGCGCTACTTCGGGCTGGGCCAAAATGATGTCGATGACCTGTCTGTATTCCTGATCGTCGCCGTTTTCAATCACTTGATTTTGGAAGTGGTAACTGAGTTGTTTGCTGCTTGTATCGTGGCGATTGGCCTGAAAGAAAGCCTCGGGCAATTGTCCAGCTACGGTGGAATTGAAGTAGCGGGTTCGCCAGCCCGTGAGCGCCCGCGATATTTCGCGCACATCCTGCTCGGTGTAGTGGCTATAGTCGCCCTCGCCAATTTGGGGGCCTTTACCCAGCGTGAAAAGCTCCAGCAACTCGCGGCCGTAGTTTTCGTTGGGGGAGTTGGCGGTGTTTTGGTTGCCATTCAGGAAAACGAGCATAGCAGGGCTTAAGGTCACTTCCAGAAGGAGCTGGCGGAAATCGCCCGTAGCTTCACTGCGCAAGAGGGCATTATACTGGTAGCGTTCCTGTGCATCACCGTTGTAGGTGACGCCGAAGTGGTTTTGCCAAAAGAAAGTCATTTTCTCGCGGATGCTCCGATCGCTCATCAGCTGCTGGATAACCCAACTGCGGTAGCTCTGGGTGCGCGGTCCGCGTTCGGCCGCCAGGAGGGTGTAGGGCTTACCGGCCCAGCTTTCACCTAGGCCAGCGTTGGGGTCTAAGGCATAGTTGTAATACAGCGGCGGCGTGGGCGCTTCTTGGGAAACTAGCAGGCTTGCCAGACTGGCTTCCAGGCCCTGCTCCACAGCCTGGAGGATATCGGATTTAGAAGGACCAAAAGTAGCTCGGCGCAGCAAGTGTGCAGCCGTGTCAAAACCCCATGTTCCTTCAAAAGGCGCTAGGCCACTGACCACAGTTGTTGATGTAAAAGTACCCATCGCTGTAAAATTTTATAATCAGTTTAAAATACGCTTGGTAGGCTTTCGCGAGCGCCCGGCAGCGAGCGTATTGGTAGGTCATTTTTTCTGTCAGTATGGCTCAGGATAGTGTTCATTGCTCCTGTACGTACGCCTCTAGGGATCGGAACACCCGTATGGGCAATTGTGCCTGCACTGGGCAAGAGCCCGTCCGATAGCCTGTTTGATAGGGTTTTAGCAAATGGCTTATGTCCGAACACTCATAATACAAAAGTAAGACTTTAAAAGCTATGGCGTGTTTAATGTCCTGTTATTTTTCGAGCGAGCTGCTAAAAATAGTTTGGATATGGGCAATGAATGCTGGAGCCGTGCTAAACAGTAGGAGCAAGGTTCAAACAAAGCCCTCTCCCTATTGGATATGGGCAATGAATGCTGGAGCCGTGCTAAACAGTAGGAGCAAGGTTCAAACAAAGCCCTCTCCCTATCGAAATGGATTGCTAAACCTTTTCAGCTGATCTCCATCGAATGGTGCAGTCTTAGTAGAAAGGTTGTCTGAGGCGAGCAGAAATATTTTCCGTCACCAAGCCCAAGTAAAAACTTCCTCTGTGTCGTTATCGCGGTCATCTGTTACTCGTAGGCGCAGCTCGTAGCGGCCGGGCGGTAGGGCTTGCGGAAATTCGTGGAAGAGTTCTTGCTTTTTCCGATCATCTTCCAGCAGGAACCATTGTCCATTGAGGGTGGCTTGGTAGCGCAGGCCTCGCGCTTGGCCGCTGGCGAAAAAGTTATCGCTTATTTTGATACGGATGGGGGTTCGCTTGTTCTTCGCACTCGGCAGACTCAGCAGGCGGATGCTAGGCGGTACCGTATCTAGCATGAGCACATAGTCACCGAAATTGCGGATGGGCAGGGCTTGGAGTTTCCCCGTTTCGTCGTAGGCGGGGCCGTAGCTGATGGGGGTGCCTTGGCTGTCTTTGGGGCAGTTGGCGAGCACGACCTTGGGCTTTAGATTGTCGGGAACGGGCGAATGGGGCGATAAGCGCAAGTCGGCAGGCAGGTGCAGCGGCCAAGCTGCCTCATGTACGTGATGGACTCGGCTCAGCAAGCCAGGATCTGGATCGAGAACAGCTTGGTACCGCATGGCGCAATCGGTGTAGAGCGAGCCTTGGGGGATGGACAAATAGAAGTCTGGCTGTTCAACGATGCTGGCTTCTTCCATGGGGAGGAAATACTGGTAGCCGATGCTGGAAGGGGCGGCTTGGCCGGGGCGATAGACTACCGAAAGCGCTATCTGGCTACTGTTGCCCGCCCAATCGTCGATTTTTATCCGGAATTCCTGGGATTCATTTGGGGGCAGTAGCAGCAAACCATCTTCGGCGCGGCTTCCTCCGCTGCTTGGGGGGGTGGGCAGGGGCGGTTGTTTTTCATAGATCGAGAGCTGATCGCCCGGCAAGCGAAAAAGACGGTGGTACCAGCTTTTGTTTCGCACCCAGTCGGCATAATCCGTGTGGGCATTGAGGTAGCGCGTTTCCTCGAAAGGGAGGCTATCGTAGCGGAAGGCGTGGATCAGGCTGTCTCGGAGGGTGAGGCTGGCGGCGTAGATGCCGTTGTAGTTGGGCAGGCCATCCTGCTGATCGTAGGTCTTCACCCCCAGGCCGATGCGAGGCGAGAGAACCTCCAGTAGGGGGGCGATTGGCCTGTAGATACCTGCTTTATCGCGCTGCAGCGCTACTTCTTGTTCCCGGAAGCTGTTGGCCGCAGCGTCGAGTTCATAGATTTTTATTTTCCGTACTTGAGGTTTTCGCTTGTCGGCCACGCGGATACCGAAATGGAAGGGATTGAGCGGCGCATCCGCAGCACTACTCCGCAGCTCGAAGTGCAAATGGGGCCCAAAGCTGTGGCCTCTATTCCCCACCTCGCCGATGCGCTGCCCTTTCCTAACAGGAAAGGCCGTGCTATCAAAACGCAGCTGTATGCCAAAAGACTGCTCGGCATATTGGTAGGCGCGAACGGTGTCCAATAGCTCGGGGCTGAAAGCACTCAGGTGGCCATAGACGCTGCGGTAACCCTCGGGATGATCGATGTAGATGGCCTGCCCATAGCCACCCGGGCTTACGACCACGCGACTGATATAGCCATCCGCCACGGCATAAACGGGCGTGCCAACCGAAGCTCTGAAATCCAGACCTGCATGGAAATGATTGCTGCGCAGCTCACCAAAAGTGCCCGTCACCAGCAAAGGCCCCTCCAAAGGGGGGGCATAGCTGGGGTACTGAGCCAATAAAATGCTAGCATGGCCAAGGAAAAAAAGCAAACCACAGGCGAGTAGCCTAGATAGACCGAGGCACAGCAGCTTAAAAAAGTGGGAAAATGAGTATAAAAACATATCGGGAGCAATGGAAATTTACAAGAGCGAAGCTACGGTGTAATTAGAAAACAGCGTGTGGTATCCTTTATTTTACTTTTGGGCGGGTTCAAAAAGGGTATCGCTCACGCCCTACTGAAACGGGCACCCAGTACGGGCACGCAAGTGTGCATCCATACGGACACGGTACGCACTCGCTGGCTCTCGCAGGAGCCAGTTTTTATCTTCGATAGCCGTGTTGGAGGTAGTAGGGGAATTCTATCTGAAATAGGCATCGATTGTTTCCATCTGCGACCTCTGTGTTCCCACCCACGCCCACGCTTACGAATCTTTTTGGAAGCTTCGTAAGCGGGCGAGCAAAATCCTGCGCTCCAACAACTTGTGCTGACTCGTGCTGACTCGTGCTGACTCGTGCTGAGCGGAGTCGAAGTAGCGTAGTCGAAGTCTTAATCCTGTTAATCCTGTAAATCCTGTCTAGAAAAAATCTTAATCCTGTAAAGTACTGAAAATGCGGCAGTTGCCCGACCTTTTGTCCTGCTTTTTTGTCAGCCTTGCTCCTTGGAATAAAGCTTGCTCCTGCATGTAGTGCCACAAAAAGGCAAAATTAATTTAAACCCAACATCCCAAGATTATGCAACTGAACAACTTCACCATCAAGAGCCAAGAGGCCGTGCAGCGCGCTGGCGAACTGGCCATGGCCAACCAACAACAAGCGATTGAGGTGAGCCATATTTTAAAAGCTATTTTTGAAATCGACGAAAGCGTTACGCCCGTTTTATTCAAAAAGCTGGGCGTCAATATCGCCATTGTTAAGCAGGCAATTGACAGCATGGTTGCCGGTTTTCCGAAAGTGAGCGGTGGCGATCAATACCTCTCCCGCCCAGCCGGCGAGCTGCTACAGCGCGGCAGCGTGGAAATGAAAGAAATGGGCGACGAATATGTCTCCCTAGAGCACCTCCTTCTAGCCGCCCTGAGCGTTAAAGACCCAGCGGCCGAGCTGCTAAAAGATGCCGGACTCCGAAAAGAAGAGCTCAAAAAAGCCATCGATGCCCTCCGAAAAGGCAGCAAAGTAACCAGCAACTCGGCAGAAAATGCCTACAATTCACTGAACAAATACGCCATCAACCTCAACGAGCGCGCCCGCAATGGCAAGCTCGATCCCGTCATTGGGCGCGATGAAGAAATCCGCAGGGTGTTGCACATTCTGGCGCGCCGCTCTAAGAACAACCCGATCTTGATTGGCGAGCCAGGCGTGGGTAAAACGGCTATTGTAGAAGGCCTGGCCCACCGCATCGTCAATGGGGATGTGCCCGAAGACCTGCGCGAAAAAGATATCTACAGCCTCGATATGGGAGCCCTGATTGCCGGTGCCAAATACCAAGGCGAGTTTGAAGAGCGCCTGAAGGGTGTCATCAAAGAAGTGACCCAAGCCGATGGACAAATTTTCTTGTTCATCGACGAGATCCACACCCTCGTAGGTGCGGGTAAAGGACAAGGTGCTATGGATGCTGCCAATATCCTCAAACCCGCCTTGGCTAGAGGGGAGCTGCGCGCCATTGGTGCCACCACACTGGCCGAATACCAAAAATACTTCGAGGCCGATAAAGCCTTAGAGCGCCGCTTCCAAACGGTGCAAGTGGGTGAACCCAGCGAGGAAGATGCCATCTCCATCCTGCGCGGCCTCAAGGAGCGCTACGAAACCCACCACAAGATCAACATCAAGGACGAAGCCATCGTGGCAGCCGTGCAGCTCAGCGAGCGCTATATCAACGATCGTTTCCTGCCCGATAAGGCCATTGACCTCATCGATGAAGCGGCTGCCCGCCTGCGCTTGGAAATGAACTCGATGCCCGAAGAGCTGGATGAGGTGGAGCGCAAAATTCGCCAACTGGAAATAGAGCGCGAGGCCGTGAAGCGAGAGAACGACGATCTCAAAATTGGCCGCATCAACGAAGAGTTGGCCAACTTAGAGGAAAAGCGCAATGCCCTGCGCGCCCAATGGGAAAGCGAGCGCCAAATCGTGTTGGGCATTCAGCAAGCCAAGCAGCGCATTGAAGAGCTCAAAAACGAAGCCAACCAAGCCGAACGGCGCGGCGACTTCAGCAAAGTAGCCGAAATTCGCTATGGCCGCATTCCCGAACTAGAACAGGAACTGGCCAGTTTCAACGAACAACTCAACGAGCGGCAACTAGACGGCAAAATGCTAGTAAAAGAAGAAGTGGATGCCGAAGACATCGCCGAAATTGTAGCGCGCTGGACGGGCATACCCGTTACCAGAATGCTGGAAAGCGAACGCGAAAAGCTGCTGCGCCTAGAAGAAGAACTCCACCAGCGCGTTATTGGACAGGACGAAGCCGTGAGCGCCGTGGCCGATGCCATCCGCCTGAGCCGGACAGGCCTGAGCAATCAGCATCGTCCCATTGGTAGCTTCCTTTTCTTAGGCACCACGGGCGTAGGTAAAACCGAGCTAGCCAAAGCGCTGGCCGATTACCTCTTTAATGACGAAAACATGATGACCCGCATCGATATGAGCGAGTATCAGGAAAAACACGCTGTCTCGCGCTTGGTGGGTGCCCCTCCGGGCTATGTAGGCTATGATGAAGGCGGCCAACTCACCGAAGCCGTGCGCCGAAAGCCCTACAGCGTGGTGCTGCTGGACGAGATTGAAAAAGCCCACCCCGATACTTTCAACATTCTGCTGCAAGTGCTGGACGAAGGCCGCCTGACCGACAACAAAGGGCGCGTAGCCAACTTCCGCAATACCATCATCATCATGACGTCCAACATCGGCTCGGAGGTGATTCGCAGCAAGTTTGAGGGCATCAACGACGGCAACCGCGACGGAGTGATTGAAGATACCAAAGCCTTGGTTTTTGGGATGCTGAAGCAGAGCGTTCGCCCAGAGTTTCTCAACCGCATCGACGAAGTGGTGATGTTCCGCCCACTCAGTCGTGCCGATATCCGCGCCATCACCAGCATACAAATGCGCGAGCTGCAAGGCTTGCTGAAAGAACAGCGCATCCGCCTCAGCGTTGCCGAGCCTGCCATGGAATGGCTCGCTCAGGAAGGCTACGATCCCGAATTTGGTGCGCGGCCGCTCAAGAGAGTCATCAAACGGCAAGTGCTTCGCCAGCTTTCCAAACAACTGCTAGAAGGTAGCATTGCCCCCGATAGCCACATCGTGCTGGATACTTTCGATGGCCTCGTCGTCTTCCGGAAGCCCCGCCCAGGGGAGGAACTTCATTCTCCGCAGGAAGCGGAGCACCCATCCTCCTCAAAGGCAAGCAAGATAGAAGATGCGGAGATTGTAGAATAAAAAAAGTGCTTCGGGCGAGCCCGAAGCACTTTTTGTACTAGAACGGGAGAGAAGAGGCGGAGCTCGATCAAAAACTCGATAGAGCGGAATAGTGTGTATAAAATATTTTTTAAAAAATCACGCATAAAATTTGCCATTCCATTTTTTCTGTATATTAGTGGCATCTTTTCACCTTGATATGTTGGTTGACCAACTTTAGGAGCCACCCTACTCAACAAAACACTATTCTATGCTTCGTTACTTTTTTTTCACTGGTAACTATTCAGGGTGTTTAGCCAACCGCATATGGGTGTGGTCATCTGGCGTGA
>DAITME010000101.1:0-6399 GCA_036835305.1 Lewinella sp.
CTGCCGCAACTGAGCGTCCGCTGGCAACCGGCCGTATTGACAGGGAAAGTGCGCATCGCCTACGCTTGGCCCAATGCCGATCCGCTAAGCATCGAGCAACAAATCACTGCCCCGCTGGAAGCGGCCATGGCGCTGCTACGGGAAGTAGAGACCATCAATTCTGTCAGCTCCAGCGGCCGCGGCGTGGTGGAACTACAACTGAAAAGCAGCGTGGATACCGATTTTGCCCGCTTCCAGATAGCAGCACAAATCAGGCGCTTGTACCCGCGCTTGCCCCTAGGGGTCAGCTATCCCACCATCTCCCTGAGTGGTGGCGGGGAAGATAACGAAGCTGACAGCCCGGTGCTGATCTATGTGCTAAGCGGCCCGGAAGAAGCGAGCGAGATTTATCGCTACGCCAGCGAGGAATTGTCGCCCCAGCTCGGCCTACTAGCTGGCCTCCAACGGCTGGAGATCAGCGGCGGCAACCAACTACACTGGCGACTGGAAATAGATACTGAAAAGGCCGCCCTGCTGGGTTTTTCCCGCGAAGCCATCCTCCAAAGACTCCGGGCATACATCGATCGCCAAGGCCTGGGCAGCCTCGATGCCGCCGATGGACAGCGCTTCGCCTATCTGCGCGAAGCACCCCGCCTGACGCAAGACATCTCCTGGGAAAACATCCTCCTCCCCGCCCAAGGGGAACGGCAAATCCGGCTAGGCGAACTGGCCACGATTGAGCTAGTCCCCCTGGCACCCACCCGCTATTTTCGGGTGGATGGCCGCAACAGCATTCGCCTGCTCGCCTACCCTAGCCCAACGGCCAATCAAATTGCGCTGGCCGCCGATTTCAAAGCGCGCATCGCGCAAATCAGCGAACAAATCCCCCCTAGCTACCGCCTCCATCTGGAGGAAGACGCCACCGCCTATTTGCGCAGCGAGCTGGCCAAAACCCGCTTCCGCACCCTGCTGAGCATGGGTATTTTGCTGCCTTTTATCCTAGTGGCCTACCGTTCTTTTCGGCGCTTGTGGGTCATCAGCCTCAGCTTAGTAGCCAATTTGGGGCTGGCCTTCCTCGCCTATTACCTGCTGGGCGTGGAGCTCAATCTCTATGCCTTCGCTGGCATCGCCATCTCCTTTGGTATCATGATTGACAATGTCATCATCATGCTGGATGAGCTGCAACACAGCCAGCGAGCTAGCCCTGTTGCCCCCGCCATCGTAGGTGCCACGCTCACCACCATGGCCAGCCTGAGCGTCATCTGGTTCCTGGGCGAAGAACTGCGGCAGCAACTATTCGAGCTGGCGCGGGTGATGAGCATCAATCTGCTAACTTCTCTCCTAGTGGCCTTGTTCTTTGTGCCCGCTCTGGAAGCCCTGGTCGGGCAGCCGGCAGCCTCGGGAGATAGGCCTCGTTTGATCGCCCGCTCTCGCTGGCGTTGGCGCGTTTTCCACTTTTTCTACCGCAGCCACCAAGCCCTCTTGAACGGGATGCTACGCTGGCGAAAGACCAGCCTGTTGGCCGTCATCTTGCTCTTTGGCCTGCCTGTTTTCTGGTTGCCGGCCCGCGTCAGTGGCTGGGAATGGTACAACAAAAGCATCGGCCATGAATACTACCAAGAGCATATCCGCCCCCACGTCAATCGCTGGCTCGGCGGCACCTTCCGTTTGTTTTCCTACTACGTTTTCGAGACCAGCGGCTACCGCAAAGCCCAGGAAACCAAGCTCTACGTCAGCGCCGAGCTACCCGATGGCGCCAGCATCCACCAGCTCAGCGAGGTCTTCAGCCAGGTGGAAGGCTTTTTGCAATCGAAAGGCTACGAACACATCCGCTACACCACCCAAGTCTTTAGCGGGCAGGTGGGGCGGATGGAAATCCGTTTTCTGCCCGCCGCCAGCCGCGCCCTCCCTTATATGATGGAAAGCGACCTGATTGGCTTTGCCGTCAATTTTGGTGGCATCACCTGGAGCGTACGCGGCGTAGGCGATGGCTATTCCAACAACCGCTTCGGCAGCCTAGGGCGCTTTCGGGTAAAAATGAAAGGCTACGACCTCAAAACCCTCCAGCAACAAGCCGATCGCCTCGCCGAGCTGCTACTAGACCATCCCCGTGTAGAAGAAGTCAATACCGATGCCCACTTCGACTGGACAGCCAGAGACCGCAGCGAGTGGATCATCCACCCGCTACCCGAAGCCATGGCACTGCAAGGACAAACAATGCGCAGCTTGCAGCAAGCCCTCAACTGGTTCAACCAAGCCGAATACCCCGATCTGCTGCTCGACAATGGCCGCCCCTTGCTGCTGCGCCCCCAAAATGCCGCTGCCTACGATCGGTGGCGACTGGAAAACTGGGCCATTCCCAGCAACCAAGGCGCCTTTTATTTCGCCAGCCTCGCCGACTTAGAAAAACGCCAGGCCGCCCAATCGCTCTACAAAGAAGACCAACAATACCTACAGCTCGTGGAGTTCGACTACCTCGGCAGCCCCCGCTTCGGCAGCGAGCACCTCGATCGGTGCCTGGCCAGCCTAGCCAAGGAACTCCCCATGGGCTTTACCGCCGAGCGCCTAGGGCAAAGCCGCGAAAGCGAAGCCAAAAGATGGGTCGGCCTGCTGTTGTTAGCCACTATACTGATCTTCTTTATCTGCGCCCTCCTCTTCGAGTCCCTCTGGCAAGCCACCAACATTTTGCTGCTGATTCCCGTGTCTTTTATCGGTATTTTCATTACCTTCTACGCCTTTAATGTCCGCCTAGATCAAGGGGGTTATACCGCTTTTCTGCTCGTCGCGGGCTTGGTCGTCAACGGCCTTATCCTGATCATCAATACCTACAACGCCCTGCGCAAAAGCCGCCCCGCCTGGACAGCACAACAGTGCTACCTCCGGGCTTTCTACCGCAAAATAACGCCCATCCTCCTCACCACCATCAGCACGGCCGTAGGGCTGCTCCCCTTTTTGCTGGGCGGCCGCAAAGAAATTTTCTGGCACAGCCTAGCCGCTGGCACCATCGGGGGGCTGCTCTTCTCTTTGCTGGTGTTGGCCTTGGTGAGCCCCATTTTTTATGCGAAGGCGGGGAAGTAGCTTTTTTAACCAAAGAGATCATCTAAACACAAGCTATTCTCTATGCTGGAATGACTATACTCATTTTCTTTCAGCCCAAAGGTGGTGATCATGCAAAGGAAGAGTGCTTTGTTGGTTTGCGTTTCCTCGCGGAAGGCCGAGAGCTTGTGGCGCAGGGTCGCGTCGTAGGCTTTGGTGATGGTGTAGGCTTCTATGGAGAACTTCATTTCACATAGATTAATGACTTGGTCTCTGCGATCGATCACGAGATCAATCTGGGCATCTTTTCCTCGCCAAGCAGCCGTTTGGGTAGCCACACCCGCAATCCCCAAAGCCTTCCGAATGGCCTTGGTGTGGTTCAGGCAAACCAACTCGAAAGCATAACCGCTCCAGCTCCTGACGCTGGGATTGTCTATGTTTTGTATCCAAAAATTTTCGCCATCCACCCCTGTGTTAGAGCGAATGTAGCGGAGAAAAAACAAGGAATAGAAATCAGTAAGCTGATACAAAGCATCTTGCTGCCTTTTACCAAAACCTCTGTAGCGGCGCAGGAAACTGCTCTCTTCCAGCTCTTTGAGTACCTGGCTCAGGCCTCCACCGTCGGCTATTTTGGTGGCGCTCAGCAGCTCGGCTCTTGTCATGCCCATCGCCTTTTTTGCCAGGGCTTCCACCACTAGCAGGTGCTTTTCTGCATTTCTGAATAAGGACGGATACAGATTATTAAACTCCTGATTTAAAAACCCATCCTTCGTGAAGCAAAGTTTATCAATATTCTGGCTAACGCTGTAGCCCTTTTTTAGCTGCTCTAAATAAAAGGGAACGCCACCCATCACCATATAAATTTGCGCGATTTGGTAGCGGCTAAAGTGCATCCCCCGCATATGGAAATAAGCCTCACATTCCGCGAGGGAAAAGGGCAATAAGCGAATCCTGTGCGTAACGCGATTGTGCAAGCCCCCATGATTATTGATTAAATTGTTTACCATCCAAGAGGCCGCCGAGCCACAAGTGATGAGCAAGATGTCTTTCCGCGCACTAGCAAAACTATTCCAAAAATGCTCTAGCGCCGATATAAAACCAGAACGAGGCGTATCAAACCAAGGAAGCTCATCTAAAAATATGATTTTTTTCTCGCTCGTATCTTTCTCCAACTGCCTAGCTAGTAAGAGGAAAGCCGAAAACCAGTTCTTAGGCGTTGGCTTCCCCTCCAAGACTGGAAAATATTGTAGCATGGCCGCATGAAAATTAGCCAATTGGCTAGATAGCGTCGCTCTGGCAATCCCCGTAGCTTGAAAGGTAAAGGCATGCTCGAAGGCTGTTCGGATTAGGTAAGTCTTCCCAATACGCCTACGACCATACACCGCCACAAAGGCCGATTTGTAATGCGTTTTCAGTCCCTCCAAGAGCGATCGCTCTTTCTTCCTCCCAACAAAATCATCCTTTTGCATACTATTCTGGCTTCTCTGCTGCTGCGAAGGTAGTGCTTTTTCTATTGTCCCGCAAAGTATAGCTGCTATAGGCTGCGGAAACTCATTTTTTAGAGCAGTTTCCGCAGCTTATGCGCTTGTTATGTTGCGCTGTTAGGGGAATTCGGTGCTGTTGGCAAGGAGATGATTTTTGTAGTTGGCTCCCGCCCTGCTGAAACCCAGACCCACCTTCAGTCCGTATGGATACGGGCATTTCGGCTCATTCGGGTTGGAAGACCCAGACGGGCACGGCGGGCGTTCCGATCCTCGGACGCGTAGGTGCAGGCACTGCGTGTACACCCATACGGGCTACGGTTTCTACATATCTTGACAAGCACGCTTCGCAAGGTGGACGCTGAAGGCGTCAAAACGTGAATAGCCCCTGAATTTATTCAGGGGTGAACGAGCGCACCCTCTGATCCGCAACGCTGAAAGCGTTGGATGTGAAAAAACGGAACAAAAGACCATTAAAATTAAGTATTCTTCCATAAAATCAACCATTTCACATGCTGCTCCTCCAGAGCAGTTACTCGCCGTACACTTTGCCCCCGATTAAAATCGGGGGCTATTCGTGTGCGACCCCTATCGGGGGCGATGGTTTCGATGGCTACTCGAGAATTGGGAAGAAAAACGATATTTTGTAAACTTATGTAGAAACCGTAGCCCGTATGGGCACGGTACGCACTCGCTGGCTCTCGCAGGAGCCGTGCTTTGGGGGAGGAGCCGTGCTTTTGAGTCAATAGGCGTGGAGCGTGTCTAAATTTTTTAAGACCCACTCTTTGTCCATACTTGGACTTTTGGGGAGGGAGTTGGTATCTTGCAGCAAAATTAGGATGCTGCTCACCACTAGCAGTAGCTGCTTCTCTTCTCACTTAAAAGTGCGGCTTTTAAGTTGAGATGTAGTTAGGAAAGTATTCGCAGTAATTGGAAAAAACAAGATTGATGACTATTCTATTTGAACCAGTAGGAACACAAGACAAGCCGAAGGTTTTGCAACTATTCAAAAGGGCAGCTGAAAAAATAAATAGGATGAACATTGACCATTGGCAGTATTGGATGGATCCACCGATAGAAAAAATAAAATGGGTTGAAGCAGGTATTGAAAATAAAGAATTCTTTTTCCTCCAAAATTCTGCCGGGGAAAACCTGGGAATGGTTAGAATAATGGATGAAGATTGGTTGTACTGGGGAAAACAACCCGAAAAATCAAAATATATCCACTCTTTGGTTGTTTCAGATCAGTATAGCGGAAAGGGAATTGGCACTAAAATAATTCAGCAAATAGCCGAAAATGCAAAGGAAGAGAAATGCAAGTATTTAAGACTTGATGCAGACGCAAAAAATAGCAAATTATGCCATTATTACGAAAAAATAGGTTTTAATAAAGTTGGGACAAAGGAATTGCCGATATCAACTTATAATCTTTATGAAAAAGAATTGTAACAAGAACAACTACCAAGATGGTAGGCGTAAAAGCTCACGCGCTCCGCTTGTAAGCGCCGCCTCCTAACTATGCCTTGATACACTTGCTAAAATTGTCTAAGATGCCTAGCGGATGGATGTATATTCTACAGTGTGCTAATGGAGCCTACTATACAGGCAGCACCAATAACCTCAGCTTGAGAATTCAGCAACACCAAAATGGTGAAGGGGCTAATTTCACCAAAAAAAACTTACCCGTACAATTGGTTTACTACGAAGCATATCCGCGCATAGATCAAGCTTTTTATCGGGAAAAACAAGTGCAAGGTTGGAGTAGAAAGAAGAAAGAAGCTCTAATAAATGGCTTCGTTGATAGGTTGCACGATCTAGCTGAATGCAGAAATGATTCACATTTCAGAAATGCAACCTTCGACTCCGCTCAGGGAGCAACCTTCGACTCCGCTCAGGGAGCAAC
>DAITME010000101.1:6499-13053 GCA_036835305.1 Lewinella sp.
CGAAGCCAACCGGCCGTTGAGCGGAGCCAAAGAAGCAATGGACGAAGCCAACCGGCCGTTGAGCGGAGCCGAAACGGCCGACTCCGACAATTAACACGGCTCAAAAAAGAAAACACTCGTGTTGAGCGGCGTCGAAACATTGCTCCTGCATTTATGCCCGCATGGGCGCGAGCCATCCTCCTACCCTACCCTCACCTTCCCAGCAAGCGATAGAGGGGCGGGATGACATACAAACTAGCAAAAGTGCCCACCAAAAGGCCGCCGATGACGCTGAGGGCCAGCGGTCGTTGTAAGTCTGCGCCCAGGCCACTGCTGAACAGGACGGGCAGCAGCGCGAGGATAGTGGTGAGTGAGGTCATAAAAATAGCGCGCAAGCGGCGGCGACCAGCCACATGGATGGCGGTGTTTTGATCCAGCCCTTGAGCGATGCCTTTTTCGATCATTTCTACTTTCAGGATGGCGTCGTTGACCACGATGCCGCCAGTGACGACCATGCCGATGAGACTCACGAGGTTGATGCTCTCCCCTAGCCCCCACAGCGCCAGCAGCGAGCCGACAAGGGAAAGCGGCACCACAAAGAGGACGATGAGCGGCAGCGCTAATTTTTCAAACTGCGCGGCTAAAATCAGGTACAGCAGAGCAAAAGACAGCAGCAAGACCCAAAGCAGCTCCTGCAAGCGCGTCTGATCGGTAAAATATTGGCCAGCGAGCTGGTAGCGAAGGCCAGCGGCTTGGGAGGCGATCTCGCGGATGGGCGCAATGGCAGAAGGCCCTACGGAAGCGGGGAAGGCCAGGCGCAGGTATTCGCCGCTGCGATCGGCCGTGAGGACTTTGTAGTCTTCTTCTATCTGCGTTTGGAGGAAATAGCGCAGGGGCAGGGCTTGGCCGTCGGGGTTTAAGACGGTGGTTTCCAGCAGTTTTTCGAGGCTGTTGGCTGCTTGGTCGCCCAGGAGGACGGCCAGGCTGCGGTCGCCACTGCGCAAGCGGGTGATTTCATTTTCGTTGAAGCTGCTGAGCAGCCGCTGCCGCAGCGCATCGGCGGAAATGCCGTAGGTGTTGAGGTTTTCGTATTCTAGCTGTATGGCCATCACCTCCTGGCGCGGCGGGGCTTCGGTGGGGAAGCCCGCAGCAGAGAGCGACTGGATGAGCGGACTGATTTTTTCCCAAGGCGGCGTAGCCCGAGCGGTGGCGTCGCTAATGCGTAGTTCGATGGCCGCATCGTCTTGGAGGAAGAGGCGATCGAAGAGGTTGGGCAGCGGCCGAAAAGAGAAGATAGCCCCCGGATACTGCTGCTGCCAGTAGGCTAAGAAAGCATCGGCGAAGCTCAGGGAAGTGCTGCTTTCTTCCCGATAAAAAGCGAGGGTGCTGGCATTGAGGGCTTGGTTTTCGTCGCTCAGCATAAACTGCTGCTCGCCAACAAAGGCCGCAGCATCGCCACCAAAACGCTGCCGCCAATCGGCCAGGATGCTTTGGCTGCGGCGACTGTTCTCGGCCAGGCCGATATTGCTGTTCCAGTCTATGGCCAGCTCAAAATCCGAGCGGCTCAGCTCCGGAAAGCCCTGGCTGGGTAGCTGCCGATACAAAGCATAGCCGCCGAGTAGGCTCAGCGCGGCCAGCAGCAAGACGATCCACCGAAAGCGCAGCACCAAGTCCACACTGTACTCAAAACGCCGCCAGGCAGCACTTAGGCCGCTTTCCGCCGCCACCGTCGGTGCATTTCGCATCAGCAAGGGCAGCAGGAAGTAGGCCGTCAGCAAGGACGATAGCAAGGCCAAAGAAACCGCCACGGCCTGATCTTTGAACAAAGCCCCCGCAATGCCACTCAGCAAAACCAAGGGCAAGAACACGGCCATCGTGGTGAGGGCCGAAGCGATGAGTGGGCGGATGACCTCCTCCGCGCCTTGGGCCGCTGCTTCGGGGCCCGATAGCCCTTGGGCGCGGAGCTGCTGCATATTATCCAGCACGATGATGGAGTTGTCAATCATCAGCCCCACCCCCAAAATCAAGCCTGCCAGCGAAATAACATTGATGCTGAGGCCAAAAACATAAAAGCCCAAAAGTGTCAGCACCAAAGCCACTGGCACCGCCAAGCCAATCAAGATTGGGCGCCGCCATTCCCGAAAAAAGGCGAATAAAATCAGGATAGCCCCTGCCGCGCCGTACAGCAGGCCACCGCTGAGGTTGTCTATACTGGCACGCAAAACCACGGTTTGGTCATTATTCAACGAAAAGCGAAGATGGGGATAGGCTTGGCGGAGATCGTCGAGCAGAGCCGCCAGCTTGTCTTGCAGCTCGAAGAGGCGGGCATCGGCTCTTTTGCGGATGGTAAACACCAGCCCGGGCTGCCCGTTGTGAACAAAGTAGCCGCGCGGTGGGCGGGCCAGCAGCTGTATATCCGCCAGCTCGCCAAGGGTGACGATCCGCCCAGCCACCCGCAGACTTAGCGCCTGCAGGTCCTCGGCCGTTTGCAAATTGGCACTCAGCCGCACATTGTATTCGTAGTGCCCATCGCGCAGCAGCATGCCGCCCATATCTATGTTGGCCGCTTGCAGGCTTTGTGCCAGCGTTTCTTCACTGATGCCTAAGCTTTGCAGCAGCGGTCGGTTGGGGCGCACGAGGATTTGCGGCACGAGCTGCCCACTCAGATCGGCGAAAGCAATTTCTGGAAGCTGCTCCAGTCGGCGGCGGAAGATCTTATCGGCCAGCTCGCTGAGCTCCAATAGTTCAGCTTCTGCGCTGCCTAGTTGGCCATCTGCCAGCGAGTCTGACAGCGTGATGGCCAGTTGCACTACGGGAATATCACTCAAGTCGCTGGCCACCACCCTGGGGCGCACGAGGTCGCGCGGCAGGCTGTTCATCGCTTGGTCTATCTTTTCATTGACCTCAATAAAAGCCAAGTTGGGCGAGGTACCGAAGGGGAAATCTAAATAAATAACGGCCTGCTCATCGCGGCAACGACTGCGGATATCCGCCAGGCCATTCACTTGCAGCAGCATATTCCGCAGCGGCCCCACCACGGTATTTTCCAGGCTCCGCGCTGGCATATTCGGGTAGCTGAGCTGTACGCTGATGCGTGGAATACCCACCTCCGGCAGCAAGCTCAATGGTAGTTGACTGCTGGCTAAAAGCCCCAGGATCACCACAGCCAGGAAGGTGAGCAAGACAGCAATCGGCCGCTGTATCAGCTTACTTAACATGCACTGGCGATTGGTGATCCAAGTTGGTGTGGCCGCTGTACATCACCAGATCGCCTGCTTCCAAGCCTTCGGTAATCCCGGCTTCTTCGTCGTTTTCGTAGCCGACCGTCACATAGCGCCACTCGGCTCGTTGGTCTTCGGCATTATAGACAAAGACCACCGATTTGTTGGAGCGCAACACGATGGCCGATTTGGGTACACAAATCACGGAGGAGCTACTATTTTCCAGGCTGATACGCACATTCCGTCCGGGAAAAAGACGGGCATTTTTGGGTGGATTTTGCAGCAAGGCCCGAACCCGCACCAAGCCACTGTCCTCTACTTTAGGGTTGATGATATCCAGGCGGGCCGCGATTCGCTGCTCGGGCTGTTCGGGTAGGCTGACGAAGATGCGCTGCTGTTCGATCCCCGCCTGCAATTCCCTTTCCAGGAGGAAAAATTCTACTTCTAGCTGGGAAAGATCAATCAACTGGCAGATGGTTTCCCCGCTGCCGACTTGGTCGTTGGCCTGCACTTGCACATCGGCTGCCACGCCGGAGAAAGGCGCCTCCACGCGGCATTGCGATAGTTGCCAACTGGCCTCGGCCAGCCGTGCCTCGGCTGCGGGTAGGCCGGATTGTATCAAAATATTATCTGCTTGGATGGCGGTCAGGGTGTCGCTGCCGCTAGCATCTTGCATCCGAAGGCGCAATTCCTGCCAGCGGAAAGTAGCTTCATCCACCGCCGTCGTAGCCGCCCGCACTTGCAAGGCCGCTGCCTCGGGGTCTATCTGCAAAAGTAAGCTGCCTTTGGCGTAGAACTTTCCCTCCTCCGGTGCTTCCAAAACCAAGCCCGCACTACGGCTTTTGAGGCTAATGATTTGCCGCGCACGCAAACGGCCATTGCTCTGCCGCCGCAAGGATAGCCGCCGCTGCTCGGCCTTCACTACCTCCACCGTGGGGATGCCGTCTTTTGGCCCCTCCTGAGTAACTTCTGAGCTTGCGGCTACAGTCGTTTCCGTCACCGCCTCCTGGCAGCCACAAAACAAACAGAGTGCAACGAATAAAGCATACAGTCGGAAAGGCATCATAGGCATATACTTAAAAAAATCATCCGGATCAAACCCGAATGAGGCAGCAGCTTTGGGTTACAGGCATTTTTAGTTATGGCTCACGCAGGAGCAAAGCCTACTGAAAAAGAGCCATGTCACCTAGCGGCAGGCAAAAATACATCAAAATCTAGGAAATCTTCTTGCATTTCGTTGTTTTTGGGGTGCATGGTGGAGATGGCAAGGCCTTTTCAGCACTAACAGCCCCTGACCTCTAAATCTTATCAAATGTAATCAAATCATAGGAGATGCTGTCTTCGAATTGCATATAGGCAGGATTGGATTTCGGCAGATGAATACCGTCTTTATTGATAAACATGCCGCCAGTGAAGTACTTACCTTCTGGCAACATAAACTCCTGAATAGTATTAAAATTCTCGTCCATCAAAATGATTGAAATCCTTAGCGGATACTGGCTCAACTGAACATACATATCCATTGCAACTTTGGGATCTCTTGGAGGATGCGCAACTACTCTGTAATAACAGTTTCGGTATTCATCATAATAGTTCCCCATGTAGCGAGCATTCCTCACGGCGTACATCATATAATCATCCATCCCACCCACTTGACTTAAATCTTCTATTGGCTTTTCTATAAAAGTACTTTTAGAATCTATTTTCTTAGTGATTCCAGTTGCCATATCGTGCACATAAAATTCATTGGATCCACTAAAACCGTACAATAAACAGTCCTTTCCAACTGTAAAAAGAATGGTAGTGGGCATCTTACTTTCATAGATTTCTTCTGGAAAAAGAAAATCTACCGTCTGGCTCTCGGAAGTACTCAAGTCATGCACCAATATGGGTCGGAATACCCCCTCCGGCCTGATACCATCAACATATGGCACGTCCTGCGGAAGGTATATTTTATTACCTTTTTTTTGAGTATCCCTAAAATAAACACTCCACAAGCCCGTAAATTCAGGATATTGACCAATATCCGCATGTTCCAGCTTGTAAATGATTTCACCCGCTTGGTTCACAATATAATTGTGCCGCAAGCCTTCCGAAGCCAGCAGAATACTATCGGGGCTTAACACAACGAATCCGCCCAGATAACCGACGCCTTCTGGCCCCTCTTCCCGGAACTTCGTCTCTCGTATTTTTTGCCCTTTTTCTAAATCAAAGACGGCTATCGAATTGGTGTTGTCACCTGAATAATACAATAATTGCTGCCCGTCATCCGTCTCAAAGAACTTTTGGCATTTAGCATTCGGTGCTAATTTGTTAGACAAGGGAATGGTGTAGGACGGCTGGATGTTCATGACCAAACTATCTGACTCCACACAACTCACCCCCGCCGTGGCCAAGGCTATTATACAGGCTATTGCAGTAATAGATTTTATCATTTTGCTGAGGATTTAATTGTTCTAAATAAATATATCGGCTGGATGCGACCTTCGATCAAAGGCTCACAAACAAAAATCTTTTTTAAAAGAAAATATACAAGGAAATTCAAAGTGGAGACGTAATTCAATAAATTCCCCTGCATATTTCCTGTTTACTAAAACAATTTACTCATTTATTCCAGGCTTGATCTGTGCACAAACCCATTGTCCTCCACAACAATGGCCGCACCACTCTTTCCAATGGCCATAAACAACGGCTTCAGATGTGGCTTCCTCGGAAATAGTGTTTTCTGAAATGGTTACTTCGGAGGCAGTCACTTCATCTGAGGGCACAGACTCTGCTGAAACCGGAGTACTCGTCAGAATAAAAGGAGAACTAAGAACAAAAAAAACAAATATCAAGAATTTCATCTTACAAAAAATTCAAGCAGAACCCCTCTGCCAAGGCCGCCTCTATATCGAGACTCAAGAACTGTTTCTTGTATGGCAAAGATGCGGCCTTTTGCTCAAAGGGGCGTGTCCCATTTTGTGTCATTTTGTCCCATTTTGTGTCAATCCTCCGTTTTCGGGGGGGATTAACGTGGGGTAAAGATAAGCTTTAAAAATAAAATTTTGGCTCACGCCCCAGTACCCAGACCCAGACGGGCGTGTCGGCCCAGGCGGGTTTACAGACCCAGACGGGCACGGCCCAGGCGGGTTTACAGACCCAGACGGGCACGGCGGGCACGGCCCATACGGGTTGGAGACGGGCACCATGTGCAGGAGCCGTACCTACTTTAAAGAGCCATATCACCTATCAGCAGGCAAAAATACATCAAAATCTAGGAAATCTTCTTGCATTTCGTTGTTTTTGGGGTGCATGGCGGAGATGGCCAGGCCTTTCTCGGTGACAACAATATTGTTGATGTTGTACTTATCT
>DAITME010000102.1:0-12940 GCA_036835305.1 Lewinella sp.
AATGGGGAATTGCTGAATAATTTCTCATGATGAAGAAATTTGTGAAAACAGCGCCATGTTAATAAAGGGCATTGCTTTCTGGTTAAAAGTATTCTTTGGGTGTTGTTTTCTCTGTTCTCGTGTGTTGCTACAAAGATAGGGTAATTTTGCTTGGGATGCAAGGGCTAGCACGACTTTTTTTGTGTTTCTTCCAAAAAAGCCTTGCTCTTTTACTCAAGGCACTGCTCCTGCCGCCGGCAAAAAGCAAAAAGCGCTGCCTACCACCCGCTACTGCTGTAGCAACATTTTTTTAAGCAGACAAGCTGATATTTCTTTGTCTATTACGAGGGAAAGCAGTACCTTTGCGCCATAATTTGACAATGGCATCCATAAGTTAACATTTCATGGCTAATACTGGACTAGTAAAGCAGGTGATCGGGCCTGTAGTGGACGTAAGTTTTGCGGGGGAGAATACCAAGCTGCCTGCGCTGATGAGTGCACTGGAAATCGTGCGCCCCAACGGAGAAATCCTTGTTCTGGAAGTACAACAGCACCTTGGTGAAGACGGTGTGCGCACCATTGCGATGGATGCTACGGATGGCCTCACGCGGGGTACGGTTGTAACAGACACGGGCCGCCCTATCTCCATGCCCATTGGCAATGCCATCAAAGGCCGCTTGTTCAATGTGGTTGGCGAGCCTATCGACGGCCTACCAAGAGTGGAAAAAGGCGATAATGCCCGCCCTATCCACGCTTTGCCTCCTATCTTCGAGGATCTCTCTACCGAAACAGAAATCCTTTTTACCGGTATCAAGGTAATCGACCTCATCGAGCCATACACCAAAGGTGGAAAAATTGGTCTCTTCGGCGGTGCGGGTGTAGGCAAAACCGTATTGATCCAGGAGCTGATCAACAACATTGCCAAGGCCTACGAAGGTATTTCTGTTTTCGCGGGTGTTGGAGAGCGTACTCGGGAAGGAAACGATCTGCTGCGCGAGATGCTGGAATCTGGTATTATTAACTACGGCAAAGACTTCATGCACAGCATGGAGGAAGGCGGTTGGGACCTCAGCAAAGTATCTACCCAAGACTTGGAAGAGTCTAAAGCGACCTTCGTATTCGGGCAGATGAACGAGCCTCCCGGCGCTCGTGCCCGCGTGGCGCTCAGCGGTCTGACGATCGCAGAGTATTACCGCGATGGCGACCTTAGCGACCCTACTGGTGGCCGCGATATTCTCTTCTTTATCGACAATATCTTCCGCTTTACCCAGGCAGGTTCTGAGGTGTCTGCCCTATTGGGTCGTATGCCTTCCGCCGTAGGTTATCAGCCAACATTGGCCACGGAGATGGGCTTGATGCAAGAGCGCATCACCTCTACCAAGCGCGGTTCTATCACTTCTGTGCAGGCTGTTTATGTACCTGCGGATGACCTTACCGACCCCGCTCCGGCTACCACTTTCGCACACTTGGATGCCACCACGGTACTCAACAGAAAGATCGCGGCTAAGGGCATTTACCCGGCAGTAGATCCACTAGACTCTACTAGCCGTATTCTCGATCCGGCTATCATCGGAGACGAGCACTACAATACAGCTCAGCGCGTAATCAATATCTTGGCGCGCTATAACCAGCTGCAAGACATCATCGCCATCTTGGGCATGGAAGAACTCAGCGAAGAGGACAAACTCGTAGTGAGCCGTGCCCGCCGCGTGGAGCGCTTCCTGAGCCAGCCTTTCCACGTAGCCGAGCAATTTACCGGACTAGAGGGTGTGTTGGTGGACATCAAAGACACCATCAAAGGTTTCAATATGATTCTAGATGGCGAAGTAGATCAGTACCCCGAAATGGCCTTCAACCTGGTAGGTAGTATCGAGCAGGCCATCGAGAAAGGTGAAAAAATGCTCGCCGACGCGGCAGCCTAAGACAAGTTTGTACTATGACCATTTCCGTACTCACCCCCGATCGCAAAATCTTCACTGGCCAGATTAACTCGGTATCTTTGCCGGGCACGCTTGGGGAGTTTCAGATCAAGGATCGCCACGCTCCGCTAGTGAGTAGCTTGGTGAGTGGTAAAGTGACACTGCGCGCAGAAGGAGAATATACCTACTACGACGAAAGCAGCAAAGCACAAAGCCCGCTACAAACAAGCCCTCGCACCCTCAGTTTCCAAATAGAAAGAGGATTCGTGGAGGTACTCAACAACGAGATCAGCCTCCTCGTTCAAGGCGTTGGTTCGCTGAGCTAGGCTTAAAATAAAAGGATTCGGGCACTGCGCCCGAATCCTTTAATCTTCTGTACTGCATGAAAGCAATTATTCCCGTGGCAGGTACAGGCAAGCGGCTTCGCCCCCTTACTTATACGCAACCCAAGCCCCTGATCCCTGTGGCAGGCAAGCCTATTATCAGCTTTATCATCGATGAGCTGATAGCCGTTGGGGTATCGGAATTTGTTTTCATTATTGGTTATCTTGGCGACAAGATCAAAGACCACCTGGAAGCCAAATATCCCCAAATTCAAAAAACCTTCGTGGAACAAACCGAGCGAAAGGGCTCGGCCCACGCCCTCTGGCTAGCCAGAGAAGCCTATGCCGATGCGGATGAAATTATCATCTTTTTCGGAGACACCATCATAGACACCGACTTTGCTGCCCTCGCTCGCAGCCCCCACAACAGCATTGGCGTAAAACGCGTAGAAGACCCCCGCCATTTTGGAGTGGTGGAATTCGATGAGGAAGGAGAAATAGCCCGCCTCACCGAAAAACCCCTTATTCCTACCTCCAACCAAGCCATGGTAGGCTGCTATAAAATCAGGGAAGTGGAGCAGTTCATCGCCGCTTGTGCCTACAACCTCGAAAACGGACTGGAAAGCGCCGACGCCACCTACTCCATCACCGATGCCCTGGCGCGTATGCACGAATGGGGCAGCGTTCTCAAAACTTTCACCGTAGATAACTGGTACGACTGCGGGCAAAAAGAAGTCCTCCTAGCCACCAATGCCGCCTTTTTGCAGCGCCCCGGATTCGCCACCGACGATCCCCCTCCCCACGACAATAGCATCATTATTCACCCCGTACACATTGGGGGGCGTTGCGTAATCTCCAACTCCATCGTGGGACCCAATGTCACCATCGGGGCTAATACCCACATCGAGAATGCCATCATCGATGATAGCATTCTGGGTGAGTTCTCGACCATCCAAGACATTATCCTGCGCCATTCCATCATCGGCAGCGATGCCAGCATCAGGGGCAGCCACCGCAGCCTCCACATCGGCGACAATACGGAAATCGACTTTGGGATATAGTTCTGAGGACTGGACAATGGGCCAGTGACGATAGACACTGGAATTGAAGGTTGAAAATTGAACATGAGGTTTCCCGAAGGATTCGGATGGGTTTAGGGCGCTCCGCCTGACGAAGCCAAATAGGACACTTGTAGATGCGATGCCCCCTGAAAGAATCGCAACAAAATTTTTATCTGTTTTTTTGGTCACTTTCAATTAGTCTGCTTACTTTAGCCGCTAATTACAAATAAAAAACAGATTCATGGAACAGGGAATAACCAAAGATCGCTTATTTTTGGCCAGTTGCGTAGCCTTGGTGGTAACCGCTATGACCTTCGCCATCCGCGCAGGCATCCTCACACAGCTAGGCGAAGATTTCAGTTTGAGCAACACCCAGCTGGGCTGGGTCAACAGCATGGCTTTCTTAGGTTTTCCCGTGGCTATGATTGTCGGTGGCTTGCTCTACAACCAAGTAGGAGCTAAAAAAATGATGTGGGTAGCCTTTGGTAGTCACCTACTGGGCTTGGTGCTCACTATTTTGGCAGGTGGTTTTTGGAGCTTGATTATCTCCACCTTCTTTATTGGCTTTGCCAACGGCGCGGTGGAGGCAGCTTGTAACCCCCTCATTGCGGATATGTACCACGACAATAAGACCACCATGCTCAACAAATTCCATGTGTGGTTTCCTGGTGGGATTGTGATTGGCTCCTTGCTATCGGGGGCAATGCAAAGTATGGGCTGGCAGGCACAAATCGCCATCATGCTGCTGCCCACTTTGGTGTATGCCTTCCTGATTTTTGGCCAGAAATTCCCGGCTACCCAGCATATTTCCAGCAATACAGGCGAGAATATCAAAGGCTTGCTCAATCCGCTCTTTATCTTCATTGCGCTGTGCATGACCCTCACGGCGGCAACGGAGTTCAGTACCACGCAGTGGGTAGAAAAAATCTTAGGCGCTTCCGGCGCTAGCCCCATGCTAATCCTAGCTTTGGTGACGGGCTTGATGGCGGTGGGTCGTTATTTTGCTGGCCCGATTGTCCACCGCCTTAACCCGGTGGGGGTATTGTGGGCTTCGGCTATTATTGCGGCCATTGGGGTGTTCCTCTTTAGCCAGGTGACCGGCCCTATGGTGTATGTAGCAGCCGTCACCTTCGCCATCGGCATCTGCTATTTCTGGCCCACTATGATCGGGTTTACGGGGGAATACCTGCCTAAGACGGGCGCATTGGGCATGTCTTTGGTAGGGGGTGCGGGCATGTTCTCGATGTCTATTTGGAACCCCATCATCGGTGGGTGGCTGGACAAGGCACAAGAAACCGCCCTAGCAACGGGCGTCAGCGGAGCAGAAGCCGATATTGTTGCTGGCCAAGCCGTGCTGAGTACCCTCACTTTCTTTCCTATCACTTTAGTCTTATTGTTTGGAGGCCTGTATTTCTACATGCGCAGCCGTAAAAGTACCGCCTCTACCGTGATGGCGCATTGATCTTGAAAGAGACAACTTTGCTCCTGCGTGAGCAATAAAAAAGATGGCTCACGTCCTACTAAGCGGGCATAAATGCAGGAGCAGTGTTTTACATAAAGGTGCAAGGCTATTAGAAGCTTCGTAAACGTAAGAAACTCCACCTTTACTCGGCTTCTTTCACAGAGGCGCGATGGGCGCTCATCCCCTCCTGAATAAATCCAAGAGCTATTTCGCCCTTACCGGAACCCGTAGTTCCACGGCCACTTCATCACCGACCAAACCGCCCAAAAGAAACGGACCATCCAGCGCAAAATCGGCGCGGACGATATTCGTTTTTCCGGTAAACAAGCCTCCGGTGGTGGTCTGCTTGAAAGAGAAGGCAATGCTGCTAGGCTTGGTAATGCCCTTGATGGATAAGTCTCCCAGCACCGTGTAACCATCTGCGGTAGGGGTGAATTGGGTGGAGACAAAGCGGATACGCGGATGATTATCCGCATCAAACCAAGATCCACCCCGGGCGTGTTTGTCCTTTGAGGTATTTCCAGTCTGTATGCTTGCCGCCGCTACGGAAACATCGAAGCTAGAGCCGGAAAGATTGTTGGGGTCAAAGATCACTTTACCTTGCAGGTCCGAAAAGGTACCTTCTGCTTTCTTGGTGGAAAAACGTACGGCATAGTCATCGGTGATGTTCCAAGAAGGGAGGACCGCAGCCGCTGCCCCGAAGAGCATTAGGATAGGAAGGAAGATTAATTTCGTCATACCTGCTGAACGGCAGGATAGCAGTTTTGGTTGCCAGACTAGGCACAAAGTACGCCCGATTCGCGATACACTAGTCGTGCTATCGAACGGCGAAAAAATACATTTCGAAAAGCATGACCTGTTCGATTGAAAATCGGAATTTTACTAGTGCACTGCTACTTTGAAAACCTGATCGGCAACTTGCAGATAATAAATGCCCGCTGGTAAGCCAAGGACTGAAATATTGCTGCGCGGGCCAATTAATTGGCCACTCAGCACCAAGCGCATATCCTGGCTGTGCAGTTGATAGGGGAGTTGTTTTCCGGTTGAAAGCCCTTCGATGGTAATCCGCTCGCTCGTCGGGTTGGGGTACATTTTTAGGGACAGCTCGGGGGCGGGGCGGCTTTCGCTGACGCTAACAGTGCCGGAAAGCGTAGCCAGATCGTATTGGCGGAAAAAGCGCCAGATCTCCTGGCTGGCGTTGAAGTCATTATTGGCGCCCGGAAGGATGATAACGCTACCCGGCCAGACGTGACCGCCATTGAGCACCTTGTAGTGTTCCACCGTGCTACCGTTGGTACCACCCGAGTAAACGTAGTGTTCCACCGTACTTCCATCGTTGGGACTGAGGTCGGGAAGCTCGAAGAAAGCTGGCTCGGCGTTGGTTTGGTTAAAATTGACCCAGTAATCAATAACGTCTTCAATTGGCCGGGAAAAGCTGGCGCCGTTGTAGGGCACGGTGAGGTCAGCAGTGCCGTGAATCTGTAAGACGGGGGTGGGGTGAGCCGGGGCGCACGCATTGTAGGTTGACGGGGTCATCGAGCCGGTCACGGAGGCAATGGCCGCGAAGCGATCCCCCAGTTGGCAGGCCAACAAAAAGCTCATGTAGCCGCCATTGGACATGCCCGTGGCGTAAATGCGGTTGGGGTCAACGTTGTATTGCGCGGAGAGGCTGTCGATCAAGGCGGCGGTAAACCCTACGTCGTCCACCGTACTGCCGATCGTAAATCCACCCACGTTCCAGTGGGGGCTGCCATTGAAAAGGGTACCCTCCGGGTGAATAACCAGAAAGTTGGCCGTATCGGCAATGGAGCGGAAATTGCCGTAGAAACTCTGCTGAAAAGCGTTACTGCCAAAGCCGTGAAAATTGAACACTAGCGGGGTCGGCGCGTCTCCATCATAAGCGGCTGGCACGTAAAGCGAATAATCGCGAACCAGCCCGTCGTGGGTAATGGACCCATTGATATTTTGGGATTTCAAAGTAGCCGAGCCAATAATGAATAGCAGGCCAAGGCAAATAAAGCGTAAATAATTGAGCATAGCTTCGGGTGAATTAATAATAGAGTTGGTCGTTAAGTGCTGCTAAATCAAAGATATTGGTTGGCGCTCGTTTAACGGGTGCTCTTTTCCGTTAAAGCAGGGGGTGCTGTGCTGTGGAGGCTGTTGGTGCGGGCGGTCTAGTGTCTAGTAGAGCGCGAGCTATCTCTTTTATGGCTCACGCAGGAGCCATATTTCACCATAAAAGAGCAAAGTTTTACAATATTTACTCTGCCGCTCCGCCGAAATGACAATTTTTTGCATCCTCTTGGCGATTATACTATACAAAACTCCTTCTCCAAATGAAAAAATACCTATTCCCTTTACTAGGCTTAGCCGTTTTGGCCACGCTTTTTTGGTATTTCAGCCGACCAAGCGAAACTACGGCCATTCAGGAGCTGATCGCTACCGTCCGCCAAGGCGAATTCAGAATGCTCGTCACCGCCACTGGCGAGCTGCAAGCCAAGCGCTCCGAGAAAATTCAAGGGCCTATGGGCATGCGAACCGCCCAAATCTACCAAACCAACATCACCGATCTGGTTCCCGAAGGTACGCTAGTAGAAGCCGGCGATTACGTAGCTACCCTCGACAAAACGGAGCTAGACACCAAAGTCAAGGAAGTACTCAACGAGCTAGACCGCATCAATACCCAACTGGAAGCCATCAAAATTGATACGGCCATCGAGCTTAGAGGGCTGCGCGATCAGCTCATCAACCTACGCTTCGGGATGCAGGAAAAGCAACTGGAAGTGGAACAGAGCAAGTTCGAAGCTCCCATGGTCATACAACGTGCCAACATCGAGCTAGAACGCTCCGAGCGCGACTACAAACAGCTAGAACAAAAATATGCCCTCACCAAAGAAAAAGCCGAAACCCAGGTCAACGAAATCATGGCCACACTGCGCCAACAGCAGCTCAAACTCACCCAACTCCAAGAACTCGCCAAGCAGTTTGTCGTCACAGCCCCAAAAGATGGGATGGTTATCTACGCCCGCTCTTGGGACGGAAAGATACAGGCTGGCTCTCAGATTCGCGCCTGGGATCCCGTAGTGGCCGAGCTGCCCGACCTCTCGGAAATGGTCTCCAAAACCTATGTCAATGAAGTAGATATCAGCCGCGTCCGCAAAGGCCAAGATGTCAACATCAAAATTGATGCTTTCCCCGATAAGTCCTACAGTGGTTTGGTGCTACAGGTGGCCAATATCGGCGAACAACTGCGCAACTACGACTCGAAGGTCTTTGAAGTCATCATACAGCTCAATGCCGCCGATTCCATCCTTCGCCCTGCTATGACCAGCAGCAACGAAATCATCACCGACGTGCTGGAGGACAAGCTCTTCATTCCCCTCGAAGCGCTGTACAAAGACACGCTCACCTTCGTCTATAAGGAAGTCAACGGCCAGGCCGTCAAACAAGAAGTACTCAGTAGCTGGACCAACGAAAACGAAGTAGTGATTGTAAAAGGCCTAGAAGCGGGCGACCGTGTTTACCTCAGCCCTCCGCCAAATGCTGAAAAACTCCCCTTCAATAGCTTGGCTGTATCGGAGAAGCAAATGGCGGAGGAACAACTGCTGGGCGAAAGAGCTGCTCGTAAAAAAATCGCCGATGAGAAAGCCCTAAAGCTGGCCAACGAAGCCCCCATCAAAAGCGATGGAGGCAGCAGCGATTTTGTTATTTTCTTCTAAGCCTCTAGGGGAAAACCGTCTTACCTATGCAACGCTTATTTTTCAATTTCTGGCTTGCCATTGAAGGTGTTTCCGCCAATCGCCTGCGGGCTTTCCTCACGGCTTTGGGCATCGTGTTCGGGGTGGCCGCCGTTATTGCCATGCTAGCGATCGGGAGTGGTGCGCGCGAGACCATCTTAGCACAGATGCGGCTCATTGGTGCCAACAACATCGTCATCAACAGCGTCCTACCCGATGCGGATGGCGCTGCTGGCGAAGCAGCACAGTCTGCCGGTCAGGAAAAAAACCTTCGCCCTTGGTCGCCTGGACTCAACCTAGGCGATGTGCAGGCTATCTTCGATATCCTACCTGGCGTGGAGGCCATCAGTCCCGAAATCGTCCTCCCCTCTACCGTCATCCAAGATGGAAAAATTGGCCAAAGCCGTGCCGTAGGCGTTACCAATAGCTTCTTTGAACTCAATAATTTGGCGCTGGATCGCGGCAGCTACTTCCATGAAGTTCACCTGGAACGTGGCGATCCTGTTTGCATCATTGGCCAAGATATTTTGCGGCGCTATTTCAGCCAGGGAGACCCCATCAACCAGCGTATCAAATGTGGGCAAACCTGGCTGCGCATCATCGGTGTACTAGAACAAAGGGTGGCTCAAAAAGACCAACTCGAAAACCTCGGTATCCGCGACTACAACCAAGACATCTACATCCCCCTCCAAACAGCGCTTATCCGCTTCAAAGACCGCAGCTACGCCCACGCGCGAAATATTGCCAAAGCATGGGACGACAGCACCCCCGCCGAAAATTATCACCAGCTCGATCGCCTCGTGGTGCGCGTAGCGGAATCAGACGAATTGCTGGCCAGTAGCCGCGTCATCGGCCGCCTACTCAAAAGAAGGCACCAGACCGTCGTGGACTACGAGATGACCGTGCCCGAGAAAATGCTGGAAGCCCAGCAAAAAACACAGGATACCTTCAACCAGGTCTTAGCTTTCATTGCTGGCATTTCGCTGTTGGTGGGCGGTATTGGCATCATGAATATCATGCTCGCTTCGGTACTGGAGCGCACTAAGGAAATTGGCACCCGCCGCAGCTTGGGGGCTACGCAGCAAGACATTGTTCAGCAATTCTTGTTAGAGGCCATTTTCATCAGCCTACTTGGAGGCATCACGGGCATCTTGCTGGGCGTGGGCGCCGCACGCTTTATTAGTTTGAGCTATGACATCCCCACGCTTGTTTCGGCTTGGTCGGTTATCCTTTCCTTTGCCGTGGCTTCCACCATTGGCTTAGTCTTCGGTCTATTCCCTGCCCGCAGAGCCGCCAAACTCGACCCCATAAAAGCCCTCCGCGCCGATTAAGAGGCGCAGACCAAATTGTCGCCTATCCAGACCTCATATGAGCATAGACACAGCCGAGGACGAATAGGCAGCGACAATATGGTTTGCGCCCGATTGGAGCTGTCTGTTTTTTAAAAAATACTTGTCCGCAACTAAACCATCTATTTATGCTTTCCTCCGCTTCTTTTGCTGTTCGTTGGCTGCTCTCCTACTGCCTTGTTGGCTACCTTTTTTTCGGGGCTTTTCCATTGCAGGCCCAGGAAACTTACCTGCTGAACCTAGAAGAAGTGGTGGATTTAGCCCGCAGCGAATCGCCGAGCTTCAAGCTCGCTGAAACCCGCTTCAACAACAACTACTGGCGCTACCGATCTTTCAAGGCAGATTACCTCCCCCAGATAAGCCTCAACGCCACCCTGCCCGATCTCAATAGATCCATCGACCCGATCATCCTGCCGGATGGGCGCGAAAATTTTATCTCCCGATCGCTAATGCGCAATTCCGTAGGCATCTCCCTTTCTCAGCCGATTACAGCAACAGGCGGTGAAGTCTTTCTTTTTACCGGTTTGCGGCGTTTGGATGTCTTCGCCAACGACCTTATTGATGCCTCCACATCTTACCTCTCTACACCAATTTCATTGGGTTTTAGCCAGCCTTTACGCACTTTCAATTCCTTGAAGTGGGCAAAAAAAATAGAACCCTTGCGCTATGAGGAAGGACAGCGCACCTTCAATCAAGAAAAAGAACTGGCCGCCGCTAATGTAGCTGCTTTGTTCTTCGATCTCTTGCTTGCCCAACTCAACCTAGAAGCGACCGAAAAGAACAAAATCAATGCCGATACGCTTTACGCCATCAGCCAAGGCCGCTTTGGTGTAGGGCGTATTGCAGAGACGGATTTGCTTCAAATAGAGCTCAGCGTCATGAATGCCGATGCGGCTTTGGCTCAAGCCACCCTCAATGCCCAAACCGCCAACGAAGAACTACGGCAGTTTCTAGGCATACAGCAGGCAGTCAACTTCCAACTCATCACGCCTGCTAGCATCCCTGATTTTGTAGTTGACCCCGAGGAAGCCCTGCGTTATGCCCAACAAAACCGCAGCGAAGTGCTGGCCTTCGAGCGCCGAAGGCTGGAAGCCGCTGCTCAGGTAGATCAAGCCATCAAAAGCAATGGTTTCCAGATAGACATCAACGGCCAATTTGGGCTTTCCGGCACTTCCAGCCAGTTTTCCGATGCCTACCAAGGGCTGATAGACCAAGAGGTAGTGAGCCTTGGGCTCCGCGTACCAATCGCCGATTTCGGCAAAGCCAGAAGCCGCATCGAAGTTGCTAAATCCAACCAAGAACTGGAGCTGCTCAATATCGACCAAGAACGCATCAGTCTCGAGCAGCGGGTGCGCTTGCAGGTACGGCAATTCGATCTGCTTCGCCGCCAAGTAAGCTTGGGCGAGCGCGCCTACGAGGTGGCTTTGCGCCGGGAAGACATCGCTCGGCAACGCTACCTCATCGGTAAGCTCAGCGTGACAGAGCTCAATCTAGCCGTACAGGAAATGGACGCCGCCCGCCGCCAGTATATTGCGGCTTTGCGCGATTTCTGGTTGGCTTATTACCAACTACGCCGCCTCACCCTCTTCGATTTCATCGACAGAAAAATGTTGCTCCCCCAGCAGTAGAAGATGCTTGCTCTTTTTTCCTAGCATTGCTCCCGCACACTTGTGCAAAAATGCAGGAGATATGTACGCGAAGAAGAGCAAAGTCTTTTCGGCCCGCTCAAGGCTGCTTTGTTCCAAAAATAATGTCAAGTTGCTTTAGGGAAATAAAGAAAAGCATAGAAAATTTGTTAAAGTTTCGCATTATTGCTGAAAAGCAACTATCTTTGCCTTGCGTACTTGTGCAACAGTTGTTGATTGTTGCGCAACCAAAGCTACACGTAAACCATATTACTTTGTTTGATCACTTACTGACCATAAGTTGCTCAAACGTTTTTTTTTCATCTCATTTAATCGTAATCTTATGTTTCCACAACGACAAACTATTTTGTGGCTCGTAGCCATCTGTAGCCTGCTTTTCAGTGGGTTTGCAGCCGCACAGAATCCGTGCGATAACCAGCCAGCAGACGATGTACCTTACACTGCTATTACTCAAAATGTTCCTAGCTTTTCCCTGATAGATATTTCAGCAACAGGAACGCTTTTGGGGATTGGCGACGACGTTGCTTTCACTGCCGCCCTGCAGCATCCGTTCAGCTACTTCGGAACCATGGTCACTGACCTGCGTGTTGCCACTAATGGCTACATTACCGACGACCTAACAGACAATGGCTCGGATTTTTCTAACGATTGTGCGCTTCCGTCTAACTACTCCACATCAGGAGATGAGGGCAACGCAGCAGCGCGGCTTTATCCACTTCATGATGATTTAAATATCACCATGGGAGTTTTGCTGCAGTACAACGAACCTTCCATTTATCCACACGCTGCTGACGGCAGCATGGGTGCCCACATCATTCAATGGGATGGCGTTCATTTTGGTGGAGCTGCGCAGGTGCTGTTCCAGACTGTGCTTTATGATAATGGCGATATCGTTTACGTTATCGACATGACTGGCGGTGAAAACGGCAGTGGCTCTACCACTGGTTGGAACGGATCGGGGGGCGCTGCGGCCACCGATTTTTTCACTTTTGCTTGTAATGCTGCCGGATCAGTCCCCAATGGTTCGGTTTTCGCCATTAGTGCCCACGGCACCAATGATTTCTCAGATGATGTCGCCGCCTGCGAATTGCTTCCTCCTGGTGTAGAGCAGGTCAATTTGGCTGCCATCACAGAAGTGAATATCACGCTAAATGCCAACTGCCGTGCTATGCTTATTCCGAGCCAAGTGTTGACGGGCAACTTCGATGTGGATGGTAATGGAATCGCTCCCATGATAAATGCCTTTACGCTAACCGTACAGGACAATGACATTTCTAATGGTGCTATCATTGATGGCTGCGGTCGTTTCATTTGGACAATTACGGCTGACCCTACCTTAGTTGCTGGTTTCACCACTGCTTGGGGCTACGTAAACGCAGAGGATAAAACTTCTCCCTTGCCTGAGTTTATCCCCGAGAGCCCAGCAGGTCTCTACTGCGACCAAATCTCTTTGGTGGACGTCAA
>DAITME010000103.1:0-12755 GCA_036835305.1 Lewinella sp.
GTCTGGGTCTGGGTACTGGGGCGACAGCCATGGAGTGTGTACACACATTTGCGTTAATATAACAAAATTTATTTTCAAATTTAATAAAAACAACTATCTTTGCCTGTGCTGGTAACAGCAGCTTGGATGTTTTTTCGAACTGCTCGCTGGGGCAGGGGACTTTTTAGTGTAGTATGCTTTCGGTTTGGACGACTACGTTAATCGGTCTATGGACTACTACGTTGACGTAGTCGTCCGTAGTGGCCATCTTCAGCCCCACACCTCACATTTCCCAGCATAGGCGAAAGCCACTATATTTCCACCTCCAACTTTCGTATCTTCGCCCCATGGATGAATTGAACGCGCGGGTGCTAAGTAGTGAATTTGATGAAGCCCTACGAGAGATGGAGGCCGGTAAGAACCTGTTTATTACTGGCCGCGCGGGTACGGGGAAGTCCACTTTGCTGCAAATTTTCCGACAAACGACGCGGCGCAATTGCGTGGTACTGGCGCCTACGGGCGTGGCGGCACTGAATGTGGGCGGGCAAACGATTCACTCTTTTTTTGGCTTTCCACCTCGCTTGTTGCAGCGAAAAGACGTGAAACCCAACCGCCGCTACCAGCGCATCTTTGACCGCATGGAGGTGCTCATTATTGATGAAATCAGTATGGTGCGCGCTGATTTGCTGGATGCCATCGATGTTGGCTTACAAATCAACCGCAACAACTATGCGCCTTTTGGGGGGGTGCAGGTGATTTTTTTTGGGGATCTCTACCAACTACCGCCCGTAGTGAGCAGCCCTGCGGAGCGACAATATTTCAAGGAGCACTACGCTTCACCCTATTTTTTCAGCTCGGAGGCTGTGGATCGTATTGATCTGGAAATTTTTGAGCTGCAGCAAGTATATCGCCAAGATAGTCGGCGGTTTCTGCGACTACTGGAGGCCATCCGTAATGCCACCATCGATGAGGATGATTTGGCCGACCTCAACAGCCGCTACCTACCCGATTCTCTGCCGAGCTTACAACACTACCTTACGCTGGCAGCGCGCAACAACAAAGTGCATGAGATTAACAGCAAGGAACTGGACGCGCTTGTCAATCCCGTGCATACCTATCTAGCCGAAGTGAAGGGCAATTTCCCCGAGCACCTCTACCCTACCGATGCCATTGTGCAACTTAAGGAAGGCGCTCAGGTGATGACACTGCGCAACGATGGCGCGCGCCGTTATGTGAATGGCAGCATTGGCATTGTAGAAAAATGTAAGCCCGATTCGATCCTGCTGCGCATCGAAGGCGAAGAAGGCAGCCAAGTGGTGGAAGTGGAATACGAAGAGTGGGAGATTGTACGCTACGACCTAGACAGTAGCGACCCTAGCAAAATTAGCACGGAAGCGGTGGGGAAATTTCGGCAGTTGCCTGTTCGTTTGGCTTGGGCGGTGACCATCCACAAGGCGCAGGGCAAGACTTTCGATCGGGTCATTATTGATCTAGGGGCGGGTGCTTTCGAGAGTGGACAAACCTATGTGGCGCTGAGCCGTTGTCGAAGCTTAGAAGGCATTGTTTTAGCAAGCCCTTTACAGCCCCGTGATGTGATGGTGGATCCTGCTATTGTGGAATACTATCAGCAGCATCGATAGTGTATTGTTAGATTTCTTCTTCGGCTCTTTCCAGGATATCCCAAGTGTGGTCGGCTAGTAATTTGACGGTAGCCAAGTAGTGATAAGGCGGCTTGTTGCCCCAATCGGCAGGGCTCACGAGGCTCAGTACACTGCCACCAGGTTTGTGCTCCCCTCGGCTGCGGGGCGAAGGCTTTTCGGGGCGGCGATACAGATAGTAGGTGCGGCCCACGATGGGATCGATATTGATTTCAGCCTCGTAGATGCGCTCGGATATGGTCATGCGCTGCTGAATTTCGTTGGCTTGGCGCGCCAGCAGCTCAATTTGTGCTTTGATCTGATCGAGCTGCATATCCGTTTGCTCGTACATCGCCGTCATGGCTAGCCCTGTGATCTTGCCTTTGTCCACAGGCTTGATGCTGGCTCCGCCCCGCTCGTGGGCATAGGGCAGCAGGTGGGGGTTCTCGGCAACCTTTTCGCCATCAATGGGGTTCACAAAATCCGCTGGGGCTTGCGTTTTTTTCTCGTCCTTCGGCATATTCCACGTTTCGGTTTGGTATTAGAACAAGCGGAGAGGGATTGGGTTGTGGGCGGGGGAAAGGGTCTGCCATCTCCTCGAAAATTCCTATCTTCGCCTTGAGTTTATTAGAGTTATTCAACCGAGACAAGATGATAAGAATATTTTTTTTTGGTGGCTTATTGCTGCTTTTATGTTGTACGGAAGCTACAGCGCAGAGCTTCTTAGAACCTACTGTAGGCTATCGGTTTCTGAAGAATGAAGGCTATGAAGAAGACTTCTTGTTGGGTTCAGGTGCTGTCGTGAACGACGAGCACCTTGGGAAGCCAAATCTGCTTCTTGGCGTAGGTATTAGCCATTTCTTTAGCAATCATTGGATGCTGAAAATTGATGGAAAATATGGAAGCAATGAAGTAGATTATAGTGACAGAGGTATTGCGGGTTTTACCCGTCTTCGGTTCAAGCGGCTAACTTTTTCTGTCATTCCCAGCTTCCATTTCGCCAATAATTTTGAACTTGGTTTTGGCTTTTTTTACGATCATCTACACAGGTTTCAGTATGGCAGCAGAGACCGCATCGGAACGCCAGTATCCTACAATAATCAGCAACAGCTCGGCTACGTAACGGCTTTATCGTATGCCTTAAAGCCTTTCGTAATCAACCTACGCTATACAGCAACTTTTGCTGGTAAAAAAATGCCACAAGACTTAATTCAGTCGGGTCAGGCAATCGAACTCTCTTTTGCTTACAGGCTCAAGGTGATAGATTAGGCTTCCCTATCAATGGTTTTTGTTGTAGTTGTGGCTTAGCTTTTTGAGCACTTCAAACGCTTTGCTTTATACTACTTCTATCCGAAGCACTGCTCAAAATGGCATTACACTCGTGTTGAGCGGCGTCGAAACATTGCTCCTGCATTTTTGCCAGCATCCATACGAGCACAGTAGGCGTGAGCCCTCTCTATTAGTAATCAGCGGGATAGCCTGATAGTGAATGACAGCGTGTCTAGCGGGAATGTAAAACGCTATACAGTCCAACAATCTCATACAAAAATTCAATTTTTATGTAAATTTGCATTCAGAATGCAAATTTACATAAAAATGATTCCTCGTTTACTAACCAGCTCGGTTGTAGAGCTATTCAAGTTTTTCTCAGTTGTCTACGTTGGAGGTCCGCGGCAAGCGGGTAAGACGACGCTGCTGCGGGATCTGTACCCCAACCTCCCCTACAGCAATCTTGAAAATCCCGACACCCGAAGCTTGGCCGAAAGCGATCCTCGCAGGTATTTAACGAACTTTCCTTCGGGTGCTATCCTCGACGAAGTGCAGCGCGTACCCCATCTTTTCTCCTACCTGCAAGGACTAGTGGATGAGGATAAAGAAAAGGGTTTTATTCTTTCCGGCTCGCAAAATTTCCTGCTGATGGAGCAAATTACCCAATCCTTAGCAGGGCGCGTGGGCATTCTGAAGCTATTCCCTTTAAGCTGGGAAGAACTGCCTGGTGATTTAAGAAGCGGTTTTAGCCCAGAGGAATGGGCATGGAGGGGCGGTTACCCTGCGCTTTACGACAAGCAAGTTTCCCCAAAATTGTTATTTCCCAACTACATAGAAACCTACCTACAACGAGACATCAGGCAACTTCAAGAAATCGGAGATTTAAGTAGATTCAATCGGTTTTTGCGCATTTGCGCTGGGCGAAGCGGGCAATTACTTAACTTAAGTATCTTAGCACGGGACGCAGATATAGCTGTCAATACTGCAAAGGCATGGCTATCTGTGTTAGAGGCCTCCTATCTTATTTTCCTGCTCCAACCCTATCACGTGAATTTCAACAAACGCTACATCAAATCTCCCAAGCTCTATTTTCACGATACGGGCTTACTTTGTCATCTTCTTGGCATCAACGAACTAGAACAATTAGGCACACATTTTCACTATGGTAATATCATGGAAAATATGGTAATAGCCGAGTTGTACAAACAGCGCACACACCGAGGCGAACGCCCTCAGTTTTGGTTCTGGCGAGACAGTAATGACAACGAAGTGGATCTCATTATAGAAGAAGGAGGAACGTTGAAGACGTTTGAGATAAAAGCCTCTAAAACAATCAATACTAGGCATTTTAAAGGGCTCGCTTGGTGGCAAAAAATCAGCAATACACCCCCAGAAAATTGTGCCGTTATCTATATGGGCGAAGAGGCGCACCTGACGGAATACGGTAGGCTTATTCCTTGGAAACAATGGGATAAGCTTAACTAAAAATAATACTTCAGCGCTATCAACTGGCTTCCGAAGCCTACGAGGAAGCCCATCAGGACGTCTAGCAGATTGTGGGCACCCAGCTGCAAGCGGGCAGTGCCGGTGAGGCCAGCAGCTAAAATGGTGAGTATCAGCAAGAACGGCAGGCTAATCTCCCAACTTCCTAGCTGTAGCGCATTGCCTCCAAACAGCAAGGTGGTAAGCAGCACCATGCCAACCATGCCGCCCATCCCCACAGCGTGGGCGCTGATCTTGGCAAACACATTCACGAAAAAAGTGACGGACAGGGCAATGACCACCCCCAGCAAAAAGGCAATGTAGGCGGTAGGCACCTCGCCATTGCGGGCAAAATTGTAATAAACCCACAAATACAAGACCAGCACCAACAGATAAGGCCCGATGCGCTGCATCCGGTCTTCCAACAGCAGGCTATCGACCATATCCAAGGCTTTCATCAGCGCCACGGAAATGAGCGGAATAAAGCAAGTGTAGAGAAAAACCATCACCAAGGTCTGCCGGGCGATGGGCTCGCTGATGCTTTTTACCCCAAACAAGAAGGGGTTGATGAGCAGCAATAGCAAGAGCATGTAGGAGGGAACCAGCAGCGGGTGAAAAATGCCACTGATGAACCAGGCTGGCCAATCTTGTTTACGAAAACTTGTCATACGGGTGCAAAGGTAACCTATTTCAGCCGTTTAGTTAGTTCGGCGAATACTTGGGGGCTTACTTGCTCGGGGCGAAGTTGGAAGAACTCCTCCTCGGCGAGCATGTCGTCGGGGAAGATGCCTTTCAAGCTGTTGCGCATCATCTTCCGCCGTTGATTAAAGGCTGCTTTCACGATGCGTTTGAAGGCTCCGAAGTCTTCGTCGGCTACCAGCGGCTCGGCTCTTCGCTCGCAGCGAATAACGGCCGATTGCACTTTAGGCGGCGGACTAAAATTGCCTGGCGCTACATTAAAACACAAAGAAACGGTATAGCGCGCCTGCACCAAAACCCCAATCACGCCATAGGTCTTAGAACCCGCATCCGCAATGACCCGATCGGCTACTTCTTTCTGAAACATCCCCACCATTTCAGGGATTTGCTGGTAGTTTTCGATCATCTTGATGAGGATTTGGCTACTGATGTTGTAGGGGAAATTACCAATCAGCCCCACTTGGCCAGCGAAGACCTTATCAAAGCGGAAGCGCAGGAAGTCAAGCTCGATAATGCGGCCGTGCAGCGCTGGGTAATGCTGCTGGATGTAGGCCACCATGTCCCGGTCGGCATCCACCACCGTGAGTTCAAAATCAGCCGCCCGCGCCAGTAGGTGCTTGGTGAGTACCCCTTGTCCGGGGCCCACCTCCAAGACGTGGTCGTACTGCGCATGGAGTACTAAAGCATTCGCGATGTTAGCAGCATAGTGCTCGTTGTTGAGAAAATGCTGACCGTAAGATTTTTTTGCACGCATGGCCGCAAGATAGTCAGAAAAGCAAGGTCATTTATTTTTTAGCAGATTTTTCAATCGAAAAGGCAACTTTTACACCTTTGTTGTATATTTGCCGCTCGTAAGAAGGAGGGCCCATAGCTCAGGGGTTAGAGCATCGGACTCATAATCCGCAGGTCCTAGGTTCAAATCCTAGTGGGCCCACTCTAAAAGAGAAAAGCCGCTGCCTTGTTCAAGGCGCGGCTTTTCTTGTTTACAAAATTGCCCGAACCAAATTGGCTCGGGCATCAAAATGTTAATGGAATTTCTATTTTGTTTTAGAAACCAACCTCTTGAATGGGAATACCGCTCACATCCAGGATGCTTTTGTCGGTTTGTCCGTCTAGTTTGATGTTGCGGTAGTGGATGTCGGTTTTTTCACCCTTGCTATCCACCTGAGTAGCTTGGATCATAACGCCGTCCATCATATTTCCATGCTTGGGCATATCGGGTATCTTGATCTGCCCGCCGCCTGTAAAGCCTAGCATGGCGCCCATCAATTCGGCCATGCTAAGATTGAGGTCTTTGGTTATCCAAGCGGTAGTAGTCGTATTCTCCTCTGTATCGGTAACGATATACTTTTCGCAGTTGTAGCCATCGATGGTTTTGCGTTCGCCGGTGCGGTTGATCTGTATATGAGCAGTAGCTTCCTCGATGGTATCCTCCACTTGGTCTTGCACCATGGCTTTCATATTCGGCATCCGCATCCGTACGCCTTCGGTCTTGCCTTTTTTATCCGTGGAAATCATGGTTGTTTTACCGTCTTGGGTGTCGAGGATCATGCGGGTTCTCTCCCCATCGGTCTCGTCGTAGAGGCGCATGCCTACTTTGGTTTCTGTTACCGCCAAGTCCATCATCATTATTTCAGTTTTGCCGTTGGCTTTGGTGGTGGTGATTTCGTTGGAGAAGCTCAGGGAGCGGGGGTTGGTGTAGGGTTCCCACTTGCCGCCGCCCATCATGTTGCTCAACATTTCGTAGGCAGCCGCTTGGCTAGCGGCATCGTCCTCGTTGCTGCCCTCACCTTGGCTAGGGGTGGCTTGGTCATTTTCCTGAGCGGGCTTTGACTTTTTCTTGCCAAAAAGACTGCCGATGACATCATCAACGGCCTTGTCAACCGTTCTGTCCACACGGTTATTCACATTCTGCTCGGCGCGGTTTTCGGCGCGGCGCTTTACGCGGTCGGTGGGGTTTTGTGCAGCCAATGCGCCCACGAAGAATAGGCAAAAGACTAAAGAAAGGGAAGTGGAAAGCAATCTCATGTTGTAGTTTTTTTTGTCGTGAGAAACAATACTAGGCCTCGTTTAGGATAAAATACTCGTACACAGTTAATCACACCTTTTCACTCGGCATCTTTTGCTCCCAGCCAGCGTTAAAAAGCCTCGCCTTAGCACCACTAAGGCTACGTTTTTTGCCCTGCCTAAATGCAAAATCTACCAGATTGATAAGGTGTATCAAATATGTTCGAGTATTTACCATTCATCTACTTGATGTACCCAAAACGAAAAGCGTTACAAAAATAAGTATTTTTTTAGGGGTAGAAGCCTTTTTCCCGCATCCTAACAGCAAGTAACCAAAATAATATCGAGATGATACAAGCTAATCGCCTCTTTTTTTTATCGTATTTCCTTTTTGCAACAGCCTCACTCCCTGCCCAATTGGTAATGGAGCTGGCTCCTTTTGAACATGTGAGCATCATTGGCATCTACGAAGTAGAGCTGGTGGCCGCAGATAAAGAACGGATAGAAATCAGTGCCAGCGGTATTGCGCCAGAGGAAATAAAAGTAAGCCAACAGCGAGGCCGGTTAAAAATCGGGAGTTTGCGGGTGCTCACCAAGGGGGAAGTGGATGTACGCATCAAGCTCTACTACCAGTCGATAGAAAGCCTAGAGCTGGCTGGCGGTGTAAAACTGAAGGCCGATACCACTTTAGTAGCGGATAAGCTCTACCTTCGGGCAGGCTCGGGCAGCGAGGTGTACTTATCAGTGGACGTAGGCAATCTGGATGCTCGCGCAGCGGAGGGAGCCATCCTCACCCTAGAAGGCCAGGCCAACTACCTGCGCGTAGCCGCCAACACAGGTGGAATACTCGACGGCCACCGCCTCATCGGCCGCGACGTGACCGCCCGCGCCAATACGGGTGGGGAGGTAAGTGTTAAAGCCTCAGAGGCTCAGGACGCCCGCGCCAATACGGGCGGCATCATCCAGCTCCTTAGCCGGCCTGAAAAATCTCGTATAGCCATTGGCATTGGCGGCGACGTCACCTACATCAAGCAGCGCTGAGCCAGCTACTTACCTATTCGCAGGATGGAAACTAAGAATCGTTTCCCGGAGGTAGTCGGTATCCAGGTGAGTATATATCTCTGTTGTGGTGATGCTTTCGTGGCCTAGCATATCCTGCACGGCGCGCAGATCGGCTCCTCCTTCAATCAGGTGGGTAGCGAAGGCATGACGAAAAGTATGGGGGCTGATGGAAAAGCCAATACCAGCCGCTGCGGCATAGGTTTTCACGGCATTAAAGACCGATACGCGGCTCAGCCCGCCGCCCCTGCGGTTGAGAAAGAGGATGTTTTCAGCGGCTGGCTGAATTTTGGGGAGGTGCTGCCGCACACCCTGCAAATAGAACTGAATATGTTTTAAGGCCGTTTCGCCAATCGGTACGATGCGCTCTTTGTTGCCCTTGCCAATGACGCGCACCAAGCGCATATCGGGATACACCTGACTAAGGCGGAGGCTGGTCAGTTCACTCACCCGTAGGCCGCAAGCGTAGAGGGTTTCGAGCATCGCCCGATCGCGCAGCCCGTGGTCGGTACTCAGATCAATGGCCGCTAGCAGGCGCTGAATTTCCTCGTAGCTCGGCACCTCTGGCAATTTCCGGCCTAGTTTGGGTGGGCGTAGTAGCTCCGTGGGGTCGCTACTGATGGCTTCCTCTTCCAAGAGGTATTGAAAAAAAGTACGCAAGGCCGATACCAAGCGCGCCTGAGATCGGGCGGCCAAACCCAGCTCGGCCAAATAGGTTACAAAATCATCCAAATGCAGGCGCTCGATGCGCGTGGGGCCTAAAGACCAGCCGCGCAGGGCCAGGTACTCGGGCAGTTTTCGGAGGTCGCGCTCGTAGGCCGCCAAGGTGTGCTCACTCCGGCCGCGCTCCAGCTGCAGGTAGGCTTTGAAAGCTTTCAGATGATTGGCCCAGGCAGTATCGATAATCTCATGGTTTTGTGATGCAAAGGTAAGGTATCTATAGCATTGGCCTTGCTCCTTTTAGGAATCATTGCTCCTGCGAGAGCAACGAGTGCGTACGTACAATTCTGCCATGTTACTTGCCCCACGGGCGGGAGCCGTGCCTTCCTTTTTGAGCAGTGTTTTACAAAAAGGCTCTTCCGCTCCTGGGATGATCCAACAGAATAAAAGCCCAGATTATCAACCAAAGTTAGGCGACAATCGTTTTATTCTTGATAACAAATCTTTGCATCTTAGTTAATGAAGATCTACTTGCTCCTCCTAGCCACTACCCTTTTTGCTGTTCTTTGCCCCGGCAGCACCGCAGCACAAAGCGAACCACTCGATTGGCTGGCGACCTACCGCAGCCGCTTTTTACCAGAAAAAGTTTTTGTTCATACGGATAAATCCATCTATGCCGGCGGCGAGACGATCTGGTATGCCACCTACCTCGTGGATGGGCAAACACACCGCCCGGATAGCCTCAGCAAGCTCCTTCATGTGGAGTTACTGAGTCCGGAAGGCAAGCGCATCGCCAAGCAAAACATCTACCCTGCCGATGGCCATGCCGCGGGAGATATGCCCCTCCCAGGCAACCTGGCGCCCGGCAATTATCTACTGATGGCCTACACCAACTACCAGCGCAACAGCCCTGAGTCGGGCATCTTCCGAAAGGCTATCCGCATCGTGAGCGGACTAGCGGAAAATGGTGCCCCCGCCGCCCCTACCCGCTCCAAGCCGAACAGCGGCAAAGGCCAGGCTGGCAAGCAGGAAGCGGCTACTCCCGTGCTGCGATTTTTCCCGGAAGGCGGCGATTGCGTTGCAGGCATCCCCTGCCGCGTGGCCATTTATGCCAGTGATGCCCAAGGTGCAGCGCAGTCCGTTGGCGGCTATCTGGCCACTGCTGATGGCCAAGCGGCTACGATCTTCTACACCAACCAGCTAGGCATCGGTTCTGTCACCTACACCCCCAGCGAAAACGAGGTAGCCAGCGTGGTCGTCAACGAGCGCGGCGGCGCACTAGCGGAAGAACGATATCAGCTACCGATTCCCCTAAAAGCGGGCTATCACTTAAATGTTTACGAGCGCAGGGATACCGTGGTAGCCAACCTATTCAGCAATACCAAGCAGGGATTATCGGGCAGCAGACTCCTCATTCACATGCGTGGGGTGGGTGTTTTTGAACGGCTCATCGACCGACAGCTACCACAAGCTACTTTCCAGTTGCCGCTGAGCGAGTTCCCGCCCGGCCTAGCCGTTGTGACGCTCTTCGATGCTTGGAACGAGCCGGTGGCCGAGCGCCTATTCTTCATCCCACCCGCTAGCGAGGACAGCCAGTTGCTACTGCAAACCGATGCGCCAAGCTACGCCAGCCGAACAGCCGTCACCACCAGCATCGGCTTCCCCAACCCCGCTTTTGCAATGGATAGCCTGCTGGCTGGGCGGGTAAGCGTAGCAGTGCTGCCCGCTCTTGCCAACGAACAATTTGGACAGGATAATATCGTCAGCTGGCTGCTGCTCAATAGCGATTTGGATACCCCCATACCAAATGCGCCTTTTTGGATTTTCACTGCTAGTGCTCGGCAGCGCAGCAAGCTAATTGAAGGCTTCCTACTCACCCGCGCCTGGCGCCGATTTAGCTGGCAAAAGCTACAAGCGCCAACTGACGAACTACCCGACCACCTGCTAGAGGACGGCGTCTATGTGCAGGGCAGGATGACGCAGTTTGACTCCCCCAACGATGCCCGCCCGGGCAAGGTCTTCCTCACCCGCATGGAAAATGCCTACATCGAAGAAGCGATGACCGATAAAAATGGCGAGTTCGTTTTCGGTCCTTTCCGCCTCTTCGATACCCTAAACGTGAGCCTGCAAGGGCGCTTCCGCCCCGGCAAACGCAACCAGCTGGCCGAAGACATTAGCCTCCAAGACAATCCATACACCGCCCTAAAAGTGTTCGAGCCTGCAGGGCCCAAGCTCCCGCTTCCTTCCGATTTCAGCCTACAAACCGAAGCCCAAGCGTTGGAAGAATATCAAGAGCTGAGCCGCAAAAGCCTGACCGCAGCGCGCAACTACGATTCGCTGGTGGTGGATCTGGAGGTGGTGGATGTTGCAGCCAAACGCATAGACAAGCTGGCAATAGAAAGAATGCAGCGAACCTTGTACTATGCCGCACCCGATCACCGGATTGAGGTGGATTCTATCAGCTGGGCCTCCAACCTTTCCTCTACCCTCAGCCTCTTACGCACGGTGCCGGGGGTGGTCGTCACGGGCAACCAAGGGCAGGAAAGCGTGCGTATCCGTGGCAACACCAGCATCTTCCTCTCCAACGACCCCGCTTTTTTCATAGATGGGACGCGCTTGGACATCGATGCCGTGCGCGACTTGCCCGTTCAGGTGGTGGAATTTATTGATGTGCTAAAGGGAGCGAGGGCGGCCGTCCTTGGTATGAACGGTGGCAATGGAGCTATACTGATCTATACCCGCCGAGGAGGCAGCGGCTTGGTGGGCAGCCAACCTGGTGTATTGGAGGCTCAGCTCAATGGCTACCATAAAGTACGGGAATTTGCCAATTTTGATTACCAACTGCCCGAAAATGCCAATCGGCCCGACATCCGCACCACTCTCCACTGGGCACCGCTCCTCCAAACCGACCTGCTGGGCAATACCCAAACCAGCTTCTTCTGCTCCGACCAAGTAGGCCAATACGTCATCATAGCCCAAGGGCTGCGGCGCGATGGGCGGCCCTACTTCGGCACGGCTAGTTTCCAGGTGGCGGACTGATGGTAAAACGCCCCTCCTGCCCCTGCGGATGAAGCTGCATCCCTTGGAAGTGCTCCGCAAAAAACAGGATGTGATCAAAATGGTCAAACTCCTCCCGCGCATGGGTGGTGGTGATCACCACGGCTGGGCAAGCACCGTTGGCGGCCGCAGCGGCGCCCGTAACACTATCCTCAAAAACTAGGCAGTCTTCCAGTGCGAGGCCCATGCCTGCGGCAGCCTGCTCAAAAGCTTCGGGGTGGGGCTTACCACGGCTCACCATCTGCGCATGTACTACGTGGCCAAAAAAAGACGCAATGCCCAGTTGCTCCAGTACAAAATAGCAATTTTCGGGCGGGCCGGCAGTGGCTACTGCCATGGGAATACCTAGGCCGCTGGCGGTCTCCAAAAAATCGAGTAAACCAGGTAATGGCGCTATTTCGCTGGCATAAATATCGCGATAAGCCGCCTCTTTTTCCCAGGCAACCCGGGCACGCTCCTCCACTGTAAAGCGATCGCCGAAGAGGCGCTCCAAAATTTCCATATTGATGCCATGAATTTCTTCCTTCACTTGCGCTAGACTGTAGTCGAGTCCCAATTCCCGCAGTTTTTGCTGCCAAGCACGGTGGTGCACCATCATATTGTCCACCAGGGTCCCGTCTATATCGAAAATAATGCCTTTCATGCCTTGCTATTGAATTTATGGGCGCAAGGTACGCATACTACCACACAAAGCCCTACACACCTTAGCAGGTGGTTCAAAACACCCCTCCAAACTGCTGTTGGACGTATAGTGGAGGATGCTTATTTTAGCCAACTTGCCAACTAGCTTCGTTTTGTATATTGTTAAAGATGGTGGCGCTACTTAACGAGTGAAATGTTATAATCATGTCTGAACATTTTGAGCATCAATGCATGCATGTCCTCACACTTTGAAAAAGATAGGGT
>DAITME010000104.1:0-12631 GCA_036835305.1 Lewinella sp.
TTATATCGTTGTTTGTGTACCTTTTATCGTACGGCAATGGCCGAATAGACTGACTTTCTTCCATCCTTGAAGTACAGCCGATACTTGTAGGCGTAGGATTGGTTGGCGCGGAGATCTTTATCGGTAAGCGATAGGACATAGGCAGCTGCTTGGGTAGAAAAGCGGCTAAAATTCGTTCCGTCCTCGGATTTATAAATCACGATTTGTGCCAGCCCAGACAGGTTGGCGGGTAAGCGAAGATAGAGTTCTATCTCGGGACTATTGTCCGCTGTCCGAATTTCCAATGGAGGTAAGGCATCTAAGGATGCGGGCTTACTGCTGACAGACAGTAGCTCTACGGATGGGGAGCGGAGCTGGGCATCGTCCACCGCTTCAATTTTGTAAGTGTAAAGGGTAGCAGCTTGTATTTGGCTATCTTCATATTGCGTTTCCAAGCCGTAAAACTTAGCAATGCTTTGCCAGTCTTGGGTGTCGCTTTTTCTGAACAATTCATGATACACCAGATCGCGGCTATTGCTATTAACCCACTCCAGAACAATGCTACTGTCGCTCACGCTGTAGTTGGAAAATAAGGCTGCTGTGGGTGGAATGGTGTCGGGCTTTTCTAGCCGCAGTATTTCTGAGAAATCGGATACGTTGGAACGCAAGTCCACAGCAGCGATGCGGTAGTAAATCTCTTCGGTGAGGGTGTTGAGCGCGAGGGTATCCTGCCAAATGGTATCTCGCACGACGCGCGTATTACGGCGAATGAACACTTGATCAGGGCTGTTGGCTACATACACATGGTAGCCGCTGATATCGGCTGTGCTGCCGAGTGGCCAACGGAGATACACCAAACCAAGGGTATCCATGTAGCCTGTCAGGCCCGTAGGTGGTGGTGGGGGTGTTTGATCGTTGAGGAAGCCATAGGCTGGGGCACTACAACCTTCGTTGCCGCTTCGGTCGATGGCACAAACTTGGTAGTAGTTCTCCGAGATCCTATTGGGTGCGGGGTCTTCGAACTGCCGCGTGCTGCGGGGCAATAATTCGGAAATAGGCAAGAATAAGCCATCGAAGGTGCGGCTGCGCTTGATGCGGTAGCCCGTCATATCTTCGGAAGTTTGGGCTTGTTCCCATTGGATGACCATCTTTTCATCCTTGTTAAAGCCCGCTTCCGGACGGATGGGGGCTGTTGGTGGTATTAGATCTTTTGCGGTCAGCAATACACTGGCGCTGGGTTCACTTTCTTGCCCGAAGGCATCTATACCGATGATGCGGTAGTAGTAGGGCTTGTCATTTTCGGCATCGGCCAGGTAGGTGATGGGCGGTATGCCAAAGGCTCGCTTTTCATCCACGGCGTTGATGTAGGGCTGCTTGTTGAGCCGCTCGAAGCGGACATTGTCCGCAGAGCGCTCAATATGGTAGGCGGTGAAATACCGTTCATGGCTCGTCCGATCCCAAGTAAGGCGCACATAGCCGTCGATGGCCTCCGCGTCGTCGATGTTAGGTGTGGCTACCAGGTCAAAGTTAGGGTTATACAATGCGGTAGTACTGTAAACTTGCCCTTGCGGACCGATGATGTTGAGGCGGTATAGAAGGTATTGGTCTTTAGGGATTTGGCGGTCTCGATAGAAAAGCCCCATAGCTGCTGCAGCTTGCGTATCCATATCTGCAATAAAAAGCGCAGTGCTGTACTTGTGGTTGAGCTCCTCGCGCCGCGCCAAGATGGTGGCCATATCCAGTTCTTTGGTGGATTGTATGCTTTCCCATTCACCATAAATACTTTGGCCAGCCATCACGAGGTAATCGTTGTTGGGGTATTGCTGCAATGCGGCTTCGAAGTCGGCTTCTGTCCAAGGGCGTAGGTCGCGTACCAAGGTGTCTGTTGTAGCCTCAGCGATATTTTGGAATGCATCGAAAGTAGTCCGCTCTAACAGCACATAGCCACCAAGGGAATTGAACCATACGCCTGCGGAGGTGGCTGCCCAACGGAGCAGCACGTCCTCGCCTGATTTGCGCACAATGAGCTGCAGATCAGGTGTTTCTTCCACTGAAAGTTGGCTGCTATCCGTTTGTGCGGACGCAAACGTCAGCGAGTAGAAAAGGCAGGAAAGAAAGAACCACTTGTTTTTCATTATCATTAGTTTTTTTATCTTATTGAAAACGCAGCCTTGCACCGCCATAATTTTGATTGAAGCTTTGCGTTTGTTGCTGGATGATTGGGCTTTCTTCCTCCCAAGAAGAGCTCGATGAGGAAGGCGCTGTCGTTGTTATCTCAAAAGTGCCTTGAGCGGTATAGATCCCATAGTTAAACGGCAGCGTAGTTTTCGGCCCGGGCAGCAAGGTTTCCATTAGGAAGCCTCGGTCTGGCTGCAGGCTGATGTCGAAATCGCCTTTGTGGTTTTGGAGTTGGTAGTATTTAGCGGTATGGTTCATATTGTCGAGCTGCACTAATAGGGCAGGATAACGGCTGGTTAGGTAGTCGCGATACCAATTGACGCGCGTTCCGGTATCAAGTGTTTGGTTGCCCAAACCACCGTCTCCGCCTCCCGTGATAACTATATCGCCTCGGCCACTTCCTGCACTTGGGTCTTGGGTTTGAGCGATATTGCCATTGCCCATGCCACTGCTCGTCTCAATCCCCCCACTCGAAGAACCTATGCTTCGACCAGAATCCAGATCAGGTAAATCTGGAGGAATTAGCAGGTAGGTTTGTGCCAGTAAGTAAGCTCCAACACTACTCAGTGCCATCACGTCTTCGGCTGCCCAAACGGGGGCGTAATATTCTAAGGTAAAATTAGGCCGGTTGATAGGGAGGTTGTCAAAAACGCTGTTGTTTGTTCCGCCAAATGCAGCACTCAGGTTTGCGCCATTGGGTCGGCCACCTATGGGCAACCTATTGGTTTGGCTCTCTACGTAATCATTCCACACATTCGTCAGTTCATTGCTGTTCAAAGGCTCATCGTAGCCGGAAGCTCTACGATCACGGAGGTAGAAGGTGAGTTTACTATCTGTGTAGGTGGTACGCAGTATATTTTGTGTGTTGCCTAGCACATTGTCAAGTGTGGGGAAAGTAGTACTGACCGATCGGCTTTCATTTCCGCTAGAGAGCGTTATTGAGTGGGAGCTACTTTGGAGCTGGTTGTACAACTGCACAAAGCCGAAAGCGCTTTGCCCCATAAAGTTGGCGTAGCCGGCCTCCCCATTGTTGGGTGTATGGAGGTAGCTGGGCTGGGTCCAGCAATTAAATCCATAGCCTACACCGTTGATGATCTCGGTGCAACTGTTTTGCCTGTAGGTCGTTTGGGCATTGTTGACGACGGCGGAAAATTCCACCCTCGGCAAGGACACATAGCCGCCATAGTTTTGGTTGTACTCGCCTTCAATATCGAACACATCAAAATTTTCATCCATCTCGAAGCTGAGCTGGGGGTATTTGCTCAGGCTGTTATTTACTTCTGATACGCTGAAGCTAGTGTTTGCCATTTTTGCGGCGAGGGTATTGTACTTGCTGGTCTTGAAGTCGAATTGGTATATGATGTCCTCGTCAGGGGCTTTATACTGCCCGGGGTCGATGGTAATATCCACACTCAGCGTATCTGCCCGCGACATTCCAAGGGAGGTGAATTGACTGCCTGAAAGGGAAACAATATCCTCCCGTAAGTTCAGTGCGAGGCCTGCAAGCGGTAGCCGCTGCCCGTTGATGGTGCGAAAATTAGTGGTTTTACGCACCAGCTGACAGGAGTAGTAGGTATCGTTTTGCAAGCGTGGCAGATCGGAAAGTATCAACCCCACGGAGCTTTTGCCGCGAAGCTCGTTGGCATCCACAATAATGGGTTCAGTGCCGTCGTAACTGGCCCAGCGGAAGTAGTAGTCGTAATCCTTGTCCACTGTATTGTTGGGAAAATAATCTTCACCGCCCATATTCATAGTGAATAAGATAGTGGGAGCTTCCAAGCGGTAGAGCACATTGATTTCATCCTGCAAAAAGTAGCGCTGATTGCGAATAGGCAGTGTTTTAACTACTTCGTCGTCTGGGATGGGGTAGGGCGTAGTGCCAGTTTTGAATGCGTGGATACGCTCTTCCTTCCAGTCGGCATTGCCTTCTTTGAGCGGCACACCCGCTGCCACGAAGGTGTAGTCAGTGGCTTTCACGCGCAGTGTAAGCTCGTAGTCGGTAAGGCTTTCAAATTTATTGCCTGTTTTCAAGGTCACCGCTTGGCGGTCTTGGCTGTAGGTTCTACTTCCTCCCATATTGCTATTGCTCCCCACTTTCTTTACCGAGAACTCATCGATGTAAATTTCCAAATCTGCCAATATCGTCCGTCTTACCCCGGGCACAGGTTCCCAGATGATGGGCACTTCGATACGCTCGTCGATAGGTAAGAGGAAGGTGGCGAGCAGGTCGTCGGAATCAAATACGCTCACGTCCCTCGCGCCGTCTTCAGGGCTGACCTCGTAAATAACGGGGATCAAGTCACTGGCCTCTGTTTCCGGCACGCAGCGGTCGCCTACGCGCACGTCGAAGTTGACGCTGCCTTTGATCAACCCATTGAGTACGCGGTAGGATGCGCCTGCGCGGCCCTCTGCCCAAGTTGGGTTTGGACCGCCTCCGCTGATGATCATAGCTGCCGCCATCTGGAAGAGTTCAAACTCGCGTTCCTTGCCGAGAAACTTGCCTTTCAGTCCCATAGCGCCTTCTAGACCGGCATAGATCTGCCCCGTGGCGTACCAGCCGTTTACCCCAGGTTGTATGTTACCTTGGCCGGGGATGTAGCAGCTTGCGCCATTGAGCTGAGTGATGTTGATATCGAAGCCTAAAAATGCTTCCAAACGGGCGTATAAGGCCCAGGCGCGCATATCGAAGACTACTTCTGTCTCCACACCAAAGGCAATACCCTGGGCATCGCCGTAGTAGGCGTCGCCGTGTTCGCGGCTACGGACGCCAGACACGGGGTTGGGATTATTGAGTTGATTGCTACCACTACCGCTCGAGCGGCCTATCAAGTTATTGACTTTAGTAGGGATGGGCAGCTCCCTCGGCAAATCATGTCCTACCATGAAGTAAGCATTGGCTTCTTGGCGAACAATTCCCAAATCTATTTCAATACCCGCCCGGGCATCAGGATTTCCCGCATGAAAATACCATTTGCCGATTTCCGTATCGGCTAAAAAAGAAACGCCTATCACTTTATTGCCCGTCATCGTTCCGCGGATCATACCTCCTGCCACATTGGCAAACAGGTCTATGTTACCTTGGAACTTGTGATGACCTCCGCTGTACTCCCAGCCAAAACCCGCCGACGCCCAGAAGTTGGTCTGCTTATCGCGCTGGTCGATGGGCGACATCAGATAGGCATCGCCGTCAATGCGCAGACTGTTGATCCCAATCCCCTGAGCGAAGGATCCCGCAATACTCACATCCATGTTCAAAGCCTCTGGAATGCTGGTGCCCAAACGCGTAGCCAATTTAACACCATACGCATTGAACCTAGGAATGGGCCGAAGTGCATCTGGCATGCTGGCTACATCGGCATTGACGTTGCTGGGTAGTTGTCCCAGTACGTCATCCACCACCGCTTGCGCAGCAGCTACGTTGGCATTGTTGAAGCCATCTTGGCGCTCCATATTGATATAGACGCCACCACCCAGGCCGTACAGACTCACTCCGGGCGCTAGCGGAACCCCCGGAAAGCCCAACATCCCATCCACGTACCAATAGCCGAAATAATCGGCTGTTGTTCCGAAGGGCGTATTAAAGTTGATGGCGCGCACGCCAAAATCTGCTTTTAATTCGGTACTAAAACCAAGCGGGAGATCCACATTTAGCTCGCCCCGCGCACCGCTATCGTTATTTTCTTGATAAAATTCAACCGAACCGTCTAAGTTTAATCCAAAGACATCCTCGATATTTATCGCCAAACGTCCTAGATCAATACCATCCAATTCAAGCTTTTTTCGTGCGCTGTTCATCCGGGATTTTACCGCCAAATCAGCGTCGGCACCGAAGCCGCTTTGGCCGCCACCGCCTAGTTCCACCCGTGGGTCGATTTTGAAATTAATGTCGCTAATACTGCGCTGAACAATTTGTAGCTGCTCTAAACTGAAAGGGAAATTATTGATGCCCAAAGGCCGGCCACTACCAACACTGCCACCGCCAGCACTGCTGCCACCGTCTCCTATAGCTAGGTCGGGTGCTGCCGGGATATTATCGCAGCTCACTTCACTGCCCGTAGCAGATTGCCCTAGAATCGAAAAGGCTTGGTTGCTAAAGCCATCTATCGAATGATAGCCAAACTGGAAGTCCACCCATGGAATGGTGAAACTAACGGGCGTATCAAAAGTGACAGCCATATTCCCCCCCAGCTGTGAATCGAAGTAAGTACTGCCATTTTCTTGGACCAGCCGGATGTAGGAGTTGGGGCAAATGGTAGCCGATGCCGCCGACATGAAAGGAAAACTCATGCCTTCTTCCGAAGGACGCACGAGCAAGGCCATATTCGGCGAGGAGCCTGTTTCTTGTGGTTGGATAAGACCACTGTATTCCAGAAATTCATCGTCACCTGTGATCGGCATTCCGATGCGCCCACCCAGCCCTGCGTTCCAGGTGCCGGTGTGGTTAGCACTCCATTGAACCAGTTCTAGGTAAAGGGTATCCAAGGATACAAACCAATTGTCCACGCTGCCGCTGCTTATGAGGTTGGAGGTACGGATGCGGGCAGTCAGCAAATTATCTAGGATCATATTATCCACACCGAATTCTAGCCGCTCACCGTCAAAAAGCCAGCCTTCTTTAGATCGAGCCGTGAGGGATTTCATATAGTAGCCACTCCATGTTGGCTCTAGGGTGCGCAAGCCATCGCTGACCACCACATCGGCGTCTTCATAATTGTCTGGCACCACCATGCCTGGCGCATTGCGCGCATCGGAAAAATCAAACCAGCCTTCTTGCAGCGTAAATCCTAGCCCTGGTAAACTGCGAATCTGAAAGCTATCCATGCTATATTGTCCGAGAAAACCCCACTGCATGGCTTCGCCGCTGCCCATAGCGGGCGAGTCTTCCGTGCGGGGGGTAGTGGCCGTTAGCCAGCCGCTAACACGGCCGTCCCCAGGCGTTCCATCGGGTGTATCGGGCACCAAAACATCGCGCGAGAAACGCACTTCTATGTTGTAGCCGATATTGGCAATGCCCTTGCAGTCTATTTGCACAAAGGTGGCTGTACTTTGAATTTCGCTAGGGTCGTCGGAAGTGGTGCCACCAAGGTAGTATTCCGTATCACCGATAGTGGGTAGGGGGATATCTACCACGGGATGCAGATAGAATTCTTGGCCAAAGCCATCAGGCATCATACAAATATCGGAAGCGGATAGCGACAACCAAAATTCATTCCAGTGCGCATAGTGCATATTGTACATCACCTGGCAATTGGCACGGCTGGGCGTAAAGCGCATGTCGTTGAAGGCCAGCATCACATGATCGCCGCTAATATCCCAGACAATACCAATCGGCATACTCATTCTTCTGTTTTGCCCGCCTATTGTGGCGCTAATCAAGCGCTCGGTGCGGATAATTCTATCCAAAGTAGAAATATCAGCAGGGCTAGCCGCTGTGGGGTCATAGACGTAGTCATTGTCTGCTTCCACCTCGCCTTCAAATATTCGCTTATTCGCATCTACCTTGACGTTGCTGAAATGGACAGCTATTTTCACACTGTCCAGAAATGGAACAACGATGGTGCCACTACCGCTGGCATTGTCGCCCGCATCATTGCTAATACTGATTTCTTTGATGATGAAATGCCCGATATGTAGCTGATTGAAAGCAGCAATAGAAGCTACGGCACTTGAGCTACTACTGATCGTGTAGGGGATACATTCGCCGCCCTCACAGCTGCCCGAGGCATTGTTTTCTGCTTCGTTTTCAGCCACCGAAGCAGTGCTGGCGTCGGGGTCGTTGGGGTTCAGACCATAGTAAAATGTTCTGATCTCACTGTATCCGTTGTTCGTCGCGGGCGTAAGACCAGTAGGATCTACGGCCTGCACGCGAATGGCGTATTGGTGGCCTTCTTCCAGCTCATTTTCGGGTGGGAAATCATACATATAGTTGAAATCCATCAGGTTGTCGGCATCCAATAGAACGAAATTACCGGAGCTGTTCATAATGTCCTCCAGGCTGCTGTAGGGCTGGTTGGTTAGATCCACCATTTTGAGGCGATAGATAAAATTCGTATTGGCAGGGTTTTGGGTAAAGGGGTGCTCCCAGCTGATAGACAAATGCCCAAAGCCACTATCGATCACTTGATCGTTCTCGAAAGGTTCGATGATGTAGGGCAAATCACCGTAAAAAACCGTAAATTCTATGGAGCAGCCAGCACCCAAAGACTGCATCGTATTCCAATCGAAGGCTTCGACGCAGATTTGGTAAGTGCCTTCGGGTAGGGCACGCTGGAACTGAATGAAATCTAGTTGTTCCTGAGAAATGGCGGATAGGTCCACGCTGCTAAAGCTATTGAAACCTAGGTCGGTATTCTCCAGATCGTTGCCCGTTAGCACCAAAACCTCCATGCTCGAAAGTAGTAGGGGCGCGCTGGGGCGGTAGGTAGCTTGGGTGCGCGCACTAACGCCATTGTTGCCGATAATGGCGGTATGCAAATAGATTTCCTGCTGGCTGGCGGTGGTATTAAAAAGCGTCAGCACGGCATTTTGTGCATTGTTCAGATAGTAATCGAGCGTAACGGGGTAGGGCTCGAAGATGTCCACTTGCACCTCCACGGGGTTTTGGCTTTTTAGGGGTAGCCAAGCTAGTAATAGCCCCAGAAATAGTAGCTTACCGCGGTTGGAGGAACGACTTGTGTGTTTGGCTCGCGCAGGAGCAAGACTTGAAAGTAGGAGCAAGGCTAAAAAAAGCACGGCTCTTTTCAGGTTTTGCATGGCTCCCGCGTGAGCAACAAAACCGCACGGAAACTGAGCGATGCGGCGCTTACCCAAGCCGATAAAAGATACTACAAAGCTACGGAGCAATATTTTTGCAGCACGATGCCACAGAATATGGATTGGCTTCATCACGGTTTTTTTGTTGGTTGGAAGGAATAGGAATAGGCCAGGTGTCCGCGTAATTCCTGAAAGCTGCCCTGCAGTCCGCCTGAAAGGCTGCTGTTGTCGAGGTAATAGCATCGGAGCTCCAGAAGATGGCCTTTGCCAAGTTGGGCAGCACTGCGGAAGCTGAAGGTGAGCAATTGCCCGTTGCTTTCCTCGTTGAGGCGATTGCTGTTGTACATAATTTGCAAATTCGATTGCAATTTCCGCTGCAAGAAGCGTTTGCCGATGTTGGCGCCCAGCCCGATGCGCCCCTGGGTGCGGTTGCTATAAATATAGCGGTTGAAATTGAAGAGTGGCCCTAGGTTCCAGCCGCTTTCGGTGGTGGAGTACATCCATTGAGAGCTCAGGCCAATGCCGGTGAAATTGGGATTAAAACCACCTTCCCGCGCTGTTTCGTTCACCATTTCATTGCGAAAAGCATTCAGGCTCCAAATGCTCCGGCTGAAGCTGTTCTCGTGGGTTTGGATGCGGCCGCCAGCGTAAATATTCTGAGTGGTGGTGACGAATTTGAGGGTGTCATTCACCTGTACCAAACCTGATTGATTTTCATGTTGATAGTTGGAGTAGCGCAGCATAGCACTGGTTTTTCTTCCGGGGCTATAGTTGGCTGCCAAAGACCCGATCCAGCGCTGACTTTGGAAGGCTTTGTGGTTCTTGAGGTTGTCTTGTTGCACTCCCAGCGTACCATTTACGCGTAGTTTCTTTTTGAATAGGGGGGCAGCCAACTGGAGGGTGTAGTTCTCCACGTCGTTCTGCAAGAAATTGATGCCAAAGGATTGAAAAAAGGGGTCAATTCTGCGGTACTTCAATCCAGTCGAGAAGCCTTTGTGGCTGTATTGCAGGCTAGCATCGCCGGCAAAGCTTAGGCGTGTAGTGATGTTGGGCTGCAAGAGGCTATTGATGCGACTGAACTCGTCTGGTACCAAGTCGCCCCCTCGTGCTAGGCTGTTCTCGCTAAATAAGCTGGCTGCCATATTGCCTTCGATTCGGATGCGTTTGGTGAGCTGGGTGTAGATTTTAGAGCCAAGTACCACATTTTCTACTGGTGTGAGGGGGGTATCGGCGATAAGTCCTTGAGAAGTGTCGTCTTGTATGCGCACGCCCATCAATTCAAAGCCCAAGGCTTTGCCACCCAAGCCGAGCTTCAGACCGCTGATTTTCCGCTTGTAACTCGGCAATACCAAGGGGCCGTTGATATCGTCCACATCTTGCAGGGCCAGCATATTGCGCAGGGTACCACTAAAAGCGGTGAGCTTGAAAATGCCTGGCGTCAACTCGATGCCCGCTCCTAGGAAGGCTCTTCCAGAAAAAGTGTAGGGCGAGAAATTGAGTACCCGATGCCCTAGATGAAGCTTCAGCCAGCGGTAGTAGGGGCTCATTCCATAGAGGTTGAAGGGAGCCGATAGGCTGTTTTGCTGCTGGCTGATAGAAAAAGTAATGGGTACGCTGATCTCTGAGAAAGACGCATTCAGACTGCCGCGGATGGCGTAGCCCAGGGGGGCATTTCGGGGTCTTCCATCTCCGTTGAATTGGTAGAAATGGCTGCTCACGCCTATGTTCCCGCTCATTTGCAGCCGTTCTTTAGGTAAGTCCTCCACATTTTGAGCCAGCATCAAGAAGGGAAAACCGATCAGCAGACTGATCCATAGCCCCAGCAGCCTGGGCGATAAAGCGTTGTTCGGGCGGAGCCCGAACAACGCTTTTGATACGATAGCTTTGCAGTGGAGCATGATTAGCGGTAGATGATGAAATTCATCGGGTAAGGCGCTACATTGGCTTCGTTGACGGCAAAGCGAGCACTGCCATTAAGGAAGGTGACGCGGAAGTAGTAGTTCAAATTATTGCGACCAATGGCCACGGCACTGCAATTATTGCCGTTGAGGTTGACCCCTGCGATACTCACGATGACTTGGTTGTTCTCTACCGTTACTGTCATATTCGGATCCGACAAAAAGCCAGTTTCTCCCAATTGGTTCACCGCACCTGCGTAGGTTTTGGCGCCGTCGCCACCGCTACTGCTGGGCTGCACCGGGCGCCATTGCCCATTCTGGAAAGTCATCACATCTCCTTCTGTAGGTGCAGTATTAGCTACGGTACGATTGCGTATTCTGTTTACTGTCAAGTCATTGTAGAATCCGCTTACATCGCCGCCGAATGGGGTATTGAGCTTTATTTTTTGCTCGGGATCTGTATCGCCCGTATTGCTGATGACACCATTTTGGATGCTGATACCAGGGCCAGCAGTGTAGTTGGCGTCTTCCCCTGGGTCGCCTTTGGGCAGAATCAGGTTGAGGATTTGGTTGGGAGCGGTGCCCGTAATTTGTGCTTGAGCAGTAGCACCAGACAGCACGGTACCAATGGAAAGCGAGTTAGCTGGTCCGGGCTGTCCTTGCGGCCCCGGCTGTCCAGCTTGCCCTTGAGGCCCCGGCTGACCAGCTTGTCCCTGAGGGCCTCGCAAGCTTTGAATAATGATCCAGCTATTGCCATTCCAAACGTAGGCGCTTCCAAGGCTAATAACGTAGTACCAGTCGCCAGGGTTAAGGTTATTGCTAGGTAAGTTGTCAGGGTTTGCGACACTGCCTTTTACTTGAATTCCGTTACCATTTTGCCCAGCCTCTCCTTGTGGTCCTGGCAGCCCCATTTGCCCCTGTGGCCCTTGCGGACCCTGTTGTCCTTGCGGGAGTACTAGATTGAGGAGGACGGTATCATTAAAGCCGGGTGTAAATAGGGCATTGGGGTTCTGACCAGAAACCACCGTACCAATCTTAAGTTTGGGTGCCGAGCCTGTTTCTCCTTGCGGGCCGGGCTGACCAGCTTGTCCCTGAGGGCCTCGCAAGCTTTGAATAATGATCCAGCTATTGCCATTCCAGACGTAGGCGCTTCCAAGGCTAATAACGTAGTACCAGTCGCCAGGGTTAAGGTTGTTGCTAGGTAAGTTGTCAGGGGTTGCGACACTGCCTTTTACCTGGATTCCGTTGCCATTTTGTCCGGCTTCTCCTTGTGGTCCCGGCAACCCCATTTGCCCCTGTGGCCCTTGCGGAAGCACTAGGTTGAGGAGGACGGTATCATTAAAGCCGGGTGTAAATAGGGCATTGGGGTTCTGGCCGGAGACTACCGTGCCTATCTTCAGCTTGGGGGCAGGGCCTGTTTCTCCTTGCGGGCCTTGTTCCCCTTGCGGACCCCTAGGTACTACTAGGTTGAGCGTTTGGTTGGGAGCCGTACCCGTAATTTGTGCTTGTGCAGTGGCACCTGCTACAACATTACCAATGACAAGCGAATTGGCTGGTCCGGGAGTACCTTGCGAGCCGGTAGGACCTTGCGGACCTTGGGGGCCTTGGATCTGGCCAAGGTTTACCCAGTTGTCACCATCCCACACATAGGCATTGCCGTCTTCCTGTACGAAATAGAGCTGGCCCTCGGTGTTTCCGTTGCTTGGTAGATCGTTGAAAGTAGGTACGGAGCCAGCTACTTGTATGCCTGTGCCATCTTGTCCTTGTGGCCCCTGCTCCCCGCGCTCACCCTGTGGACCCTGAGACCCCTGTTCGCCTTGTGG
>DAITME010000105.1:0-12382 GCA_036835305.1 Lewinella sp.
CTATCGGGTAGGGGAGCAGCGGGTGGGAACTCCAGCTTGGTATGGTCTATTTGCTTGCCATCTTTCCAGAAGCGGAAGCAAACATGTGGACCTGTGGCCAGTCCCGTGGAGCCGACATAACCGATGACATCCCCTTGGCTAACATGCACACCCGGGCGGATACCCTTGGCGAAGCCTTGCATGTGGAGGTATTGCGTCTGTAGTTCTTTACTGTGCTTGATCTTGACAAAATTGCCGTTGCCGCCGCGGCGGGTAGCTTCCACCACCACACCGTCGCCAACTGCCAAAATGGGCGTGCCATAGGGGGCGGCATAGTCGGTTCCGTAGTGCGGGCGCGTGTATTTTAAAACAGGGTGAAAACGCCGCAGATTATAAGCGCTGCTGATGCGGCCGTACTGTAGAGGAGACTTTAAGAAGCCTGATTTCATAGGCCGGCCTTCTTTATCGAAATAGCCTTTTAGGCTGCCATCCGCTGAACTGTAGTAGTAGGCATAAAATTCCTTGCTAGCTGTTTTGTAGTAGGCGGCCTGCACGGGGCCAATAGCTGCTTCCGCACCTTCTACAAATTCTTTTTCATAAACGAGTTTGAAAGCATCGTCGGGCTGCACGTGGTAAAAGTCGATACTCCATTGCAGTGCAGCTTCCATTTTGCTGGTGAGGTCGTAGCTATAGCCATTGCCAACCATGGCATTCCAGAGGCTGGATTCAATCACACCGGCAGCAAAGGCCGTTTCGGCCGTCACGGGCAACTCCACGCGTTCACTCCGGCCAAGACCTTGTAAATCGAGGCGCACGTACTCATAAACAGAAGGCTGATAGACAAAAAAGTCGGCAGATTCAGTATCGGGGTCATGGATAAGGTGATAGACTTTACCTGCTCGGAGCGCCTTGATATTCATCAGGCTATCGGCTTCCAGGCTGAGGGGGTAGATCTTGTCGGCACTTAGGCCTGCCGCAGAAAGGAGGTCGCTCAGTGTTTGGCCGTTGCGAATGGTATCCGTTTGTAGTGCAACGGTGTCTAGCGCCAAGCCGAAGCGCAGTTGAGGTTCCACGAGCGGGAAGGCTTGCTTGGATAGCGCCGGCGGCGGCTTGCTGCTGCCGATGTTGATGAATCCGTACAGTCCACTGCCCAACAATAGGCTGAATATGGAAGCTACAAAGCCAAGTTTCGCCACTTTAGCACGGCGGCTAGGGCGTAATTTCTTGAAGAAATGGGGTAAATCCACGTTCTAGTTCTTATGTTCAATGGACCGAAAACGATCCCTAAAAAGCTCTTTTTCAAACCTGCAAAGTCGATTTTGGGGAAGTGTAAAACCGCTTTGCTGGGCGTGAAGATATAAACAATTTGTGAACTAGGCAAAATTGTAAAAATTTAACATTTCCTTAACGCGGCAAAACGATGCACATCCACTTCTGCGGGCAGTGGCTTTTTGTCTAGTAAATACGCCAACATCCACTGGCTACAGAGCGGTGCTAGGGAAGTACCCTTTGTTCCTAAGCCGTTGAAGATGTACATATTTTTGTGCTGAGGGTGCTGCCCCAGCAGCGGCTTTCGGTCTTTGACGGTGGGGCGTATGGCTGCCTCGTGGGCTCGTATATGGTAGGGAACTTGCAGCAGTGCTGCTAGCTTTTCCTCGAGGTAGGCCGCTTTTTCTGCCGTGGGGCTATCGTCTGAAAACTGATGCGCATTGGTGGCACCTACCCAGTAGTTGTGGTCAGGGGTGGGGACTAGGAAGATTTGCTGTTTGAGCATTCCTGTTGCTGCTGAGCCATCTAGCTGAACGCGCAAGATTTCTCCCTTCATACCTTGCAGGGGGAGATAATCGAACCAGGGATTGAACTTGGCGCGCCAGCCTTCACAGAAGAGTAGCCGGCGGGCTTGGATTGTCTCGTATTCAAAGCCACCGGGAAGGATGCTCAGGCGCTCTGGGTCAAAAGCGTGTGCAAAGAAAAGCCCTTGCTGTTGCAGTCGTTGGCGATAAAGCCTACTGAGCAAACCAATTTCTACCCGAGCCGTTTGTCGCACGCCGGCATAAGCAAAAGCCGCCTTGGTGAGTGTATGGTAGGCGCCGATATCGGGGTGATCCTCCATATAAGCTTGGTAGCCTTCGTCGGCCGAGCGCATTTCCCACTGGTTGAGGTCGCCTTGGTGGGCTAGGGTCCTGGCAAGGGGCAAATCATACCAGAGCTGCTGGCCGAGGACTTGTTCCAGCGATAGATAGAGCGATTTGGCCGCCGGCAGCAGCGCATCAATTTGCCAGCTTTTTACAAAATAGCGCCCGGTGATGGGGTTGATAATACCGGCTGCTACATCGCTGGCGGCACCTTGTTCAGGGGCATCCAGCACCATAACTTTCTGGCCGGCTTCTAGCAGGCGGTGTGCCATCAGGGTGCCCGCTAGCCCCTGCCCCACAATGAGATAATCATATTGCATAGCACAAAGGTAATGCCGGGGCGCCGCTTTATGTTTGGGAGGAACTCATTTGTTGGTGGCCAAAAGCACGGCTCAAAAAAGAAAACACTCGTTTTGAGCGGCGTCGAAACATTGCTCCCGCATGTAGTGCCAACATTAGACAGCAGACAGTGTCAACATTAGAGGGGAAAGCTAGCACAGAAATTATGCGCCACAGGGAGAGAAGGTAGGATGGGCATATGCTTAATCCATTCAATTTTTTTTGCACAAGTGCAGGAGCAAGGCCAAAGAAAAGGAGCCATGATCTCAAGATGGCCTTTCCCGTGAGTTTGGAGGCCTCCAATCCTTTGTTTTAGGGCTGTTGGAAGGGGCGCAAACCAAATTGTCAGTGCATATTCGTCCTCGGCTGTGTCTATGCTCATCCGAGGTCTGGAACAACTTGGTTTGCGCTCGTTGGACGTGTCCAACGGATCATTTTTTGTGGGTTTTACCCAGCGAGGACGATCAGCCTTCGCGCAAACATCACCCAATTGTAAACATCTTTCCCCAGCGGCTGTTTTTGCTATTGGATATGCGCTTAAAGCGGTATCTTTGCACCATATGAAGCAAATTCGGAATTTTTGTGTGATCGCGCACATCGACCACGGTAAGTCAACACTCTCTGATCGTCTTTTGGATTTCACCCAATCGGTTACCGAACGGCAGAAAAAAGAGCAGCTACTAGACGATATGGATCTGGAGCGCGAGCGGGGCATTACCATCAAGAGCCACGCGGTGCAGATGGTGTACCCGCATACCGATGGGCTGGAGTACACCTTCAACCTCATCGATACGCCTGGCCACGTGGATTTTAGCTACGAGGTAAGCCGCTCTATCGCCGCTTGCGAAGGGGCCTTGTTGCTGGTGGATGCTACCCAAGGTATTCAAGCGCAGACGATCTCCAATTTGTATTTGGCTTTGGAGAATGACCTAGAGATCATTCCTGTGCTTAATAAGGTGGATATGCCCACCGCAGATGTAGAAGGTATTTCTGATCAGATCATCGAACTACTGGGGTGTAGCCCCGACGAAATCATCTGTGCAAGCGGCAAAACAGGAGAAGGCGTACCCGCTATCCTGGCTGCGGTGGTTGATCGCATACCCGCTCCTAAAGGCGACCCCAAGGCACCGCTGCAGGCGATGATTTTTGATAGTGTGTTCAATCCTTTCCGAGGCATCATTTCTTATGTGCGCATCATCAACGGTACGCTAGACCGTGGAAAAAAAATCCGCTTCGTGAATGTGGGCGGCGAGTATTTTGCCGACGAGATCGGTGTACTCAAGATCGTGGATGAGCCAAAGGAGTCGCTCAGTGCTGGCAACGTGGGCTACGTCATCACGGGCGTGAAGGTGAGTAGCGAAATTAAGGTGGGCGACACCATTACCTTGGTAGATAACCCAGCACCCGCCCTGGCGGGTTTTGAGGAAGTGAAACCGATGGTTTTTGCTGGTATCTTCCCCCTAGATAATGACGATTTCGAGGATCTACGCGATAGCCTGGAAAAACTTCAGCTCAACGACGCCAGCCTTATCTTCGAGCCAGAGACCTCTGCGGCTCTAGGTTTTGGCTTCCGTTGCGGCTTCTTGGGTATGCTGCATTTGGAGATTATCCAAGAGCGCCTTTTCCGGGAATATAATATGGACGTGATCACCACGGTGCCGAACGTCACCTATTATGTGGAAACCACCAGGGGCGAAAGCCTAACAGTACGCAACCCAGCAGACTTGCCAGAAGCCAACCACATTCGCTGGGCAAAGGAGCCTTTTATTGCTGCCCAGATTATCACCACCGTAGATTATATTGGGGTCATCATGACGCTCTGTATCGAAAAGCGCGGGCATTTGGTGAAGCAAACCTATCTGAGCCCCACGCGGATAGAGATGCATTTTGAGCTACCCCTGGCCGAGATCGTCTTCGATTTCTACGATCAACTCAAATCCCTGACACGCGGCTATGCCAGCTTCGATTACTACCCGCTGGAGTACCGCGAAACCTCGCTCGTGCGCCTCGACATCAAGCTCAATGGCGAAAACGTGGATGCCCTCAGCGCCCTCGTACACAAGAGCAAGGCCGATGCTTTCGGGCGGCAAATTTGCAAAAAACTGAAGGAATTGCTCCCGCGTCAGCAATTCGTAATCGCTATCCAAGCAGCGGTGGGTGCTAAGATCATCGCGCGGGAAACCATCTCGGCCATGCGCAAAGACGTTACAGCCAAATGCTATGGCGGTGACATCACGCGGAAGCGAAAACTGTTGGAAAAGCAAAAAGCGGGCAAGCGGAAAATGCGGCAGTTCGGCAAGGTAGAGGTGCCACAGTCGGCCTTTTTAGCGGTGCTGAAGATCGACTAGCAAGACAACCAACCTTTGGTGGAGATGTGCAGTGCTACGTCTCTATCCCCGTAATTTCAGAACCCCCACCAATTCCGCCAACTGCCGAATCTCATATTGCGGGGCGCTGGGGGGTGTTCTGAATTCCCCCGGCTGTTTGAACCAGCAAGCGTGGCAGCCATAGGCGAGGGCGCCACCAATATCGGCGGTGGGGTTGTCCCCGATGACCAAGACTTTGGCGGGATCAGGGTCGCCCATCAGCCGGAAGGCATGGTCGAAGAAGGCTGTATCGGGCTTAGCTACGCCAATTTCGTCGGAGATGACAGTGACCTCGAAATAATTGTCAAGGCCGGTGTTTTTCAGGCGAGGGTACTGTACCTCCACTAGCCCGTTGGTAATGAGCCCGAGGTGATGACTGCCAGCCACTTCTTGTAGTACTTCGTGGGTATGCTGTATGAGATGGGTGCTTTCGGCCAGCCCACGGCGGTAGTGATGGCTGAGGGCGGCGGCATCGTTGGCCGATCGGAAGCGCTCCAAAAGCCGCTCGAAGCGAAGGTGGCGAATAGCCGTTTTATCTAACAAGCCCCGCTCGTAGTCCGCCCAGACTTCGTGGTTGATTTCGCGGTAGATAGCGAGTACTTCTTGGTCCCAGGGAATGTCGGTTAGCGCCAGCGTATTTTGTAAGCTATGGGCCTCGGCGGCATTGAAATCAAAGAGGGTATTATCGGCATCAAAGAGTAGCCATTGATACATTTGGTAAGTTTTGAAGAGGCGAAGGTAATGGAATTGAGGAGAAAATAATACCTTTAAGCCATGAAGAACTTACTGTATGGCTTTCTTTGCTTGGGGCTGCTCACTTGTGGGGAGGCTGGCGAGGCGAGCAATGTCACCACCGCATCCATCGCTACCGCTATGTCAAAAGATACTACGCCCACCCAAGCCATTGGCTTCGACCACTTTGCCATCCTCGTGTCGGATGTGAACCGAGCGGCTGCTTTCTACCAGCAAATTGTGGGTTTGCAAGAAATTCACAATGCTACCGAGCTGAGCCATATTCGTTGGTTTAGTTTAGGGGGACAGCTGAGTCTGCACCTTATCGAGTCGGAGGAGGCGGCGGCTTTAGTGCGGCATAAATCGGTACATTTGGCGCTTACGGTGGCAGATTTGCCAGCTTTTATGGATAGGATGCGCGCGGCAGGCCATTATTTTGAGAATTGGCAAGGCGTGGCGGATACCACCAATTTGCGGCCGGACAAAGTGGCGCAGATTTATTTCCGAGATCCAGACGGTTATTGGATAGAGGTGAACGATGCGGCTGCTTTTCGTTAGAACTGCATTTCTTCTTGGTTGAAGACTCGGCCATCGTGGCAGCGAATGATGCGTGCTTGAAAATTTTCGAGGATGCGGTAGTCGTGGGTAGCGAAGATGACGGCGCAGTTTTGGTTATTGGCCAGTTGGCGCATGAGCAGCAGCAGGTCATCGCTGGTTTCTGGGTCGAGGTTGCCGGTGGGCTCGTCGGCAATGAGGAGTTGTGGTTGGTTGAGGATGGCGCGGGCAAAGGCAATGCGCTGCTGTTCGCCGCCGCTGAGTTGGTGTGGCATCGCACGGATTTTATCCGGCAGATCAACGGCCGCCAACACCTCGGCAGTGCGCGTATGGATGGCTTGCTTGTCTGTCCAGCCTGTAGCGCGCAGGGCGAAGTGGAGGTTGTCGCCCACCGTTCGGTCGGTGAGGAGGTTATAGTCTTGAAAAACGATGCCCAGCTGCCGGCGGAGAAGCGGAATGGTTTTTCTATTGAGCTTTTGTAGATTGAAGCCGGCTACGCTCCCCATGCCTTTTGGTAGGGGCAGGGCTGCGTAGAGGGTTTTTAGCAAGCTGGATTTACCACTACCGGTGCGCCCCACCAAGTAGGTGAATTCACCGGCGGCAATTTTCAGATTTACATCCGCTAGAACGGTACGGCCAGCCTGTTGAATATCGGCATTGAGCAATTCTACCACGAGCTGCGACATAAGCGAGGGAGTTGTTGGATGGCTGCAAAGTAACACATTATTTTGTCAACAATCTCCAAACTAGCGTCGGGAGGAGGCTTTTGGTGGTGAAAGAAGATTATTCCTTGAGTGAATTATCCCAAAGCATGGCTCAAAATGGTTATTCATTGCTCCTGCATTTATGCCCTTCATGCCCGTCTGGGTCTGGGCGTGAGCTATCCATAGCATAGCCTTTGTCTTCTATTGCGCTTGACAGGTATTAAAAGTGCCGCTCAGCAGGAGAAGAGCAGGTATGAAAATAAAATCCTCTCTTAAATTTTCTGATTTGCGCGCAACAAAGTTATTTTTATTACAATTTATCTTTTCACAAATCGAGAAACGTCGGATTTAGTGTTATGCCATACACTGTAGCGATCCTCAAGCGTTATTTGTGGGTTAATGCCTACTTTTGTGCCGCTATCAAGAATTTTAACGCATGCCATTTACTGCTCATCGTCCTATTTCGATCTCTTTGCTACTGCTGTTGGGGAGTAGCTTTCTGCTGGCACAGAAGTACAGCAACGAATTTCTTAGCATTGGGCCAGGCGCCAGAGCACAGGGGATGGGCACCGCCGTAGTGGCTAGTGGGCAAGATATTTTTGCGGCGGCTTGGAATCCGGCGGGCTTGGCAGGTTTGGAACAGGAGCGGGGCTTGGAGATCGGCGCGATGCACTCCGAGTGGTTTGGTGGGGTAGGGAACTACGACTATTTAGGTTTTACCCTGCCGATGGCGAATAAGAACCAGCGCATTGCGCTATCGCTCATTCGCTTCGGGGTGGATCAAATCCCCAATACGCTTTCTCTGTATGAGAGCGATGGCACCATCAATTTCGATAATGTAGTGGAGTTTTCTGCTGCGGATTATGCTTTTTTGGGTACTTATGCCCGTGAGTACCAGAAGGCCAAGGGCAAACTGCGTTTGGGTGGCAACGTAAAGGTCGTACACCGCCGCATCGGGCCTTTTGCTACCAGTTGGGGCTTCGGGCTAGACTTGGGTGCGCAACTGGAGCGGGGCAACTGGACTTTTGGCCTGCTGGCCCGCGATATTACCACCACCTTCAACGCCTGGTCTTTTTCGTTTACTGAAGAAGAGCAGCAGACCCTACAGATCACTAACAATAGTATTCCCATTAATAGCGTAGAAACCACTCGGCCTCAAGTGTGGCTGGGTGCCGCTAGATCTTTTACCATCACCGACCAAATCGGGCTGCAAGCCGAGCTCGATTTAATCGTAACCACCGACGGCCAGCGGAATACCCTCATCAGTGGCGACCCCTTCAGCATAGACCCCGCCTTTGGCCTGGAGCTAGACTATGGGCAATTTGCTTTCTTGCGCGCGGGTATGAGCCAGTTTCAGCAGATCCCCGACTTCGATGGTACCAACGCCATCAACAGCCGCCCGAGCTTAGGCTTAGGGCTAAAGCTGGGGCAGCTATTTGTCGACTATGCTTACACGGATCTGGGCGACGATCGGGCTACCTTCAGCCATATCATCAGCCTGCGGCTGGGCTTGCAGCGCCGGGAATAAAACAGAAAAAGCCGCTGCGGGGATACCGCAACGGCTTTTGTAAGGGTGGAAGACCGGTCTCGAACCGGCGACCTCCGGAACCACAATCCGGCGCTCTAACCTACTGAGCTACAACCACCATCTAGGTATTTTCGAAAACGCGAAAGCCAGACAAAAAGTTGCTGAGCCCATGTGTATTTCCAAAAGCGAGGCAAAGATAGATGTGTTTTGTCGTTTTCACAAGCTTTTTTTAAAAAAAAGCTTGTGAAAAAATACGGCCTATTCCCCCAGGATTCTTTCCAGCATTTTGATTGTGATGAGGTAGGTTGGTTTCACACCATCCACCCCGAGGCTGCCGCTGGCGAGGGTATGGCCGGTTACCAGTGGGTTGTCGCTGGCGTAGTAGGCATAGCGCAGCTTGAGGTTGGGGTTGATGCTTTTGCGGATGAGCGTTGCGGCTTGGATGGCTTTCTGGTAATGGGCTCCTTCCATCTCTAGCCCCACGGCTTTCCAGCTACTTTCCAGGAAATACTGTAGGATTTCGCGGTTTTGCAGACTGGTGCCCAGCACTGTGATCATGGGGCCACCAAAAACAGCCAGGCCACTATCCTGAAAATCTTCGCAACGTAGGTCGTTGGCAAAGGGGTAGTTATCGGCCGTACCTTCAAATACGTGAGCGTCGGGGATCATTAGGTCGCCTTTGACGCCTTCCAAGATACCAGCTTTGCCCATAATGTTGATACTCTGTACCTGTAGGTCAATGACTTCGGTTTTATTGGGCACATGGAAGGGGCGCAGTAGCTCGTCCATACTTTCGTAGGCTTGCTCTCCGAAGGCGTAGTCCATCACGAGGATGACAGGGGCTTGGTCGGGCGATTCCGTTGGCACGAAGCCTAATTCTTGGGAAATAATCGCACTGCTGAACTGGGCGCTGTCAAAAATTTGTACGGTGATGTTGGTACCCGACTGGTCGGCAATTTCCGTCATGCCGTGTTGTAGGGCATAGTCTGTCACGATGCCGCGCAGGGTACGGTTTTCCGGCTGCGATAGCTCCCGGGCATAGTCGATAATAACCTTAGCTTTAAGTTTTTTACCCAGAGCCGCCGGCGCAAAAAGGCTATTCATCACGCTATGCATATTAGAGCTAATGATGTGTAGCGGACGGTGAATAAGCCCTTTTTTGTATAACACCGACTTGATATTGCTGGCCCAGCTTTCGCCATAATGGTGATGGCCAGTTTTTTCCCGTAGAGAGGCAGAGAAGCTGATTTCGCGCTCGCCCTTTTTATCCGTATGATCCAGTTCTGCGAGCCTGCCGAGGTGGTAGGTGATGTGGAAGAGGCTGTTGAGGTCGGGGTCGTTGTTGAATAGCTTAGAGGCTTGCACGATTTCATCATACGTACGCCCTAAGAGGGTACTAAGAAAAGTGTAGGCCGGCCCCAGCGGGAAGTCTTCGCCCCGCGCCTCTTTCTCTACTATGTCCTTTAGTTCTTGCCACTCGCGCTTTGTCTCTTCTTTGCGGTCTAGGCTATTGCGATAAATCTTGCTGCCTTCGGAGTACATAAAGGTCAGGTGGGTGAGGATATCGTAGATATCACTGCGGCCGCGGGTCATTTCAATATACATTTCTTGCTCGTCGATGCGGTAGGCCGAGCGGCGGCGCTTGGGGGGGATGATGGGTTTAAATTCGCTATCCTCGAAGCCCTCGCGAGTAATGAGCTTGATATATTGGCATTCCTCAATTCCTTTGGGGAGGCGATGGAAAATGTAGTGCAGGCCATTCAGTTCTACCTTTTCGGGATCGTTGATGGAGCCATAGATTTCGGGTTCTAGGATCATGAGGTTGTCGATCAAGGCTCTGCCCGACACGCCACCGGGTTTATAACTGCCGCGTATGAGTAAGTGGCGCATAGAAATATATAGCCGCTGAATGGCCGAGCGACTCTCCTGCGCACGGCTCTGGGAATAGGTTTTTTTGACAATTGGCATATACTGGAATTTCTCTGCAAAGGTAAGGGAAGCTGGGGAATTGCTGGGGATATTTACAATAGCGGCGCCTGCGGCGCGCGCGGTGTAGTGCTCGGGGCGCAGGGTAGGTTTGTCAAGCTGTTGGGTGGGATGGAAAGGTGTTTTGGGGTTGGCTCACGCGGGAGCGGGGTTTTCTTTTTTGAGCAGGGTTTTGGGACAAGTAGGCCTTAATGATAAAAGCAGGATTTTTGAAGGGAAGAATGTTTTTTTGTTGGGGGGGTGTTTTTTTTTGGGGAACGTCTATCTTGCTGGCTGGGATATTTGCTTGTGGCTAAATTCAATCATCGGAAGCTTCGTCCGTAAAGCAGGAATAAACTGAAGGGCGGATAGATATACACTAATCGCTTTTATGCGTGGCCCATACTGGAACTCATGCTTAATTTCTGCTGGGCAGCCACCTGCCTGCCACAGCGTACAACAAGGGCATGTCTTTAATTCGATTTGGTGCTCGGTAACAATTGTTTGTATAGGCGGAATATCTTCTACTTGTCTCCGAATTATATCGTCAGGAGCCATATTACTCAAGTCAATCTTGCAGTCTGGACACTCAGTAACTTGATAAGGTATAATTTCGTCTGGCTTATCTCACCGTTAAGCTCCACGCCCTTTATGGCCGGGCTGGCCACCAGGCTTTTTATCGCTCTTCTTACGCAGCGATCTGTCCTTGGTGGCCTTGAAATCATCTTTGCTTGGAGGCTTGGAGCTATTCGTGCTATTGATAGCTAGCTTGTCCTCTAAAGTTTTCACCTTCGCTTTCAGTTCAGCGTTCTCTTTAATGAGCGCCTCACAGAACGGCATAAACAACTCAACAAGCATTAGACCTTCCGCACTTAGCATAGGCTCCAATTTCTTGATCTGAAGTTGTAATTCCGTGAAATTCATGGTCAAAAATAATCCTTTTTTAGAATTTGGCGGGGGAATATCCCTGAATAGTTACAATATAAATAAAGTTTCCCCCCATATTATTCCGAGCGAAAATTCGCTTAATTTCAGGTAGTATGTAATCTTCTATTTGCGATCTATTCACCCCTGAAAATTCTCTATCATTAACCAAAATAATATCCATTGTAGTATAACCCTTACTAGCCCCCTCCCCCTCCTCATCAAACAAGCTAAAGTTCGATTCTGGCTCATGGATATTGTCCCATTGGTATTTATACAAATCCCTGCCTTGGCCATAGTCCATCAGGTTATCGGTGGCGCCCGGGCGCAGATCGGGGAAGCGATCGAAGATGTGCTGCAGGTGGAAAGCCCCGTGGCCTAGCTCGTGGGCAGCCGTGTGGGTGAATAGCTCGGCATTGCGGAGGCTGGCGGCATTGAGGAAGCCGAAGGCGCGCTTGCGCGACATAAAGCCGAGGCGGCTGGCGTCCTCCATTTCGGGTACGACTAGGAGGTAGTAGTCGTTGGGGTTGTAGTAGGCTTGTTGTTTTAGGGCTTCGCGGATTTGGATCATCTGCGGGGTGTAGTTACTTAATGGGGCAGTCGGTATCTGCTCCAAAGGGCTTTCAAAATTCGCCACACTCAGATTTTCCTGCATCAAGACCGTCCACTCCGCCACGGCTGGTTTGTAGATGGCATTCAGCCCCGCCTCCAAGCTGGCGGCCGTCACCGAAATCGGGGCATTGCCCACTGGAACGATGTGCACCCGCTTCCGCACGGGGGTGTAGATCACCATATTCACTTGCCCCGCCAGGATGTTCGGCGGCACACTATCCCGATTAGCCTCGGTAGCATTCGGATTGGGATAAGCCGCATAAATGGCCTTCGTCTCCTGGTCGCCCGCAGCCGCCTGGGCGGGATGGGTGGCTTGGGTAGCGCTGTTCGTCCAGTTTGGGTCGAGGTTGCCATTGGCAGTGATGAAGATCAGGCTGTCCATGCTACCGCCATCGCGGCGACGGGCGAGGAGGGGCATCCCCGCCGTCTCGGTGCTGGTACTGATCCAAGGGGTGCGGTAGGGCTGGCCTTTTATCTGGCGTTGGGGGTATTGCTCCGTCAGCAGCTCGTAGCGCTGGGTGTCTAGGCCGTACCATTGCTCTG
>DAITME010000106.1:0-12315 GCA_036835305.1 Lewinella sp.
GGCGCGCACCAGTGTATGACATATACATCCGCAATGCGCCCGTTCAGCCCCAACCTACCTATTCCCCTTTTGCTACCGCTACCGATCCGAACGTACTGCATCTAGGTTTTCTGACAGGTGGGGAACCTTCGGATTATGAACCAGCAGATGGCTGGGAGTTGCTTTTCTACAACCTTGGCTCAGCGACTTTTCCAGTGGAACAACCCTCCTATGGCTTGTATAACAGGCTAGATGGGCGCTTAAGGGTGTTTTATTACCTCGAAGACGAAAAGGTCGGAATAGATAATGTGACTTTAATTTTAAGTCAGGTAAGGAACTCTCTTTCTGGCCTAAACACATCTACTGCCTTGTTTGAGAATCTCAACGTACCTGCCAATCCTATCAGTAGTTTCGATAAACTCACAGCCTTTGATGGAGTATCACAACTTAATGAGGGTTTTTCGGACCGAAATTGGTATTTGTTGGAAACAATAGCTAGTTATGATCCCTGCGTTTGTCAACACGAGAGTGCGCTTGGTACCAGAGCAGTAACGACAGATGCTTGGTCTTTTAATTTTGAAATTGAAGGAACTGGAGTTTCTCAAGCGCTATACGGACCTAGCAGTGGAGGGAATTCTTTCATCGGGAATGCTCTGGGAAGAATAGATGGTCTTCTAGGAGCAGCCTACACTGGTTACAAGCGATACAAAGACTTTGAAGCTTACAAAGCAGATCCTAGTTCTAATAAACGTATTAGTATCTTGAGCGGTAAATTGCCATCATTCTTGGGTCAAGCTGCTAGCTTGTTTGGGCCATATACGCCAATCTTATCTTTCTTCTCAGGCAAAGGTAGTTCAAGTGTTTCTCCTAAGCTTACGGGGTTTAATCACGATTTTTCCTTTACAGGAAATGGGAACATAGTGAATAATAATCAGCTTGGACCCTATTCATTTTATACACCCGGCTCAAAGTATGGCGATAATCAATTAACCAATTGGCGGCCAGTATATGATAACCCTTTGGGAGTCTTTACCGTACTAGAACTGCCCGTTATAGAAAGAGCTATATCCGATCCAACGACGGGAGATTATGGCAATGGAGAGTCTTTTGTTCGGACTTCCTACCAGTATCGGTATAAAGGTGATTTACAGTATGCAGTGAATACTTTGGCGGGCTTAAGTGCTCAAAACATCAAGTTAATGGGTTCTTTAGTTTGGACCGACGGCTGCCACGACGGACCAGTTGAAAACGAAGCCACTCAATTTTATTCGTCTCCAGTGATCAACCTTACTTGCTTGGAAGAATATGTAGTAGAATTTGAGTCTAGGGACGAATATCTTTGGGATGAACAATGGCAAGACTATTCTTGGGTTCTTGGCCAGCGCAGGGGGTGCTGGGGCGAACCTCAGTTACAAATCGTTGCGATCATACAGACCAGTCAAGGGGAGGAAGTATTGTTTACTGCCCGATATAAGACGAATTTAGTTGATGTAAGCGTGAAAGGATGGGAAAATCCGTTTTTAGGAATGGAAGCTGATGAAATTTTTGCTATTTGTGACCCTGCTGTAGATGAGCCTGTTGTTGGAAACAAATTAGCCCAATTTTGCAAGGAAAAATACAATCCTAATACGCGCGGACTGCTGAACGACGAGGAAAAAGTAGCCACCATGGAAGATATCAAGCTAGCAATTGACGGAAAGGCAGCTATTTTCCCTAATCCTTTTTCTAATCAGTTGACCTTAAATATTCCTGAAAATTGGATAGGGAATATGAGCTTAACATGACTGATTTATTAGGTAGGCAGATATGGAGACAGAAAGCTCATTTTGAGTATACGGGGTCTTTCACACTTTCTGGGGATTTCGCCCAACTCACTCCAGCTACTTACATTCTCAGGGTCGTTGGAGAGGATGTAAGCGAGAGCTTCACCGTACAGAAACAATAAAACCATTCAACTTGGCGCAGAAACTGAAAAGTTTCTGCGCCATAAAAACTATTTATGATGAAAAATAATCCATACATCTTTCGTTTTGTCCTCTCTTTTTTGTTGTTTGTACTCTTGTTACCTAGCTGCAAAAAAGACAAATTCTGTCAAGACCCGAGCAACCCACGCTGTGAAAATTATGATCCTTGTCTCTTAGCAGTGGCTGCAGACAGTGATTTTGTGATAATAGATTCATTAGATAGAATATTGGATACAGCTATGAGCATCGAGGTGGTGAGATTCCTAGCAGGAGCTCCGGGTTTCTTTAAAGCCACTAATAAAAGTATGGATACCTATGAATGGCAAATAGGTACGCATAGTGGAATACTCACAGAGCCAGTAGCCAGTTTAAACTTCACGGGCTTTGATGGTCTTATCGATGTTACTTTGACAACTACGATCAATGACGAAAATGCTTGTTTCTCAGCTTCCCAACTGCGTTCCACTACCACAAAGTCGGTTCGGATAGTAGATATTGGCATACATCAATCACCAGTCTTTGGTATTTATAGAGGTAGGAATGTAGGCGATAGCGAAGCAGATGCATATACCGTGGAAGTAGCTGCTATATTTAGTCCAGGAGGTTTTGAACAAAGACTAGATGGGATAAAATTACCTCCCGGTTGTACCATTGCCCCTCAGGGAATACCCATTGTGAGTTCTATTCAAGGAGTGGCGAGTGCATTTAGGCATAATTTCATTTTTACTCCCTGTAGAAATTTAATCCTCGTAGGTAAGCTAAGCGACGACAATGAGGATGAAATAACACTAGACTACTGGTACGACGCCGACAACGGCAGCCGAAAGCATGAGGTGTTCATTGGTTATCGCCAATAGAACATAGAGGCCAATAGCAACAACTCATACAAATCATAGCTTGTTGAAGAGCAACACCAAGCAAGTGGTTCGGGCAAAGCCTGAACCACTTATTTTTTCCATCAGCATGGCTCAAAAATTGAACACTGCTCCTGCCCTTGGGGCGCATACCATGTCCGTATCGGCGCGAGCAAAAATCCATCAGCCCCCCGCTTAGTTAGCAAAGCTTAACAGTGAAACCTCAGAAAGCTAGCGATAATCCCTGGGAAAAAACGAGCGGTTGAGCACTGCCTTTTCATGGCTCCAGTGCCCCCAGGTATCGATATCGGCCTTGGTTTCGAGGATGCCGCAGGTGGGTAGGTTATCTAAGAAATTGGCATCCTTCAGTACATTGGCCATTTCCGTGAGGCCGGGGTTGTGGGCGAACAAGAGGACGCTGCCCCAGCTATCGGGTAGGGCTTGTAGGTGGGTACGCATTTCGTAGATGCTGCTGTGGTAAAGCTCCTTGCTGCTGAGGATGGCGGTTGCTGGAATACCGAGGGCCTCAGCAAATACCAAGGCCGTTGTGTAGGCGCGCACAGCCGTGGAACTCAGGATGCCATCGACGGGAATATTCGTCCGCTTCAGCAAATCGGCCATAAAAGGAGCGTCCAAGCAGCCTCTATCATCTAGGGGTCTATCGTGGTCGGATAGCCGGAAATCATGCCAATCGCTTTTCGCGTGGCGAATGAAGCATACTGTTTTCATAATACTTTATAGGGATGACCAAAGAAAGGGCGGCCACCAAGAAAAACCAGGTTGCCGGCTGGTAAAGATGAGAAAAAAGTATGGAAATAAGGTAAAAATGAAGATTTTTTTCTAAAAATCAACTTCTTAACCTTGAGTTAATTTTGGAGCGATTTGTATAACTTACTTTTGCCGCAGGATTAACGGTAAGACGCATCCGCCCCACCTGCCATGCCTGGCTGAAGGCGAGGCAGGCGGCTGCACTACTCACAATAGCCATTATGAAACAAGCAAAAATCCTCATCGTTGATGACGAGCCGGATATCATTGAGTTCCTCCAATACAATCTGGAAAAAGAAGGCTTCGAGGTCTTCTCTGCCAACAACGGAGAAAGCGGCCTAGCGCTGGCAAAAAAAACTAAGCCCGATCTCATCATCCTAGATATCATGATGCCCGTCATGGATGGCGTGGAGGTCTGCCGGCAACTCCGAGCACAACCCGCCTTCCAATCAACGGTCATCACCTTCCTCACCGCGCGGGAGGAAGACTATAGCCAAATTGCTGCCCTGGATATGGGCGGTGATGACTACATCACCAAGCCCATCCGCCCCAGAGTGCTCATCTCCCGCATCAAAGCGCTGCTCCGCCGAGGTACCGGCCCCGGGAAGGAGGACAGCCCCAGCATACTCGAAATCGGCGACCTCATCATCGACATGGAAAAGGTGATCGTAGTGAGAGGGGAGGAGGTTTTTGAACTCGCTAAAAAAGAATTCGACCTCCTGGTGCTACTGGCCTCCAAATCGGGCAAAGTCTTTAGCCGAGAGGAAATCTTCAACAAGGTTTGGGGTACCGACGTTATTGTTGGCAACCGCACCATCGATGTTCACATTCGCAAACTAAGAGAAAAACTCGGCGACCATTATATCAAAACCATCAAGGGTATTGGGTACAAATTCGAGTTCTAAAAATACATGCTAAAAAACAGTACCCCCAGGCAGATAGCCCTCATGGCCTCCTCTTTTATTGCGCTGCTCAGTACAGCCGCCATGGCGCTGTCTTTCCTGATCGGCCAACCTGAGTTCAGTTTTTTCTATCTTTTGCTTACGAGCTTTATTGTATTCATATCCTCTTACATCATCATCCTCAATTACCTACGCCGCTATATTTACAGAAAAATTAAGCTGATCTACAAGACCATCCACCGCCACAAAGTGGCCACCGACAAAAAAATAAGTATGGTGGATATAGACCAGCCCATCATCGAGGACGTAGAGAAAGAAGTAGCAGAATGGGCCAGCGAACAACAAAAAGAAATCGATCGCTACAAAAGCTTCGCGGAGTATCGCCGCCGTTATGTAGGAGACATCAGCCACGAGCTAAAAACGCCCATTTTCAATATTCAAGGCTATCTACACACCCTACTGGAAGGCGGTCTGGAAGATGAAAAAGTAGCCCGCCCTTTCCTGGAAAAAGCCACAAAGAACGTAGAACGCCTACAGGTGATTGTAGATGACCTGAGCGCCATCAGTCGCCTGGAAACGGGCGATTTGATCCTGGAGCCCTCCGTTTTCAATATCCGCGATTTGGTGGAGGAAGTCTTCGAAGATACCGAAATGAAGAGCCGCGAAAGCAAGATCAAACTGCTCTACAAAGAAGGTGCCAGCCAAGGCTTTGAAGTCAGAGCTGACCGAGAAAGCATCCGGCAAGTACTCACCAATTTGCTCAACAATTCCATCAACTACGGCAATGCCGGCGGCCACACCAAAGTAGGTTTCTACGATATGGACAAATACATCCTCGTAGAAGTAGCCGACAATGGCATCGGCATCGCCGAAAAGCACCTGCCCCACCTCTTCGATCGCTTCTACCGCGTGGATAAAAGCCGCTCTCGCGACCGTGGAGGCTCCGGCTTGGGGCTGGCCATCGTGAAGCACATCATGGAAGCCCACGGCCAAACGATTAGTGTGCGCTCGGCTCAGCACTTGGGTTCTACCTTCGGGATTACTTTGGCAAAGGCTTAGAAAAAAATCGAAAAAGTGGTCAGCCCCTCTCGGGTGTTGAGTTCATAGCGAGCGCCATGCTGCTCCAGAATATCCCGACTGAGGGTCAGCCCAATGCCCTGCCCGTTTTGTTTGGTGCTAAAAAAGGGCGTAAAAAGTAGGTTGGCTGACGCAGGAGCAATGCCTGCGCCGTTGTCAGCAATGTCTATACCCAAGGGCGCTTCCCGCAGTCGCAATCGGATTCCGCCCCCTTGCCCAGCCATGCTCTCTATCGAATTTTTGATGGCATTGATCAAGACCTGTTCTATCTGCGCCGCGTCTATGTTGGCGTGTATCTCCCCTGTCCCCAGCTCCAGTTTCAAAGCAATGCCTTGCTCGCGGCACTGGGCGGCAAACAAGGTCGCTACCCGGCTCAGCAGTTGCCCCAAATTACAAGGCTGCTTGTTCGGAGCCGGTAGCCGAATGACATCCGCAAAATGCCGCATAAACTGATTCATCTGCGCCCCTCTTTCTATTACTACGGGCAAGTATTCCCCGGCTAATTCGGGGAAATCTGTAGTTGCTTCCGTTAGGCTATCCAACAAGCTTTGCAACAGCGAGTTGGTGGCGCCCACACTGTTATTCACTTCGTGCGCCATCATGCGAATCACTTTACCGTAGGCTTCTTTCTCGGCAGCCAATAACTGTTGGGTCATATCCTGCACCAAATAAAACTGCCGAGGAAAGCCCCGATCTATAAAGCTGCCCTGCTCCACGCGGCAGCGACGGTTGCCAGGCAACACCAGCGTCTGACTCGCCACCCCTTTGTCCAAGGCTAAGATGGCCACCAACAAAGGATGCTCCTGCCTTGCGGAAGCGATCCCATCCACTTCCTCCGCAGCAGGCGAAAGCCCCAACAGCGCGCGCATATGCGGATTCAAAGCACGAATATGACCGTCAAAATCCAGCAAAACCAAACCAATAGGCGCCGCCTGTATAAGCTGCTCCAGAAAATACTGCTGTGCCTCTTGACTGCTGCGCTCGGCTCTTAGCCGCTCGATCATTTGGTTATACAAATCTACCAATTCATTCACCGCCGCATTGGATGTTGGTAGTAGGGTACTAGTAAAATCCTCATCCTGCAAAGCCGCCTTTCCCAGCGACAGCAAGCGCGTAGGCGCCATAAAAACACGGTAAAACCGAAAGCCCAGCACCAAGGACAACAAGAGCAAAAACTCCACCGCCAAAAAAAGGTAGAGCCTTTCCCGTAGCAAAAAATAAGCCATCCCCCCCAGTAGCAAGTGAAGCGCCACTAGATAGATTCCATACCCAACTTTAGAAGAAAATAGCTTCATCGCTTTAGACCATTCTATTGAGTTAAGCCAAATTTTTCCAGCCGCCGATACAAGGCCGCTCTGGTAAGACCCAAGGCTGTTGCGGCTTGGGTGATGTTGCCCTCGTGCTGCTGCAGGGCTACTCGTATCATGCTTTCTTCCATCTCCGCCAGTGTGCGGCCGTTGAAGGCACGGCTGTGCGGTGTGGCCGCTGGCTCGCCGCCTTGGTAGTATTCCCGCAGGCGGTGTTCACTGATGCTAGGATCGGGGCAGAGAATGGTTACGCGCTCTACTAAATTCTGGAGTTGCCGCACATTCCCGGGGAAGCTTTGCTGAGCCAGCCAAGCGATGGCACTATCCGAAAAAACCACTTCTGGCCGCTGGTAGCGTTCGCTTGCGAGCTGGAGGAAGTGTCGTGCAAGCAGTGGAATATCCTCGGCACGCTCGCGCAGTGGGGGTAAATGCAGCGGAATGAGGTTGATGCGATACAGCAAATCCTCGCGGAATGCCCCTTGCTGAATCATTTCCCTCAACAAGCGGCTGGTAGCGCTGATGATGCGCACATCCGTCGGGCGGCTTTTGCTTTCTCCCAGGCGCTCGTAGCGCCGCTCCTGAAGCACCCGCAGCAGCTTTACTTGGTTGGCAAGCGAGAGATCCCCGATTTCATCCAAGAAGAGGGTACCGCCTTCCGCCAGTTCAAAGCGGCCTTTGCGGTCGGTTTTTGCATCGGTAAAAGCGCCCGCCTTATGGCCGAAAAGCTCGCTTTCAAACAAGCTCTCTGGGATGCCCCCCAGGTTCACGCCCACAAAAGCAGCGCCCGCCCTCGGGCTGCTGCTGTGAATGGCCTCGGCAATCAGCTCTTTACCCGTACCACTTTCGCCAGTGATGAGCACACTGGCATCCGTAGCCGCCACCCGCTTAGCGGTATTGATCACGGAGGTCATGAGCGCCGATCGGCTGATAATCCGCTCAAAAGGGGCTCCATCTACGATAGCAGGCGCTGCTTGGTGCAAACGCAGACAATCCTGCACCGATTGCAACAACTGCTTATTCTCCCAAGGCTTAGCGATAAAATCCTTGGCGCCAGCTTTCATACCCGCCACGGCCAACTGCACCGTCGCCCAGCCCGTCATCAAAATAACCAACAAATCGAGCCGAAAATCCAGCAACTGACGAAGCAGCTTCATCCCCTGCTTGCCCGAAGAGTCAATGGTGAAATTCATATCCAGCAAGACCAAGGCAATGTTCTCTCGCGCTACAACCGCCATCGCTTCCTCCGGCCCATAAGCCAGCTGCACGCCATAGCCCGCCCGCTTCAACAACAAGCTCAGCGATTGGCAGACCGTGCGGTCATCATCTATGATCAGAATGTGCTGGATGGTAGAAGTTCGGTTGGCGTGTGACAAAGATAAATTATTTGAGCGGACTAGCGAAAAAACAGTAAAATTGCGATCGTAATCGCTAAAAAATCGGTTTTTTACTCTTCATGCAAGGCCACCGCCGGATGCAAAGCCGCCCCCTGCCGACTCGGGAAATAAGCACACAAGACCACAACCGTACTGATAAAAATCAGCGAAAAAAGGATGGCGTAGTAGAAATTGCTATGGCCAAATTCGTCGTCGGGAATCAAATCTAGCAGCGGCACTTGTATGGCAAAGACAGCGCCTAGCAGCATAGCCGCCAGCGCTACGAAGAAGACCTCCAGTGTAAATTGCCGGGTGATGGCGCCTTGGGTAGCCCCCATCGCCAAGCGCACACCGATCTCGCCGCGCCGCTTTTGGATATTGTAAAATAGTATCCCGAATAGGCCTAGCGCCACATTTAAAATGATAAAAGTGGCAATACTCAGGAAAACAACAAGGGGGATCCATGTTTCCCGATCTAAGCTTTGCCGCGCTTTGTGCATAGAGCTGATGGTAAAATCCTCGGTTTTCATGATGCTGGCGAACTGTTTGCCGATGGCGGTTTCTAATACCGCGCCGCTGCCCGGAGCCACCCGCAGAAGTAAGTCGCCAAATTCGGTATTGTCATCCTTCCCGAAACGGAGAATGGTTTCCTTCTCCGCCTCAAAGCTTCTCTGGTAGCGAATATTTTCCGCCACGCCCACGACTTTAAAAATTTGATCTTTTCCCATCACCAAGAGACTATCGACGATAGATTCGTCATTCCAATATTTTTGCTGGATGAGCCGATTGACAATCACTGCCTCGTATTTGCTCTTCTGATCTTCGGGTAAAAAGGCGCGCCCCTCCCGAATATCGAAATGATAGATTTGCTGGATATCCTCGTCGCCGCCAATAATACTCGTCCAAAATTCAAAGCCCATTTTATCCGAGCCCCAGCCCCACATACTACCACTGAAAGGCAACGCATAGCCCGAAAAGGCTACGGCTTCCACGCCAGGGATTTTCCTGAGTTCTTGCTTGAGCAAACGCTTGGTAGTCACGATTTCTGTGGAGTCCAGCTCATACAGCTCTCCGCAATCCAGATGCCAGATGGGTTCTGTCTCGAAGCCTATGGGCGAAAAGTAGGCCCGGAAATTTTGGATACAAAAAGTAGCCCCTGCAAAAATCAGTAAGAAGGAGAAAAATATCTCCGAAAACAAGAGCAAATTACTGCGCTTCTTGTTCCAAATCAGTTGAAGAATATGTCGAAACATGGTTTTTTATTTTATTGGTTAAACTTTGCTCTTGAAAAAAGTGCTTTGCTCCTGCAATTTTGCCCATATTTCCCCAGCTATTGCAGCGCCCATCCGCTTGCTATGCGTGTGGAGCAACAATGGAGCGGCCCTACTCTGTTTTTAGTTGAGGTAGCGATGGCCAGAGGCAGGAGCAATGCCTACTCTTTTGAGCCATGTTTTTAGCCGAAGTACCTAGCCATGCAGCCCTTGTATAATCGGCAAGCGCGACATCCGCCAGGCCGGTAACAGCCCTGACAAGACCCCAAAAAAGAAGCAGACCAAGAAGCTATAGCCAAAGACTCGCCAATTAAAAGCCAGCTCGGCATGTGGTAAGACACCGCTGCTGTTGATGAGCGCAATCAACCCAAAAGCCAGCAATAAGCCGATAAATCCCCCCAGAAAAGTAACAACGATGTTCTCGAACAAGAACTGCAGCAAAATCTGCTGGCTGCTAGCACCGAAGGACTTCCGCACCCCAATTTCTGCGGCTCTTTCCATCATGCGGCTCAGGTTGAGGTTGATGAGATTGAGGGTGGGCACGAGGATAAAAAAGCCCAACATCCCGAAGAGGGTGAGGCGAAATAGGCGGCGATTTTCGCCAATTTCTTCTCGGTTAAAGAGGTTGTAAGCATACTTTTCCTCTGGAGTAAAAGCATAGATCCGTACATTTTCATATTCTTCCGTGGCCGGAATGGGCAACTGCCGCCCGGCATAATCCAAGGCATCTTGCAAGGCTTTTTGTCCGGTCTTGTTAGGCGCCAGATAGATGGCTCGGAAGGGGCCATTCAGGGAATTGGCATCTGTTATCTGCCCATCGGCCGTGCTCAGTGGTAGGAATATATCCGCTCGTGTAAAACTAGAAGAAGCGCGAGGCCTCGCCACCATACCAATGATTTCGTATTGGCGGCCGGAAAGCATAACTTGCTTACCTACAACGGCTTGGGTGCTGCCAAAAAATTCCTTGGCCATCTGGTCGGTAACCACCATCACGGAGGCGGCGCTGGCTTCCTCGGCGGCATTGAAGGGCCGGCCCTCTAAGAAGTCGAAATCCAATATATCCCAATAGCTAGGGCTACTGTGCATAGCCGTGAGCTGGAATTTTTGCCCCTGCTCGATGATATCATAAGGCCGATCCAAAAGATAAGTCATATTTTCGGCTTCGGGCATATCGGCCAGCAGGCTATTAAAAACGTAGTACCCTACCCCATCAATACTGATGGATTGGCCAGCATGCTGCGTATCGAAGCCCAGTGTATCTATTTGCTTTTCGCCAGCTACCCAATTGGTATCTAGTTTCCAGATGGTATCGAAGTAATTGGTACTCAGTTCCAGCCGATCCACTAGCACCATCCGATCGGCTCGGCTCATGGGTGCGTTCGCCCCCAGCTCCGTATCCAGAAAAGCCATAATGAGCATCAGGATCATCAGCGTAAAACTGATACCAAAGAGGCTGACAAAAGTAAAGAAGCGCTTGCGCCCTAGCACTTTGATGGCTAGTTTTAAATAGTTCTTGAACATGATGTATGGTTTTATGCCACTTGCTGCCCGTCGAAGAGGCGGATGAGGCGGTTGGTTTTCTCGGCCATGCGCTGGTCGTGGGTAACCATCACGATGGTGGTGCCGTGGGCCTGGTTGAGCTGTAGGAGGATGTCCATAATTTCGTCGCCCATCTGGCTATCGAGGTTGCCCGTAGGCTCATCGGCCAGGATGATATGCGGCTTTCCCACAATGGCTCTGGCAATGGCTACCCGCTGCTTTTGCCCCCCCGATAGCTGCGTGGGGAAATGCTGCTTTCGGTTAGCCAGTCCTACTTGCTCCAGGGCCGCTTCGGCCAGCTTTCGCCGCTCTTTACCGCTGGTATTCCGGTATAAAAGCGGCAGTTCCACATTGTCCAGCACATTCAAATCGTTGATGAGGTGAAAGCTCTGGAAGATGAAGCCCAGTTGCTGGTTGCGGAAGCGAGCCGTAGCGGGGCTGTTGTAATCACTAACCCTTTGGCCGTTGAGCAGGACCTCCCCTCGGCTGGGTGCATCAATGAGGCCAATGATGTTGAGCAGCGTGCTTTTGCCGCAGCCTGAAGGCCCCATGATGGAGAGGAATTCGCCCTTGGGTACCTCCAAATGGATGTTGGAAAGTGCCAAGGTTTCTACCATTTCAGTCTGGTACCTTTTGGTGATGTTGTTTAATTGTATCATATTCGATTCTCGTATTGACAAGGCAGGCCTTGTCTGTGCAATTATTGTTTGAATGTATTAAAACGAGGCAGGCCTTGTCTGTGCAATCGGATCTAGGGTCATCCTTTGTATATCCGCCAAGGTAATCCAATAGTTTTGGAGGCTGGCCAGATAGGCTCGGTTGAGTTGGTCGCGGTTTTGCTGTGCCAGTGTTAGCTCGGTCAGTGGGATGCTACCCAAGACGTAGCTTTCACTGCTGATCTGGAAGCGTTCTTCGGCCAATTGGCGGATACGCTCGGCCAATTGAATTTCTTCCCCTAGTTGGTTCCACTGGCGAATAGCCAGATAGAGGGCGTTTTCCAATTCCATTTGGCTGCGCTGGTTGCTTTCAGCTAGCAATGTACTGCGGCTATCTATCTGAGCGATGGCTTTTTTCCGGCTTCCCCAGTCGAGAATGGGCACTTGTAGGTGGAGGCTCAGGATTTGTTCAGCCTGGGGATCGGAATATATTTTCTCCACCGCCACATCGGAGCGCACCAGTCCCAGAGAGGCTTGTAACTGCAATTGAGGGCCAAGCTCGCGGCTAATGCGCTCCCTTTCGCTTTGTATCTCCAACAGCAGGCGCTGATTGGTTTTTAGCTCT
>DAITME010000107.1:0-11053 GCA_036835305.1 Lewinella sp.
CATTTTATGAAATCAATCACACTATTCAGCCTTTTGGCTTTAGTATTCGCTTTGGTCGCTTGTGGCGGCCCTGAAGGGGAAAAGGTAACATCCGGAGAAGCACAGGCAGAGGGAGCTAACACCATGCCATCCGCCAGCTACACCGTAGATGCTGCCGCCAGTGTCATCAACTGGGAAGGTAGTAAGCTCGTCGGCGGCGGCCATACCGGCACCATCAAAGTCAGAGAAGGCCAACTAGTAGTAGCCGACAACAAAATCGTAGGTGGCAAATTTGCTATCGATATGGCTTCTTTGGATTGCTCCGATCTGGAGGGCGAAATGAAAGGTAAATTGGAAGGTCACCTCAAATCCGACGATTTCTTCGCCGTCGAGACTTTCCCTCAAGCTACTTTTGTCATTACCAGCCTAGCCATAGTGGAAGGCAACCCAGAAGTAAGCCACAACATCACCGGCAATCTCACTATGCGCGATAGCACCCGTAGCATTACCATTCCCGCTATGGTAAGCATGGATGGCAGCAGCATCAAAGCTACCTCCAGCAGCTTCGTTATCGACCGCACCGAGTGGAATGTGAAGTATGGCTCTGGCTCTATCGCCGGCATCGCACAAGACAACATCATCAACGATAATGTGGGTCTAAAAATTAACTTGGTTGCTACCAAGTAGTATTCATTAGTTTATTAAAAAATGGGCGCTTCCGCAAGGAGGCGCCCATTTTTTTTGCCCACCAACAAGCCCACATCCTTCCGCCTACGAATTTATTCGAGGGTCGATGGAATAGAACTTGAAATGTAATCAAAATAATTAAATAGTGTAAATTTTTGAAAAAAATAATCTAAAAAATTATAATGAATGCATCTTTTCCTATCTTTGTATGGTAAAGGAAGTAGCTTCCTAGCAAGCGCCCATAGCTGCTACACACGTAAAACGCTATACGGAGGGTAGAAAACCCTCAGCTCCTATCAGGAGTGCTTGATCTAAAAAAATATTGATTTTTGCAACCTTTCTCTGCGGCCGGGCTTGTTCCCGGCCTTTTTTATCAGCGTCCACGCTTCGGCATTGCTGTTCCGAATCTAAGGTTCCCTGCCAAGCCTTGGCAAGATCAAATCATCCTTGTTACGCCTCCTATTGTCAATTCAGCACTTGCTGGCTCACACATCGGTAGCCGTAGTGACGCGCGCCCTCAGTATTGTCCTTTTCAGTATGGATATCGGCCAAGAAGAAAGTACCGTATTCTTTGCGGCCCACATTCTTGCTCAGGCTGCCTCGGTGGAGCTGTTCGTAGGTGGCGTAGCTGATGGCCTGCCGCTGTTCGAGTTGTTGGAACAGTCCAAATTCGGCTACTACCGCCTCCCAGCCTGCTTGCACACGGCCGGCAAAGACCTTACTCTTGGAGCCACTGCCGTAGGCAAAGAAGCCGATCTGGGTATTGGCTAGCTCCCGATCGTTTTGCAGGGCATCTTCCAGCGTACTCATGAGGCTGAGGAATAGAGAACCCGCATAGAGGTTGCCCACTAAGGAGCTGGCCTTCTCGCCTGGAGCAATTTTCTGGGCTACAAATTCTTGATAGGCCGCTGTTTTAGTCACTTGCTTCAAGAAGTCGGCACATTGGCTCAGGTATTGCTCCCTGTCCTCAAAATTATCAATACAAGGTGTTGTGAGCTGGTTATTAGCCGTGAAATGCTGCCATTGGCCAGTGGCTTTAATTTCTTCCACAAAGATCTCCGCAAACATGCGCCGAGCCTGGAAAGCATAGGGGAGGTGGAAAACAAGGCTTTCCCATGTTTGCATCAGGTGGCCAGCGCTTTTACCATGGCGCTTGCGGTAATCGTATAGCGCTTCGTAGATGCGCGCCTGGTAACAATCATTGCTGTAAGGGCCGTCGAAGACGGGCGTGTTTTTGTGCAGCGCAATCTGGGCTTCGTTGCAGTCTAACACGCCTTTTACCTCAATGCCTTCGTTGAGCTTCGCCAGCAGTGCGCTTATTTCCACGCCTGCTTTGGCCGCATCTGGTAGCAAGGCTAAGACTTCTTCAATCAGGCTGGCTTTGCTGACCTTCCGAATGGGTTTGTAGAAATCATGGACGGGCCGCGTGGCTACCCCGAAATCACTTTCCAACACCAGCAGCCTGGGGTTTTGCTTGATGAGGGCAGCAATAGCTCCCGCGCCTTGGGTGTATTCTCCGGTGCTACCCAGCTCGTATTTGGCATCGTCGGAAGCCACTACAATGCCGATGCGGCGACTGTCGGCCGCTACCCAATCTAGCGTATTTTCCAAGGCATCCACCGCGCCGATGCAGGCAAAAGTCATGTCTATCACATCGCAATGCAACAGACAGTTGGGGCCATAGAGCTCAGCTAGTTGGTCTTGCAGCATCTCCAGCACATAGGTGGCGGTGGGCTTTGCACCGTCTAGGGCACTTTCGGTACCGAGGTAGATTCGGCCAATTTGCTGCGGCTCTAAATCGTTTTTGTAGATCAAATCCAGCACTGCATTGGCGGCCATCGTAGCCGTATCTTCGGTGGTGTCTGGCACGGCCATAGCTGCAAGCCCCAAGCCCTTATTGAGCTTTTCATAGGCGATGTCTCTGGCTTCCGCTAAGCTGCTAATGGGCAAATAAATAGCAGGTAAGTAGGCGGAAAGATCGTCAATACCCACAATGGGCTGCTGTGCTCGGCTCGTCATGCTAGCTTGTTTTTGTGTAATACACATCAGACAACAGTAAAAGTAGGGAGGGGTTCTTCCAAGAAGACCAGAAATCTACCTTTTTTCCGATGCCTGAGCGGGGGTTCGCTAAAAGCCGTTTAGATACGTTCCTAGCTAAGCCCATCGCCTTGAGCAGCCTTTTAGGGCTAGAGAGCGTTATATTACTAAAATATATTTCTCTAACAACCCAATCAAAACCTGATGTCAAAATCTCCTCTTCTTCTAGTCTGTTGGTTGCTGGGCAGCGCTTTTTGTAGTCTGCAAGCTTGTCGTTGTACGGAAGATGTATTCTTTCTTTGCCATTACATGGAGGGGGATGAAGACCGCTTGGTATTGAAAGTAAAGTCCTTGGAGCACAGCCTCTCGGATGGGGAAACGAAGATTACCACCCTCCTAATAGAGCAACGATACCAAGATGCCCTTGGCGTGCCAGATACGCTCCGCCTGAGCAGTTTTTCGCCCTTCAATTCTTGCGCGGCAGACGTGCACGCAACTTTTCCAGTAGGGGAGGTCTTTGTACTTGGCCTAGTCATAGACGATTTAACGGAATTACCCCTGCCGTCGGCCACGGTCTGGAATCATTTCATCCACTTGTGCAGCTACACAGAATTAAAAGTGGAAGGAGGACAATTACGAGGCCCCCTCACGCCCAATGTGATGGAATATCCGCTAGCGCTTTTCGAGCAGCAGCTGGAGGAGGGAACTTGTGCGTTTTACCAACAGCTAGTAACGGACTGTTCTGCCACCGACTACACGGTTTATCCCAATCCTTTGCGGTCGGGAACGCTGTACATCAGTCCCCACCCAGGAGGGCGCCCTGCCAAGGATATTCGGCTTTTTTCCAGCGGTGGGCAGTTGGTTAGGCAACACAAATTCATTAGTACGGCATCCCAGCCGCTAGTACTCGGCCAGTTAGCCGCTGGCATTTATTGGCTGGAAATAAGCTGTGGGGAACACCGGAAGGTCAAGCGCTTGGTGGTGCAGTAGGGGGGGCTGAGCAGGAAAAATACCGAGCACCTAATCAATGCCGCCTAGCAGTGTCCAATAGCCTCTATTAACACTTATTAGTTTTTGGATTTTTATTTTTTACTATTTTTTATATATTAAAGTGTTGATTTTTAGCTGTTTATAATTATGACACTATTTTTGTATTGACATTTTACAGGAGAAAGGCGTTTATTTCACTCTGTTTTGTTAATAGAATAGGTCGTCCATCGAAAAGTTCCTTCTTTCGATAGAACGCCTGTTGTTAACATTTTATCGATAATGGTTTTGATTTTCCGTTTTGGAATCTCCTCACCAATTCGAATTTGAATTTCTCCTATAGAGGTTGGTTCGTATATTTTTATGTCTTGATAGAGTAATTCTTCCAATCGGTGGCCTTCGATATTTTGCGAGTTTCCCAAATAAAGGAGGGCTTATCTGCAAACAAACGAGAAAGTTCATCTGGCAGTAAGGGGACACAGGTATCGTCGCTTCGATGGTAGTATCTGCCATCAGTAGTGGAGGCAATAGTCGAAGCACTGAAAAGGATTTTCACAGCTAAGAACTCTCCTTCGTTTTCGGACACTTCTATACTTACGTCTATGCCCACATTCACCGTATTTTCAGCAATTTTCTTTTTGATGATGAAGAGCAGATTTTTGTCAATTTTTTGATCAGGTGGAGGTGCTGATTCACCATCGTCAATGCCAATGTAGATGGTTCCTCCGCGGCTATTGGCAAAACAGACACAATCTTTCGCTAGTTCCTTCCAATTAGCGGTTTTCCCGATTACGACACTAAGCCGCTTTTATATATGAATTGATTCTATCTCATTACAAGGGATATTTAATAAAAATAGTTAAGCCTTTCCTCCCAAACGCCTCAGCATCGGCCACTCGCTGGCCAAGAGGATGGCTAAATAAGCAAGCAGGAGTAGCGCGCGTAGCAGCAGGCTTTCCAGCGGCCAGCCGATGCCTACAAAAAGTGCGGTGAGCAGTACATAGCGCCCAATAGCCCACCAAGGATAGGGGACGGGGAAATATTTTCGGCTCACGCGGTAGGCCAGCAGGCACATCAAGAGAAAACAGAGGAGGGTGGCTAGCGCAGGAGCCGTGATCCCCCAAAGCGGCAGCAACAGCCCATTGGTCAACAAAAAAACAGTCGTGCCCGCGAGGGCGATGCCGCCGCCTAGCAGTGTCTGATCCGTAAGCTTGTAGGCTACCGATAGATTGTGATAAATCCCTAGTAAAAAATTGGCTGCCATCAGGTAGGGGAGCACCACCAAGCCCTCCCGAAGATCGCGCCCCAAATACAGCTGCACCAGCGGCATGAGCAGCAAAATGCCCGCAATCGCCACCGCATTCACGAGGGCAAAAACGCGCATCGCCAGGGCGTAGATGCCGCGGTCGGTCTTGCTCAGATCACTACCTGCCTGCCGGAAAAAGAAAGGCTCGGCCGCAAAATTGTAAGCCGTGGTGAAGAGCGTCAGGAATACCGCCATCTTCATGGCCGCCCCGTACTGCCCGGCCCAATAGTAGTTGGTTGCCAAGTCATCGCTGTAGAGCCACTTGATCATCGCTGGCCCCGCCAAGGTATTGATAATACCCGCCACGCCCACCACCACCAAGGGACTGGCATAGCGCAGCATCGTTCGGATGGCGGGGCTGGAGGGAGGCCGCGCTTCCTGGCTCTTTTGAGGAAGCTCTGCTCCTGCACTTGGTGCCAAAAATGGTACTTCTGAACTACTTCCAGCCGCTATATCCTCCTGAATTATACCTACTTTTTTACGGTCTTTTTGCGACTGCCACAGCCGATCGGCCAGCAACAACAAATAGCGCAAGATACTGGCCAGCAAGACTGCCAAGAAGTAGTAGCTGACCTTTTGCTCCGCATCGAACCAAGTAAAACGACCCTTTTCGGCAGCCGCCGGGATGAATTGTAGCAGCGTGTAGATCAGGAAGATATTGAGCACAATATTCGCCAAATTAACGCCAGCAAAGGTCCAGGCTCGCTGCTCCAAACGCAAACGCGCCAGCGGAACAGCCGAAAGCGCATCAAAAGCCACGATGAGCAAAAAAAGCTGGATGTACTCCACCCGCTCCGAAAAGGCCATCCAAGTTGCTAGCTGCGGCGCAAAAAACAGGCCGCCACCACACACCAGCAGTACCAAAAACCAAACCAAGCCCTGCGCCTTACGACAAACAGCTGTGGCTGAATACTCCGCTCGGCTAGCAAAGCGAAAAACAGCCGTATCCAAGCGAAAAACCAGCAGCGCCAGCAAGAAAGCCGTGTAAAAAAACAGCTCGCTCACCACGCCATATTGCTCGGGGCTCATTACCTCCGGCTGGGTAACAAAAGGGGTGATGAGCACAAAGTTGAGCAAACGACCCAAAATACTGCTCACGCCGTATATCGCCGTCTCCCCGGCCAAGCGTTTTATCGACATGCGGCAAAGATACTAGCTTTTTGTACCTTTGCGAGCAGATTTATTCCCTCGTCATGGCCTGGCGAACAGATCTTCTAATTAAATCTTATGCTAAGATCGCTTTTTGCCAAACCCCAGCGTTCCACCAAGCCGAAGGCCTTGGCGCGGTGGGCTGTTTTCCTAACCTTGCCGCTGCTGCTGTTGGCCTCGGGCTTTCGGCCAGCACACGAGTTCCACGTCAGCACCACCAATATTGATTATGCCCCTGATCGCGAGCAAGTGCAAATTACCATGCATGTCTTTATCGATGATCTGGAGCTGGCGCTGATGAATGCCGGCGCACCCAAACTATATATCGGCACGCCCGATGAGATGCAGCAAACCAGCCAGCACATCTCGCGCTATCTGGAGAAAAATTTCCGCCTCACTTGGAACGGCCAATACCTGCCCACCGGCCTGCTGGGCTATGAAGTGTCGGAGGATATGCAGGCACTCTATATCTATCTCTCGGCCAATACCCGTCAGGCGATGCAGCAAATACAAGTAGCAAATACCGTGCTGACCGAAATCTACGACGATCAGAAAAATATCGTGAAAGTCAAAGGCGAGCAAGGCAAAAAACGCACTACCTTCCTGTTGAGCCGCGATAGACCCAACGCCGAGCATGTTTTTTAGCATTTTCTAACCGTCCTCCACTTACCCTTCTCAAAATCGCTACGTTTTGGCTAAAAAGAAAGCAGATATTCTCCGGCCCCACGCCGAGACGACCTACGCGGCCGAGCTGGCTGCCCTGGCAGCGCAAGAGCAGCACCCAAAGCCGGAAGGCTGGCAGTTGTCGCCCCGTTCGGTGGTTACTTACCTGATGGGCGGGCAACTGGCGGATGGACAGAAAATTAGCCCGAAATATTTCGGCGATCGCCGGCTGATTGAGGTGGCTGTGGCCAGCCTCGTTACCGATCGGGCGCTGTTGCTGGTGGGCATCCCCGGCACGGCCAAAACCTGGGTGAGCGAACACCTCGCAGCGGCCATCAGCGGCAGCTCCAAGCTGCTGGTGCAAGGCACGGCTGGCATGAGCGAAGATGCCCTGCGCTACGGCTGGAACTACGCCCGCCTCCTAGCCGAAGGCCCCAGCGAAGGCGCGATGGTACCCAGCCCCGTGATGACGGCCATGGAAACAGGCAGCATCGTGCGCCTAGAAGAACTCACCCGCATCCCCAGCGATGTGCAGGATGCCCTCATCACCATCCTCTCCGAAAAAACACTGCCCGTGCCCGAACTGAATAAGGAAATCCAAGCCCGCCAAGGCTTCAACCTCATCGCCACGGCCAACGACCGCGATAAAGGCGTCAATGAACTCAGCAGTGCCCTGCGCCGCCGCTTCAATACCGTGGTGATGCCGCTGCCCGCCACGCTGGAAGAAGAAGTGAAAATCGTCAGCGAACGCAGCCAAGCCAGCGCCGCCGCCATGGGCTTGCCCGTGGAGCTGAAAAATACCGCCGCCGAAATTTGCAAGCTCGTCACCATCTTCCGCGAGCTGCGCAGCGGACAAACCGAAGACGGCCGCACCAAACTCAAATCGCCCAGCAGTACCCTCAGTACCGCCGAGGCCATCTCGGTACTCAACCAAAGCCGCTCCCTGGCCGCTCACTTCGGCGAAGGCGAAATCGGGCCGCAAGACCTCGCTGCCAGCCTCGCTGGTGCCATCATCAAAGACCCCCGGCAAGATGAAATCGCCTGGCGGGAATACCTCGATCTCGTGATGCGCAACCGCAAAGGCTGGGAGGCATTGTACGAGGTGCTGCGCTAGCAAGCTCCCCCATCACTCCAACGAAATAAAAAACATAAGATGCCATCCTATCTATCCATCGCCCAAGCCGCGGGCCAGCTAGCGCGCCAAGCAGGCGCCGCCATTCTCGATGTGTATCAGTCCAACGACTTCGGCACCGAGCAAAAGGCCGACGATAGCCCCCTGACCCGCGCCGACCAAGCCGCGAATGCCGTTATCGTGGCTGGCTTAGAAAAGCTGGACTTCCAGGCGCCCATTGTTTCGGAAGAACTCAAGGAAGTGCCTTACGAAGTACGCAAAGACTACAGCCGCTTTTGGCTGGTGGATCCGCTGGATGGCACCAAGGAATTTATCCAGCGCAATGGCGATTTTACCGTCAACATTGCCCTCATCGAAAGCGGAAAGCCGGTGATCGGGGTGGTCTTTGTTCCCGTCACCAACGAGCTTTTTTATGCCGCCAGCGGCGAAGGGGCTTGGCTCGATGGCCAGCCCGAAGCCTTGCAAGCAGCCACTTTTTCTCTCTGGGATGCTGGATTGAAAGTGGTGGCTAGCCGCAGCCACCTTAGCCCAGAGACCCAGCAATTTATTGATGATTTGCAGCAGCCGGCTCTGGTTGCTCGCGGTAGTTCGCTGAAGTTTCTGGAGCTGGCTCGCGGCCGTGCCCACGTGTATCCGCGCCTGGCGCCCACCATGGAATGGGACACAGGCGCCGCCCACTGTATTTTGCTGGAGGCTGGCGGTTACCTCTTCGATCTGGATACTCAGGCGGCTATGACCTACAACAAGCCGGTGCTGCGTAATAATCATTTCCTCGCCTTGGGAAATTGTGGGAAAGAAAGCCTGATCTCCGCTTTATCGCGTTTTGTAGAGGCTCGGCAGTAAGTGAAATCAATTTATTGTTATGGCTGCCGCAGGAGCAAAGTTTAATCAAGAGCGCCGTGTCAGCGCGGTCATCATTACCCTCAATGAGGCCGAGAACCTACCGCGCTGTATCGAAAGCTTGGGCGAGGTGGCCGACGAAATTCTGGTAGTCGATAGCTTCTCCACCGATGGCACCCCCGCTCTGGCTGAGGCACTCGGCTGCCGGGTGATACAGCAAACATTCCTCGGCCACCGTGGCCAAAAAGCCTTTGCTATCGAGCAAGCCACCTACGATCGCGTCCTCTCGCTGGATGCCGACGAAGCCCTCAGCCCCGAGCTGCTCCAAAGCATCCTCGCCGCCAAAAGCAATTGGACCCACGATGGCTACTATTGCAGCCGCCTCAACCAGCTGGGAGGCCAATGGATTCGCCACGGCGGCTGGTACCCCGACCGGAAAATGCGCCTCTTTGATCGGCGCCACTACCAAATGGGCGGCGTCAATCCCCACGATCGCTTCGATCCCACCCCCGAAGCGCGCACCACCCAGCTCCACGGGGATTTGCTGCACTATACCAACGATACCCTAGCTTCGCGCATCGCCACCATCAATAATTTTACCAGCATCGCCGCCCAAGCCTTCCACCAAGCCGGCAAGCGCGGAAGCTACTGGCGCATCCTCCTCAAGCCTCCAGCTCGCTTCCTTCTCGAATACTTGATTAAAAGCGGCTGGCGCGATGGCTTCTACGGCTACTTCATCGCCAAAACCTCCGCCCAATACGTCTGGCTTCGGGAAATGAAGCTGCTGGAAATGGGGAAGAAGAAGTCGGGCTGATTTGGTTCCTCAGCAAATTCGCGATTCCCCATGGCTGGCTTTCCAAGATTTTCCGCTGTTATTTTGGCATGGTTGTGTTTGAGCGTATTGAGCATGTTTGGGCCCGCTTCCGCGCCGCGCTTGTTCAGGCTATGGCACAATTACACGAAAAATCACTATTTCCGCGGCAGCGGGGCTATTTGTTGCTGGTGTTGGGGGATTTGTTGCTCACGCCCTACCAGAACCCAGACGGCCGGAAGGTGGGCACCCAGACGGACACGGCAAGTGCAGGAGCAGGGTTTTCTTTTTTGAGCAGGGTGGGGGGGTATTGCTCACGCACATATCCATACGGACTGAAGGCGCCCCCCATGGGCAGGAGCCATGAATACTCTTTGGAGCAGGGTTGGGGGGGGCAGCGCGGTTTGGCGCTTGGCGCAGTGGCGTATTTCGGAGTATAAAACTTTCAATACACCATAAAAGTTCATGTGAGGTAGAATGTCCAATTAACCACGTCACCGGCCGTTGAGCCAAACGCCTGTTATCGGCTGTTATTCTTCGCCTTCCAATATTTTTAATAGTCTTTGGTTCAAATAAAGTTTCTCTTTTCCTACTTTTTCTGATTTCAAAAAGCCTTTTTCTTCCAACGATATCAAATAGTTTCCAACGGTCTTTAAGTTTCCAATTTTTCCATCAATCAAATGTTGGCGTTTGGTGTATGGTAAACGGAATAAAATTTCAATTAAGTCTTTTGAATAAACTTTTGGCAATATTTTTTTATTTCGGTTGCAGTTTCTTCCATAGCCACTGAGTTTTTATGTAGTCTCTTTAATCCTTTATTTGCAGTTTCTTCAATCATGTCCAGCATATACAAGATGTAGTCTTCCCATTTGTTTTTTCTGTCACAGCTTTTATGCACCTGTAATATTCAATTTTGTTTTTAATGATATATTCACTCAAATAGATGGCTGGTGTTTCTAGTAATCCTGAAATTTTCAGACACAACAACAGTAAAATTCTTCCTGTTCTTCCGTTACCGTCTGAGAATGGATGTATAGCTTCAAATTGATAGTGCAATATGGCCATTTTTATTAGTGGGTCTATGTTTCGACTGTGCTCACCAGAACTCAATTTATCTTCGTTTATGAACTTTTCTAAATTGGCTAGTTTCTCACATATAATTTGTTCACCACTTGGCGGGGTGTAAATTACTTCGCCTTGAGTGTTGCTCAATGTTGTTCCTGGTGTATTTCGTATGGAAGCATTGTTTTGTTTAATGCACTGAACAATTTTGAGACAAATATTAGAGGTTATGTAAGGGGCGCAGTTGCGATTTCTCCCCCCTCCTTTTAGGTTTTCTTCATATTTGTCATGAAGATTTTCCACCTTCCAGACAACAGCATTCCTCGTAGGAAGTATAATTTTTCCCAGCAATTCCCTATTTGACGTAAAAGTACTATTTTGCGGTCAAAAATAGATGATA
>DAITME010000108.1:0-10410 GCA_036835305.1 Lewinella sp.
GATGCGATCTTGGAAGACATCAGGGAAATCTATCGTTTGGAGTAGCCACAAAATTCGCTCACGTTCAAACCGAAAGTTAACGTTTGGCAGAACACAAGGCATGTTTTATTTGTATGTCAGAAGATATGGAATTTTCAAAAGAAGAAATCAAAGGAAAACTTCGGGAGGTCATCCACCAAACGGAGGAAAAGATCGCGGGCTACGAATCGATGGCGCAGCCTGTTTCGCCCGACGATGCGATTGGGCGCGTGAGCCGTATGGATGCAATTAATAACAAAGGCGTGCTGGATGCGGCTTTGGCACAAGCGCAGGATAAACTCAACAAGCTGCGCCACATGCTGGCTACGGTGGATGATGATCCTCATTTTGGTAAGTGTAAACGCTGCGGCCATCCCATCCCGCCGATGCGTTTGATTTTAATGCCTGAAAGTCCTTTTTGTGTACGTTGTGCCTAATAGTTATTATGTCTAAAAATATCTTAGCGGATATACCTACCACTGCCCCAGAAGGACTATCCAAGAAAGAAGCCCGGGCGATCACTAAAGAGCGCATAGCGCGCATTGCCGAACTCCATCGCCAGCTGGTGGCTGTCAAGAAACACAATCTACTGGTGGTCTTGCAGGGAATGGATAGCAGCGGAAAAGATGGGGCTATGCGGAATGTCTTTGGCCCTTTAGCCCCTTATGGCCTTCGGGTAGCGGCTTGGAAAAGGCCTACAGAAGAGGAGTTTGCCCACGATTTTTTGTGGCGTATTCACAAAGCTGCGCCTGCTAAAGGAGAAATTGTGGTCTTCGACCGGTCGCATTATGAAGATATCCTCATCCAGCGCGTCCATGGCTGGATCAGCGAGGAGCGGGTGCGGAAACGCATGGATAGCATCAATGCTTTCGAGCAGCTACTGCAGTATGATAACCAGACCACCATCCTTAAATTCTACCTTCATCTAAGCCACAGCCAGCAGGAGTTGGAGCTCAGGGAGCGCATGGAAGACCCTACCAAATACTACAAGCACAACCCCAACGACTGGAGGGAGCGCGAACACTGGGATCGCTATATGGAGGCCTATGAGGATGTATTTAGTTGGAGCAAAATTCCCTGGCACATTATCCCTGTAGATCAGCGTTGGTATCGGGACTATCTCATCAGCGAGGTCTTGCTGAATACCTTGGAGGGCTTCCAGATGACGTGGCCGGCCTTACAATCAGAATAAGGTATTCGGCGCGAGGCGCGAAATGGGCTATTTACCGTTCATAGACTCCTGGTAGGAAGTCTCTTCCTTCTAGTAAGGGCGGCACTTCCGCTGGGACGCCCCTTTTCCAGCGACGATGGGTCCAGAGCCAGTACTCGGGGGCAAGTTGAATTTCGTTTTCCAGTTCGCGGACGAAGGCTTCGGTGATAAAGCCATTGGGGCTGTTGCGAGGTGCTGCGGTGATGGGCACGAGGGTGGCTTCCTGCATCCCACGAGCCGTTCGGCGAAGGCGCATATAGAAAACGGGCCGGTTGTAGCGAACGGCGTAGCGCTCGGCGCCCATCACGAAGCTGGTGATGCGATGCAGGAAGGGCGTCCAGTGGAGCTTTTCCCAAGCAGCGTTGCTGGGCGATTGGTCGCCGATAAAGAAATCGGCACTTAAACCGGGCGGCGGATTATCAAAATAGGTCTGAACAGCTCGGCGGCTAACCAATCGGGTGCCGAAGCGGCTCCGGTTGCCCATGATGAGCCGATCCATGGTTTTATTTTTTAAAGGCGAATAGATGCCCATTGTAATGTGTGGCAAAAGCTGGCTGGAGAAAGAGAGGGCGGCGATTTCCCAATTGGCATAGTGGCCGCCGAGTAGAATAACGCTTTGGCCAGCCTCGGCAAAGGGCGCCAGGAGCGCTGGGTTGGTAACGCGGCAACGCCTAACGGCTTCGGCCTCTGGCATAGAAAATAAGCGAATCGACTCGAAAATAGAATCGCAAAAAAAGCGGTAATGCTTTTGAGCCAGCGCTTCGATGGCTTCTGGCTTTTGATCGGGGAAGGAATGCTGAAGATTGCCCAGTACCACAGCCTTGCGATAGCCAATGAGGTGATACAGCAACTGATATACCCCGTCGGAAAGCTTGTAAGCTACCGACAGCGGCAGCCAGCTAAGGGGCTTGAGGAGCAGGTAGAAAAGTAGGTAACCCAAATGCTTATAATTTTTCGCGGAGTTCAGCTAAGCGTTTCTTGACGGTTTTCAAGCGGTCTATCTGCGCCAATCGTTCGCTGATTTCCGTCTTGCGATGAGTGATTTCTTTTCTGGCGCCTTCTAAAGTAAAGCCGCGCTCTTTCACGAGGTGGTGGATAAGCTGCAACTGTTCGAGATTGGCCTTGGTGAAGCGGCGGTCGCCCTTCGCTGTTTTGTGTGGGTTGAGGAAGTCGAATTCCGTTTCCCAAAAACGGATAACCGATGCTTTAATATCAAATATTTCTGCCACTTCACCGATGGTGTAGTAGCGCTTGAGTTCGTCTTGTGGTAGCTCCGCCATGTAGTTGTATTGAGGTTAGGTTGAAAAAGCAGGGTAAAAGTAAGAAAAAAAGCGAGTAAGTCGGTATTTCCCGACTAATGCTTACCTTGCATTTTCTAAGCACCTGCAAAAATGTTAAAGTCGAGCTATGAAAGGGCTATGGAGAAGGCTGGTAACGGCTGTGATATTTGTTATTATCATGTTGGTGGGGCTTTTTACAGGGCCTTACAGCTTCAGTTTGTTGTTTTTGATTATTGCGGCGGCTTGCTTGTGGGAGTTTTTCAATCTCACACTTGATATTCGCACGCGGCGGGACAAGATTCGCAAAGCCCTAGGGGTCTTGATGGGCGTTACCCCGATCATCTTGGTCACGCTGCTAAAGGTAATCGGCGTCAACGAGCCAGAGGTCTTTGTTTCGGTAGCGAGTTTACTGTTTGGTCCCTTGGTGTTTACGATGTTCATCTACGAGCTATACAGCCGATCTAAAGATCCGTTTACCAATATAGCTTTCACGATGTTGGGGCTATTTTATATTGGTATTCCATTTGCCCTCATCTATTTTATCGCTTTCGATGGGGAGGTGTTTTACTATCGCACCGTTTTCGGTATTCTATTGCTTACGTGGGTAAACGATACGGGAGCTTATCTGGTGGGGTCGCAATTGGGGAAGACACCTTTGTTTCCCAGCATCTCCCCGAATAAGACTTGGGAGGGAACCGTGGGGGGCATTCTGACTTGTTTGATTTTTGGGGCTATTTTAGGCTGTTACTTTGAGGAGGTGACTTTTTCCCATTGGCTGGGCTTGGCCGTTATCGTAAGCATATTCGGTTCCTTTGGTGATCTGATCGAGAGTATGCTCAAGCGCAGCGTGGGGGTGAAAGACAGCGGCACTTTGTTGCCCGGGCACGGGGGTGTGCTAGATCGCTTTGATGCCTTTATCTTTGCGATGCCCTTTGCGGCAGCGTACATTCTTTTTTTTAGATAATCTTGTTTTTTAGATCGTCATACTTTTTAGTCCTTGATTTATGCCTACCCTCATTTATTCGCCTGCCGAGTTGGACAGTCTGGAGGTTTTAGACCGCTGTTTGGCGCTGGGCTGGCGTACCACGGGGCAGTCTATATACAATTGCAATTTCTTGGAACTCGACGACGGCGATTTGGTGAGCGTATTGCCTTGCAGACTTCCCTTGGCGGGGCATCAGTTTAGTAAAAGCATGCGCAAAATCCTTCGCCGAAATAGCGAACGCTATACCACCAAAATTAGTCTAGCGGGCCTGATGAAAGGCGAGGAAAGTCGGGTGAATAACGCCTATATGGAAAAAAATCGCCTTAAAACCTTGCCCGACCTGAGCTATCATACTTTTAGCAATGCTCATCAGCAATTTGTGCTCAATACCCACCAAATAGCGGTTTATGACGGCAAGGAATTGGTGGCAGTTAGTTATTTTGATGTGGGCCAACAAGCAGCCTACGGCAAGGCGGCAGTTTACGATCCACAATATGCCAAAGATCAACTGGGCCTTTTTACGATGATGCAAGAAGTGGCGTTTTGTAAAGCCCAGGGAATGGACTACTATTACCCGGGCTATGTATCAGACGATACTCCGCTTTTCGACTACAAGCACCGCATTGGGGCGCTACAGTTCTACGAACTCCTGTCTAAACAATGGTTGCCCTATGGGCAGCAGCCCGAGGCACAGCGGCTCTTGGATGTGCTGCTAGCAAAGACAGCAGCGCTGGCCAACTCCTTGACAAGCGCGAACTGGCCAGTCAGGATGTATGCTTATAAATATTATACGGTACGCTACCGCTATGAAGGGCATAGTGCTTGGCTAGACTGCCCCTTGTTTCTTTACCTCAAGCAGGTGGGCTCGGCAGATCATTTACTGCTTTATTTTAATCCGGATAGCTGCTTGTACGATCTAGTGGTGGGCACGGTGCTCCATCCTTACCTGGATGGTGGCTTTCGATGGAGAGAAGAAATCCCCTATTATCCCAGCACGGTGAGGATCCGCCACCGCCTGTTTTGTAGTGCGGAGCAGGGGGAGATGCTGCGCTTTTTGGAGGCGTTTCGGTAAGAGGCATCCAGTGCCCAGACCCATACCCACCGTGTCCGTATGGAGACGGGCGTTCCGGTCTGCAACCCGTATGGGCGGGCACGGCAAGTGCGGGAGCCATGCCAAGCTGTAGGAGCCATGCTTCCGTGATAAAGGGACTCCTACCAGCCGCCCTGCCTTTCTGAAAGGGGGCGTCATTTCAGCTTAAAAATGCCCTTTTTTACCTTAAACTTGCATATATAAAACTAAGTACCCTATCTTGCGATCAAAATATGTCCTTAATGCTGTTAACTTAAGTTGCCTCCCTACCCATTCAGGCGCCGATGGGGAAAAAGCGTAGCTTCTGTACTGGTTTGTTTGGATATAAAAGGCTTAGTAGCTACCAAATAAAAATACCAATATATGGAGGGTACTTAAGGAAAAAACTTGTTTTGGAACTACGAAGTCTACAAATTTGTTTCGTTTATAAATTCAGGTCTAATGGAAAATTTATTGATCTCCAGGTATTTAAGATTGTTTGAGCCTCTAAGCACGGAGCTAAAGCTAGAGCTGTTGGCTGCTCTATCCGAAAATATTAAGAATAGCTTGAAGAAACCAAGAGTTGATAAAAGACGACTTTTTAATGACTTAAAAGGATCATGGAATGATGTAAGTGATGATCTGGAAGCGGATATTTACCGCAGCAGAACAATATCAGATAAAGAAATTAGTCTAGATTAAAATGAGATATTTGCTATATACTGACATGCTTATAAGCTTCTTGAAAGATAAGGATCATGTCGCCGAAAAAATTGACCATGTTAGAATTGAGAATTGTTACGTTTCCGAAGTATCTATAGCAGAGTTAACATACGGAGCTTATAACAGTGAAAAAATTCAAAAACATTTGGGTTAAGTCAATCAAGTAGAAAATTTGTTTGAGGTAGTCCCATTATATTCTGCGATCGATGTTTTTGCAAGAGAGAAAGTAAGACTGAGAAAAGAAGGAAACCTCATTCCGGACTTCGATTTAATTATCGGATGCTCGGCAGTTGCCAACAACATGACAATGGTAACGAATAATGTAAAGCATTTGGAGAGAGTAAAAGGAATAAGAATAGAAAACTGGAGAGATGCTAAATTTAATGAATTCTTAAAATAAAGTCATGGCAGCCGCTAACATCAGCTATCCGCCCAGCCTCCTATCGTCTGTCATCGGGTAGCTTAGGTGCTACGATCCACCTTTCGCGGCCCTACAGAACTAAAAATATGCTCGTTTTTGGCCAGAAGACCGATATCCCAACAAGCTCCATTAAAACGAAAATAATCAAAACAGGCCTAATAAAAGCTTACCAAGAAGCTATGCGGGTTGTGAAGTCTATCCCCCAATGGTATGTTTTGTACAGGCGGGGAGCGCTAATTCAAAAAACATAGTTTATAGCAGTAAGATTTGGCAGGACTGAAGAATAATGTACAGCCACCAAGCCCGGCAAAGCAAAAAAATCACTGCTCAAAATTAAATACACTGCTCCCGCACGTGTTGCTAGCACTGGCACAAGAGTAACAAGTGCGCACAGGCAACGGCAAGCAAATTGACCGGGCGCCAATAGCATCCCGCAGCCATGCAACAGCTAGGTCAGCCAGTCTTTATCCTTCTCTGCTATGCCCGGGTTTGGGCTTTTAGCTCAGGGAATAGGTGAGGTATAGCAGCACCAAGAGCGCCACGGTGACGACCGCAGCGACAGTGAAAAATCTCTTGGTAGCAGCGCGGTCTTCTGCGCTAGCGGTTTTTTTTCGGTTCCTTTTTGCCATAGCATTTTTTTATCAGCTGATCTATCCATCGCGTTCCGCCCTGAGATGGGAATGCGCTTTAAGCAGGGGCAAGATACAGCAAAAGGATTTTAATCCTTACATTTGCAGCCTAAAATATTCCTTTCTTATGCAAACTCAAATTCTTGCTGGCAAGCGCGGTGTTATTTCAGGGGCCTTGGATCCCGACTCTATTGCTTGGAAAGTAGCCGAGCAGTGTGTGGCCCATGGTGCTCAGATTACGCTCACCAACGCGCCAGTGGCCTTGCGTTTTGGCCAGCTTAATGTCTTGGCCGAGCAGCTAGGTGCCACCGTGATCCCCGCCGATGCCACCAGCCTGGAGGACTTCGAGCAGCTTTTTTCCAAGAGTGAAGAAATCTTGGGCGGCAAACTGGATTTTGTGCTGCACAGCATTGGTATGTCTCTCAATGTCCGGAAAGGCAAAGAATACACCAATCTCAACCACGATTGGATGCAGAAGACTTTCGATATCAGCGCCATCAGCTTCCACAAGATGATGCAAGTCTTGTACAATGGCGATTATATGGCCAACTACGGCAGCATCCTTGGCCTGACCTATATCGCTGCACAGCGCACCTTCCCCGACTACAGCGAAATGGCCGAGTCTAAGGCGCTGCTAGAGAGCTTTGCCCGTAGTTTTGGTTACCATTTTGGCGTAAAAAACGGCGTTCGCGTGAATACCATCAGCCAGTCGCCTACGATGACGACGGCCGGTAAAGGGGTGAAGGGATTCACCGAGTTTTTCGACTATGCGGATAAGATGTCGCCGCTGGGCAATGCCCCTGCCGATGCCTGTGCCCAGTATTGCGTGAGTTTGTTTAGCGACCTGACGCGCTACGTCACGATGCAGAACCTTTACCACGATGGCGGCTTCAGCAATATGGGTATGAGTCCTGCCTTACTCGGGCAATAAACAAACAGATGCGCTTTCTGCAAGCAACAAGAGACCTGCCATACCGCTCATGGGCAGCCCACGGGTGGCTGTGCTTGGCTTACTTGTGTCTAAGCAGCAGCCTATCGGCTCAGGTGGTGGATCCCACCGATCTGAGGCGGCTGGATCCGGACGGCCTGGATGAGCAGTTGGACAATCGCAGAGGCCCCAGAGATCAGCGAGTGATTGAGGCCGACACCTTCGGCATTTTTGCTTTTCAAGTGGGCAACCCCAACGAGGAAACTGCTTTTGCGGATTCACTGCTCAATGGCTGGCAGCGCTATGAACGCGATCGGCAGCAAGATTTTTCCTATGCCAACCTAGGTATTCAGGGCAGTGCGGCCTATCCGCTGCGCTACCAAGCGCGCGAGCGGCAGGGAGCCGAGCTGGGCTTTCAGCAATTCGATCTTTACCAGCTCACGGGCGAGAATATGTCTTTCTATCGGCAGCAGCGACCCTATTCCCAATTGCAGTTTATACAAGGCAGCGAGCAGCGGGATTTGATGCTGGATGCTGCTTTTAGTCGCAACTTCTCAGATGGCGTCAATTTTGTGCTCGACTATCGCCGCAATAGCCAGCGCGGACGCGCCGACCAGTTCCCCAACCAGAATTTGCGCAACACCAATCTGGCTACTGGCTTTTGGGTCAACCACCCCGGTGGTAAATACGATCTTTTCATCAGCCATGTCGCCAATACCTACGAGCAGCAACAGAACGGCGGCGTAGCCGTCTTGCCGGAATTAGATGGCCCTTTTGCGACACCTTTTTCCGCAAGGGTTTTTCTGGAGGATGCTTTTATGCGGCATACGCAGCGCGAGTGGCTGGTGACGCAATACCTGCAATTTGGTGGCACCACAGATAGCCTGGGTAACACTCGTAGAGCCTATACGCTCTCTCACCAGTTCAAAGCCAACAACCTGAGCCACCGCCTGACAGCTCCTTTCGCTGGTGGCACCTCACCAGATACGGCCTTTTATGTGCGCTATCCGGAATTCCTATCCGATGAACGCGGGCAGCGCAGTAGCCTTACTCACCGTACTTTCCAGAACAGTTTCCGCCTCAGTACTTTTCGGCGCAGCGGCGGCCAAGCAGGCCAAGCGAGTGTGCAGAGAGATGTGCTGGAAGTAGGCCTCACCCACGCCATTCACCGCATCCGCCAAGAGCCGCGCGATAGCATTGTCAACAACTTACTGCTCACAGCCAAAATAGGCTTGCGCCCCAGCGATCGGCTGCGCTTCGTAGCAGAAGGGCAGCTCAATTTGCTCGATCAAGTGGGCGATTACCGCATCAAAGCCGTGGGCGCCCTCGATCTCGGAAAGGCCGGCAGCCTAGAGTTGCTTTTCCTGAACCAGCTTTATACGCCTTCGGTGTTGCAGCAGCAATTTTGGCTCAGCGGCAGCCGCGTGTACCAGAACAACTTCAATAAAACGTTAGAGAATAGGGTAGAGGGCGCCATCCTGCTGCCGGGGGTCAAAATCCGCTTATCCGCCGCCTACAACCTGCTCACCAACTACATTTTCTGGGATGCCCAAGGCCTGCCCGCACAAACGGAGGGCCTGCAAAACGTCTTGCAAATCGGCGCCGAGCGCAACCTTCGCTTCGGCAAATTTCACCTCGATAACAAAGTACTGCTACAAGCCACCGACCAAACCGTGCTGCCGCTACCCACCTGGCTCGGCCAGCACAGCCTGTATCTGGATGATCAATGGTTCAAGGTCTTGAATGTGAATATCGGCTTCGATTTCAGAGCCTTCAGTGGCTTTGCTCCCTACTATTTCAATCCGCTCACCCAGCAGTTTCAGCTCCAGGAGCGGGCGAACAACGATTTTTACTTGGAGGCCGATGCCTTCTTCAGCATGCGCGTCACGACCTTCCGCTTTTTTATCAAGTATGTGCAGTTCAATCAGCTTTGGAAAAGCGAGCTGCTCAGCCTCACGGCCAACTATCCCTACCCCGATGCCGCTACCCGAATCGGGATCAGCTGGCGCTTGGTGGATTAAGCGGGGGATGGAATGTTCAATGCCCAATGTTTACTGAGTAATGTTGAATATGCTTTTTTAGTTGGCTTACATCTAGGTGGAATGGTTGCTCACGCCCAGGCTCAGACGGGTTGGAAGACCCAGACCCAGAAGGGCGTGCCGGCGGGCACTGCGTGTACATCCATACGAACACGGTACGCACTCGCTGGCTCTCGCAGGAGTAGGGTCCTATCAGTAGGAGCAAGGTTTCGTTTTTATCCGTCTAAAAACGTATTTATTCGTTTAAATACGTTTATTGCGCTTATTTGATCATTCCTTTGCGCCAGTAAACTATTCACTGCTACAAGCGAGCAGCACACCCTAGCAAAACAAAGTATGACAAAGCCTGTGGTAAACCTTATTTATCAAGAAGCGGAAGATGCTGCTTATTGGCGCATCAGCTTCCACTATGATCAGGATTTGATTGCACAAATCAAGACCAGCGGCTGTGCGCGTTGGTCTCGTTCTAGGCAATGTTGGTGGCTTCCCGATACGGAGCATAGCCGTGATTGGCTAGCAGAACAGGGCTGGCTGGAAGAAAACAAAGACAAGCAGCAAGAAGAGAACTGCGATAACTTAGCTATCACTACCGGAACCACCGTGGGTGTCTGCACAAAAGGTGATAATAACGGCATAGCGGCTGCCCCAGCGGTAGCTTCGCAATTGGTACTGCCCCCCGCAGGCACAGAGGAAGGGGCTGCCGACATATCGCCATCGGCTATTGAGCCAGGCGAGCCTCCTATAGCTATGGTTTTGAGTGGGTCTTTTTTGATGATAAGTTTGCCTTACAATAGAGCAGATGTTGATTTTTTGCGCCAACTAGCGGGCAGTTGGTGGCATAAAGGACAACGAGCTTGGATGGTAAGAGCCACGCTATTTAACCTAGAGGCTTTGCAACGGCACTTTGCTTACTGGCAAAAAGCGGAGTTTGAACACCTCTACGAATTGCTGGCGCTAGCTGCTAACCCCCTGTTGCTGGAGTTGTATCAAAGTCCCGAGCGGCCGGAGGAAGTGGCCGTAAAGCTCAAAGGTTATCGCGCAGATGTAAATTTTCTAAAACAGCTACCACAGCGAAGCTACGACGAAGCCATGAAACGCTGGTGGATCC
>DAITME010000109.1:0-10125 GCA_036835305.1 Lewinella sp.
ACCTCCACAAAATAAGTATAGCGTTTGTAGGGGGTATATTTTTTATCGCCCTTAGCATCGGTGCTGAAGTTTCTTCGGATGAAGGAAAAGCGGAAGCAGCCTGCCGTATCGTAGAAGACGAAGATGGCGCCATCTTTGAAATCTGCCTTCAAGGCACTTTTGGCCAGTTCGTACTGTTTTTTCTTGGCAGTTCGTTCGCTTAGTTCCCCTTGGTAGTGACACGAAAAAACCAATAAATCTTCAGCATCTAGCGCTGCTTCTCCCAATTTGGTTAGGGAATCAAAAGCCTCGTAGCCTGCGCCTTCACAGAGGTAGCTCAAATCTTCTTCCTCCGCTCGAAAGCTGGCTATTTTTTGGAAGAAAAAATCCCGAAGTGCCGCCACCGAGAAGTGGTCAATAAGTACTTTGAGCGACTTGGATGCGTCCATGAGCAGTTTGTTAAGCTTGGTCTATTTGTCTGCTTTCCTCCCTGTCCTTGGCTTGTCGGTGTGGGAGCAAAAGGGAGGGCAAACCGTTGCATATTACCGTCTTTGCTCCCTATGAAGGGTAAATTTACACAAAAATCGGAATGTGGGGTTTTTATGTGCCAGCCGCTGTTTGGGGCTTTGTTATTTGTGGGTTTGCGGTATGCGCCTAAGTGGCTCAGGCTCCACCCAAGTCACTTTGTTCTAAATCCAGCTGGACATCTTCCTTAAAGATCGCGCTCACGTCTATCGTAGGTAGTAACAAGTTGGGTAACCAATCTGGTTTTTTAGCATGTACAATGCCTCTAGCTGTCCCCACCGAAAGCATTAAGAGGTGTGTGGTAAAACCTTTAGGCAATACCAATAGCTTGTTATCAGTACTGGCGTCCCAGAAAATCTTGTCTAGCTGAAAATGGCAAGCTGCTTCCAACACTAAGACTGCATTGCCTTCTTGTTCAAAAAAAAACGGGTAAATATACCTACTAAGTAATCCTCTTTGTCAGCTTTGACTCGCACGTTTAGTCCAAGCTGAAAAGCTTGTTCTTCGGGAACTAAATGTTCTTTGAAGGTCGCAAACTCTTCTGTAGAAATTCCCACTAAGCGAAATGGAATACGGTTATCAGACTCATGCATGATGCTATTTCATATTTCTCTGGTGCTTCTGCTACTGCATCAACCGTAAAGGAGGCAATTGCACCTTCATATTTTAATGGCACACTTTGGGTACTATAATGAATACTCACCGGAACAAACTCCACCTTTTGCCGCATCATCGCCGCTTGCTCGTGTTGCTCGTGAATGCTGATCAATCGAATATTCAGCACCTTTTCTATTCTTCGGATACTTTGCAGACTAAGATTCTGGCGACCCTTCATAATGCGGGTTAGGGCTTGTGGGCTGACTTCCAGTGCGGCTGCCAACTCCTTTTGCGAAAGTCCTTTATCCTTCAGAGCGCTGCGAATACGCGTAGCAATAATGACCAAATCATCCAAGCAGTCTGCATGCTGCTCGTTCCAGCGGGCTATTTCTTTCCACTTGGCATTTGGGGCATCTTTTTTACTGATGCCTTTCAGTCGCTCAATTTTTTCTTGCCTATCCATATTGGTTCGTTTTATAGCATTCCCAGATTTTTGAGATACTGGGTGGCTTTTCCCAGTTTACTCAACTCTTCCATTAGTTGCTCATCCTCCTGCATACGCTTCACTAGTTTGATGCCAAAACCGCTAATCACATAGATGTTGTCATCTAGCTTTACCGCATAAACTCACACCCACGGAGCATCTATTCCTTTGGCCTTGAAGCCGGTATAGAAGCGCGGATGTTGGTACGCCTCTGTTTTATGTAAAGGCTCAAACAAGCCGTCTAAATCTGGGTTTTCGTTTGCGCTGCTGTTTTCTGCAAAATCGTATAATTCTTGTAAGAGCAACCGAGCCTCCTCGGCCGTTCTTAGCATTGCCGTTTCGACAGAAATCTTGAAATAGCCCAAATGACTTTCATGCGCTTCGAAGTATATATTAAGGAACTCCACGTCCGTCAGTTTTTCAGCCAGTTCGTCTAGCTCATGTGACCGATCTGCAGACCAGCGAATAGCAAACAGCACACCATCTACAAGCTCAATAACTTCCATCGGTTCTGCAAAAGTAAGCATTTATGTTTATTTGCAATGATTTTTTCTCATTATTTTCAACAATGCTCAATTTGGCTCATGTACACATGCACTCGCTGGCTCTCGCCTAGTACGGGCACCCAGACGGGCACGCAAGTGCGGGAGCAGTGCCTCCTTTTTCAATAGCCATGTTCTCGGGAAAAGCCCGTAAACTACTACTCCCCCCCCACAAAATTGACGACTATCTCCACGTCGGTATCCCCCAGGAGCTCACTGCGGCGTTGGCTGCTGATGCGGTAGCCTTTACTTGGCTCATATTGCAGTGATTTTTGCTCCTGCGTGAGTACAGAACCAGACTTGCCATCAATGAGTAGCTGGCTTATTTGGCCTTTGGTATCTTTGCGGAGCTCGATGCGTTGGGTGAGTAGGCTGCTGTCTCGTGCTGTATAGACTTCGCTTGTTGCGCTCCGCTCTACTTGGTATTTATCGCGCCAGGCCGGGCGGTTGATGACTGCTTTGCGGAAGATGGCGAGGTCTTTTTCCAGGTCTATCGCGGTCAGTTGTTTTGTTTCCGTCTGGCCGTTGAGGCGGACGCTTTTTTGGAAACGAACTTGCTTATCGGCCCGCAGCCGAGCGATTTCGCTGTCTATGTAGGCCTCCAGATCAAAGAAGGGGGGCGCTGCTTGGTTGCTGGTGGCGGTGGGAGCTGTTGTGCTGTTCGCATCACAGGCGGCTAATAGCAGCAGCGGCAGGCTGAGTAGGGGAAGTAAAAAGCGTAGGAGCATTAGGCGAGTAAACTTTGCCCAGTCATGGCTTTGGGCTGTGGGATGCCCATGAGGGCGAGGAGGGTGGGGGCTACGTCGCCTAGTTTTCCGCCGCTGCGCAGCTTTACTTCTTTGGCAAAAGGCCCTACATACACCAGCGGTACGGGGTTGGTGGTGTGGGCAGTGTGGGGCGAGCCATCTTCGTTGCGCATGATGTCGGCGTTGCCGTGGTCGGCGATAACGAGGGTTTGGTAGCCTTGCTCTTGGGCGGCAGCTAGCACTTGGCCAAGGCAATCGTCCACCGCTTCGGCAGATTTCATGGCGGCGGCGAAATCGCCTGTGTGGCCTACCATATCGGTATTGGCAAAGTTGAGGCAGATAAAATCGGGCTGCTGCTGCTGGATATCCTGGATAACGGCTTCGGCCACGCCATAGGCGCTCATTGCTGGTTTTTCATCGTAGGTCTGTACCTCGCGGGGCGAGTCGATGAGGATGCGTCTTTCGCCGGGGAATTCTTTTTCTTCACCGCCGTTGAAGAAGAAAGTGACGTGGGCGTATTTCTCGGTTTCGGCGATGCGGAGCTGCGTTTTACCCGCTTGGCTGACGACTTCGCCCATGGTTTGTTGCATATCTTCGGGCGGGAAGAGTACCTGAACGTTTTGGAACTTTTCGTCGTATTGGGTAAAGGTGAGGTAGTGGAGATCGGGGATCTTTTTCATCCCCTGTTCTGGAAAATCTTCCTGGTAGAGGGCGCGGGTGATTTGTCGGGGCCGATCGGTGCGGAAGTTGAAAAAGATCACCGTGTCGCCGGGCTGTATGGTGGCGATGGCTTCTCCAGCTTCGTCGGTGCAGATGATGGGATCGATGAACTCATCGGTTTGGCCAGCGGCATAGCGATCTTGGAGGCAAGCGAGGGGATCTTGTGTTTTTTCACCTTGGCCGTGGGCCAGGGCTTCGTAGGCTTTCGCGATGCGCTCCCAGCGGGTGTCTCTATCCATCGCATAAAAACGCCCCGTGATGGAGGCAATTTTAGGGGCTTTGCCTACCAAGTGCGCTTGCAGCGTTTGCAGGTAGCCCGCGGCACTTTTGGGCGCAACATCTCGGCCGTCGGTGAAGGCATGGATGGCTACCTTGGTGTTGCCAGCCGCTTCGGTAATATCGCAAAGGGCTAGTAGATGATTGATATGGCTGTGCACCCCGCCATCGCTTAGTAGGCCCATGAGGTGGACGGTTTTGTCCTGTTCTTTGGCGGCTTTCAAAGCTTGGTGGATTTGCGGGTCGCTGGCCAATTCTCCTTCTCGGATAGCTTTGTTGATGCGGGCAAAACTTTGATAGACGACTCTGCCAGCACCGATATTGAGGTGGCCAACTTCGCTGTTGCCCATTTGGCCTTCGGGGAGGCCTACTTCTTCGCCATAGGTGATGAGGGTGCTGTGGGGGTTTTCCTGCCAAATCTTATCGAAGCTGGGGGTTTGGGCTTGTGCGATGGCATCGTCCTGTGGGCGCTGCCCGAGACCCCAGCCGTCTAGTATGACGAGTAGTACTTTGGTGGCTTCCATATTTTATTGGGTGGTTTTGTAGGCGAAGGTAGGCCTAATTCAGCAAGGCTGGAGCGATGTGTATCATTTTTGGAATGCTGGCCAAGAATATCCGCTTTTTGCGGCGGCCTTCGCTTTGTTCTTCCATGACATAGTGGCCTTCCATGGCGCCGATGGGGGTATCGAGTTGTAACCAGCTACTGTACTCATAGGTCTGGCCAGGTAGGATAGTAGGTTGCTGGCCCACAACGCCCTCGCCTTCTACAATGCGGGCTTGGCCACAAGCATCTGTAATGACCCATTGGCGACTAAGTAATTGGGCCTGTCTTTTACCGCGGTTGGTGATTCTTACCACATAGGAAAACACAAAGATGTCTTCCAGTGGCTTGGAATAGGCAGGCTCGTAGATGCTTTTGGCTTCCACGCTCACAGGGGCAGTAGTGTATTCGGGTATGGACATATACTTTGTTTGTTGGTGCTTGCACCGAACGGATAGTAGGGCACAAGCACCAAATGCTATTCGTAGAACAGTTGTAGCAAGGCTAGGGTTTAAGCTAAGAGCTTTTTGACCATGGCCGAGACGGTCTTGCCATCAGCACGGCCAGCAACGGCAGCGGTGGCAGCCCCCATCACTTTACCCATGTCCTTGATAGAAGTGGCACCAGCACCGGCAATAACGGCCTTGATGGCGGCTTCCAGTTCGGCTTCCGTCATGGCAGCGGGCAGGTATCGGCTGATGACTTCAATTTCTTCTTCTTCGGTCTTGGCGAGGTCTTCGCGGCCTTGCTGGCGGTAGATGTTGAGGCTGTCTTGCCGTTGTTTGACAAGGTTTTGCAGCAATTTTATTTCGGCATTTTCGTCCATTGCTTGGCCGCTGCCATCGGTTTTGGCTAGCAAAAGAGCGGCTTTGACGGCTCGTATGCCGCGCAGGCCTACTTGGTCTTTCGCTTTCATAGCGGTCTTTAGGTCGGCGATGATTTTTTCTTCTAGCGTCATAGTTTTGATAGATTGTTAAGAATGATGTGCTGTGTCAGCATGGCTCCTTGCCGAGAGCCTTGCTCCCGCAGTCATGCAAAAACGCACCCTCAGACAATGCTTTTGGGGGCTGTAAAGTTGCCTTGGTTAAAAGTCGTAGCCCAAACTGAGATGCCACTTGGCGGGATTGGCTTCCCGTGTTTCTACACCCAAGCCATAGTCTACCCGAACGAAATAGCCAAAGAGGGAAGTTCGGGCGCCTAATCCGTAGCTGTAGATGATGGGTTCCCGATAGCGGATCACAGTAACGGAAACAGGCCCAGGATTGGCAAGGGTGGAGGGCTCGGGATAGGTGGTGATATTCACAGGATTGTCTTCGCTGTAGGGGTTGCTCCCGATCCAAGCCGTGCCGATATCGAAGAAACTGATGAGCTGGAAATCGCGAATGAGGCTAGAGCGGATGTTGCGGAAAAGATAGTTGAATACAGGCACGCGCACTTCGGCATTACCCAAAACGTAGGTAGCGCCGTTGCGCGTATTGATATCGAAGCCGCGCATGGAGTTGGCGAGGTCCTGTAGCACGAAGTTGCCATTTTCGGGCGTAGGGGTGGGAATATTTTGGTTGAAATTGCGCAGCAGGCTGTTGTCGGAACCCCCGAGGTAGAACAGTACTTTTTGGCTTCCGAGGTTGGTCGCGCCCGCTAAGCGGAAGGCGAGGATGCTGTATTTGTCCAGCCGGTGATAATGGCGGGCATCGGCACCTACAACGCCCATGAAACCAGGGTCGAAGCCCGTTCGGCCTTCGTCGCTGCCGGCGATATTGAAGCTTTTAGAAAAATCGGCATACACTTTGTAGCGACTGCCTTGGCGGAGGTTTTCGCGCAGGTCGATGGTGTTGTCGAATACATATTCCACCCTGGCGCCGATGCGTTGCTGCTGGAAGACGTCTTCGCGCAAGGCGGCTCTTTCGGTGGGGAGGGTCTGGACGCGATCTCGGCGCAAGGTAGCGGTGGCGCGGAAAGAGCGGAAGACATCAAGGGGGTAGCGGATACCGAACTGGCCGATGAGGGTATTCTCGTCGATGCGCCGAGGGCCAAAAGTAAAGCGACCGTCATCTTGGCGGCGGTTGCGGCGGTAGGCGGCGTAGTAGGTATCGAGTCTTTTGCGGCGGTTGTGGTAGATGAGGAAGTATTCGGTGCCGTTAAAGGCGGTGGGGAGCCGCAGGCCGCCTTCCACCACGTGGTCTTCGAAGAGATCCATGACACTGCCTTTGAGGAGGATGCCGAGCGGTTGTTGGGTAAAGCCCATAGGGTTAGCGGCGAAGGCGTTGAGGCCATCGAAGAGCGGATTGTTATCGGCGGTGGTGCGTAGGTAGTTGATGCGGAAGGTGGTGCGATGCGCCACGATCTGGCCGGGGCGGAAGCGATAGGTCTCGCCGGGTGCTAGGCTGATTTGTTCGCCGCGCAGCGCTGGGTTGGTAGGCCTGGGCCGGTTGGCTAAGGCCGGAGATACCACGGTGGTATTGGGCAGGTCGGTACGCGCCGCATCGGGCACTTTGGGGCTGGGGTCGGCCTCGGTCTTGTCGGGTTCGAGAGAAGGTAGGGGGGTGGGGTTTTGGAAGCGCGTCTGAAACAGGAGGCCTTCATTGAGCGGTGGGCGTGGTTCTTGCGGCTGGAGCTTGGTGTTTTGCCTTAGGGTATCGGGGCGGGGGCTACTGCTGCCGCGTTCTGCTACGCTGGGGACGTAGCCTCGTCGGCGCCACTGGTATTGCTGCCAAGCGGTTGGGCGGGGGCTACTAGTACTGCTGGTATCGATTGGCGTCCAGAATATTTGGCTTTTTAGCCGGCCGGTTGGTTTTTTTGATTTTGGTTTTACGCTGGGCTGTAGGTAGTGACCGAGGGCTTTATTGGCCAAAGTAGCGCGCGTTTGTGCTAGGAGGTTGAAGGGCAAATCGGTAGTAGCCGTATTGATCGCCCGCTCGCGGATGACGGGCTCCAGAACGATGCTATCAATCAAGGTGGTATCCAGTTCGCTCAGGCTGCTATCGGCGTGTAGGCGAATCTCGCTACCGTCTTGCAGATAGATTAGTTGGTCGATATGATGAACATAATCTTCGAGGTAGCCGCGATAGGGGTTGTATATGCCTGACGCATCGGAGAGATAGCTGTAGTATTGCTCATTAAGAGCCATCGGGCTGCGCTCGTTGGCAAAGGGGGTGTTGGTTATTCTCACGAACTCGCCGGGCTTTCCCTCTAAGTCGTAGTAGAAAATATCGAACTGCGGGGCGGGCAGCAGCGTGTCGAAGCGGAAATTGCTCTTGAGGGTGTCCAATCGGTTGCTGGCAAAGAGGATGCCTTGCCGATCGCGTATGCGCACCGGCACGGCATCGAGATCGTCGTAGAAATCGTTGGTGACAGGTATAGACTGGCGCGTGGCGGGGTAATAGAGGTAGATGTCGGAAAAACCACTGCGCGTAGCGCTGAGTAGGAGGGTGCCCGGATTGAGATATTCCATGCTGTGTACGCGCTGCAACTGGGGACCTAGGTCTTCGGTTTTTGACTTCTTGGTGTTGAGGTTGTAGAGCAGAAGCTTAGGGACATCCCGAAGCTCGTAGAGGACGGCCAGCTCTTGATTACTGGGGCTGAAGGCGATGTGTGGGTATTCATAGTCGGTAGCTTGTAGGAGGTTCCGGTCGCCGCTTTTGAAAACTACTTGGCGCTCATTAGTCTGCAAGTCTTGCAGATAGACCCAATAGCGGCCGATGTTGTTGAGCACGTAAGCGATGCGCTGCCCATCGGGGCTCATTTTGACGGTGCTGAGGGTATAGTCTTTCTTGTTTTTGATGCTGACGGAAACAGCGCTGCCGAGCAGCGTTCTGCCGTCGATGTCCTCATTATAGCGGCGGGTGAAGAAATCTTTCCAGTTGAAGAGCACCATTTCGTAGGGACTGCCCAAGACGTAGAGGAAGCCGCTCTCAACCGAGCGGTGGATGCGCGTGAGGTAGAGCAGGCTACTCACCGAAGGCTCGCCAAAGCTGTGGGCAATATAGTACCAAAAAGCTCGCCCAGCGAGGCGCGGATAGTCTTCTGCTAGCCGATCGAAATCTTTGTATTTCTCGCTAGCCAACAGGTGGCGGAGCTGATCATCGGCGTCTGCATCCCAGTTTTGCCCCAAATAGGCCACTAGGCCTGCTTTAAACCAAGGCGGTAGGTTCATCAGCAGGGCGTTTTGTACAACTTCTTGGATGTTGGAGCCGAAGAGCATGTGCTCCAGATAAATACTCGCCACGGCTTCTCTGACTTGGCGGCGCAGATCGTTGTGGTCGCCATTGAAATAAACGAAGGCCTTGTTGCCCAAGAATTTTGCTTGATTGACACTGAGGCGGCCAGCCGCAGCCCCGCCTCCGCTGCCCGCGCCAGATGCTACGCCTGGCAGCGAAAAGACCTCTTCGCTGCCGATATTGCTCTGCTTCACATCGGTGATATCAACATAAACAATGAGTTGCACTTTCTCATTCATGCGGTGCTCTAGCATTCCCTGAATATAGGCAAAATCTTGCTCGGCATACATCACCACGGCTTGCCCAATGTTGCGCCCTTCCCCGTACCAATAGGTGATGAAATTGTCGCTTTCGTATTGCCGCCACTCATCGAAGTCGGTGTGGTATTGCACCCGGTTTTTACCAAACTGCACCTGAGAGGTCTGTGCCGCTAGGGTAGCGACCGACAAAAGGGAAAGAAGGAAAAGAAGTTTTCGCATGCTGCCGATTTTACGCTTGACAGTTAATTACTCAAAGCGTCTTAGTTGTTTGGCTCACGCAGGAGCCATGTTTTACGAATAAGAGCCATGTTCCCCCAGCCGCTATCGCAAGATAATGCTATATTCGCGATTCCTCTTTGTTTCTGCGGAGATTTGGCAAAGGCATTGCTCCATAGTAGCTTTCTTTGCTCCTGCGTGAGCAACGAGTGCGTATGTACACGCCGCGCCCGTATTTAACCCGTATGGGCCTGGGCGTGAGCACAAATAAAAATCAGTCCAACAGGCATTTACCGTAAATGAGAAACGATTTACTATGACGAAAGTTCTTAGCTTCACTTTTAATCCTTTTCAGGAGAATACCTACGTCGTGTACGAGACAGAAAGCCTAGCGGCTATTATCTTCGATCCCGGCTGCCTGAGTCGGCAAGAAGAGCAGCAATTGGCAGCAGCGATCGCCGAGCTAGGCCTCCGCCCCACGAAATTGATCAATACCCACTGCCACCTAGACCACGTTTTTGGTAACAGCTTCGCAGCCGAAACCTACGGCTTGGAGTTGGGCATCCACCCACTAGAGCAGCAGCTACTGGAGCGGGCGCCAGCCATCGGGCAAGCTTATGGCCTGCCGCCCATGAAACCATCGCCTGCACCCGCCTATTTTTTGGAGGAGGGGGAGCAGATTCAGTTAGGCGAGGCTGTTTTTGATGTACTGCTGACGCCCGGGCACTCACCCGGCAGCCTTTGCTTCTACAATGCCAAGGAGGCTTATTGCATCGCAGGCGATGTATTGTTCCAGGGCTCTATTGGCCGCACAGATCTACCAGGCGGCGATTACGATACGCTGATGGGCTCGATATGGGCCAAGCTGATGCGCCTGCCGGATGAAACAATTGTCTATTCCGGCCACGGGCCCAGCACCACGATAGGGAAAGAGCGGCGGAGCAATCCTTTTTTGGTCTAGCGTTTAGGCGTTTGGTTTTTGAGGGTTGTGGTAAATTACCTTTTGTCATTTTTTTTGTTAA
>DAITME010000110.1:0-9878 GCA_036835305.1 Lewinella sp.
GGGCATCCGACTTTATTGCTAGCCCAAGCTTCGATTGCTCTGGTGAAGTACGCTTCTCTATCTATCACCCAGATGAGTACACGGTTCCTGGCTTCCAGCCTGCACAAGGACAAACTGGTATCGCACTGGATTGCGACGATCTAGGTATGGTAATCGTTCGCATCTATGCTATCGATCCAGTTGGCAACGCTGACTACTGCGAAACAACACTATTTGTCCAAGCTTTCCAGCCAAGTGTGTGTACTGGTGGTGGAATGGGCTCACTGGCAGGTGCTATCACTACGCCAAACAGCCAAGGCATGAACAACGTAGTGGTAAACATCACCAACGGTGCTAGCATGAACAACTCAGCTACTACACAAGCTGGTGGTTTCTATGCATTCAATGGTTTGGAAGAGGGCAACGACTACACTGTTCAGCCCGCTTACGATCCTTCTGTAAACTTAGCTACTGTATCTACAGCCGACTTGATCTTGATCAGCCGTCACATCTTAGGTATTCAGTCTTTCACAGGTGTATACCAAGCACTCGCTGCTGATGTAACGCAAGATGCTAACGTAAATGTCCTCGACATCATCGCGATCCGTCGTGTGATCCTAGGTATCGACGCTGCATTTGCTCAAACTGCCAGCTGGCGCTTCTACGCCGAGGATGGTGCTGAGGTATTCAATGCCAACAACCTAAGCGGTGCTGTAGTAGGTGCTGACTTCGTAGCTGTTGAGATGGGTAACGTCACGGATGCTATCGCCAATGCACAAACGGCTACTGGCCGTGGTGTAGCGAGCATTGATGTAGCAGACATCGCAGTAGTAGTTGGCAACAGCTATGTAGTAAGCCTAGAGGCTGCTGATTTGGCTGGCTTCCAAGCTACACTTGAGTTAGCTGCTGGTTTAGAGCTGGTAAACGTTGATTTCGCTTCTGCACAAGCTACGGGTGTAAACCTGACGCAAGCTGCTGAAGGTCTCCTAGCGCTCAGCCACATTGGTGAAGGTGCTATCAACCTAGAAGTACGTGCTACTGCTGATGGCCAATTGAGCGACTTACTCAAGCTAAGCAACCGCATTACTAACAGCGAAGCTTACACTGCTAACGGCGGTGTAGCGAGCTTGAACCTGAACTTCACTACTGCTGCTGCTGTTGGTGCTGATTTTGCCCTCGAGCAGAATACGCCCAACCCATTCGCAGATGTGACGAGAATCGGTTTCAACTTACCTGTTGCCAGCGAGGTTGTTCTAACAGTACAAGACATCCAAGGTCGTGCGATCCTGACTCGCCAGATCGAAGGTATTGCTGGTTACAACATTGCCAATTTGAACGTAGCTGAATTGAAAGGCGCTACTGGTGTAATGACTTACACAATTGTTGCTGGTGATTTCACAGCTACTAAGAAAATGGTAGTCGTACGCTAGTACACAGTAAATACTAGGAAAAAGCTTTAGCTTTCCTTCCTAAACACAGGGCGGCTCGGTGCATACAGCATCGAGCCGCCTTTGTTTTGGGTCTCTGCTCTTTTTATGCTATTTTTGCTCCTGCGTGAGCAAAGAACCAATCTAAAGATCAAGTTTAAGGAATGGCACGTTTAAAAACACTATTGTTCGTATTCAGCTGTTTTTTTTTGGCAGCTTGTAGCAAGTATTCTTACCATAGCTTACCTACTGAATGCCTACATTTTGGAAGCAAGGGGGGGGTGGCCGGAGAATTGAGAACTTATATTTTGCTTCTAGATAACCGTCGGTTGTTTTTCAAAGATCCACTGAAAGAAGAGATGGAAAAAATAGGTAGGGTTAATACTGCGCTGTTGCGTCAAGTAGAGGAGATAATACCAAACTTGCCTTACGATCGCTCCCTGCCAAGTAATTACAATGCTGTTTTACGCTATTATACCGAAAAAGGAGTACGAGAATTGCAGTGGTTAGCTCCTCAGGGCGCTCCCGATGAAGCTACACAATCACTTTTTGAGCAATTGATGGGGGAAGCCCGCCGATTACGGAAATTGGATTAAAGGAGTGTTATTTCAATCTTACACACACACATCAACAAAATCAATACACAATGAAGCGTTTAATACTATTAGCAGCAGCGGCAGCTTTGGTAGGGGTATTGGTAGGGCAGCAAGCTTTTAAGCCAAACCTATTAGTTGCTAGCCAGCCGAGTAATATAGATGCAGAAAACCTGGATTTTAACGGGCTGCCACAGGCAGCTTTGCCATCGGCTGCTCCTAATTTACTGCAAGAACGGATGAATATGCTGCTAGGAGACCGATTGCCAGCCAATCTGGGTATCAATTTGCCTACGTTAGGCGGTCTAAAAGTAGTTGCCGACCCTGAGGATGGCCAACCGATTGCTATTTTTGGTAGACCTGCGCCGCTGGGTAGGAGAATGGCGGATAAAACGGATGCCTACGCTTACCTGTCTGAAATAGGCGCACTGTTGAAGCTAGCGGATCCCTTGGTGGAGATACTCATAACAAGCCAAGAAACAGACGAGCTAGGGCAGCTACATGTACGCTTACAACAAGTATATAAGGGTTTGGAGGTAGTACCTGCTGATGCACGATTGCATGCCCAATCAGTGGACAGTGGGTTTGATTTTTATGCAGGACGATTGTTCCCTAGCCCGGATAGTTTAAATATGGAAGTTAGTTGGACGGCTGAAGCTGCTGCTGACAAGGTAAAAGCGATGGACATGGCCGAGTTTGTGGCACTCTCCGAAGAACAATTAAAATGGGTAAGCGGGCCGCAATGGTCCAGTAAGCTAGTGGTTTATTACAGGGAAGGCAAGGCATACTTAGCCTATCAGATAGAGACGCGTCCGAACCTAGCTAAGCACTATACCACCTACCTAGATGCCCATACAGGAGCTGTTTTAAACCGCTATGGCCACACTTGTGGTTTGATGGCGCCTCAGCACTTGGCGGCCGCTGGATCTTGCGCGGACAGCCATCCTTCCGTAGAAAACCAAGACGAGAAGGCCGCTTTACCCCCAGATGGTCCCTATACGACCAACGTTTTGAATTTGTTCGACCAGACCGTAACCATCAATACCTTCTCTTTGCAGGATACCTTTTATCTGCTAGACGGCAGCCGCCCGATGTTCAACGTGGCCAACAACAATATAGATGGTTTTATTCTTACCTACGATGGGTTGGGGGGAAGCCCGCAACTAAATAGCTTCAGTCCCACATTAAGTATTTCATTGAACAACACCAACTGGTCAAAAACGGCTGCTTCTGTGCACAGCAATGCTGGGACAGCATATCAATATTTCTTGGATGCCCACGGTCGTAATTCTATTGACGGCGCGGGTGGGAATGTCTATTCATTTATGAATATCAACGAGCCAGATGGTACACAAATGGACAACGCCTTCTGGAATGGCCGAGCACTTTTTTATGGTAATGGAAACCAAGCATTCTTCCGATTACCCAGAGGACTGGACGTAGCAGGCCACGAAATGGCGCACGGCGTTATACAATCTACGGCTGATTTGATTTACCAAGAGCAAGCAGGGGCGCTGAATGAGTCTTTTGCTGATGTTTTTGGCTATTTGGTGGAAGGGGAGAGCGGTGATTTCCGAATAGGAGAAGACGTTGTGAACCCCAGTGTTTTTACCAGTGGTACCATGCGTAATATGCAGAACCCCAACAATGGTGCAGCAGGGCCGCAGGATTTTCGCTGGCAACCAGCACACATGGATCAATACCAAGATTTGCCAGTCAATGCCGATAATGATAATGGCGGGGTACACATCAATAGTGGCATTCCGAACCGAGCGTTTTATCTTTTTGCCTCTGCGCCGGGGGTAGGAGATGAGCGAGCAGCTAGAGTCTATTACCGGGCGCTATCCACTTATCTCACACGCTCTTCGCGCTTTGCCGATTTACGGATTGCTGTGGTGCAGGCGGCCAGCGATCTGTACGGAGCAGCAGTTGTAGCAGCTGCCAATGCAGCTTTCGATGAAGTAGGGATTGGTGGCTCCGGCGGGAATTATACCGTCGATTTAGAAAGTAATGAGGGGGATCGTTTCTTGCTGTTGTCTAATGTAAATCAAAGTGCCCTTTACGTGGCGCAGGAAGATGGCAGCTTGCTCAACAATCCCCTAGCAGAAGTGGGTTTGCGCAGCAAGCCCAGCCTAACAGATGATGGCCGCTTTGCTGTCTTTGTAGATAGCCAGGGTAGGCTCAGAGTCTATAATTTTAGCAATAACCAGCTGGGTTTCATAGAAAACAATCCGGGTACGAACTGGAGAAATGTAGCGATCAATAAAGATGGAAATCGCTTGGCAGTCACTACTACAGATAATGACAATCGGATATTGATTTTTGATTTTGAGAGTGGCATCGGCCGCTTCTACACTATTTTTAACCCTACAACGGCCAGTGGAATATCAACGGGGGATGTCTTGTACACAGATGCGCTGGAATGGGAACCTGAAGGGGAATTTCTGATGTACGATGCAGAAAGCCGTCTGGATGATGGTATCACCTATTGGGATATTGGATTCTTGCGGGCTTGGGATAGGGGGCGCAACGACTTTGGCGACGGTTATATCATTAAGCTTGATAGTAATCTGCCCGCAGGTAAGAGTATTGGAAACCCCACGTTTACTAAAAATTCACCCTACATTATTGCCTTCGAGGAGGTGGACTTTGCTGCAGGGCAGTTTAATATTATAGGCGCTAACATGGAAACGGGCAGCAGCAGTATCATTTTCGAGAATAGTATGGTCAACTACCCCAACTATGGCGTTGGGGATGACCGCTTAGTTTTTGATGCGCAAACGAATCAAGGGGCACGTGTATTAGCAGTAGTACCTTTGGGTAGCGATAAAATATCGGCTTCAGGGAGTGCAGCCATACTCGTAGAAGGAGGGCATTGGGGGGCTTTTTTCGCTAACGGAGCACGCGATTTGAATACTGCTACCGAAACGCTCCTGGATGCCGAAGCTTTGGGACTTTTGGTATTTCCATCTCCTTTTCAGGAGGTATTAAACGTTCAGCTATCTGGGGATCAGCCTGCTTCGGTTCAGCTGCAACTTTTTGATTTCTTGGGTAGGCAAGTGATGAGTGCTCAGCATAGAAGCAGTACAGATCACCTCACTTTATCTACCGCAGGCCTGGCAGCGGGAACATACTTTTTGCATATCAGGCTACCGTCTGGGCGTTTGGTAAAAAAAGTGCTAAAGCAGTAGCGAAAGCGAACAGACTGGCTGGGATTTACTAAAACGAGGACGAAAAATAGGGCAAAATTGCGTAATGTTGCACTTTTGCCCAGATTGATATCGGTTGCTTGCTTATTTTGGCTTTTTTGAGCCGGAATTTGGTACCTCCTAAGTAGTTGCGCTTTTTTATAAAAGGGCTTTGCAGACAACAGCGCCAAATTCGTCAGCTAGTTGATCGATGGCTTCGGGCGTCACGGCCGCTAGTTCGGGGAGCTGAACCAAGGGAGAGACGCCACTGATTTTTTCAATAATTTCTATGTTGTCTCGGTAGTTGGCGCCGCTATAAATTAGCCCAGTAAGTGGAATGTTGGCATGCTTTAGTGCTTGAATGCTCAACAGACTATGGTTGATGCTGCCGAGGTAGTTCCTAGCCACCAGCAGCACAGGAAGCTGGAAGGCTTGGATCAAATCGAGCATGGTTTCCTGCTCATTGATGGGCACTAGGAGGCCGCCAGCACCTTCTACTATCAAGGGCTGGTTGGTGTTGGGAAGCTGAAAGTGATTTTGGCTCACGCCCACCGTGTCCGTATGGATGCGGGCATAAATGCGGGAGCCGTGTTCTTCCTTTTGAGCAGCGTAGTGTGGGCTCGCTGGGGTGGAGAAGCGAAAAGCCTCGGGATGAATTTGCTCGCTCCGTCTTCGGCTCCAGCGCTGGACTTTGGCACTGTCGGAGAAGTCTAGTTCCCCCGCCTGAATGGGCTTCCAGTAGTGAGCATCGAGGCAACGACAGAGGAACGCACTGACAACGGTTTTCCCCACATCAGTGCCAATACCACTCACGAAGTAGGCCTTTTGCATAGCTTAATCTGATTTACTTTCTTGGCTCAAAAAGAGAACTTTGCTCCTGCATGTATGCCTTACTAGCTTTTTTCTGCCTTTTGCGCTTTCAGGAACTCCGCACGAATAACTTCCTGTACGGACTTTCCCTCAATTTTTGCTTGCAACCAACTGGGAATATCCAGATAGGTGAAGGGGCGGCTTTCGTAGGGCTTTTGTGCTATTTTGTCAAGCTTTTCCTTGAGTTTTATAAATTCTTGCTGCACTTGGTTTTCGCGAATTCGGGGGATTCGGCGTAGGAATCGGAAGATCGTTTGCTGCGTCTCTTGGAGGTGCTCTACTTTGGCGAGGTAGCGATAGACGCTTTTGACTTGGTATTCCACGAGCTGCACATTGCCCATTTCGTAGTGGCAGATGAGGCTGAGGATGCGTGCGTAGGCTTGTATATCGGAGCGATATTGCTGGCTGCGTTGGTTGACGATCAGGTTGAGGTAATCGATGGCCGTATCGTTATCGCCGGAGCCAAAGTACAGGCAGGCGATGCGGTAGTAGAACAGGAGTTTGCGGTACTCATCCCAGCCATACAGATCTTCCTCGATGGCCTCCATGAGTTCGGGCACCAGCGCTAGCCCTTCGCTGAAGGTGCCTTGCATATAATGTAGCTGGATGCTGTGGGTGAAGCGGTAGAGGTGCCAGATGCCGCGGGTGTTATCGTCCTCATTAAGGTCGTACTGTTTGGGGAAATCCAAAAGCTGCTGAAGCTCTGCCTGAAACTTGTTATACTGCCACATATTAAAGAGGGTGCCTAGGTGGTTATGAAGCCCTTTGAGGTAGAGTGCTGCGTTGATAGCGATCATATTGGGCTGATCGCGAAAGCGGTTCACCATTCGCTGGCTGTATCGGTAGCTGAGCGGGTACTCTTGGCAGATGTGGTGGAGCCATACATAAGACTGGCAATAATAGACTTTGCCCCAAAAGCTGAGGTCTTCGTAGCTTTTGTTGGGTAGTAAGCTATTGAAAAGCGCCCGAACCGTCCTTACTTCCTGGTCGGTTTTTACCAGCCCACTTTCGAGGTAGTAGCCATATAATTGGAGGCTGAGGTTGGAGAATTGCTCGGCGGTATCAACCGACCGGAGGAGTTCCCCACATTCCTGAGCGAGCTGGCTGGCGCGGCCGCCGATGCTGCGGGTGATGTATTGGCCTTCGATGAGTTTTTCAAACTGGGCAATCTCTAGCGCGATGGTGTGTGCTTCGTTTTCTAGTGCTCTTTTCTTTACTTTCTCTAGCACATCTAGTGCTTGGCGGTAGAGGCCTTTGTTGTAGAGGATGCGGGCATGGTCGATGTTTTCGCGTAGCATAATCTCCTCGTCCTTGTTTCGGTTGAGGAGCCGCAGCGATGTGAGTAGTTGCTTGTAGAGGTGAGCTTTGAGGTTGGAAAGCTGGCTTTTTTTGATGCCGCTGATGCGTTTGAGGAGGTGATCCTCATCGTATTCTTCTTGTTTTTCGAGGTAGTCGAAGAGTTGAAGAAAAAGAATCTCGTTGTCTGCTTGCTGGTTGCGCTTGACAAACAGCCGGAAGTGGCGCTTCTCTGCGCGGGTGAGGGTATCGATAAGCCGAAGGAGGTCATCCGTCTTTTGCTTGGGCATGTTCGTGAGCTTATTTGAATGGGCTAAGGTAGTAATTTTAGCTTGATTACCGAATTCCTCGTTCTTGGAGGTTTTGCACATAGACGGCAATGTTGCGGCCGTGACCTGATAGAGTTTCGGCAAAGTTGTGCAGGCCGCTATTGTCGCCTACGGCACAGAAGTAGAGGTAGGGGTGTTTTTCTGGGTTTAGAACGGCATCGATGCTTCCAGGGCTGCTCATGGCAATAGGGCCAGGTGGCAAGCCTGGGTATTTGTAGGTGTTGTAGGGACTATCGTACTCCAGATGCCGTTTGAGTACGCGGCCGAGGCCGAACTCCCGAATAGCAAAAACTACGGTAGGATCTGCTTGCAGGGGCATGCCAATGCGCAGTCTGTTGAGATAGACCCCGGCAATGCGGGGCCTTTCTATATTTTGCAGACTTTCTTTTTCTACGATGCTGGCGAGGGTATAGACTTCAGTGGGGGTGAGCCCTAAGGCTTTTGCTTTTCCCAGGCGATCGTTGGCTTCCCAGAAGCGTTGGTGTTCTTTGATCATGCGCGCTACGAAATCGCGGGGGCTGGCGTTCCAGTACATCTCGTAGGTATTGGGAATAAAGAGCGTTTGCAGCGTTTCGGGGTAGTAGCCGATGCTATCGAGGTAGCGATTATCGCTGAACAACTGCTGAAAGGCTAGGCTATCGGCCTCCAAGAAGCGGGCTACTTTAGCCGCTACATTCATCGGTTCCCGTTCGGTAGTGAGGATGACTTTTACGGCTGCCTGGCGGCCGTTGCGAAGCAGGCGGATGAGGCGAATGGCACTGCTGCCGGGCTGCAACTGGAAACGCCCCGAGCGCATCACCTCTTTTTTATAAGCCATCCTGCCAGCCAGCAGATCGAAGCTGGGGCGATGCAGTACGATACCCTTTGCGGCCAGGGTGTCCATCACTTGTTCATAGCTGGCTCCCCGTGGGATGGTGATGCTGGTGTTTTTATCCCAATTACTGGGCACTACAGCTTGTAGGCCAAGCAGGTAGAACAAGCCAGCGGCGGCTAAGGATCCGATTAAAACCAGCAGCAATAGCCCTTTTTTTAGCATCTTAGTATTGTTCTTGTTCGTTGGGGAAATCGCCGCTGCGCACATCTTCGATGTAGCTTTCGGTTGCGGTTTTGATGATCTCAAATAGATCGGTATAGCGCCGCAGGAAGCGCGGGTGGAAGTCTTTGGTAATACCCAGCAGATCGTGGGTAACGAGCACCTGCCCATCGCAATCACCACCGCCGCCGATGCCAATGGTAGGAATGACGAGGCTTTCGCTTACTTCTCTGGCTAGTTGGGCTGGGATTTTTTCCAGCACAATCGCGAAGCAGCCCATCTCTTGTAATGCTAGGGCATCTTCTTTTAATTTTTGAGCCTCGGCCTCTTGCTTGGCTCGGACGGTGTAGGTGCCGAATTTATAAATCGATTGCGGGGTAAGCCCCAAATGCCCCATTACGGGTACGCCGGCACTGAGAATACGGCGTATGCTATCACCAATTTCGGCCCCACCTTCCAATTTTACGGCGTGGGCACCGCTTTCTTTCATAATACGGATGGCGCTTTCGAGGGCTAGCTTGCTATTGCCTTGGTAAGAACCAAAAGGCATATCCACCACCACCAAGGCGCGTTTTACCCCTCGCACAACCGAAGCACCGTGGTAAATCATTTGATCGAGCGTAATGGGAAGCGTCGTTTCGTGGCCAGCCATGACGTTGCTGGCCGAGTCGCCCACCAAAAGCACGTCAATGCCGGCGGCATCGAGGATGCTAGCCATCGAAAAATCGTAGGCCGTGAGCATAGCAATTTTCTCCCCCCGCGCCTTCATAGCTTGCAGGATATGGGTGGTGACACGTTTAACTTCTTGATGGATACTCATGATGCTAGCCAGCTTGATGGTTGAGAGGATAAGAAAATGGCTTCTTTGCAGCGCAAAGAAGCCATGAGAACTAGGTGGTGATCCCGGCAGGATTCGAACCTGCGACCGTCTGATTAGAAGTCAGATGCTCTATCCCCTGAGCTACAGGACCAGAAAAACAAAAGCAGCTCGGCCTTTGCGCCCGCAAAAATACGATATATTTTTGAAAATAGTTGCACTGGTGAGGGTATAAAAATAAACGCCTTCTTTGAGTTTTCCGATTTGTACTCAATAAATCGCATTGAAAATCGATTTATTGAGTACAAATCGGAAAGCGTTGGATTTATTTTCATACCAATGCTAT
>DAITME010000111.1:0-6198 GCA_036835305.1 Lewinella sp.
CGAATGCCATCACCAAACCACCACTCGCCCTACAGAGATGCCGCTATTGAAGATATGCTGGGCAATCCGCCCGGATGGCTTTTACGCGCTGGGATAGGAGGAATTGCGCTTGTTTTTTTGCTGGTCCTTGGCCTAACAGCTTTTATCCGCTACCCAGATAAGCTGGCCGCTCCATTCCTGCTGCAAACGCGTACGGTTCCCCTGTTGCTTCAGGTTAATCCAGGCGATATTATTGATACCAGCAATTCCCCATTTGAAATTGCCACCTGATCCAAAGTGGCGGCTCAAGTATGATGGACATAGCATTTATGCGACTTTCATGCTAAGCTTAACTCCATAAGCTAGCTTCTGTTGCCAAATGGGGAATTGCTGTAATTACATATAACTTTATCAACTTTGCTAAATTCATTATTAATATTAGTGGAACTACAGGCTTAGTTGAAAATTGCAAAAATATTTGGCTACATCCTCCTAGAGTTGGAAGTATGAAAGTATTGGAAATAACGCCGTTCCCTTACGTCGTACATCCCATAAGAGTAGGTGATTCATATAGCACCAACCTGAAAATTGGTGGTTATTGGTCAACCGAGATAGTAGAATGGAATGGTAACATAGATAATCATTGTGTATATGAAATTTCATCAAAGGGGGAGTTCGTAGTAGGAGATAAAGTTTATGCGGGTTACTATATTGAGGCAGAAGCATCCAGTAACGTTTCAATCGTCCAATCTACTTTTTTCTACAGCCCTACAGAAGGTTTCATCTGTCATAAGCATAACATTAATGATCGATTTTTCATAGAACTAAAACTAGTCGATAAGGAAAATATTATTTGACGAGTTGCTGCAACAATGCCTCCTAGTTTCGGATAGGACAACTACCGATTTTGAAGCGGAAATAAAGAGAAGTGCGAGCCAAATTGTCGATGCCTATTCGTCCTCGGCTGCGTCTATGCTCATCTGAGGTCTGGATATGCGAAATTTGGTTTGCGCCCACTAAAGAGGGCCTCAGATACTTTGGGGGGCTAAGTGTGGATGAAGTATGGCTAATAAAATACTATCTTTGCTCCTGACCTTGGTCCCGTATGGGCCTGAGCCATTCAATAGGAGCTCGCCAAGCTGTTCCAGAGGTAAAACTTTTGATTAGTTCAAACAGAATGAACAATATGACGCTTTTACTGATTTATCTATTCACGGCCTTAATAACTTCCTTTTTGTGTTCCATTATGGAGGCCGTTTTGCTTTCTACGCCCATTTCCTATCTCAAATCGAGGGCAGAGCAGGGGGATGGTACCGCCATGAAAATGATTGCTTACAAGGAGGATATAGACAAACCACTGTCGGCTATTTTGTCGCTCAATACGGTAGCACATACCGTGGGTGCGGCAGGGGTGGGTGCGCAAGCGACGGTGGTTTTTGGCGAGGCCTACTTTGGGATCGTCTCGGCGGTTCTGACGCTTTTGATATTGGTGTTGACGGAAATTATCCCCAAAACGCTAGGCGCCAACTACAGTAGGGAGTTGGTAGGCATCGTGGGCAAGTTTATTGGTTTCAGTCTTTTCATCACCTATCCCTTAGTGATGATTTCTGCGCTGCTCACCAAGATGCTGACGCGCAGCGAGAAGGAACTGACCACCAGCCGCGAAGAAATTGCCGCCCTCAGCAGCATCGGTATGGAAGAGGGTATTTTTGGCGACAAGGAAAACCGCATTATCCAGAACCTCATCAAGCTGAAGGAAATAAAGATAGCCGAGGTGATGACGCCCAGGGTGGTGCTGGTGTTGGCCAACCAAAATATGAAGCTGAAGGAGTTCTTGGAAAATAAAGAGTTCCTACATTTCTCTCGTATTCCTATTTTTGAGGGCAATCGCGATAATATCACGGGCTATGTATTCCGCTCTTTGGTGTTTGAAAAGCTGGCGGAAGACCAGTTTGACCTGACCTTAAAAGACCTTAAACGGGATATTCTCACTTACCCTGAGACGGCCACTCTTTTTGACGTATGGGATGAAATGATCTCCAGGAAAGAACACATTGCCCTCATTGCCGATGAGTATGGCGGTGTGGATGGTATTGCTACCCTGGAAGACATCATAGAAACCCTGCTGGGCTATGAGATACTAGATGAAAAAGACCGCGTGGCCAATATGCAGTCCTATGCTTTAGACAAGTGGAAAGCCAAGCAGAAAAAATATGAGCTGCTCAAAAAATCAGAAGACTAGGCTTAAACGCCTTTGCCTGCTATAGCCTCCAAATGGGCAGCCAACTGCTGGGTAATGGCCGCGAAGCTGTACCGATCCGTTTGCGATAAAGATAAGGCGGGAATGCCCTCGGGCGATTGGAACTGCTGGAACAAAGCGCGCAGATACGCGGCTACGGCAGTAGTGTTGCCTTCCTGAAAAAGCGTTCGGCCGTCCATACTTTTCAGCAGGCTATTGACGTCGCTATCGGCTGGGCCGAAGCCTAGGAGGGGGCGCTGTAAGGCAAGGTATTCGAAGAATTTGAAGGGGATGCGCCCCGCAGCATTGGCTTGCTGGTTGAGCAGTAGCAGATTGGCCGCACTAGCCCCCGCATAACCAAGGGCTTGGCGGCGCGGGATTTGGCTGATTATCTGGATATGGGTCTCTTCCAGCCCTAGTGCCATGGCTTTTTGGCGGATGCTTTCATCCACTTGGCCGATGAGTTGTAGGCGGAAAAGCTGTTTGAAATCAGGATTTTCTTGACAAATTTGCGCAGCGGCCGTTAGCAGCGTGGCCGGGTAGCGATCGGGGCCCATGATGCCCAAATGGGTGATCGTAAACCGTCCTTGGGTATCGGGATGGGGGAGATTCTTGAAGTCGTCGGGGTCGTAGCCATTGGTGAGTACGTGTACATTTTTGGCTCCGATACGCTCCAGATCGGCTGCCCAATGGGGGCTCACGATGAGGGTTCTGTTGGCGGCTTGTAGGGCGGCTTGCTCTTGTTGTTCGTGTCGGGTTTTGCCCCAGCGAGTAAGGGGCAGTGTTTGGTAGTAATCCACTTGCGTCCAAGGGTCGCGCCAGTCGGCTAGCCAAGGGATGCCCGTAGCTTGCTGTAGCAAATAGGCGATGCGCGTATTGCTGTGCGGGGGGCCGCTGGAGAGGATCACATCCACGGGCTGCTCGGCCAAATAAGCTTTGAGGCACCTGACCGATGGGCGAATCCAGAGGCTGCGGGCGTCGGGGATAAACAGATTAGCACGCAGCCAAACAGCCGTTTTTTGCAGAAAGCCCGGATTTTCATCCGGGACGTAGAGCAGGTCTTTGGGTTTTTCGCTCTTGCCCGAGGCGCCACTCAGTTTAGCATACAGCGCATTGGGCTCTAGGATAGGCTGGCGGATCACTTCTAGTCCTTCGGGGATGTCGGCAGCATTAGCGGGATCCAGGCTGGGATAATGAGCGTTTTGTGCGGTAAAAATCACGGGTTCCCACCCAAACTGCCGGAGATATTTAGCGAATTTGAGTGTACGCAATACCCCCACGCCCCCGCTTGGTGGCCAGTAGTAGTTGATAATTAACACCCGTTTTCGTTGGGCGGCCGAGCTCATGCCGTTTGCTTTTCACGCTTTTTCCACCCCATAACTAAATAGGCCAGGAGGCCCAGGAGAATAAGCAGACTAGAAATCAAGGAAATGGTAACGCCCCTCTGGTAGGTGTCGGGCTCGAAATACATGCTGATTTTGTGCTGCCCTGCGGGCAGACGTAGGGCGCGGAGCACATAATTGGCGCGAATCAGCTCCGCGGGTTGATCGTCTATGGCTACTTTCCAGCCTTTGTTTGGGCCGTACCAGATTTCGGAGAATACGGCTAGTTGTTCGTTGCTGGAATTGTAGTTGTATTCTAGTTTATTGGGCTGGTAGCTCGTAAGTTGTATGCTGCCTTGGCCGTTGGGGCGCAGGCCTTCGATGCTGCTTGTAAACTCTTGGTGTACCACGGCGGTGCTGTCGGGCTGAATGCTGTTGAGGGCATCGATTTCTTCGTTGTTGCTGCTCACCAGGCGGATATCTTTAACCAACCAAGCATTACCCAATGCATTAGGATTGCGTTGGGCTTGGGGACCATTTTGCCCATTGGCGATAAAGTATTTGGTATTGAGCATATCATACACCCGCTGGTTGCCTTTGGTGAGGTGGCGATCAATCAAATCCTGGTAGCGCTGTAGTTTGGCGGCGTGGTAGCCACCCACACTTTTATGGTGGTAGCTAGGCGCTGCGTTCTGAAAGGGATCGCCGGAGGTGTTGTCGAAGACACGGAAGTTGGGATCGGTGTCGGACAGAATTTGTTGATCGGCACTGCTAGGTTGGAAGGATTGCTGATACTGCCGCTCGGCAACAAAGTCTTTTTTGTCAATATAGCGGCTGTTGATCTGATAAAAATCTACGAAAGCGAGCAGCGCCAAGGCACCAGCAGCTAGTATGATGCTCAGCTTATCTTTTAGCCACAGGTAGAGCACCCCGAAGCCAAGCGCAACAAAGAGCAAGCTGCGGAAGGCATCTGCACGCAGGAGGCTGGCGCGGGTTTCTACTAGCGCCGAAGCCAGGCTGGAAAGGCCATTTTGATCTACTTGGCCACCCGTAAGGCTTTGCAATGTAGCCATATCGTTGGCGGCGTTCATGTCTATCAAACCAGGGCCTAGCAAAGCCATCAGTACACCAAAGCCAGCGGTGACACCCCCGGCAAGGAAGAGATTTTTTTGCGCCTTGTTTTTGTCTTCGCTCAACAGCTCGTAGAAACGTTGTAGTCCCAAAACCCCCAGTCCCACCATCAGGATAATGGTAACGGATAGGGTAGAGCTGGGGGACCGAAACTTATTAAACAAGGGCAAATGATCGTAGAGCGCCCGATTGAACCACTCCAGCTCGCTGCCCATACTCAGCATAAAAGTGAGGATGGTGCCCCCCAAGAGCCAGGCGCGGACAGGGCCTTTGGTTAGCAAAATACCCAGAACAAACAAAAACCAAACCAAGGCCCCTAAATAGATAGGGCCGCTGGTGAAAGGTAGGTTTCCGAAGTACAAGCGCATATCAAACTCCTGTGGCAAACGAGCACCCAGACGGCCAAAAGCCTTTCCAAAAGGCGTGTCTCTGCTGATCCGCTCGCTGGAGCCTCCACCCGCTGCTCTGGGGATGAAGGTGGCCAGCAAATCCACGGTACCGTTGCTCCAATTCATGGCATAGTTCCATTCCAGTCCGTCGGTTTCGCTGCTGCTGCTAGGGGTGCCGCTGCTCTCCAAGATCGGTTGGCCGCGCATCGTATCGGCAGTGTATTCACTGGTGGGCAGCAGGTTACTGGCGCCCGACCCTACGGCCAGCAAGAGGCCAATGACAAGGGCGGCCGCAGCTTTCAGGAAGTTGCTCCAGCCTTTGGTACGGGCGGCTTCTACCAAAGCAGCAATACCAAAAATGGGAATGGTAAGCCCCAAGTAATACACCATTTGCGGGTGGTTGCTCAAGATGGCCAAGCCCATCCCCAGGGCAAAGATCAGGCCACCCAGCACATATTTGCTGCGAAAAGCCAGCACAATACCGGCTATAATAAGCGGGAAATAAGCCAGCGCTCGCACTTTGTTGTTGTGGCCGGCCTCGAAGAGGATCACGTTGTTGGTAGCAAAACCAAAAGCCAGTGCCCCAATGATACTCAACCAAGGGTTCACCCCCAGCAAAATCAGCATGAGATAAGCACATAGCATCGCCGAAAAGAACATACTAGCGGGGTGGGGCAAAAAACCCTGGAAGAATCGCTTGGCTTGGCTCAGCAAATTGCCTTCCTGAATATTTTCCAGTTGATAGGTTGGCATACCGCCAAACATGCTGTTGCTCCACTGCGTACTTTGGCCGGTTTGCTGCTTAAAATCGCGCAGCTCTTTCGCCATCGCCTGGTGCTGCACAATGTCCGACTGAGGCAAGACCTTGCCCGAAAAAGTAGGCGAGTAGGCATAGACCAAAGTCAGTACGAAGACGGCCAGAGCGATCAGATGGGGCAGCCATTGCTTACTATCTATTTTCATGCTGTTGTGATTTCGGTTGTGGCTACGCTGGGTTTTAAGAAGCACCCCAGCCAGCATTGGCAGCAAAGATACACATTGGCCGCGAAAATGGTAGCCCGCCGGGGAAGATGTGCTCTGGTGGAGGGTGTTTGGTGGCTTACGCTTACTCATGCAGGGGTGTTGCTCACGCCCATAC
>DAITME010000111.1:6298-9293 GCA_036835305.1 Lewinella sp.
CTACTGCTGGGCAATTCATGTAAAGATTGAGTAGGCTTTCCACGCTAAGCGCTACAAATCAAACCCAATATCCCTCCGGTAATTCCTGCCCTCGAACTGTATTTTTTCCGCATTCTCTAGGCTTTTGGCGAGGGCGGCCTCGAAGCTGGGGGCGAGGCTGCTGATGGCCAGTACGCGGCCGCCATTGGTGAGGAGCTGCCCATCCGACAAAGTAGTTCCAGCATGGAAGACCTTGCTGCCGGCCACATCTTCCAGGCCATGAATTACTTTTCCTTTTTCATAGCTGCCCGGGTAGCCGCCTGCTACGAGCACGACGGTGGCGGCTTGGTCTGCGCTGATTTGTAGCTGCACCGTTTCTAAATTGCCTTCTAGGGTATCGAGGCAGAGCTGGACGAAGTCATTTTCCAGGCGCAGTAGTACAGACTGGGTTTCCGGGTCGCCCATGCGGCAGTTGTATTCGATCACCTTAGGGGCATCGCCCACTTTGATGAGGCCAATAAAAACGAAGCCTTTGTAATCCAACTGCCGCGCTTGCAGGCCGGCAATCGTAGGAACGATAATTTCCTCTTCCACTCGCTGCAGGAGCTTTTTGTCCACAAAGGGCGGGTGAGAAATACTGCCCATCCCTCCTGTGTTGGGGCCGGTATCTCCTTCGCCAATGCGTTTGTAGTCCTTGGCTACGGGCAGAATTTTGTAGTCTTCGCCGTCGGTGAGGACAAAGACGCTGAACTCTATGCCATCCAAAAATTCTTCTACCACCACAGAAGCACTGGCCTCGCCAAATTTTCCGCCCAGCATGGCGGTCATTTCTTCCTTGGCCGCTGTGGAATCGTTGAGGATCACCACGCCTTTACCAGCAGCGAGGCCGTCGGCTTTTAACACAATCGGCGTGGGGATGCTATCCAGATAATCCAGTGCTTCGGGAAGTTGACTGGCATCAAATTTACGGTAAGCCGCCGTGGGGATGCCAAATTCTTCCATAAATGCCTTGGCGTAGGCTTTGCTGCCCTCCAACTGCGCGGCGGCTTGGCTGGGGCCCAGGAACTTCACGTCTTTTAAAGCAGGGTCTTGACTGAAAAAATCTTGGATACCCAGCACCAGCGGTTCTTCAGGGCCACAGATGACCAAGTCGATGTCTTCGCTAAGCACCAGTGCTTTTACGGCTTCGAAGTCATTGGGGGAAATGGCCACATTGGTGCCGTGGGCAGCTGTGCCAGCATTGCCCGGCGCGATAAAAAGTTGCTGGCAAAGTGGGCTTTGCTGCAACCGCCAGGCAAAGGCGTGCTCTCTGCCGCCGCCACCAAGTAGAAGAATGCGCATGAAGGAGTGTTTTGGATAAAAATATACCCAGACCCAATAGGATCGGATGCGGGCCAGCAGCCCGCATCCGAAGTGTGCTTAGTAGCGGTAGTATTCTGGCTTGAAGGGGCCTCTTACCTCCACGCCGATGTAGTTGGCTTGTTCTTCGCTAAGGTCTTCTAGCTCTACACCGATTTTGGATAGGTGCAGGCGGGCTACCTGCTCATCGAGGTGCTTGGGTAGCATATACACCTTGTTTTCGTATTGCTCACTGTTCTTCCAAAGCTCTAGCTGCGCCAGTACTTGGTTGGTGAAGCTGTTGGACATCACGAAGCTGGGGTGGCCGGTGGCGCAGCCCAAGTTGACCAAACGACCCTCTGCCAAGATAATGACATGCTTGCCTTCAATCTCGTAGAGATCTACTTGGGGTTTCACGTTATCTTTGGTATGGCCGTAGTTTTTGTTGAGCCAAGCCATGTCGATTTCGTTATCGAAGTGGCCGATGTTGCAAACAATTACCTTATCTTTCATGTCGCGGAAGTGGCGCTCGGTGAGGATCTTGAAGTTACCTGTGGCGGTAACGATGAGGTCGGCGCGCGGGATTGCATTGTCCATGCGCTTCACCTCGTAGCCATCCATAGCAGCTTGCAGGGCACAGATGGGGTCTATCTCGGTTACGATTACTCGGCAGCCAGCGCCAGATAGGGAGGCGGCGGTGCCTTTTCCTACGTCGCCATAGCCTGCTACAATAGCCACTTTGCCGGCCATCATTACATCGGTAGCGCGGCGGATGGCATCCACAGCACTTTCTTTACAGCCGTATTTGTTGTCGAATTTGGACTTCGTGACGCTATCGTTGACGTTGATGGCGGGCATGGGGAGAGTACCTTTTTTTACGCGCTCGTAGAGGCGGTGTACACCTGTGGTAGTTTCCTCGCTTAGGCCTCTGATGGCGCCTACTAGCTCGGGGTATTCGTCCAACACCATATTGGTGAGGTCGCCGCCGTCGTCAAGAATCATATTCAGGGGCTGTCCGCCGGGGAAGGCAAAAAGTGTTTGCTCGATGGCCCAGTTGAATTCTTCTTCTGTCATACCCTTCCAGGCGAAAACGGGAATACCAGCAGCGGCAATAGCGGCGGCGGCATGATCCTGGGTGGAGAAAATATTGCAGCTAGACCAAGTCACTTCGGCTCCCAGCGCCACCAGCGTTTCGATGAGTACAGCCGTTTGGATCGTCATGTGCAAGCAGCCAGCAATGCGGGCACCTGCCAGTGGTTGGCTTTCGCCATATTGCTCGCGCAGCGCCATCAGGCCAGGCATTTCGGCTTCGGCGAGCATGATTTCCTTGCGGCCCCAGGCTGCTAGGTTGATGTCTTTTACTTTGTAGTTGGAACGTGCTTCGGTAGCAGGCATAGTCAGGAATATTTAAATTGAGCCGCAAAGGTAAGTATTTTTCGAGAATCTTGACCTAAAAACATGGCTCAAAAAAGCTAGCCTTGCTCCTGCCTTTGGCCATCTAATGCGCTTTTGTACTTGATTGCTCCCGCCCACTGTGACTACACGGAGGCTGGCACCTTGTGCAGGAGCCATGCTTACAAAAAAGAGCCATGTTGGAAGGGCATAGCTCCGTATTTCTGGAGCCAGTGAACCAATTGGATTAAACTTGCATTTAGTAGAAAAAAGCACTACTTTTTCA
>DAITME010000112.1:0-9090 GCA_036835305.1 Lewinella sp.
ACGCCTAAGGCATATGCAGAAGGATGAAAATCCTGAAAAGTAAACGTTTGCTTGCGAATATTCGAAATTGTAATCACCAACACATCATTCAATAGTTCATCAACATCCTCCACAAAAAAACCTATACGAAGCATTTTTCGGTAAAGCTCAGGCCTGATTTTGTCTGCCAACATACGAATAGCATTAGGATTAGCTTGGCCGAGCGCGGTAAAGAGCTCCAGCTTGCCAGTACTCAATATCGGCTTTTTCAATTCTATTTTCAAGAATGTTATGTTATGAAAAATTAAAAGGTTAACGACATGATGGCTCAATGCGAAAACAGCTAATCCTCTTTTAGAACAATAGTTAGCCAGCCAAGGTAAACTCCTGCCAACTCATCATTTGCCAAGCCAATCGCCAGGTAGCTCTACCTCAAGCGAAACGCCCCAAAGCACAATGTTAAAAAAAATGTTCCGAATATACAAATAGGAAGCCTGTTTTCATGTAATCCCCAACCCAACAAGCATAACTTCTTGCTCTCGCCTACAAGCGACTCTACTGGGTAGGAACCAATGCTTCTCGATTCAGCGCAGCCTTGTAGAAGAACGCTGCTAGTGGTCTGTCAAGGCTAAAACTTTGGGTAGCCCATGGTGTCTTTTGCGGCTACTCCTCGCTGGAGAACCCCTTACATAGTTGCTATGCGCGGGAACCTCCGCCTCGATTAAGCACAAAATTTGCTAAGGTTCAACTCGAAAATGGAGGCTTAAAAGGTCACTAGTGCCTTGTCAAGTTTGAATTTGCGTATATAGTCGTTTCAATTTACCTCGTGCTTGCGGAGTGGTGAACCTCCAATCTACCCCTTTCTGACTTTAGTTTCGCTGCTCATACCAAGCCGTCACCTCCTCGATCAGCTCTTCTTTTGTTGCTATTCGCCTCTTGAGTCCGTGTTGGGTCAGTACACTTAGCTCACACTCGGCAATATTGAGCCATGATCCGTGTTTAGGAGTGCGGACCACTTCGATTTTACTGGCGATGGCATGCGCTCTTTCAGGCTCATATATATCGTACAAGGCTGCCATTTTGTGAGCACTCAAATTGTCCTCCACAATAGTGATCTTCTGGGCTTGTGGATAGAGATCCTCGACAATATGAGTGATCACTTCAGCGTAGGTCACGGCTGTGTGATCGTCCCGTACTAGTACCTTAGATATCCCCTCAATGCTTCGTTGATCATGAATAGCGACACCGTGCCGTTTCGTACATATTCGTAATCCTCATGCTTGGTTCCGTCGCTGGCAAAGAATGGGGTACAAACCTGGCCAATTAATTGCTTTGGCGACTCATCAAGATTGATCACTGGAAAGCGGGCATCATACGGGCGCTCATAGACATCCAGTACGTTTTCCATTGCAAACACGAAGACGGAATCTGCTTTAGGAATCACCCAGGATTTGACGCGCCAGGGTTTGAGTTGAGTTTTTTTTTAAAAGCATCGGCCACTCCCTGGCGGCTGATGGATTCCACCAGTTGAAGTTCCACCAGCTTGTCACTAAGCAGCCGAAGCGACCATTTATTTTGCCCTGCCGGAGGATCGCTGCATCGTAGTGCGATAAGCTGACTTTCCACCCGTCCGTCTATTTTAGATTTACGATTAACTGGACGGGGCTTACCGTTCAAGGCTAGTTCAAATCCTTCCTCGACGAATCGGAGACGGGTGTTTTCTACAGTCCGGGGAGCGCAGTTGTAGGCTACGCTGATTTGAGCGTCCGTTAGAGCCTTGACACCGGGACTCTCATCGCTGGCAAGAAGAATCTGAGCTCGACGTAAACGAGTGGATCGGTATTTGCCCGCTTGAATCTGGTGGCGGAGGAACTCTCGTTCTGCCTCAGTTAGTGTGACACGATATTTTTTATGCCTCTTTTAGGCGCAAAGATAAAGGAAGATGACTAAAATAGCAAATTTAAACTGGACAGACCACTTGGATATTGAATTAAAAACTACGGGGAAACACCAGTAGGTGCTTCCCCGAAATTAGCAGTTAAGTAAAATGATTCCAACTCGCCAGAACCAAGAATTTATGGCTAAGCTAAATCCTCTTAATCACGACGATCTCGGCTATCGCCCCGATCACCTCTGTCGCGACGCGGCCGATCGTTGCGATCGCCTCTATCACGACGTGGGCGATCACCGCCACCGCCGCCACGGCCTTCGTCGCTACGAGCCATATACTCTTCTTTGGTTGGCATCGTACCATCTGCTTTCGGCATAATAGCTTTGCGACTGAGGCGCATTTTACCCGTGCGCTCGTCGATATCTACGAGTTTAAACTTCACTGTATCGCCTTCGCTGAAGACGTCTTCCACGTTCTCGATACGGCTGTGGCTGATTTCACTTACGTGTAGCAAGCCGCTCTTTCCAGCAAAATCCACGAACACACCGTAGGGCATGATGGTTTTCACTACGCCTTCGTAGTCATCTCCCACTTCAGGTGTGAAGGTAATTTTACGGATGCGCGCTACGGCATCATCAATTTTAGCCTTGTCGGAGCTGGCAATAGAGACGTGCCCTTTGCCGTCCAATTCTTCAATATTGATATTGGTGCCTGTGATCTCTTGCAGTTCTTGAATGATCTTACCCCCTGGCCCGATAACCGCTCCGATGTAGCTCTTATCAATGATGAGTTTCACAATTCTTGGTGCGTGTGGCTTGAGGTCTTCCGCTGGCTGGGCAATCGTTTTGGCCATTTCCCCCAGGATGTGTTCCCTGCCTTTCTTAGCTTGCATCAGAGCTTGCTCCAATTGCTCGTAGGGCAGTCCATCAATCTTGATATCCATCTGGCAGGCAGTGATACCTTTGCTGGTACCCGTGAGTTTGAAGTCCATATCTCCGATAGCATCTTCATCGCCAAGGATATCGGAGAGGATGGCAATTTTGCCGCCTTCCGCAATCATACCCATCGCGATACCTGCTACGGGGGCTTTTATTTTCACGCCGCCATCCATCAAAGCCATGGAACCTGCACAAACAGTTGCCATAGAGCTAGAGCCGTTGGACTCTAAAATATCGGATACAATACGGATGGTGTGGGTGCGCTCATCAGGTAAGACCTTGCGTAAAGAACGAGCCGCCAAATTAGCATGGCCCACTTCTCTACGACCAGGGCCGCGCATCGGCTTGGCTTCCCCTACGGAATAGCCCGGGAAGTTGTAGTGCAGGATAAAATCGTCGAAAGAAGTTTCGTAGGCCGTATCATTCATCGCTTGGTCGGTCTTAGTACCGAGGGTAAGCGAGGTAAGCGACTGGGTTTCTCCTCGTGTGAATATAGCCGAACCGTGTGCACGGGGCAAGTAATTGATCTCCGTCCAGATCGAACGGATCTCATCGTACTTGCGGCCATCTAAGCGCCTCCCTTCATCCAATACCATCATCCGGACGGTATTTTTCTGTACTTTTTCGTAGTAGTAGGCAAGTTCTTCGGCATTTTCAGCCATCCATTCTTCGCCTTTTTCTTCCAGCGCCTCTTCTTTAAACTTGGTTTTGATTTCTTTCAGTGCTAAGCCACGTCCTTTCTTCGTTAGGCCTTGCTGGGCAACTTCTAAAATAGCCGCTCTTACCTTACCACTTACATATTCATGTAGCTCCTCATTGTCTGGTACGGGCTCGAACTCGCGTTTTACGGCGCGCTCCCCCACCATAGCTTGCAGTTTTAGCTGGGCATCGCACATTACTTTGATGGCTTCGTGGCCTGCTTTCAGCGCCTCAATGATGGCGGCTTCTTCCACCTCATCGGCTTCGCCTTCTACCATGAGGATATTGTCTTTGTCCGCAGCTACCAGCAGATCTAAATCGGCTTTCGCCAGCTCAGAACGGCTAGGATTGATGACGTATTTGCCGTCTATCCTGCCCACGCGGCACTCGCTAATGGGGCCTGCGAAAGGAATATCGGAGCAAACCAAGGCGGCAGAAGCCGCTAGGCCTGCCAGCGCGTCTGGCAAAATCTCTTCGTCGAGACTAATCAGGTTAATAATGACTTGCGTATCGAACATGTAGCCCTTTGGAAAAAGCGGGCGAATCGCACGATCCACCAAACGACATATTAGCGTCTCGTAGTCGCTTAGGCGTGCTTCACGACGGAAAAAGTTGCCAGGAATACGGCCATTGGCTGCAAACTTTTCTTGGTAATCCACACTCAGTGGGAAGAAATTTTGCCCCTCCCTGACGCTACTGGAGGACACTACCGCGCAGAACAACATAGTATCTCCGCAGCGCACTACCACAGAGCCATCGGCAAGCGTTGCTAGCTTGCCGGTTTCGATGACGACCTCTTGCCCACTTGGCAGGTCGAATGACACCGTCATTGGTGTTTTATTACCCATAATACAATTGGTTTAATACAACCAAGCTTGTTTAGCTTGGAGAGTAAGTCTTTTGATTAAGTCCGCCATCTGCGGACAAAAACAGATCAGGAAAACAGCAAGCGCTGATGCCTAGGGAGTTAGAACCAATCTTGGGAATCTTGTAAACTGTTGATATACTACCTTTACAAACGAGGCAAGAACCTTAGGCCAAGCAAAGTGGCCAGCATCAACAGAAGGAAGAGTGTAAGGACAATCTTTGAGTACACGATTCCGCCGAAGGGTCGCATGAGCTTTTCACTTGATAAAGCCATTCCGGCGGGGGCCACGCATTCGCAGCCTTTTTTATACCATCTATTTCAGGTACAAAGATAGTGTATTTCTACAAATAAAAAGGGGGTATAGAACAAATTTTTATGATCCAACTATTTGCGTTTACTTCTGCGAGGAACTTTTCGCTGTCCAAAAAGCCATAGCCATCCAGCAATTCTCGAAGTATGCGGTGGATAAGCTTTCGTTCGTTAAAAGTACCTCAGTTCATGCTATTTACATAACCAAACCTTGCTCAAAATGGTATTGCATGGCTCCTGCGTGAGCCAAATTGAGCATTGCTGATAGCCATCAGCCTTGGCCGATAGAAACCATAGCCTGAGAGAAGATTAGCTAGAAGAAAACTTTTTTTGCTTGCGTGAAAAAAAAGCTGTATCTTAGTGTTCTGATGGGCAAATGTACGTCCTGTGAGAAACGCAACTCGGTGCTTCCTCGGTAGGCTATCGAGCATCGCTCATATAAGGTTTCAGGGCGTGTCTATATGCCAATAATCATTCAAACAATCAATTATGTCAATTTTCGGAGATTTAAAAAAGATTTTTTTTGGTGCCAAATCAATAGCCAAGCATCAGGCGGAAAAAGCGGGTGAGTTTGCCAAGGAAGTAGGCAGCGAGCTACAAGAGCAAGGAAGTGAGTTGGCGGAAAAAGCGAAGCATCAGCTCAGAGACTTGGCCGACAAAGGTGAAAGCTTTGCAGAAAAAGCGATGGACAAACTAGAAGACGTTGGCGAAGATATAGGCAAAAGCTTGGAAGCTGCCAGGGAAAAAGCCAATGAAAAGTTGGGAGGTTTCGGTGAAAGCTTGAAGGAAAAAACAGTTGGTGCCGAAGAAAAAACCAGTGAAATAGTAACAGGGGCTAAAGACAGCTTGTCGGATACTGACGATTTTTTAACAGAAAAAACCCACCGTGCTAAGGACTTGATCAACGACCGTCTAGGCTCCCTGAATACCCATGTAAAGCAAGAGGCGGTAGAGGCTCAAGGGATGGCCGATAAGGCCAAGGAAGCGACATCAGACCATTTGAGTCTTGATCAGTTGGATGGTGAAGCCCAGAATACTCTTGATTTTGAAGCCGATCTGCCCGCTACCCCAACCGAGCCATCTGCCCTGCGGGAGGCAGCCGATCAAGTACTCGACCAAGCAGCGGCGGCTGGACTAGGTGCCAAGGCAGCCGCGGAAAAGTTGGGGGGGAAACTCCTAGATGTTAGCGAAAAAGTAGGCGAAAAAGTACTAGAAAAAGGCAGTAAAGCTTTAGATAAAGCTGCCGAACTGGGTGCTGGTTTGAAAGAAAAAGCTGATGCCTTGGTGGAGAAAGCCAGCGCTGCTGCCGAAAAGGAAAGCCTCGACGCAGCCATTGAAAAAGCTAAAGAAGCTGCGGAACAAGCGGAAGCCCGCGCCCGCGCTTTTGGCAACAAGGAGGGCGAGCGTAATGCGAGCGGCTCCTTGCTAGATGGAACCGACTCTTTCTTCGATCGGGCAGCGAAATTTGCCGACGGTGACTACCACCGCGAAGGCAGTATCAAAATCACCAAAGAAGAAACTGATAAAAAAGCCACACCCAACGATAAAATCCACGGCTTCGACGATCTGGATGGCGATGGCGATGCCTTGATTGACGATGCGGAGATTAGTGAGTAAATAAAAAAGCCCTGCATCCGATGGATGCAGGGCTTTTTTTGTAGAGCTATTCTTCCTATTATTCTGTAGGAGCTTCTGTTGCAGCAGCTGCATCCTCCGCAGGCTTATCGCCAGCTTTATCCACCAAGCAAAGCGTAAGCTCAGCTTTAACACTTTCGTAGAAAGCGATCGTAAGCGGATAGTTACCTAGTTCTTTAGCACTTTCAGGCATAACTATCTTCTTACGCGGCACCTCAATACCAAATTGCTCCTGCAATTGAGTAGAAACCATCAAAGGTGTGATACTGCCAAAGATTTTGCCACTAGTGCCTGCTTTGGCTACCATAATGAGCTGTTTGCCACTTACGGCTTTGGCCATCTCTTTGTACTCATCCGAGCGTCTCTTCTCCTGAATGGCTTCGCGGCGTGTCATTTCGGCCAAGCGGCCTAAATTAGACTTATTGGCGAGAATAGCTAGTCCCTGGGGGATTAGATAATTGCGGCCAAAGCCGTTTTTTACGGTAACAATTTCGTGCTTATCGCCGACTTTGTCCACGTCTTTCAGCATAATTACCTGCATAATGAATTATGTTGTCCCACCCTTATCGGGGCAGTGCCCCATCGCGGTGGTGGTTAGTAAAGAAAATTATTTATTGAAAAAGCGATGCTTGACAGTACAAGCACCGCTTTGTGTTAGATCTATTTCAACAAGTCCGTCACATAAGGCATCATAGCCAAGTGGCGGGCACGTTTGATGGCGGTTGCCATTTTGCGCTGATATTTTAGGCTGTTGCCCGTAATACGGCGGGGTAGAATCTTACCTTGCTCGTTGACGAAAGTCAGGAGGAAGTCTGGATCTTTGTAATCGATGTACTTGATACCGAAACGGCGGAAACGGCAGTACTTTTTATTTTTCGATCCAATCTTAGGGTTGGAAAGAAACTTGATGTCATCGCGATTAGCCATGGTGAAGTCTGATTTTGTGCTAGTTAATGGTTATTCCTCTTCTTTGAAGGATTCTGCATCGCCACTGGGCACACCACTCAGGTGAGGCCCATCGGCTTTTTTACGGCTCATGGCCGTAGCAGAAACATCAGAAGTTTTGGAAGGCTTCGGTTTCTTGGCCTTGGCGATTTTGCCGTCTCGCTTGTCTTGGTTGTATTGCACACCAAACTTATCGAGTGCTACCGTTAGAAAGCGCAGGATACGGACGTCGCGCTGCAGCGCTAGCTCAAAAGCACGCAGAAAAACGCCGTTTTCTGCTTTGTATTCAATGGAGTAATAGACACCGCTGTTTTTCTTGTTGATGGAGTAAGCTAGGGTGCGAAGCCCCATCTCATCCACATAAACAATTTCACAGTTTTCCTTACGGAGGTGTTCTACATACGCCTGAGCTGTCGCTTTGATTTCTTCCCCCGACAGCACTGGGTCTACGATAAAAGTTGTTTCGTAATTCCTCATTCGGATCAGTCGTACTGAATTGTTAAAAAATATGGTTACCAAGCTACCGTTCTCACGGAAGCGGGCGCAAAGGTAGGTACTCTATTTTAATTGTGCAAGTAGTTGGCTAAAAACTTGTGCTTACTTGGAATAGACGTGTGCCTTCTCAACCAATCTTACCCTCCCTTGTTAGGAGATCAAATTTACTATTATGTTTGGATTGTTCAAAAAAGACCCCATCAAGCCATTGCAACAGCAATACGAAAAGCTACTCAAGGAGGCAATGGAATTACAACGAAAGGGCGATATCAAAGGCTACGCAGCTAAATCTGCTGAAGCCGAGGCCGTCATGGATGAGATTGCTAAGCTGAAAAACACCTAAACTGTGGCCAAGGCCCTCAGAAAATCAGATCTACCTCAGAAGGTTTGCCCCACTTGTCAGCGTCCTTTCACATGGCGTAAGAAGTGGGAAAAGGTATGGGATGAGGTAAAGTATTGTAGTGAGCGCTGCCGGCGTAACGCCAAAAAATAGCTATTCGTCATGGAAGATTATCCCCGTCCGCAGGAATTAAGCAAACGAAGCGAAGAAGAAGTCGATAATTTCGCCTTCCACCCCAACAATGTTTACCTAGTATTGCTACTTTTTGGCCTCACTACGATGTTCCTTACTCTCACCGGAAGCTATGTTTACAACCGAGTACAAGCGGACTTGCCACCCTTGCAACTACCACCCCTCTTTCTGCTCAACACATTGGTGCTGCTAGGTAGTAGCTACACCTTGCTACAAGCCAAAAAAGCCTACTTATCCGATGATACAGCAGGCTACCAACGGACACTTTGGCTCACATTAGGTCTAAGTTTTTTGTTCTTAGGCCTCCAATCCCTAGCTTGGTATCAATTGTTCACGAACGACGTCTTTGTTCACAGCGATAATTCGGCTGGCTACCTCTACGTCATTTCTGCCCTGCATTTCTTGCACGTGGTAGCAGGCTTGCCTTTCTTGGGCTTGTTCATCCATCGCGCCCGAACCAGCATGAAGGAACCGGTAAGTGTACTGATTTATTTTAGCGACCCTGATAAGAGGCTCAAACTCCGGCTCCTAACCCTCTATTGGCACTTTCTGGATGGGCTATGGATTTATCTGGTACTCTTTTTCGTGTTGATGCGTTTGGTGTTTTAGGCGGTGGTTCAAGGGCTGCACCCCATGTTAATGTATGCCGCCCCTTCAGGGCTGTCTTCGAGCTAGATTCGCTCTTGAAGGGCTGCACCCTATGTTGGTGTATGGTGCCCCTTCAGGGCTCGTGTTCGGGCTGTCTCGCTCTTGAAGGGCTGCACCCTATGTTGGTGTATGGCGCCCCTTCAGGGCTCGT
>DAITME010000113.1:0-8714 GCA_036835305.1 Lewinella sp.
TGCGCATTTCTTTGGCGGCTTTTTCATCGGGGGTAAATACCTCGTGGGCACCAAACTCGGGCTGTAGCGCTTGGTTCCATGCATAGGCGCCTTCTTTGTTGGAGATAAACTGCGGCGGGGTACTACGGCCGCCGCCACCGCCCGATTTCACAGCTGGTAGGCCATAGCTGGCATAAGGCTCGAGGAAGGAAGGATAAATATACTTTCCTTTTACATCCACCACCACAGCTCCCACGGGAGGGCTGATGTTGCTGCCAATCGCGGTGATGCGGCCATCTTTGATCACCATGGTAGCTTCGGTGAGTTGCTGCCCCGGCGCCGTGGTGATGGTAGCGTTGATGAAGGCGTAGTGGCCGTCGCGTTGGTCATATACCCCATTATAGGGATAAGTGGGTTGGCTAGCCAAACTGCCAGCAAAAAAACAAGCAAGCAAGCTTAGTAGATAGCTCTTGAAAAGTCTCATAAAGATAATGTTTGAAGCCAAATATGGAGAAAATAAACTGGTGGCAAATAGAAGTCTATTTTACTAGAAATAGCAAAATAAGGCTCAAAATAAGAAGAAAATGAGATAATGCCTTTTTTTCGGTGAATAGCCAAAATATAGCTGTTTTAAGAACTTTAGAGCTGGCTCACGCAGGAGCCGCGTTTTCTTTTTGAGCCGTGTCTTATGCGTTCGCACTTGCTTACCCGGACGCCGAAGCCTTCCTCATCATTGCTCAAAAGAGCAGGCCTTGCTCCTGCAATTGTGCCCCTTTCCCAAGTCGTTTGGGTATTGGGCAACAATCTACAGATTGCTTACAGGCATGCAGCACCCTACCTTCTGCCTTGGGCGTTTAGCAATTACCACAATTTAGACAAAATCTAAGTGTTTTTATACATCAATCTGACAGACAGCATTCGACTTGGTTGTACTTTTGCGCTGTTATTCATACATATGTTGCATCATTTTCACATTCTCACGCTTACACACCGGTTTGCTTCCTTGAAGGATATCGGGCAGTTGGTAACTGCTTTCGATCATCAAGGGCAAACGGAGGTACAACTACACGACCTTAAACAGCGCTTGGGGATCGAAGAACTGTTTTATGTAGGCACTTGCAACCGCGTGTTGCTTTTCTTCACCAGCCGCGCCAAGGTGGATGAGCAGTTCAAAGCAAACCTACTGACCGACGAGACCACGCTAGAAGCTAGAAAGGCCATGCAACACTATCAGGGGCATGCGGCGCTGGAGCATCTGTTTGCGGTAGCTTCTTCCATTGATTCTTTGGTGGTTGGCGAGCGGCAAATCCTAGGGCAGCTCCGGGAAGCTTACGAGCGCTGCCGGGAGTGGGGCTTGTGCCAAGATGATCTTCGGATGGTTTTCGACCGTATGGTGGTGGCCTCCAAGGATGTATATGCCAGTACGCGCATTGGCGAGAAATCTGTTTCTATCGTTTCGCTTGCAGTGAAAAAAATGCTACACCACAGCCCGCAACAAACAGCCAGGGTATTGGTAGTAGGGGCTGGCAAGACGAATACCTTGGTCGGGAAATTCTTAAAGAAGCACGGGTACCACCACGTTACGGTCTTCAACCGCAGTGAAGAGCGAGCCAAGCAATTGGCTGCTACCTTCGAGCAAGGGCGCGGGATGAGCATACAGGCGCTGGAAACCTACCAAGCGGGTTTCGACGTGCTATTTGTTTGTACAGCTGCTGTGGAGCCCGTGATCAATGGCGATAATATCACTAGCTTGTTAGCTGGCGAGCCTGCTGATGACAAGATTGTCATCGATCTATCCGTACCAAATAATGTGGCGGAAGAGGTGGTGAATGATCTTGCCTTCAACTACGTGGCGGTGGAGCACCTCAAGCAACTGGCCGACGAGAATATGTCGTTTCGCAGCAAGGAGGTAGAAAAAGCGGAGGCTATTCTGGCGCAGCACATAGAGGAATTGACTTCCAACTACCGGCAGCGGTTGTTGGAACGCGCCTTACAGCATGTTCCTGCACAAATAAAGGAAGTGAAGCAGCGCGCAGTGGAGCAAGTATTTGCCAAAGAGCTAGAGCAACTAGATCCTTCTGCCAGAGAACTGCTAGAAAAGATGCTCAATTACATGGAGAAAAAGTGCATCGGCATCCCGATGAAAACGGCACGGGAGAACCTGCTGGTGTAACCTCCTTATTGCTTGAAGCGCAGTGTGGTGCGGTAGGGGAAAACATCGGGTATTTCACCCTCCTTCAACCTCCGTTTGAGATCGTTCCAGAAATCGGCATCAAATATATCCCCGTGCTTATAGCGCAGGTAGTCGAGTTGTCGTCCCCGAGGCATCAGGAAGTGAGGGAACTCCTCCGGAAAGATATCGTTGGGGCCAATATAGTAGTAGGGCGTATCGGACATTTCTTCTTCCTCGGTTCTGGGTGTGGGAATATGGCGGAAGTTGCAATCGGTGAGCAGTTCGATCTCGTCGTAGTCGTAAAAAACCACTCTTTTTACGCGGGTAACACCAAAGTTTTTGAGCAGTAGATCCCCCGGGAAAATATTGGCAGCCGCCAGTTGTTTGATGGCTCGGCCATAGTCCCTGATGGCTTTTTCCGCATCTTCCGGGCTGGCCTCGGCTAGATAGATGTTTAAGGGCGTCATTTTCTTTTCGATGTACAGATGGCTGATGAAGACCCATTCGCCTTCTATCCTGATTTTCGAAGGAGCTGTACGGACGAGTTCATCGAGGCATTCTTTAGCAAAACGGTCTTTCGGTAGGCGTAGATTCTCGAAGATATAGCTATCGGCCATTCGCCCAACGCGGTCGTGGTTTTTTACAAGTTCGTACTTTTCCTTCACGACCGTTTGGCTCATTTTTTTGGGCGGCTCAAATTGGTCTCGAATAATTTTGAAGACCATGTTGAGGGAGGAGGAGGTGAAAACATACATTACCATTCCGCGTATGCCCGGCGCCGAGACAAAAGGATCGTGGTTCTGCTCCATATGCTGCAAGAACTCTCGATAGAAAATGGTTTTTCCGTGTTTCTCGAAGCCAATAGAGTTGTAGAGTTCGCTGAGTAGTTTATTAGGCAGGAAGGAGCGGATAAAATCGACCATATCGCTGGGTACTTCAATTTCTGCTAGAAAATAAGAGCGGTGGTAGCTAAAAATGGAAGTTACGTTATCGGCGCTCAGCAGTAAAGTATCGATCAGAATACCCCTTCCCTCCGGGTGGATGAGTGGCATAATGAAGGGTAGATAGGTTTTGCCTTCAGGGCTGAATCGGCCTACCAAATAGGCGCATTTATTTCTATAGAATACCGAGTGCAAGACCTCGACCGTAGCGTTCGGTTGGCGGCCGCCCCATTCATCGATGGTAGCTTGCCAGCGATCGGCCACCAGTTTTACGTCGCGCGCTTTGTTGTCGTATCCTACTTCAAAGGGATAGCAGTTGAGAATGTCGTTGACAATATCTTCTACGGGTCTGTCTTGCAGTACAAAAGCGAAGGCGCTTCCGCTGAGCAGTGGCATCTCGCGATAGGAGCCCGTGCTAATGACAAACATCAATTCAGGGTCGGCTCCTAGGCCTTGATGAGCATGGCGAAAAACAGAGTTGTAAAAAGTTTCCACAATGTTCCGCGTGTTGAAGTGTACAATCTCTGCCTCGAAAGCTCGTAGCACCCGCTGCCAGAAAATTTTATCTTCGTGCTGATGGTCTTGAATCGCCAGGACTTGTTCGGTGGTTTCCCCTACACAATCGCGGTAGAGCGTGATCCGATCGCGTGCATCGGCTTGTATGCCGTGCCAATCTCGGCTTTCAAACCGATACTGAGCGCGTTTGGTAATACGTTTGAACCGATAGTAATAGTCCATGTAGCCCTTCAGGATAGTGTGGGCTACATCATAGTATTTGAGCTGGGGAAAATCCATAGTGAAGCGATAGCTCTTCGAGTAGCTATATTGATTGTTGCGCCTGCAAAAATAGTGCTGTAAAGGCCTCTTAAGTCGTGTAAAAAGCCAAAAAGCTTGTTAATTTGCAGTTCATATTGTTGTGCAAGATACTACTATTTATGTATTGGAGGAATATTTTGAGTGTTTTGTTAGTCCTGTTGCTTTTTGGCTGCGTCGGCACAAAACGGCATAAAACCATGCTGTTCGAACAAGCGCAGCAGCAGCTTCGAACAGAAGAAGCGCTGCAGCAAGCAAATGCGAAGGCCGACTCGCTAGACCGAGCTCTCTTGTTCAGCCAAGGCGGCAATGCGCTACTGTTAGAAGCCCATAGGCAGCTGCAAGATCGACTCATTGGCCTGGAGGAAGAACAAAAAAGATTGGAAAGCAACCTCAACAATACCCAGCAAAGCCTAAGCGAGCGCCTACAAAATGTGGAGGCCGAAAAGCAGGCCTTACAACAAGCCAACCTACAGCTACAAGCCAATTACCGAGCCATTCTGACAGCCTTTTCGCAGCCTTTGGATAGCATTGCAGCGGCTTGGGAGCAGGATTCGCTCTTTCAGAAAATTGCCATCAGAGCCCAAGCAGGAAGCTTATCTATTCATCTGCCAGAGGAGATGATCTTCCAAAGAAACAGCCAGCGGCTGTTGCCGCAAGCTAGTCTCTACTTCCAACGCATAGCAGACCTACTGCAGCAAAATCCCCGCTGGAATATTACGATCCTAGGGCACACCGACAATCAAGAACGCCGCCGGCCGCCCTATAATTGGGCTTACTCCGCTGAGCGGGCAGTGCTGCTTGGTCAAGAATTAGCCGATAACTACTTCATCAGTACCAACCGAATCAGCACAGTAGGGAAAGGGGATAGCGCCCCCCTACAAAGCAATGCCACCGAAGCCGGCCGCGCGGCCAATCGGCGGATAGAGTTCCGTCTATCCAATAGTTTACCTTACCTTCTGCAAACACTTTCCAATTTGAGCCGGCCAGACTGATTCTTCGGCTAATAGCGCCAGCTTTTGAGATCGGCTCCTTTGGGGGCTAGTTTGGTCGCGGTCTCCGCCCACTTGGGGATAAACATCCGATGGTATCGAAGCCGGCTGATGGCGTTGGGCTGCTCGGGGTCGCCGTTCCAGCAGTGCTCGGCGCGGTCGCCATAGGTGATTTCGCCGCCGAAGTCGAGCTGCTGCAGGGTTTCCTCGGCCAGATAGACGGCATTGTTGAGGTAGAAATTATCCATATCCCCGCAGTAGATGTTGATGCGGCCCTTCCACCAGTCGCCGTAGGTAGGCCAATCTCTTTGTAGAATATGGGTGAGATCGTAGTTTTCCTTCCAATATTCGGCAACACTTGGATTGATTTGTCCGCTTACCTTATCCCAAATTCGCTGAGGGTAGCCATCATCTCCCACAGGGGAATAAACGGCTTCCCAGATATCCCATTGCTGGCCGCTGCGGCTCTTGTCGCCCAAGGCGAGTTCGCGTTGGTTCATCTCCCGCAAACTAGTAGAAACATGGCCGAGATAGTTTCTCATGCCCGGGCGTTCGCTGCGTTTGAATCGGCTATCGAGGTAGTAGGCATTTTGATCTTCGTAGATATTCACTACGGTGAAGGCCCGGAAGTCGATTGGGTCGGGGCATGCGGCGTAGCAAGTGCCATATTCTTTGGGATAGAGCGTTTGGGCTGCTAGTGCTTCCCAGCCGCCGGTACTACCACCGTACAGGAAACGCGCCCAGCCTTCGCCAATACCTCGGAATTGCTTTTCAATGTAGGGGATCAGCTCGTAGGTAATGGCATCGCCGTAGGGGCCCAGGTTTTGGGAGTTAACAGCGTAGCTATCATCGTAGTAGGGGTTGGCATGCTGAATTTCGATGGCAATCACCCGCGGGAAGTCGGGGCCGCTCCAGGCTTTGTAGAAATCATAGGCCTCCTGCTCTTCGATGTGGTTGTAGCAATCGAGTTGGAAGCGACTACTGTATTGGCAGGGGGTACTTTTGTCGGGAGGGCTGCTGCGGAAGCCGCCGAAATCGGCAGGGAAATGGCCGTGCATGATGGCCAAGGGATATTTTACGTTGGGATGTTTATCCCAGTCTTTGGGGAGCAGCACATGCGCCCCGAGGTACATATCCCGCCCCCAAAACTTACTGAGTAGTTCCGAGCGGATGCGGATGTGTTTCACCCATTCGGTATCTGTTGGTTCGGGAATGGGGGGGATCGCTTCGGAGAGAGCCAGTTCAATAATACCATTGCCGACGGCTGGAACATCGATGCGGATAGGTTTGCTCAGAAGATTGCCTGGGGCAAGGTTCCACTGTTGACCTTCCCCTCGGTCCATGGGGAGCTGTACGGTATGGCCATCGGCTCTTTGGAAGTTTTCGTATTGGTGAAGCAGCACTTGGGCGTAGTAGGCGCCAGCAGGGATATCGGCTAGGCGCTCAAGCGGGTAGCCGTGGGATTTTTCGTCGGTAAAAAGCTGTTTTTTTCCTGGCTGCCAAGCTTGGACATTGGTGCCAAAAAGAAGTTGAGTGCCCGGGCCGTCGGTTATTTGAAAGCGCGGTTCTTGGCTCGGGTCGGTGGAAAGTAGCAGGAGTAGACGGCCATCTAGCGGCTGGCTAGCCAATTGTTCGGGTAGCTGAACCGAAAACTGCCGCCCTTGTGATAGTAGCGAGCAACTGAGCAGTAGAAAAAAGCTAAAATCGCAGATTTTTTGTATCATATTGAAAGAAATTTTGCGTGAGCGGGGGAGTATAAATACAGCCTTGCTCGTTTATATTTGCGCTGCTCCTGCGAGAGCCAACAGCAAAAGCTTGAGGACAGTAAATGTAGGCAAAAAAATAAAGCGGGAAAAATATTTCTCAATTTTCACTCTACTTGTTTGTTTTGATAGAACTATCTGCTGCCTTTTTGCATCTTAAGAGGTATGAATCGTTCGCTGCAGTTAGGGCGTTTGTTTGGCATTCCGTTTCATCTTCACTGGACGCTGCTGCTGGTGGTAGTTTGGGTGCTGTATGATGGCTACACGCAGGAGCAGGGCTTTCACTGGCAAAGAATTGGCTGGGTAAGTGCGGTGCTGCTGTTGCTTTTCTCTTTCGTTTTGCTACACGAATTGGGGCATGCCTTGATGGCGAAATTCTTTGGCAAGAAAACGGAAAAAATTCTGCTTTTCCCGCTAGGAGGCGGAGCATACATCCGCGAGCAGCCCGAGCGGCTTTCGCAGGAAGTGCTGGTGTATGCTGCTGGTCCCTTGGCTAATTTCGGTTTGGCTTTGCTCAGTTTCCCGCTCTTATTTATCCTTTCTCCTGATGCGCATTTACTGCTGCGTTACTACCTCTATCCGGCCTCTAATGTAGTGTTTACTTCGCACTGGTGGGAGGATCTGCTCTGCTTCACGATTGGCGTCAATTTAGTTTTGGCACTGCTGAATATGCTGCCTGCTTACCCTTTGGATGGCGGGCGAATTTTACAAGCTTTGTTGCGGAAGAAGCTGGGGCTTCGGCCTGCCAGCGTGGTGGTGAGTGTACTAGGCTTGCTGGCTGCTAGCTGCTTCGTTTTCTTAGCTTACCGGCTCTACGACCCTTTGATGGCTTTTGGGGGGATTTTTGTGGGGGGGCTTTCCTTGGCCGAGCTCAACAACGGCTGGCAACGGCGGCGGCTTCAGCAATACGATGTAGCAGCCGTATTTCGCCCCAGCCTGGGCGAGCGACTTTACCTACAAGACAGCCTAGCCTACGCCATACAGCTCCTACAGCGCAGTGGCTGGCCAGTCTTGCCGGTATATAACGAGTGGAACGACGTGGTGGGCTTCCTATCAGACGAATGGCTGGAAAAACAAACACCCTCCTTACACTCCCAACCCCTCAGCGACTTGGTAGATCGCGCTTGGTCTAGCTGCTTCCTAGCAGACAACTTGCTAGACGCCACACTAGGAGTGGTTGAGCACAATAGCCACGGTGCTGTGGTTTACGATCGTTATCGCCCCGTAGGCTTTTTGCTGATGGGGGATGTTATGAAGCTGCTGGAGAAGCGGTTCTATAAAGGCCAATGAGTGAGGAACCGCTAAAAATGAGCAGTGAAAAAGGCTACTGAATTCCTAGCTTCTTCTTTACGAGCGGCGTAATATCCACGCTCTCTTCTGCGAACATTACGACGCTGAACATGGAGGAATCGAAAATCAGTTGGTAGCCATTTTCTTTGGCTATGTCCTCCACGGCCTTATTAGCTTTCTCGATGATGGGGGCTAGTAGTTCGCGGCGTTTAAGGTCTAGTTGTTGTTCCGCTTTTGCCTCTAGCTGTTCTAATTCTTCCTGCATGGTCGATAACTTTTTTTCGCGTTCAGCTAGCTGCCGAGGCGATTCCTCGCCGGAGTTGCGGGCTGTCAGGTAAGCCTCATAGGTGGCCTTTAGTTCGTCGGCTTTGGCGGATCCCTTCGCTACTAATTCATCGTTGAATTTTTTCAGTTCGGCATCCGAAGCGGTGGTTTCGGGCATCTCGCTGAGCAATTGGCCGAAGCTGCAGTGGCCGTAGGGCTGGGCCTGAATAGCCGCCAAGGACAAAAGCAGCATTAGAGAAAAAATAAGCTTTTTCATAGCGTTGTTTTGTTGGTAAGAAAAGCCGAGGCGAGCCTAAGCTGGCGCAAAGGTAAGTCAAAAATGCAGATGTAGTAGTACTTAGGTCTGTACTAGAAAACAGGGCAGAGGTATTGATTGTCTGCGCATAAGAAGCGATGTCCTGACTTTCACTGACTCGTGCGGAGCGTGCTGACCAGTGCTGAGCGTAGTCGAAGTAGCGTAGTCCAAAGTCAATTTTGC
>DAITME010000114.1:0-2247 GCA_036835305.1 Lewinella sp.
TTGACGAATGCACCCGCAGCACCAATGCGATGGCGCACAACCACTGCTTCTATTTCGTAGTCCGTGCCAGAAGTGTAGATAGCGGCTTGTGCAGGTAAGGCATCTAGGCCGATATCCACCATGTCGCCATTACATATCTCACCGTTGAAGTTGGGTGGCATGCTGAAGTCAAATGCGAGCCTCAGTACAGGGCGAACACGCACCACGAAACTGCGGAATTCTGTGATTTCATCACAATACAGTTCGCGGATACCAAAGTTGTAGCGGATCCAAACTGGACCAGCCTCCGTGTGCGCGAGGGATTCGTTGATGTCACTTACAATGGAACCATTAGCATAACCTACACCAGGCGTTACAGGGCCATAGCCGTCATTACCTGTGAAATCAGCGTTTGTTTCACCTGTCGTGCTCCAGTTCGTACCTAGTAATTCGAATTGATAATCGGTACCCTCTACTAAGCCTAAGTTTTGGAAGGCATCTGCCAGAATAAGGTCAACATCTACTGCCGCACCGTTACAAATTTCGCCAGAGAAATTCGGTGGCATACTGAAAACAAAGTTCATCTGCGGCTCGGGGCGTACGATGATGAAAACCGGAACAGAAGTAGCCGGGTCGCAACCGTCACCATCAAAACTTACTGACACGCGGTATTCTGTTGTGGATGTGGGAGACACTAGCAAAGGGTTGTCCGTACCAGCAGGAGTCCAAGTGGCACCGCCATTTGTAGAAGACTCCCAGGTAAAGCTAGCTGTACCCGTACCACCAGTAGTGTTGGCCGTAAGCGTGGCTTCATCGCCGAGGCAGATAATAGCATCGTCTGCTACTGCACCGCTGTTATCCGTTACTACGATGTCCACTGTAGGGTCTGGAACTACATTGAAGGCCACCAAATCGCTCACATCTGGACAACCAGGTGTGCTTACGGTAAGACCTACCGAGCGATCACCTACCTGTAGCCATGCGCGAGATACCGCTGGCATGCTCATAGCATCTGGATCAAACGCCCCTTGAAAGCAAGTACCTGCTCCTGCCGAATTAGCGTAGGCGCACCAATTATAAGTATAGGCACCCGACAGTGGGGCAGCCGGCGCGATATCACCGTCAAAAGTAATAGTTCCACCCACGCAAACGTCCGCTACATCATCTAGCGTCAGAACAGGAAGCGCATTGACTTCTACTGTTGTTGTTTGGCTCAGGGTAATGGTGCAGCCATTGGCATCGGTAATGGATTGTAGTTCATAGTCGGTAATGCCAGAAGCCTGAGCTACCAAAGTCCAGAAGGGCGAGCCGTCGCCAGCTGCCATGATGGGATCGCCGCTGTTTAGACCATCTACTACAATCATGTACGGACCAGTGCCCGCCGTGGCAGTAAAGGTTAGAAACACATCGTCGCCCTCACAAGCCACCCCGCTATTGTCAATGCTGCCATCGGGTAATTCGTTAACAGTAACTATGCGTGTAGGCGCTTCCACCATACAGCCATTGTCGTAGGTGATCATCAAGTTTACTTCATAATCACCAGCAGCATCCCAAGTAGCACCAATACGGCGAGGCGTGCCATCGTCGGCTAATTGACCCGTGCCCGGACCGCCAGCACCTGGTTCCTCCGTTGGTGCACCAGTGAAAGTCCATGTATAGTTGGCTACGGGAGGAGGACCTGCAGCGGGGATAGAAGCTACAAATACAGCTTGTGCATCAACACAAGTTTCAAGGAAAGGATTATCTTGAAAACGGCTAATCGTGATAGATGGAGCAGAAAGCACCGTTAGCGTAACCTCTGCTACGTTAGTACAGCCTGTTGCATCATTTGTTACCTGCGCATAAACCGTACCACTAGTGCTGGTAAAGGCTGCTGGATCAACAATAGCTGTTGTTAGACCTTCGTCCTCAAACCAAGCAACCGTTACACCACCTGCCTCACCAATGACACCTACTTCGATGGCTGTGAGATCGAAAGTAGCTTCGCCACTATCGCTTGGGTCTTCACATTCTTCTATCGTTCGGTCGTTGGCCACTGGCAGTGGGTTGACCGTAATAGTATGCTCTGGTGCCACCGACACACAACCATTGGTGAATGTTACCGTCAGGTTGACGGTTTGATCACCCACTGCTGCAGCATCGTAAGTAGCACCCTGGTTGCGAGAAGTCGCTGCATCTGCAGCAAATTGACCGTATTGTACGATGGTAGGGGCTCCGCTGAAAGTCCAGGTATAAGTTTCCACGGGTGGAATCTCGTTGGCGGGTGGA
>DAITME010000114.1:2347-5924 GCA_036835305.1 Lewinella sp.
CGGGTGGAATCTCGTTGGCGGGTGGAGAGGCCAAGAAGCGTGCCTCATCGCCCACACAAACAGCCGTGAAAGGCTCCATCTGGAAGCTATTGATGGTCACATCAGGTGCTTCCAAAACGGTTACCTCTAGTGAGTTGGTACTTTGACAGCCTGTAGCAATGTTGGTAACTACAAAGGTAAGGGTATGAAGACCAGGATCATTCCACTGCACCAGTACGTTGCGGGCGTTCTCACCGCCTACGAAAGTACCACCATCAGATATCGTCCAAGCTACCGTATTAATACCAGCCGTATTGGCTTGCGTACCATAGCTGGCTTCTGCTCCTGGGCAGATTTCGTGATCGGCATCGTAGTCTAGTACCGCCATGAATGGCGAAACTACTGCCGTGCCTTCAGGACGGAAAGCATCGCTAGGGGTTTCATTTTTCGTGATAGAAAAACCACAGACCTCCATGCTCTCGCAGCCAGTAACTGTATTTCTGATTTTTACACAAAACTCATAAGTACCTGTTGGAGCAGGTTCTTCAACCCGGATGGAGCGGCGTGTCGTATTGCTCAAAAAGAGGTTGGCGTCGCCGTTGCCGGGAGTGAACTCTGTGCCCGCAGCATAACCTGCTGGGTTGGCTCCAATCGTCCATACAGAAATTAGATCCGGGTCGGTTAGCCCTTGGATTTCCAAACGGCGGGGCGCTGGCTCGGTCTCATCTTCGCAGAAGTCCTTTACGTCTGGCCCGATTGGGGTTTCCTCAGCATCTACCGTGATGATATGCTGTGGAGCAGTAGAAACACAGCCGTTTGCGAACTCGACCATTAGATCCACTGTTTGGGGACCTACATCGGAGAAATCATAGACAGCAATCTGCCGGCGCCTCGTTACCCCATCTTGGGCTGTTTGGCCTGCAGGAGTGACTGTTGGCGTGCCACCAAAAGTCCAAGTATAGGTTTGAACAGCAGCAGCAGGTGGTGATGCCAAAAAGCCTGCCTCCTGGCCTGCACATACCGTATTGAAAGGGAATGCGCCAGCGGAGTTGATCGAAATAGGGAATGGCGCTAGGCTTATATTAGCTGCTGCGCCATAAATCACTGCGACGGTGTTGAAACTATTGTCTGCAGCTTCCCTGATAGTAGGGACGTCCGACAGCTCAACGCTGACAGTACCCGTATTCTCCAAGGCAGTGAAAGTTAGTTCGAGGATCACCGTTCCATCAGGTAAAGTCTTACCAAAATCGATGGAATCATCATCAAGCCAAGAAAATGCAAAGGTGCCAGCAGCCTCGTTGACATCCGAAAGCGCTCCGGCTCCGGGTAATCCTGAGGCATCTTCTGAGGCAAAAGTCAATAAGTTAGGATTCCAATTGACGCTGAACTGCAGCGAACCCAAGTTAGTAAATCCATCCACTGCCACAGAAACTGTTACTGTTTCGCCACAATTTACGTTGGCAGGGGCGGTGATATTTAGTGTAACGGAGGGAGCCGTTACTGTTATATCGAATGTGCAGCTGTTTCCGCAGCCATCACCGTCGATAAATGTATAAGTGATCGTGTAAGGTCCACCTTCTCCAGCAGTAGCAGGGGAGAACGTGTTGCCCGTTACGCCAGTACCAAAGAAGGTGCCGCCAGTAGGATCTGCTGTGGGTAATAATGTAGTTAAGTCGATATCTGCATCAGATGAGGAGACCGTGAGGTCATCAGGACAAGTCACTACTGGAGGCGTTGTTGCGCAACGCACGACAGAAGTGTTTCCAGTGCCAGCTACAATTGAGAACCCTGGGGTATATGCATTGGCCGCGACCAAATCGTCTATGTTGTCGGGAGAACCACCCACCAATGTAACATCGTTGATAAAGTGGAAGAAAGCGAGCCCCAATAGGTTGCTACCGTCGAAGGTATTACCTGTGATCGTATTTCCAGTGCCACGCGTCCGCAACATAGAAGCAAAGCGAGCCGTAGTGCCCGTGAAATTATTTCCTGTGATCACGGCTCCTGGCGCATCAATAGAAACCAGCGTGTTGCCCTGCCCGTTAGCTTCACAGCCAGCAACTGTACTGGCCGCTCCCGTGGTTCCGCTGATGGTATTGTTGGAGAAAACAACATTAACATCGTTGTTTCCTATCACTACCAACTGCCGTGGGACGTTCGATTCCGAAAACTGTGTCGAGAAGCCACAACCACCAGGCTCGGATCCTACGAAAGTTGTACCATTAAAGGTATTGCCATCGATCGTTAGGTTCGTGTTGGTAGCACCAAACTCCTCTATGAAAGCGGCCTCACCAGCCGCCGTGATTGTATTGTTAGTAATAGTAATGTTGGTATGCGCTCCTTGAAGATAAAGCGCTGCTTTTTCTAGCCCGAAGTTGGGGGTGTCATAACCAATCAAGGTAAATCCGTCAATTGTTACATCATTCACTCCAGGGGTGACTAGAAAGGTACCCAAAGAAACATCACTGCCCTGAACAGTCGGGTTGCCGACACCTTGCAGCGTAAGTGATTTGTTAATACTCACATTCTCATTGTAAGTACCCGCTGACACCTGAACGGTTTCACCGGCGATCGCTTGACCAACAGCATAACTGATGGTTGCGCAGGGGCTACCAGGCATAGAACAATCTCCAACATCTACGCCAGCGGCGGAGACAAAGCGATCCTGTGCGGACAGATGTAGGCCAAGCAAACAAAAAAATAAAGGAAGGAAAAAGTGGCGAGCGGCCGTAGTGCGTGCACTTGTTCTCACTAAGAACTGTGCACTTGATAAAAGAGATGCCAACTGACAAGCAAGCCAAGAAATAACGCTGCTTAATAGCGCTGGGGGCTTAGCCGTCGTTTGGAAGTTGGCAGGTATGCGCGCCAATAGATCGTTAGGTAGCATTGTGTTCATGAAATAATGATTTTTTGGTCATGAGGGCACCTATAATCTCGAGGATCGGAGGAGGACATTTTTTAAGTCCTTGCAAAGGTAGGGTATCTTCCGGAAGTCTCCAATTTTTTTTTGGTTTTTCGCCATTTATTTTAATAAACTTTGATAATCAACACTTTCAGGCCAAGGAGATACAGCGGGAACAAAGAAGAAAATGGACGGAGCAGCGGATCCTAGAACATGGCTCCTTTCAAAAACACGGCTCCCGCACTGCTGCCCATATTGGACAAAAGGCAGCGGGTGCGTACCGCCGCGTCCGTCTTTCAACCCGCCGTGCCCGTCTGGGTCTGGGTGTCCGTATGGATGTGCACTTGGCTGCAGCCCGCACATGGAGGCGTCCAAAGGATCCGGCACGCCCGTACAAGCTTGGGTATGTTTGGTTACAAAATCTGAACGATATCCACTAAAAATGCCTAACTTGCGTTCTATTACCAACCAACCACATCTGCTTATGCGCCTGATGCAACACAAGCGGGAAGCCTACTGGTTTTACCGCTATCTTTCTAACTTTTATGACAAATTGGTTAACCCTTTTTTCTGGACTGCCCGGATGCGGGAGGAGTCTTTGGATCTCGTCAGCTGGGACAAGGCCGAGGATTTGAGCGTTATTGATGTAGGCTCTGGTACAGGCTTTACAACAGAAGGTATAGTCAGCCGCGTGCC
>DAITME010000114.1:6024-8679 GCA_036835305.1 Lewinella sp.
CGCGTGCCAAAAGCAAGGAAGCGCTGATGGAGTGTAGCTTTCGCCTGGGTGATGCCGAGCAAATTCCTTTTGCCGACGACAGTTTTGATCGCTACGTCTCGGCGGGTAGCATTGAGTACTGGCCCAACCCGCAGCAAGGCATCAATGAAGCCTACCGCGTGATCAAGCCAGGCGGCTGGGCGCTACTGATTGGGCCGCTGGAGCCAAAGATGGCCTTTAGCCGTTTTATTGCCAATACCTGGATGCTCTTTCCGCCTGCTCGGGACTACAAGGAGTGGTTCCAGAAGGCTGGCTTTGAAGATATCCGCTGGAAATATATCAAGCCACACTGGCAAAAGAACGAACATTACGGCATTGCGATCGCGGGCCGGAAGTCTAGAAGCGGTAAAAGCCCGAATGCCAGCCGAGTGGCTCGACTAGGCAGTGAAACCAGCCTGGTGAGCGCCCAGCCCGAGGGTATGAGTTTAGGACGAGGAATGCTCTTGGCTGGTCGGGTAGCCCTGGGTTCCGCAGCAGGCTTCTTATTTATTCCCATCGCTTTGGTCGGTTATATTTCAGCACCGCTGCGCGGGATAGAAGGCCCCTACGAACCCCTGAACCGAGAGCAAAAGGCTGTACTGATTGGCCTAGGTGCGCTCGCGGTGGGCTACCTCACTTACCAGATGCTGAAAAAAAAATAGCCTCATGGCCACCCTCGGAAAAAAAATAGGCCGCTTCTACGACCGCAGTACTGATCTTTGGCTGCACGCCTGGGGCGAGCACATGCACCACGGCTACTACACAACAGGCGCCTCCCCTGATGCCGAAGCGCACCAAGCAGCTCAGGTGGCGATGATCGAAAAGCTACTGGAATGGGGCGAAGCGCCTCCCAGAGTGCGTCGTATCCTCGATGCTGGTTGTGGGGTAGGCGGCAGCAGCCGCTACCTGCTACAAAAATACCCAGAAGCCACCGCTCTAGGCTTCACACTTAGTAAGCTGCAAGCGCAGCGCGGCCAAGCCCTCACTGCAGCGGCGCAACTGCAAGACCGCTGCGAGATCCTAGCCGACGATCTGTTTCACGCCTCGGCGGCGGACGGTCCTTTCGATTTGATCTGGAGCATGGAAAGTGCCGAACACATCAGTGACAAAGCAGCGCTGCTCGCTCATTTCTATCAGTTGCTGGCGCCTGGTGGGCGGCTGCTCCTGGCTACTTGGTGCCACCGCCCTACCCCACCCGGGCTGAGCAGTCGAGAAATGGAAAACCTAGCCAGTATCCGGCGACTCTACCATTTGGGCGAATGGACTAGCATGCCACAAATAGCACAGCTGGCCGAAGAAAGTGGTTTCGGAGCCCTGCGCACGGCCGATTGGTCGGCCGCCGTGGCGCCCTTCTGGAAAGCCGTGATCCGCAAGAGCCTAGAGCCTCGGCATTGGCCACGGCTGCTGCTTTCCGGCTGGGGTACGCTGAAAGGCGCCTGGGCCATGCGGTATATGCAGCGCGGTTTTCGGCAAGGCAGCATCCGCTATGCGGTTCTAAGCGCTACCAGGCCCACCCATAGCAAGCAGACCTTATTATGATTACCTTTCTTCGCTTTGCACGGCTGCACACCTTAATAGGTACGAGCATCAGCATTTTAGTACTTTTCGCCATGGCCGGCCGGCACAGCGGGCAATTCTACTACCCTAGCTTAGGCTGGACGCTGCTGGCCTGCCTAGCTGCCAATGTGTATATCACCGGACTCAACCAACTAACAGATGTGGCCATCGACCGCATCAACAAGCCTTACCTGCCGCTAGCGAGTGGCGCCTACACGATGCAAACGGGCCGTGTGATTGTCCTAAGCTGCCTAGCCATCGCCCTGCTGACAGCGGTTTATTTTCCGCCTTTCTTGCTGGCCACCGTGTACCTGAGCATTGCCCTCGGTACCGCTTATAGTTTACCCCCCCTGCGCCTGAAGCGCTTTCCCTTCTGGGCCGCCTTTTGCATCTTGGCCGTGCGGGGCTTGATTGTGAATATTTTGCTCTACCTGCATTTCCGCAGCAGTCTTGGCGGCGGCGTTCATATCCCCGCTAGCATTTGGTTGCTCACCGCCCTGATTTTTGTGTTCAGCATCATCATCGCCTGGTTCAAAGACCTGCCCGATACGGAAGGCGATGCGGCCTACCAAATTCGCACGCTCTCGATCAGTTTGGGTCGGCAGAAAGTCTGGCAGTGGGGGCAGGCATTGTTGGGCCTCAGCTTTTTCCTTGTTGCTGTGACGAACAGCTGGCTTACAGGGCGCTGGCTGCCGCCTTTGTCGGTGGCGCTCTTGTTGCTCCTTCTAGCCCTCTATTGGCTGGGGCGCGGGCTGCGGCTAGATGATCAACAAAGTATTGCCCGCTTCTACCAAGGCATCTGGGTGCTGTTCTTCCTGACGTATGGGGTGTTTGGTGTGTTGGGGGGGTAGGGGGAGACGTTCGAATCCGTAGAGACGTTTGAATCAAACGTCTCTACGGATTCGAACCAGACATTTCATCCTCACATGTAATAATGCCTTGGGCTGGTTATTTCATTTTTCTTGTTGCCTTGATTGATCAATCTGCGCCATCTAGAATGCTATACGATACAATTAAGTGCTTAGTCAGCAATTCCCCATTTGAAATTGCCACCTGATCCAAAGTGGCGGCTCAAGTATG
>DAITME010000115.1:0-8399 GCA_036835305.1 Lewinella sp.
ATCACGGGCGTGAGCAAGTTCTCTAAGGTGGGCATCTTCTCTGGCCTCAATAATTTGGTGGACATGACCTCCGCGCCGCAGTTTGCCACCATGTTTGGCTACACCCAGGAGGAGCTAGAGCATAATTTCGCCGAGCACCTCGTTGCCACAGCCGAGCAAATGAAGCTCAGCAGAGCAGAACTGCTGGCGCAGCTGAAGGAATGGTACAATGGTTATCGCTTCGAGGAAGGCGCGGAAACGGTTTACAATCCTGTGTCCATCAATTTATTTTTTAGCATGAGCCGATTCAAAAATTTCTGGTTTGAAACGGGAACTCCTACCTTCTTGATTAATTTCCTCAAGCAAGAAGGGCTCTATAATTTAGATTTTACCAACATCAATCCCCTAGGCTTCGAAGTCTTCGAGCTTAATAACCTTAAACCCGTTGCCTTACTTTTTCAAACAGGCTACCTCACCATTTCAGGACCAGGCGAAGGACGACTCATCAACTTGGATTACCCCAACAAAGAAGTGCGCGACGCCATGCTGGAGCACCTCATCGAAGCCTTCACAGGCGTGGATGTGGAGTATTCCACCGGATTTATATTTAAAATTCGAGATAGCTTTAGAGAGAACAACATAAAAAAGGTAGTACGCATCCTGCAAACGGTGTTCAAGGGGCTTCCCTACCAACTCTACGAAAAAGCACCAGAGCGTTTCTATCACGCCGCTATCCACCTCTTGTTTACCTATTTAGGGCTACGCGTAAACAGCGAAGTCTGTACCTCCGACGGGCGCGCAGATGCTGTGGTGGAGACCGATGGCCATATCTATATCCTAGAATTTAAATTAGACAAAAGCCCCGAAGTCGCCCTGGAACAGATCCGCAGTAAAAAATACTACCAAGCCTGGTGGGAGCGCGGCAAACCAGTAGTGGGGATCGGCATACAGTTCAGCAGGCAAAGCTGGAATATCGAGGACTGGCAGATGGAGGAGATGGCTTAAAAGACTTACCTATCCCCTATGCTAAGTAGAATAGCCCCCACACCATCGGGATTTTTGCATCTCGGAAATGCCGCCAGCTTCCTGCTTACGGCTGCCATGGTGAAAGCGCAGGCGGGTCAGTTGTTGTTGCGTATCGACGATATGGATAGCCAACGGCTACGACCTGATTATGTAGAAAATATACTCGCCACACTTGACCATTTAGGTATTCAGCCCGATCTAGGTCCACGATCGCTAGCAGAACTAAAACAAGCCTGGTCGCAGCACCACCGCTTGCCCCTTTACCAAGCGGCACTCTCCCAACTGGAGAAAACGGGCTTGGTCTATGCCTGCGATTGCAGCAGAAAGCGCTTAAAAAGTTTGCCCAGTGCCGCGTATGACAGCTACTGCCGGCACAGAAGACTACCCCTATCTCAGTCGGGTCTAGCCTGGCGTGTTCGTTTGCCAGCGGAGGCAGACATGAGCTTGCCGGAGTATTTTATGCCAAGTGCGCCATCCGTTGATTTACAAGCAGAGATGGGCGACTTCGTCATTCGAAAAAAAGACGGCCTTCCAGCTTACCAGCTTAGCTCGGTGGTGGATGACCTACATTTTGGCGTAACACACATCGTCCGCGGAGCTGATTTACTAAGCAGCAGTCTAGCCCAGCGCTACTTGCTAGAGCTACTGGGCGAGTCTCCCAACCGCTGGCGCTTTTACCACCATCCCCTCTTGTTGGATGCTGCCGGAGAAAAACTATCCAAAAGCGCGGGGGCTCAAGCCATCTTGGCCAATGGCCAAGAAAAATACAGCCTCGACAGCGTAAGAGCAGTGATCAAAAATTGGCTAGCAGGAAGAGTGGGCAGCCCTGAGTGGGCAGCGCTTATGACTTATCTTTAGTTAGCTGCTGCGCCAATACCTTTTCCATGGTCAGCCCCAATTGAGCTAGCATCTTACTTTGTTGAAGTATGGTGGCTTTCAGTCCTGCCACTTCTTCGTGTAGCAAGCTTTGAATATTCTTAGGTGAGGGAAGGAAAGGTGTGATGCGCGCACGCACATACCAAAGTTCTTTCAGGTCTTTCATCGGCACGCGGTAACGCTCGTAGAAGTTGTTGTCCGAAACAAGCTCAATTTCCTTACTTTCTTGAAGATAGTTATTGATGCGCTTTACCACCACGTCGCTGCGTGTTACAATTACATAGGCAAAGTTGTCTTTGATGCCTGTTTCCCATAAGCTGGGCTCTAGGAAACTACAGATTACTTTATCGCCTTCAAACAAGGTGGGTTCCATACTATCCCCCGGCACATCAAAGCTGCGGTGGGTGCCCACGCGGTATTTGTAATCTGGCAGGCTGAAACTAGGCAAGTCTTGAACGAAAGAGGGATCGCCTAGCTCAGCGGCATAAACAGCCTGGGCAGGCAAGGGTACGTGTACAATCAGCTCTTCGTCTTCTGGGTTGGTAATGGCCGTGAGGACGCGGAAATTCTGATGCGATTCCTCGGTCATAAACATCGGCCCGTTGCCCGTCATGATATACACGGGGTTTACCTTATACACCTCAATAGCCTTCCGAAGCAGCTCAATCGTTACGTCCCGCCGTCCCTTCAGTATTTCAGAAAGGCTTTGTGGTAGGTAATCTAGCGAAATGGCAAACTGTCGGCTTGATTTAATGCGTTTCTCTTCCCGCAACTTATTGTGGCACTTCACGAATCGCTGAGAAACGACATTGTTCATAAATAGTGGAAAATTGGCGGTTGAGTAGTATGTAAGCTCCCATCCGATGCAAGTGGATGCACAAATATAAAGCCTTTTTTGAAAGCAACAGGATGACGGTAAACATTTTCTACACTTTTTTGCGAATGTTTTTATTTTCATGTATCAATCCCTGCTCTTTTCAAAAAACTTTGCTCCTGCACTTGCGTGCCCGTACTGGGTGCCCGTCTGGGCGAGAGCAACAGCTTTCTCCTATCCCCTTGTCGGAAAATCTTACAAAGGCTTAGAACAGTTGTGTTATTTAAAACCAGCGCTTACTCAACCAAAAGAAATTCTTGGGGAATTGGCTGCTACTCACCACCAAGGTATCCGGCCAATTGGTATCGCGATAGAGGAGGAGATCAAGCGAATCTCCCGCGCTGAAGAGCCTATAGGTGCCGAAATAGCGGTCTTGCTCGCCCACTTCATCAAATTCGGTAGCGAAAGCTTGGCCTCGCAACTGATACCATGCTTGGTGGAGGCTGTCTAGTTGGGCAGTTTGCTGGGGTACAAGCAACAGGCTTTGGCGGCTACTGTCTTGCAGCCAAACCAAGCTATCAAGACTCATCCACCTAGAAAGATCTAGCAATCGAAAATCTTCGTAGTCTTCAAAACGAAGCGGTAGCTCCGCCACAGAAAAATTGGGTAAATAGTACCGATCGGGTAGGTTATTGAGCTGTAAAAACGTCTTTTGTCCGCTGCTATCGGCTATCTCGTAGAAAGTAAGTTCCTGGTTGATCCGAGTACCTTGGAGCTGTAACTGAGCCACCATCTGCTCCTCTCCAAGCGGTACTTTTGCCAGCCCTTCACTCTCAAGCCCTAGCAATCTATCAAGCAACTGAACAGGTTTTGGCGTACGTACCACCAAGCTGCGGCTAGCTTGCTCTGCAATCCACTCGGCACCACTGTAATGCAGTTCAAAAGCAGGGGTAGGAACCAAGGCTATGCTGATGCGCTCAATAGCCTCGGCATCAAAGGGTAGTAATCGGGCTGTTAGAGGCGGCACGGGTCGCTGCTGCCAATAATACCAGGCGGCGGCCAAAGAAAAAAAGAACAACAAAGGGAATAAGGCTTTTTTCATCGTAGCCATTAGCTTTTTATGGCCAAAAATTCAACCAGCTGCGCTACTGCTTTCGCTCGGTGGCTAAGTTGTTTTTTCCTATCCATTCCCATTTCTGCAAAGGTCACCTCCTCGCCCAATGGTTGAAAAATAGGATCATAGCCAAAACCCTCGGTGCCTCGGTGCTGCAAGCTGATGTGGCCTTCACAAATACCAGAAAAAAGCTGTTCTTGCCCATCTAAAATCAGGCAAATGACCGTATGAAAACGGGCGAACCTATCTTGGTGCGGCAATAGCTCCTCCAGCAAGCGTTGCATGTTTTGCTGGTCATCCCGTTCAGGGCCAGCGTATCGAGCCGTATGCACCCCTGGTGCTCCACCCAGCGCTTTCACCTCCAGTCCGGTATCCTCACTGAAGCAATCGTAGCCGAAATGCTCGAAAACATAGTGCGCCTTCTGTTGGGCGTTGCCTTCCAAGGTGGCGCTTGTTTCCGGCAGCTCCACCTCGCAGCCGATATCTTTCAGGCTCAAAAAGTTGTATTGATCGCCAAGCTGTCGGCTTACCTCCGCTATTTTGTTGAGATTGTTGGTAGCAAATACAATCGATTTTTTCATAAAGCTACTGTGCTAAAAACTGTGTTTTAATCCCTTTCCACAAGGCTGCTGCTTTTTGAGGCTTTCCAGCGTTCTTCTCGGCTTCAATTAGCCCTAGGTCATCCGCCAGCAGACACCAATTTTGGTTGACCTGCACCGCCACATAAGGTGCCAATTGCAAATGCCACCCCAAGGCTGCCAAAGGCAAACCAAAAATAAGTACTCTATCGACCGATAAACTGCGTAGCAACCCCGTTAGGTCTATAGCCCGCGATCCCTCTTTCACCGCATACAAGTACACCGAGCTGGCAGGTTCCTGATAGCCCGCTGCTTGAAGAATGCTAAAAAGAAAGGCACGTTTGCCCTCGCCCTCCAGATATAACACAAGAAGGTTGGCCGCAGCACCCAGCGGCAACAAGGAAGGCGCAGCAGGCTGCCGAATAAGATCAAAACTAAAAAAATGCATACGCAAAGGTAGCTAAAAAAACAACAGCCCTAGCAGCTTCGCTGCTAGGGCTGTTGGACAAGCCACAATTATACACTATTGCAACTTAGCTGTCACGACGGCACCCCCCATCTGAGGCACGACCGTTTTGGTTTGCAGCACCCGAAAATCTTGGGTATCAATCCAGTAGGTTTGACCACCAGGGTCGCCATTAGCCGGCTTTACCTCCACCACAAAAGCATCGAAAGTGCCCGCAGGCACCGTGACGCTTTCCTTGGCGCCAACACGAAGCGCCTGTAGCTGTAGCCCCTGAGTTTGCAGATCCAGTATTTGAAAATAAGTTGTGTAACCCTCCGCTAGCGGCAAGGTGGCCAGAATATGTGGCGCACCTGCTCCGTCAGCAAAGAGGGGTTTTTCCAAGCTTTTGTCAATCGCCATTTCTTGTGGCCCCATCAACATCTTGCCGCTCACTTTTTCGGGCGTATAATCTAGCTCGATCGTTGCCGGGCCTTGCTTTACCATCCGCTTAATAGGCAGCAAGCTTTTTTCCGCCAGCACCACTTGATCCGTTGCCTCGCCCATCGCTGCCGAGCTGGAGGCATCGGTAATCACCCAATTACCATCTACTTTCTTAATTTCGGTAGTGAGCGCCATAGGAATATTCTGGCCAGCCATCGCTATATTCACCTCATAAACATGGGTTGCAGCCGTAAGCGAACGAACAGGCGTGGCCACTGTGCCCATCTCATCTTCATCAATAGCCTTCGGTAGGGTAACTGTGGCAATATCCACTGTGATTTCTTCCAAGCGCTTCGCCACTTCTTCCTTCATGTCTTCTTGGTAGCGGCCACCGAGGTGCTTGGCCAAGAATTTCTCGGTAGCTGCTAAGAAAGCCATGTTGTTTACTGGCCTAGCGAAGCCGTGGCCTTCATCGGGGGCACAGATATACTCCACCGGTAGTTGCTTGTCTCGCATCGCCACCACAATCTGGTCAGATTCCGCCTTTTTCACCCGAGGGTCGTTGGCACCTTGCACCACCATCAGCGGCGTTTTGATCTTGTCCACATGATTAAGCGGGCTCTGGCGCTCCAGCTGCGCTTTGCCCTCTTCGGTAGTAGGGTCGCCCATACGAAGATGGAAAATCTTACGACCCGCCTCCCAATAAGGAGGTATCGAATTTAGCAAAGTAATCAGGTTCGAAGGCCCCACAATCGAGACGGCAGCCTGATATAAATCGGGCGTGTAAGTCACGCCCGCCAAGGTAGCGTAGCCTCCATAAGAACCGCCCATAATTCCAACACGCTCAGGATCTACGATGCCTTCTTTCACCAAGTATTGTACGCCCCATGTGATGTCATCTTGCATTTTATCACCCCATTCGCGATTGCCCGCATCCAAGAAAGCTTTGCCGTAGCCCGTGGACCCTCGGAAATTGGACTGTAAGACCGCATAGCCCCGGTTGGCCAGAAATTGTGCGTAGGAATCATACCCCCAACTATCGCGCGCCCAAGGCCCCCCGTGTGACATCACGACCAGCGGAAGATTCGCTGCCTTTTGTCCCTTCGGTGTGGTCAGGTAGGCGGGTATCATCAAGCCATCAGAGGAGGGGTAGCGAACGGCCTGCATCGGAGAAAGGAATTCCACTGGCAACTTGGGCCGAGGCCGATACTGGAACTTCAGCGTCTGCTTCGCCCGATCAAAGAGGTGTACCTCCCCGGGATCCGTATCGCCATAGACCGTAATGAGCCAAAGGTTCTCGGTCTTATCGCTGCTAGAAAAACCAATCTCTTTAGCCGGGAATTTACTCTTTAGAAACTTGTAAGACGCTTCAAAATCTGCATTTTTCCAATAGATTTTGGGCTTGTCATCGGTATAGACCGTATAGATCATCTCCCGACTGATATCCGAGAAAAAGGCACCGCCAAAGTCCACTCGGTCTTGCGGATCTCTTTCCACCAGTTCCGTCTTGCCGCTCATGGGATCCATCAGCATGAGCTGAGATTTGTCCAATGCTTCCCCCTTGTTGGTAACGAAGTAAAAGCGCTTATTGTCTTTGTCAAACACGTAGGGATAAGCACTTTCCAAGGGACCAACACTGTAAATAGGCTTCAGCCCATCCTTATCCACGCGCAGCATCTCGGTGCTTCCGTCCTCCAACGAGCGGGTAGCGAGGCGAAGTTGCTCGTCCCAATCGAAGCTCCAGCCAGTAATCCGGTCTTCATTAAGGCGTAGCAGTTTGCGCTCGCCCGTACTGATATCCACCTGATACAAATCGTGCCAAGCCGGATCCCGATCATTCAAGCCCACCATCATGATGTTGGGCTGCTTTTTGGATACCTGAAAAATTTGCGCGCGGATGTTCTCCCCAGCCGTCAGATCGCGGCTAGCAGGCACGCCCGTCAGTTTATCAACAGGGCTTCGGGGGTCCAGCGCATACACGTGGTAATTCTCGTCTCCATCTTTGTCTTGTACAAAGAGGATGTACTTAGAGTCGTAGGACCAAAAGTAGCCAGAGATAGGCCGCTTCTCATCGGCCGTAACCGCTTTGGCTTTATCAAAAGGCTCGTTGGTTTTTTTGACCCAAATATTCATCACCCCTTTGTAGGGTTTCCGGAACGACATCCACTGCCCATCGGGCGATAATTGCCCCCCTGCAATCTCCGGGTTATCGAAGAAAATTTCCCTATCAATCAAGGGAATCGCTTGTGTTGTTTTACTCATTTGTGCAAAAGTACTCACTCCCAGCAATAAAAGACTAGAAAGCAAGCAAAATCGAAAGTATTTGGTTCGCATACAACTGTATTTATTTGGTTAAACGATAACAAGGACAATAAAAAACGCTAGTGGTCTGTCAAGCGTTAATTTTCGGGTTGAACGTTAGCGAATTTTGTGGCTAGTCGAGGCGGAGGTTCCCGCGCATAGCGGGACTATGTAAGGGGTTCTTCAACGAAGAGTAGCCGCAAAAGAAGCCACGGGTAAACCGAAGTTTTAGCCTTGACAGATCACTAAGCTCTGGCAGCCCATGCTCCCTTACTTAAAACAAGTTAATGCGACCCAAGAGCAATAGTTCCACTTTTTAGACGGAAGTTGACTTTGGATAGACAAAAGAAATAAGGTACTGCGCTTTCCGTCTTGCTTGAGTGGCCATCGAAGCGCGCTTATCCTTTCCTGCGCCCGTCAAGGATACAGCTGTGTACAATCACACTCGTAGCGCTCACAATACCCAGACCCAAACGAGTAGGGCGAGCATTTGTAAAAGCGTGTGTCCCCCGACGGTTTGAAAAGAGTGGCACCAATGCAGGAGCAAGGCCATCGAATAGGAGCCGTGTTTTTCGGACAAAAAATGCTCCGTTGGATGGAGCCAATCGTGCCTTTTCAGGTAGGTTGGATGGATCCAATGGTACTTAACCAACTCCACTACCTAGCCGCTGCAAAAATCAATTTTACCGGGTAAAACCCACAAAAAACGGTCAGTTGGACTAGTCCAATCGCCCTTTTCTTACGCTAACGAAGCTTTGAAAGTTTCCTAAGCGTAAACGCTGATTTACCGCACCAACTCCACCGCCTGACTATGCTGCGTCTCCA
>DAITME010000116.1:0-8163 GCA_036835305.1 Lewinella sp.
TGGGTTTTGCCCAGCGTTCTACCAGCTCGATGGCTTCTTGGTAATTTACCGCTTCAAAGTGTTCGCGCAACGATTTGCCGTGTATCGTGAGGCCATCTTCCAACATCATCTTGGTTTCTTACAAGGCAGCGTATTGCCTTCTATGCTGTTGGAGTTGTAAGTCCATTCCAAGGTAAAGCTGCTTCTTATGTTCGCTACTGCGGCCACAGGCAGCGGGCCGAGCGCATCCAGCTCGGCTTTTTTTCGGCCGATTCTCGCTAGATATTCCGCTAGCCCCTCAAAGTCGTGTGCATAGTTTTTCCAGTCCATCCACCAAAGACATAGAAAATATCAGATAGACCCGATAAAAAATCTATCCGATTTTTAAATACATCCTCCCAGCCTAGCCTGAATCTGTATTTTCTACGCAATCAACGCACCAAGACCACTTCTCCCTTTAATATTTCTTTGCGGCCATCTCGGTAGGTGACTTCTGTGAAATAAACGAAAACGGCTGGATTCATAAGCTCGCCTCTATGCTTTCCGTCCCAGCCTTGTTCTGGGTCGTTGGGCAAGAAATCGCGGTTATAGAAGACTTCCTCTCCCCAACGATTGTAAATCTGAAAGCTATTTATCCCCACCACGCTTTCATCGGCATAAATCAAGAATATGTCGTTGCTGCCATCCCCGTTGGGGCTGAAAGCCGTTGGGATAAAAACATTGCTGGGGCGCTCCACGCGTATGTTGATTCGATCCTGAGCCGAGCAACCGTTGGCATCGAAGGCGCGAAGCAGGTAGGTAGTGCTGTTTTCTGGCGAGGCCATCGTGAAAGTACTATCCGGTTGTGCTAACCCGTTGGGTGGGAGCCAGATCGCTCGGCTTATCTCGAAGCTGGCTTGCGGAAACAACAAAATGCTGTCGCCAAAATTAATCGTTCTGTCCTCACCCAGATCAATTCTCAGTTCCTCCGCAGCTGGCACCCCAACTTGAATACTATTTGTACACCCCTCGGCATCTTGCAAACGAATGGTGTATAGCCCTTGCGACAGCCCTCCCGCAAGCTGCCCAGGGATGCCCCCCAGTGGTCTGAAAGTGCCATTGTCTATGGCATATAAATAAGGTGCTGTGCCGCCCAGCACGCTATCGAGCAGGATAATGCCTCTATCCGCTCCTTCGCAGCCAATATTTAAAGCGCTCAGATTAAATTCGGGTAATTCCTCCACCACAATTTCAATACTCGTCGCCGCCAAACAGCCTTCTGCCGAGCTGGCCTCCACGCTATAAATTGTGGTGGCCGCTGGGCTACGGATCAGACTACTACCTATCGTGCCATCTTCCCAGCGATACAGGGCGCCGCCCGAAGCCGTTAGCACCACTTGGCTGCCTGTACAAATTGCTTCCGAAGAAGCCGTAATTTGTGGCAGCGGCAAAGGATAAACCACTACGTTGGCCGTAGTAGTACTGGAACAGTTGCCTTCCGTGACCGTCACCGTGTAACTGCTGGAAGTGGTGGGCGCTACAGAAATAGAAGTTCCGCTCTCTTGGGTACTCCAAGCATAAGTGCTGCCCCCACTGGCCGTGATGGTGGCCGTTTCGCCTAGGCAAATAGCCGAGGGGGTAACAGTGGCTTCGGGCAAGGGAACCACATTAATACCTATACCCGTATCGGCCTCACAACCTAAGGTATTAGCCACCACACTATAAGCCGTACTACTATCTGGGGCTACCGTAATGCTAGAGGTCGTAGCGCCTGTGTTCCATAAGTAACTTTCGCCGCCAATAGCCGTTAAAGTGGATTGGTCTCCCTTACACAACAAAGTGGCCGTTGCGTCAATACTAGGATTGGGCAGCGGATTAATATTCAATTCTATCGCTACCCTGCTACTCACACAATTGTTAACCGGGTCGAAGGCTTCGGCATAGTAGGTGCCGGCTAGCGCAGGAGCAAAGTCTTCCCTATTGAGCAAGATTGGATCTCCACCACTCTGGCTGCCGTACCAATTCACCTGCATACCTAGCGGAACCGTAGCCGTGAAGGTGGGCATAGTTTCGCCTTCGCAGATCGTCCGCTCCGCAGGATCAATGACGGGTGGTGCAATGACCGGGCAGCTACAATCAGGTGCGGTAATAGCTTGACTGACGCTGCACTCTCCATTCGCAGGATTGGTGACGGTGATCGTAATAGCTTGCCCCGTAGGAATATCGATAATGGCCGTTGGGGTAACGGTGCCAGCCGTGCTGCTGACCATGCCGCCGCTAGCGGTGTAAACCACGCTGTAGGTCAGCAAATCAGGCGCACAGGGCAGGCCGTCGATGCTGAGGCTAGGCTGCTCGTCCACTACGACCGTTAGCGCTACGGTTGGCTCGCAGGGGTGAGCCGTGGCATCTGGAGTGAAAGTGTAGGTGGTGGTGGCCATTGTATTGATGGCAGGGCTCCAAGTGCCGCTGATGCCGTTGGTGGACATGCTTGGCAAGCTAAAAGTAGTACCCGCGCAGACTGGGTCTATCTCCTCAAAAGTAGCACCAAAAACCTCGATAATAATCAGGGTGATGGGCGTTCGGGTGCTACTCACACAATTGTTAACCGGGTCGAAGGCTTCGGCATAGTAGGTGCCGGCTAGCGCAGGAGCAAAGTCTTCCCTATTGAGCAAGATTGGATCTCCACCACTCTGGCTGCCGTACCAATTCACCTGCATACCTAGCGGAACCGTAGCCGTGAAGGTGGGCATAGTTTCGCCTTCGCAGATCGTCCGCTCCGCAGGATCAATGACGGGTGGTGCAATGACCGGGCAGCTACAATCAGGTGCGGTAATAGCTTGACTGACGCTGCACTCTCCATTCGCAGGATTGGTGACGGTGATCGTAATAGCTTGCCCCGTAGGAATATCGATAATGGCCGTTGGGGTAACGGTGCCAGCCGTGCTGCTGACCATGCCGCCGCTAGCGGTGTAAACCACGCTGTAGGTCAGCAAATCAGGCGCACAGGGCAGGCCGTCGATGCTGAGGCTAGGCTGCTCGTCCACTACGACCGTTAGCGCTACGGTTGGCTCGCAGGGGTGAGCCGTGGCATCTGGAGTGAAAGTGTAGGTGGTGGTGGCCATTGTATTGATGGCAGGGCTCCAAGTGCCGCTGATGCCGTTGGTGGACATGCTTGGCAAGCTAAAAGTAGTACCCGCGCAGACTGGGTCTATCTCCTCAAAAGTAGCACCAAAAACCTCGATAATAATCAGGGTGATGGGCGTTCGGGTATTGCTCACGCAATTGGTTTCGGGATCAAACGTCTCGGCATAATAGGTGCCAGCTGCCGCAGGAGCAAAGTCTTCCCTGTTGAGCAAGATGGGATCACCGCCATTGGGGCTGCTGAACCAATTCACCTGCAGCCCCGCAGGAACCGTAGCCGTAAAGGTAGGGATCGCATCGCCTTCGCAGATCGTCTGCTCCGCAGGATTGACGACAGGCGGAGCAAGGAATAGGCAGTTGCAATCGGGAGGATTGACGACATACTCGTTGGTACAGCCAAGGCCGCTATTAGATATGACCGTCAGCGTTACAGTTTGGCCGGCAGGGATGCCTGCTACTACACCCGGAAGCACGGCTCCTGCGTCAGCCATAACCGTAGCATCCTCTACCGTATAGGCTACATCGTAAGTGCTTAAATCAGCAGCGCAACTCAAATTTCCGATCGTAATAGTAGGCGATGGTTCTATAAAGACGTCGGTAGAACAACTTACGAGAAGACCACAGCTGTTGGTGGTGGTCCAAGTGATCGTTGAGAGGCCGGGAGCGAAGGTTCCACTAGCATCGCCCCCCATTCCTGAGCGACTGGTAGCACCCGTAATGACATAAGAAAGCCCTACGGCCTGGCTACAATTATTCTCAGCCGTGGCGGCAGGAAAGCTATAGATGCCCGCATCTTCGCAAATTTCTTGGTTTGCGGGACAGTTAATAATCACCTCAGGCGGTGTGAGCGTGAAAGTGTAGGACCAGTCGTAGAGGAAGCCTACACAATCTTGATAGGTAAAAGTGTAGGTTTTGTCTCCTTCGCATACAGGATCGGCGTCTTCATTACTGCTAACAATCAGCAGTGCATTTCCGCAATTATCCATTATGGTGGGCGGTGTAAAAGTGCTTATTTCATCTAGGCAGTTGACGGTAGCGCTTCCATCGGCGGGCATATTCACATTAGGAGGGGCAATTGTGTAAACGAAATACCACTCATGAAAAAATCCGCTGCAATCCTCGTAGGTGAAGATGAAAGTTTTATTGCCTCCGCATATGGGATTGGGCTCCTCATAGACATCAAACAGCGTCAGGTTCTCCCCGCAATCATCGATGATAAGGGGAGGCGTAGGAGCGGTGGCCTCGCTAGCACAATCCACAGTAGCACTGCCGGCATCTGGCAAGGTGACCGTTGGCGCTGCGACGGTATAAATAAAGCGCCAAGGATAGGGGTTGCCGGCACAGTCCACGAAGACATACAATAAAACAAAATCGCCGTCGCAGCTTTGTCCTGAGGTGCTAAAACCTTGCAGGTTTAGTAATTCACCGCAATTGTCCACGATATCGGGAAGGATAGGATCGGTGATTTCTGCTGCGCAACTTATGGTGGCGCTGCCATCGGCGGGCATCAGTACGCTAGGCGCTGCTAGTTGGAAAGTGTAGGACCATTCGTAGGTGTCTCCGTTACAATCATCGGTGTAAGTCCAAGTATAAATCTCTTGACCGCCGCAACTTGGATCGCCAGTGATTTGTGGCCCTGTCCGGGTGAGAGGGCTGCCGCAATCATCGGTAAGGTCTGGCGGTGTGGGCGTATAAACATCAAAAATGCAGTCCACCGTTTCGCTTTCATCGGAAGGCATGCTTACCGTAGCCGATACGCTGAGGGTGCGCGTTGCTAAATCACAACAATTGGTGGGCTGGCAGCTGATTTGGTTTAGGTTGCTCGGGTTGGTTGGGGAGCCACCGCCGTCTAGGTAATTGTAGCTACTTACGGTATAAGTACCACAGGCATTGGGCAGTGAAAAATCGCCTGTGTCGTTAATTTCAAGGATGTTGTTGTTGGGGTCCGCTAGGATGAAGCGCTGGACGTAGGCGGGGTCTATTTGGTTGAAATTAGCCCCTACACTAATCGATTCCCCCGGGCAAAAAACGGCACCAAAAAGGGCTACCGTACCAGCATCCGCAGCACAAGTTTCGATAAAAACAGTAACGGGCGTGCGGACTGATTCGCAACCTGCCCCCTCATCGCAAGCCACGTAGTAGGTCTGGTCGTTATTCAAAATGGGGGTTATATAGGGCGAACCTAAATCAATCGGACTCCCCCCCGTAGGTTGATTATACCAAACTAAGGTACCAAAGCAGTTGAAAGCATCAATACTAGCTTGCGTGCCTGCTGGAATGATGACATCAAAAGCCAGTGGCGGATCAGGCGGCACACATGCCGTGGTGCAACTAACATCGGCTAGCCAGCCGGGTCTGACAACAGAGCCATCCGAGCAGAATACGAAAGTCAGGCAACCGCTGGGGTGGGTGGATGTGAAGGGGCCGGGTATAGTGGTACCTGAAAAGCCGCGGGTAAATCCACAGCGCCCCCCCATATTAGAAGAGTTAATTTGTGGCGACGAAGTGTTCGGGCCATCGAATACAAATAGGTAATCAAAACTATTTTCCGTACTAAAGCTATTGAAAGTTACCGTAACGACCTCCCCGGGAAAATCGGGGCAAATAGTGGTGGTGGTGTTTTCATTGTTGCTGTAGCTATCACTGCTTCCTCCGGAATCAGTAAAATTACCCCCGCATCCGGGAGGATAGACACAGCTGCCATCTTCTATATTTGCCATGGGGTCATAATTCATGGCAGCGGGGTCTGTGCAACCACAGCGAGGAACCGCCATATTGGCATAAATAGGCACTACATTGAAAGCCACTCCTTGGTCAGAAGACATATGATCTATGATACACAATTGTATCGTGTAGGGAGCATTTCCACAGGCTGCTCCTAAATCCGCAAAAGAACTGATGCCCGCACTGTTTGCATTACAACGGTCATTAGATAAACCAAAATCGCCTCCGTTAGTATTACCTAGCGTCAATGCAACATCAGGGTCGGGGCCTCCCCCATCGCTGAAGGTGTAAACCCCATTCAAATCATTACCACTCCCCACAGGCCCCCCTCCCGCGCAATTGGCATTGCCAGGGCGAGTGAGCAACATCAAAGTATTGCCGCAGGATACTGCCCTAATACTCAAGTCACCCACAAAAGTGTGCTCAAGATTCATGGTAAAGCCTATGGGATGGCCAGTGGCTGCCGGAACTACCGTGAAGCTAACGCAATAGGCATTGTTGAGATTGGGGTTCCGAACGGGTTCGAAGTTGGAAGGCACATCGGACAAAAAAACTTGATTGGGATCACACTGCCCCACCGCCCACTGCTGAAAAAGCAGAAAGCCCAACACTAAAAAGAAGTTTCTTTTAACCAAAAAGCAATCAAAGGGAAGACATAAAGCCATGGTTTATAATGTGGTAAGGCTACTCGCTATGCGCCAGAAAAAGATGGCGAAGGCCATTTGTTTCTAATTACTACGACTTACCGAACTAGCCGTGAAATATTAAGGAAGCTGAAATACAACATTAAGAATTGACAAAAAGAGCCGATTTGCCAAAACAGACTGCAAATATAGTATTTTCCAACGAGAACTAAGAATAAAATATGGCTATTGCCACCTTTTACCTACCAACGCAAGAGCAAAGAGACCTCCACCGCGTCTTCACCACTTATTTGCCAGCGGCTATTTTGCTGTAAGTAGTTGCGCACATTTTCTAATAAGGCTGGAGGGGTATCATCAGCGGCCGAAAAATTGCTAAGCTGCCCCGTGGCATCCACGGTGAAACTGATGCGGAGCTTCCCTTGCCGCAGTTCTGTTGGGATTTGCTGAATGATGGCCTGCTTCAGCGCTTTCATCCCTTGCACTGGATAGGCGAAGCTCCTAGGGCGATTGGGGTAGATGGTGGTGCGGGCACTTTCTAGCATCCAGTCTGTTTCGGCAGCTTCCTGCAGCGCCTCTAGTACAATTTGTTGTTCGCTCTGCGCTCTACCTAGCGATAGTGTAAAGCGCTGGTAATTGGGATGTATCAACGTGATGCGCTCACTTCCCTGTATGCCTTTCAAGACAAAAAAGCCACTGCTATCCGTACGAACACCCATAGGCTGACCAGCCAGCAAGACTTCCACATCTGCAATGGGCTCACCTTCCTCATTCGTTACATAAGCAGCCACCGACGGTATGCGCTGTCTTATTCCATTATCGACCGCTGAACCGCTGGGGGCTGTGTTGGCAGCACTGGGAACGGCTAAAGGGCTAGGAGGAGCTGCCGCTATTCTTTTAGTAGATGGTGCCACGGCAGCCGTCTCTTCGGCTTGATCAGCAGACTGGGCGCTGATGGCTGTTTCTGCTGGCCTAGGAACAGGCGTATCTGCCAGCGCCTCCATTTCGCTTTCCGCTGGCTCGTCTGCTGTTGGCGGGATAGTGGGTGGCGGCTCCTTTCTAAGCCTTGCTGGTTGGTTCGTCTTCGGATTATTGCCCAAATCAGTGGGAACTACATCAGCCAGCGTATCCGAGAATACAACAGCCGCCTCTTCCGCTACCGCCACAGCTGGCGTAGTTGCATCTTGCTTTTCCGATAACTGCATGACCATCTCGCCTTGGCTATTACCCCTCCATTCCGGTAGCCATAGCAGCGAGGCGCCCACCGCTAGCAGCAAACAGGCCGCTGCCACCCAGCGATACACAAGGAGCGTTTTTTTGCGAGCAGCGCGAGGCAAGCGGCTTTTTATCCGCTCCACCGCAGCAGCATGGTCTAGCATTGGTTGCTCGCGAATAGCTTGCATAGCGCTTGCCAAAGCCTCATCCTCTTGGGCATAGCCTTCTAGCTCGGCTTCCTCCCTAGGGCCAATATCACCTTGCAGATAACGGCGAAAAAGTTGGTCAATATGTAGCTGTTGTTTGCTCAATAGTTACAATGCTGTGGTTTTAACCCGTTTTTCTACGCAAATGCGCAAATTCCGACGACCATTCTGAATAAAGGAGCGCACCTTCCCCAACTCCATCGATAGTTGCTCGGCAATGCTTAGATACGTTTGTCCCTCTGTTAAGTAAAACAAACGCACACACTGCTTTTGTTCGG
>DAITME010000117.1:0-7578 GCA_036835305.1 Lewinella sp.
CCCCAACCGCTCCAGCACAAATTGGATAAGCCGATCCACTGTCTTAGCGGGCTGGGTACTGAACTGCCCATTGGCTCGGTTGGCGAGTAGGGCGTTGAGAGAAATGGCTTGATGGCCTAGTAGTTTCGCCAAGCCGTAGATGCCTGCGGTTTCCATTTCCAGGTTGGTGATGCGCTGGCCCTGGGCGCCGCGCCAAGTGAGCAGTTCGTTGATAAAAGCGGGCTTAAAGCGGGAAGACAGGCGCAGCTCACGCCCCTGAGGGGCATAAAAACCTGCTGCGGTAAGGGTCACGCCTTGGGCCATTTGTGGGTCGGCGAATAGTTCCAGCAAATCCGCATCCGCCGAAGCGAGGTAGGGCGGCAGCGGGAAAGTACCATAGCTGTGTTGCTGATCCTTCAAGCGCAATTGGTTTTGGCGGAAGGCCACGTGATTACGCAGGCTCTCCAGCAGTGCTTGCTCGGATTCTCCCGCTTCGAAATCGTAAAAATGCAGTAGCCCCTCTAGCCCCAGACCGTAGGACGAAGCCAGAAAGCTATCCAAATCCAAATCCTCCTGCAAAGCCCCCGAAGTGCCGATGCGGATGATGCGCAGTTGGCGTTTTTGGGGCAATAGGGTGCGTTTTTGCAGGTCGATGCTTGCCAGTGCATCCAGCTCATTGAGGACAATATCAATATTGTCGGTGCCAATGCCTGTAGAGATCACTGTAAGGCGGCGACCGCTTAGCTCGCCGGTGTGGGTGACAAATTCGCGCTTCTGCACGCGGGTGTCTACCCGATCGAAGTATTGGCTCACGGCCGCCACCCGGTCAGGGTCGCCTACGGTGAGGACGGTATCCGCCAGTTGCTCTGGCAGCAGATGCAGATGATAGACGCTGCCGTCGGGGTTGAGGATAAGTTCGGATGGTGCCATGGTTTTTAGATTTAATCTTTAGCCGTGCGAATGAAATCGAGATAATTCTCTTGCGTGATACAGTTGTAAGTGGCCTCTGGGTAGGTATTTAACCAAGAGGAGGACGCTTTTGCGGCTTTCCCCCATTTCATCTCGTAGCCATGCAATCCGCCATCTATCTCTTCCAAGTAATCCAGTTCAACGCCCGAGTAAGTGCGCCAAAAATAGCCATTCACATGGCGGCGGTCGTATTGGTTGCGCTTCATTCTTTCCAGCAATAAGAAATTTTCCCAGATCGCTCCTCTATCATTCCTCAATTTCAAGGAATTGAAGTTGTTGATCAGCGTATTGCGAATCCCTAAATCGTAAAAATAAATTTTATCCATTTTGGTGATCTCCTTTCTGGGGTTGCCGCTGTAGCCACTCAAACGAAAAAGAACAAAGCTTTTTTGCAGTAAATCGAGGTAATGGCTTACGGTCTCATGGCTCATTCCAAGGGCTTTCCCCAACTCATTGATGGAGACCGTGCTGCCTAATTGCAGCGCAATCAATTGAAGCAATTTCTTGATTTTATCCGCGTAGCGAATGTCCGCGAGCTGCAAAATATCTTTGTACAAATAGGCGGTGCTAATTTCGTTCAGGCGATCAATTTTGTTCGCGGCGCCTGTGGTGCTCAGCACATCAGGGTAACTGCCATACAAAAGAAGCGACTCCAGCATTTGCTTAAAATCAAATACGCCATGCGCTTGGATCATTTCCTCGGCAGCTATGGGGTAGAGCAGGAAGGTTTTTGTGCGGCCAGTGAGTGCTTCTTGCATCTTGTTGGCTAACTCGAAAGAAGAAGACCCCGTGGCTATGATCCTCAAGTCGGGCATCTCATCGTGTAATATCTTCAGATTGATGCCAATATCGCTTATGTTTTGCGCCTCGTCAATAAAAAGCCACTTGTGCTCGCCGATCAGCTCCTGCATCTTCCGCAGGTCTCTGCTGGAGAATACATCTTCGTAGATTCGTTGGTCGGCATTGATGGAAAGTACCGCTTCTTTGCCGTGAAGGATTTCCTTGACCAAGGTTGTTTTGCCCACTTGTCTTGGGCCGTACAAAAGAATTACTTTCTTGGAGCTGACCAAGGCTTCTTCTGTGGCCGCATGGATGAGCCGAGGATACATATAGAACGGTTTTGAAAGAAATAATGGTCAAATATAGGCTTTTTCTCTGTCTATCTTAAAAATTCAATTGAATTTTTCAGGTATATCTTAAAAATTTGATTGAATCTTTCAGCTTGTCTGCGGTATTTGACTTGTCCTGCTGGGTCAAGCAGGCAAACGGATAAGCCCTGCTATATCGTGCTGTACATGAATAGCGATACTGCCAAGGCATTGCATCCGTAAATTCGGCTTTGTTGGAAATGGTGGGATTAAAATCGGCTGCGTCGATGCCGACGATTGGTTGGACGTATCCGTTGATCCCTTGTTGGACGCATCCGTTGACGGAGTCGTCCAGAAAAATACAGTATCTTTGCCTAAAATTATTCCCTCATGTCCACCCTCTCCCCCTTCCACCTCGCCGTACCTGTAGATGACCTCGATGCTGCCCGTGCTTTCTACGGCGGCATCCTTCGCTGCCCCGAAGGCCGAAGCGATGCGCATTGGATAGACTACGACCTCTTCGGCCACCAATTCGTTGTCCATTATCGCCCCAAACCTGAGCAGCCCGAGCAACCCGCCTACAGCAGCGTGGATGGCCATCAAGTGCCGGTGCCGCACTTTGGCGTGGTTTTACCCTGGGAAGCATGGCACCAATTAGCCGAACGCCTACAAGCCGCCGGCACCCGGTTTGTCATCGAGCCCTACATCCGTTTCAAAGGGCTGCCCGGCGAGCAAGCGACCATGTTTTTCACCGACCCAGCTGGCAACGCTCTGGAGTTTAAGGCCTTCAAAGACCTGGGGCAATTATTCGCCAAATAGGATGACCATGGCCAGCCCGCGCGATGTCCGTGTCCTCTCTCGTTTTGGTATAGACTACCAAGCGGCCTGGGAGTGGCAAACCCAGCTCCAACAAGAACTCATCGGCCGAAAACGGCAAAACCGCCAAAACGAAAAGGAAGGCCTCCCCCCCGAGCCCATCCATCACTACCTCCTTTTTGTAGAACACCCACCCGTTTACACCTTGGGCAAAAGCGGTAGTATGGATCATTTGCTGCTAGACGAAGCGGCCCTAGAACAAGGCGGTTTCCAGTTTTTCAAAATCAACAGAGGTGGCGACATCACCTATCACGGCTGGGGGCAGCTGGTGGTTTATCCCATCTTCGACCTGGAAGACTTCTTCACCGATGTTCACCGCTATGTCCGCAGCTTGGAGGAAGTCATCATCCGTACTTTAGCCGACTACGGCATCCCCCATGCCTACCGCGATGAAGGCTACACTGGCGTTTGGCTCCCCGCTGAAAATGGCCTCCCCAAACGCAAAATCTGCGCCATCGGCGTTCACCTCAGCCGCTGGGTAAGCCTGCACGGCCTAGCATTCAATGTGCAGCCCAACCTGAGCCACTTCAACAACATCATCCCCTGCGGCATCCAAGAAGCGGATAGAAGCGTCAGCAGCCTCCACCAAGAAACGGGCAAAGACTATTCCCCCGAAGAACTGATGCCCACTGTATTAAAGCATTTTCGGGAGGTGTTTGAATTTTGATAAAACATGGCTCCATATAATCGGCACGGCTCCTGCACGCAGTGCCCGTATAGGCGCGAGCCAACCCAACTAGCTAGCAATACTACATTTTCCAACTTTCACCCACCACTTTTCGTTTTCATAGCATCTTTATTTCAATTGCGAAGTAAAAAATGCGAACGGCGGATTGGCTACGACACCTCGGAGGGGCTTTTTGGCTGCTAAGGCAGCATAAAAGACACCTGCAAGGAGCTCCGCTAGTTAAAGAGTACAAGCGTGCTAAAGCTAAAAGCTAAGGCAGAAGGCTAAAGCAAAAGCTTTTCCACAAAGCCAAAAGCATCCCCTACTAGCAAAAATGACAACTGACAAAAATCGTACAGACAAGGGGTTCCCTGTCTCTGAAAATTGACAACTGAATTGACCGAAAACGACATCATCAAGGGCTGCCAGCAAGGCGACAGAAGTGCACAAAAAGCACTCTACGACCGCTATGCCCCCAAGATGTTGGGCGTCATCAGGCGCTACGTCAGCCGCTTGGACGAAGCAGAGGATTTGCTGGTAGAAGGGCTCTTCAAAGTACTGGATAAAATCGATACCTTCCAAGAGCAAGGCAGCTTCGAGGGCTGGATTCGACGCATCATCATAAACGAAACCTTGATGCAACTGCGCAAAAAACACGCCCTCAAGCAGGCCGTGGAAATGAGGGAAGTGAATCCCAATTTTTTCAGCCAAGCCCCGAAGGCAATCGGCCGATTGGAGGCGCAGGATATCCTCGATTTACTAGACCAGCTTCCCATTGGTTACCGAACCGTTTTTAGTTTATATGTGCTAGAAGGCTACAAACATCGCGAAATTGCGGAGCTACTAGACATCAGTATCAACACCTCTAAGTCCCAGCTCATCCTAGCCAAGCAGAAGCTCCGGCAGCGCCTGGAAATGATGAACTACCCTACCGGTAATTATACCAATGTAAAAACTGGTACCAAAAAATGATCAAATTTATGCCCCAACGAGACCCGATGGAAGAACTCTTCCGTCAAAATGCCCACCAATTGGAGCAGCGCCCTAGTTTGCAAACTTGGCGGCGACTAGAGCGTAGGTTGGATCGCCACAACGGGCGAGGAAACCACCGCTTCCACCTCCCTCCCCTACTGCTCTACGCCATGTTGCTCTTGTTCTTGGGGATGATTACGCTGGCCTTGGTACAACTGCCTATCAAGCAAGACCGTAGCCTTGCACAGCGGCCCGAGAGTATCGAAGAACTTGATCTTAGCCCCGCCCATCTCCTCATCACGCCCAGCTACAATGGCATACAAGAAGGCAGCCGCCACCAAACACTGCAAGTGCGCAACAGCGGCATCCCTACTCTCCTACCCGCTGAAAAATATCGCCTTTAGGACTTGGCCTGAAGTCCTTACCTTTGCGGCATGAAAAAACAACTGCCGAACTTCTCCGGCTTGCGGATCATCGTAGTGGGCGATGTTATGATAGACCGCTACCTGAGCGGACAAGTGGATAGGATTAGCCCCGAAGCCCCCGTGCCCGTCGTGCACCTCCAAGAAGAAGAAAACCGCCTTGGTGGTGCCGCGAATGTGGTCTTGAATCTACAAGCCCTCGGCGCCACCGCCTTGCCCGCCAGTGTTGTGGGTGAAGATGCCCCCGCCGAAGGCTTCCTCGCTCTTCTGGAAGCGCTACAAATCCCAACCCTCGGTATCGTAAAAAGCAGCCAGCGACGCACCACCGTCAAAACACGCGTCATCGCCCAAAACCAGCAGCTCTTACGCGCCGATCGGGAAGATACCCATGATCTATCCGATGCAGAAACACAGCAGCTGCTGCAAGCCATCGACAAGCTGCTAGCGCAGGGCGCGGTCGATATGCTCCTACTACAAGATTACAACAAGGGCGTACTCAGCCCCGCCACCATCCAAGCCCTGCTCCAAAAAGCGGCCAGCCACCAAATCCCCGTGGCCGTGGACCCTAAAAAGCACAATTTCTGGGCCTACACAGCCGCTACCCTCTTTAAGCCTAATCTGCGCGAAATACAAGCTCAGCTCGATTTCCCTATTCGGCCTGTTTTAGCCGATTTAGATCAGGCAGATGCCGAAATACGCAGCCGCCTGCAGCACCAGTTTACCATGATTACCCTGGCCGAACACGGTGTGTATATCAACGACGGAACGTCCAGCGCCATTTACCCCACCCAAAAACGCCATATTGCTGACGTGAGCGGCGCCGGCGATACCGTCATTAGCGTAGCCGCCTGCGCCTTGGCCAGTGGGATGCCCTTAGTAGAAATTGCCCAATTAGCCAACTTAGCAGGCGGGCAGGTCATCGAAAAACCGGGCGTAGTGGCCGTGGAATTGGAGCAGCTGCGCAGGGAATATACACAACTATAGGAGCACATTGAGTGAGTATGGCTCACGCAGGAGCCATGTTTTTAGAAAGGAGCCATGTCTATTTTGCCTCATCCGTTTATGAAGCTTCCCAAAAAGATTCGTAAATGTAAGGCGCGAATTAGGAACGCAGATGACGCGGATTAGAGGCGATTTAAATGGATTTTTGGATAGGCTTTTTTAGGCAGAATTTACCCAATACGGGCGCGCAGGATTTTTTCCGGCCAATAGCCAATAGCTAGAGGCAAACAGCCCAATTTAGACAGGATTTACAGAATTTACAGGATTTTGTCCGCCCGTTTACGAAGCTTCTCAAAAAGATTCGTAAACGTAAGGCGCTAGCATTTACACCTCAGAGGGGCGTTGCGCTGCCCACAAGGCCGCAGGGAAATGTTCAATGAACGATGTTTAATGTCCAATGTCCAATGACGGCTTGCGAACCAGCTTGTTTAGTCGTCCATCTTTTTGCGCGTAGCGCGGGCTGTACGTTTATAGCAGGTTGAAGATAGGATTTTTTGGTGGAAGGGATGGTTGTTATCGGGGGTATTTTCTTCTTTGCGTTCCTTCGCGTCTTGGCGGTAGGGTTTCAAATATCGAAGCCCAAAGCCACGCACCCTGCTCGGAGGTATCGTTCGCAAGCGCAGCAAAGCGAATGTCCCTCCGAGCTGTGGTGCAACGAGCAAAGCCCATCGAAAACTGATTTTCCGCAACCTCCTAGTACGTATCTTTCTCCAAGCACAGCGGACGAAAGTTCGTTCTAGGCATCGGAGCTAGCCTCACCCCTCCTTCTGCAAAACATAAATAACCGAACTACCTTGGCGGGCATCTTTTCGGCTCTGAAGATAGGAATAGCCGCCCTCCCAAGCGCCGCGCAACAAAGGCAGTGTGGCCGATTGGTACTTGGCGCTCATGATGGATACATAGAAGGGATCCATGGGCATGTGCTGCATTTCTAGAAGCTTAAAACCAGCTTTTCGGGTGATTTTTTCCAGCGTTTCGGGGCTGAAGTGCCAGAGGTGGCGCGGCACATCGTAGGCTGCCCAGTCTGAGCCGAAGTGTTGGGCATCGAGGCTAGTGAGATTCGGGACGGCTACCACCAAGTAAGCATGGCGCTTCAATAAAGCATGGCTCCTGCGTAAGCAAAAAAGCGGATCATATATATGCTCTAAAACATGCCACATCGTGATGGCATCGTAGGTTTCTTCTTCGGCTTCTTCCTCAAAAAAAGCAGGCGGGTGAATTTGGATACCAAATTTCTGACGGCCATAGTTGCGGGCATCCGCATCGATCTCAACGCCCACGGCCTGATAGCCTTTGCGCTGTAAATAATCCACGAAATAGCCCGTGCCCGTACCGTAATCCAGCACTTTTTTGCCCTCCACCAAGCGGTCTAGCAACTGGAATTTGCGCCCCAGCATATAGTCCCGCGCACTATGATACAAGCGATTGACCAGCCCCGTCTTGGTATCGGAATGGCTGATGTAGTCTTCGCTTTTGTAATAAGCGCCAATTTCCTCCGGTGCGGGCGCATCTTGGGTGAAGGTAAAACTACAAGCCCCGCAACGCCATAAGGCAAAACTTTCGTGGCTAATGGAATGATCCTTGACGGTCTTCAAAAAGGCAA
>DAITME010000118.1:0-7511 GCA_036835305.1 Lewinella sp.
AAATTTTCCATTGTTAAAGATTAAAAAGTGATTGAATGTGCCTATAGCCGGCTTCCACAACAAGCATTACAAAAATATAGTCTTTTTGCATATGTACATCACGCTTACTTTCAAGTCATCACAAAAAAAACAAAAAATGGCAGTTTCGTGACAAATAAGCTGTTGTGCTCAGGAACGCCGCGTTTACAAATATCCGATTTGATAAACAAGCCCCTTTGCCGTAAGGAAAAAATTGAAAATCCTCACTCCTCCCCGCTCAATTCAAAAATCCACCCGCCTCTGATAATCCAGCTCATACGCGCTGGAATAGCCCAGAACTTTGTACTGTAAAGGCCCTTTAATACGGAGGTTCACTTGCTTGCTGCTGGCCATTTGCAGGATGGTGCTCAGCATTTGCAGTTGCTTGCCTTGGAAGGTGTTTTTATCGAGCGCTATGCGGATAGGCATCGTGAAATTTTCCTTCGCGGGCACCTCAAAAGCGGGCGTCGTCATTTGGGAAAATTCTACCTCGTTGATGAAGAAAGCAAGTTTTTCCGATTGAAACGTACCGCCCAATACATTGGGGTTGTGGAACTCCAACAGCAATTCAAAAATCAGGGCGTCGGCTTTCTTTTCTACCAATTGTATCTCCTTTACGCCGATGAATTCGGGTTCCTTATCAACCGAACAGGCCGTGAAAAACAGCGAAAGGAACACCAGCGCTAGCAAATTGTATGGCATCTTGTTTCTTTATTTGAACGGCAAAAGTAGTATGCAATCTCCAAAGTATGGCTCACGCAGGAGCAAGGATTTTATTTTTGAGCAGTGAAAGAACGAAGCAGCTTCGAGTACTCGGCGTTCCTTCGGGCTCCGCCTAGCGCCTTGAATCCATCTATTCTTGGAAAAAACCTCCTGCCAATCAAAAAATGCGCAGCCCCAAAGGCTCAAACATAGTGGTAGAAAACCAAATTGTCGCATGTTCAGACCTCATATCTCGGATGAGCATAGACCCAGCCGAGGACGAATATACACCAACAATTTGCTTTGCGACCATTCATTGTTTATTAAAAATTGCTCATTGGGCATTGTGCATTATTTTAGCGTCTTAACACCACATCGCCCCTTCCATCCACCACGCGGCCATCGGCAAGTCTGGCGCGGTAGTAATAGATAAAGACGGCGGGATTGAGCGGTTGACCGCGATGTATGCCATCCCAGCCAATGGCGGGATTATTCGGGTCGTAGTCGGTGGTGGCATAGACCTGCTCGCCCCAGCGATCGAAGATTTGGAGCAACTCGATGCGCTCCACGCCGGGGCCTGCGAAGAGACGGAAGCGGTCGTTGGCGCCATCCGCATTGGGACTGAAGATGTTGGGCGCGTAAATCGGCACGCGGCGATCCACTTGTACCAAGACCTGCCCACTCACGCTACAGCCGCTGCTATCGCTGAGCACCAAGCGGTATAAAGTGCTCTCTAGCGGCCGCACGAAGGTGCCTAAGCTATTGGGTGTGCTGACGGTACTCCCTGGCTGCCAAAGAATACTATCGGGAATGAAATCGGTCTGCGCCAACAAGAAAATACTGTCGCCAAGCTGGATGCTGGCATCCTCGGGCATCAACAAGACGGGATCTTGCCCCATCGGTACACTTACTTCCACTTCCCTACTGCAATCGAGGACGTCTTGGATCATCACCCGATAAGTAGCCGCCACCGCTGTTTGCGAAGCGGGGAAACTGGTGATTTGCTGGAAGAAAGTACCATCCAAACTCCACTCATACGGCCCTTGCCCGCCCAATACGCTATCAATGCGGATACTGCCCAAATCGGCATTACAAGGCGGCGCAGTAGCTGAAACCCTTGCTACGATCGGCGGCGGCTCCTGAATAAGCGCCGATAGCTGCACACTACAGTTGGCGGCATCCGTGAGGCTCACAGTGTAACTGCCAGGCGCCAAATTGCTGATGCGCTCCGTCTGTACGCCAGTATTCCAAGAAATGGTGTAGGGCGCTAATCCTTCTGCTACTTCCAAGCGAAGCCCTCCATCGGCGGCACCATTACAGCTGATTTGGTAGCCGTTTTGATCGATCTCGCTTTCCAAGCTAGCCAGCAAACGCGCCACCTCCACCCTAGCCGCGCCAGAAAATTGTACGGGGCAAGGATTGCCCGATACCGCTGCCGTGATCGTGTAGGTAGCGCTCATCGAGGGGCTAAAAGCAAAGCGATCGTTGTTTCCCACACCCGTGAGGGTGAAACTCCCGCCTAGGCCATCCGTTAGTACGATGTCCACACTGCCCGAACCAGACACCTCAAAAACCAAGTCGCTGCTGTCGCCCAAGCAGATGCTGTTATCGCCGCGCAGGCTCACCTGAGGGGAGTTTTGGAAATTCACGCTCACCGCCAACAGCGAATCGCAGCCCGTGGAAGCCGCCCCTGGAAAAACAATGATGCCCGAAGGATCATCGAAGGTAAAATCTCGGCCAAATAGGCTCAGGGTTTCGCCTCGGCAGGCGGAAAAGCTGGCCATTCCTATGTTCACTGGATAAAAATCGAGGATGACATAAACCAAGCTATCGCAGCCATTGGCATTCGTTTGCCCAGTGTTGATGAGTGCTTCGGGATTACTAGGTGTTAGGGTGGTGCCGTTGATCGTCAGACTATCCTCTGCACAAATGGTCATCAGCATGGTATCGATGACCGTAGGATAAAAATCGAGGCGAACGAAAATGCTACTATCGCAGCCAGCGGCATTGCTCAGGCCTGTAGGCACTAAGCCTTGGGGGTTGGCGGCCGAGAAAGTTTGCCCAAATACCAAGATGCTATCCCCTTCGCACAAACGGATATCGCTGGTGTCGATAGAAGCCAGCGCAGAAAAATCCAAATCAATTTGATACAAAACGCCACAAGCATTGCCAGCCAACAAAAAGGTATCGCTAGGAGCGGCAGCCGAGAAGAATCGGCCACCAATGGTAATAGTATCGCTCGTGCAAAGCTGCTCATTGCGCACAATCGTATCTGGATAGCTGATGAGGATGCTGCGCTGATCATCCAGCACCGCACCGCAGCTCTGGCTATCGGCAAAAGCAATCAGGTTGATCTCCAGCAGCCCGCCCGTAATCGTATCGGTAGCAAAGAAGAGGGTCGTATCATTGGACAAGCCCGTAAACTGCAGCAAGCCGCCAGGCGTGGTGCGGATATCGGCCGTGAAAGGGGCAGAGCCACTAAAGGATAAGGTCAAGCTAATCTCCTCCCCCACGCAGACGGCTCCTCCATCGCTAATGACCAAGCTGGGCTGGTTGTCAATCTGGGCGACGCTTATATCTAGGCTATCCGAACAGCCATTGGCTTCTGTCACCGTCACCGAATAAGTGCCCGCCGCTACGATGGGGTCTTCTATGCCATTGAGGCTATCCACACTCCAGGTGTAGGTTAGCAGGCCAGTGTTGCCGCTTACGCTTAGGTCAATTTGTCCGGGGCCGCGGCAATCAGCTGCTAGGCTCGTGGCGCTGAGGCTGAGCGTGCAAGCAGCTTCGTTAATTAGGAAGCTACAAACTTCGGAGAGGCAGCCATTGGCATCCAAGATTTGCGTGCTGTAGCTGGCTGCGCTCAGATTGCTAAAAGTGGTATCAGACGCCCCGATGGTCAGCGTATCCGCCAAACCGCCTTGGGTGAGGATAATCCGATAAGGCGGCGTGCCGCCGCTGGCTGCTACGCTAGCGCTGCCATCCATACCGCCCGGAATAGAAACATCCGATAATTGCTCGCAGAATATCGAAAGCGGCGCTAGGGGCTGCAAGACCTCGAATTGCTGAGCCGCCGTACATTGATTGCTGTCGCTGACTACCAGCGTGTATAGGCCCGCCGCCAGATTCTCCAGCACATTGGTGTCGGCTAGTGTGGGATCACCCCAATCGTAGGTGTAAGGTGCAGTGCCATTGTTGACAGTAATCGCTATGCGGCCGCTGCTATCGCCGAAGCAAGCTACTGGATGGATACTATCGGACAAGAAAATATCCGGGCAAGGCGGCTCAAAAATCTGGAAGCTGCAAGTATCGCGGCAGCCATTGGCATCGATAACGATAAAACGGTAGTCGCGTGCCGGATTAGAAAGCCCATCGAGACTGTCCACCACCAGCGTATCGTTGTTCATCAGTAGTAGCGTGTCGTTTTCACTGACCGTAGGCGTCAGGAAACGCTGGGTGATCAATTGATAAGGGGCTGTGCCGCCGCTGATCACAGCTTCTGTGCGGCCATTAGCGGCATTGGGGTGAGTGACATCGCTGAGTACTTGGCAGGCCAGAGCCAGCGGTTCTGGATCGATCACGACAATATCTCCGGTGGAAAAAACACAGCCAGCCGCATCGGTTACGGTGGCGGAGTAAGTGCCGGGCGGGACAAGGATATCCTGCTCGCCGTCGTATTGGTCTATATTCCAATCTACACTGACGGCCCCGTTGTTTCCTGTGATGCTTAAGGTAATAGTGGCATCGCTGGCGCCATTGCAGCTTACTGGTGTGAGCGTAAAGCTCACTTGCAAGGGACAGCCCGCTGGTGTAACAGTAAAGGAACAGCTTTCCACACAGCCATTGGCGTCAATTATCTGCACGAGGTAGGTTCCAACACCTAGGTTATTAAAATCGACGATCCCCGCCACAGCCAGCGTGCTGGTATCCGATGCCGCGCCTTGGGTGAGGACAACTTCATAGGGTGCGGTGCCGCCACTGACGGCTACGCCACCGCTCGCATCCGTGGCCAGCGGCGTGGAAGTTTCGGTGGGCATCGAGCAAGCGATCAGCAGGCTATCTGGCTGGGTGATGGTGAAGCTTTGCGCTGCTATGCAGCCGGCCTCGTCGGTAAGCGTGACAGCGTAGGTACCCGCCACCAAATTCATTCTGCTAATTTCTGCGAAGCCGTCGTCCCACACTGCTCCTACCATCCCCACTGCTCCTGCGTGAGCCAGCGTTATACTGCCGTCGTCAGCGCCAGCACAGCTTATGTTTTCTTGGTTGGCATCTATAATTTGTAGGGCACAACCAGCGGCCGTGATGGTAAAATCACAAGTGGCTTCACAGTTAAAAGCATCGCGCAAAACCGCTTGGTAGTCGCCTGGCAACAGATTGGCTACATCCAAGAAAGCGCCACTGACACCATTGATCAGCGTATCCGTTGGTCCTGTGAGTGTGAGCGAATAATCCCCCCTGCCGCCGTTCATCACAAAGGTGGCGATACCATCCGGAATGCCCGCCCCCGAAGCCGCCGATAGCTCGCCGCAAAGCAAGGCTAGCGTGTCAGAAGGTTCTGTAAAAACTGCCCCATCCAGCGCGCGCCAGCAAACGGTATTGGCGCCCAAATCCGTGACCGTTACGCCATAAGTGCCCGCGCCAACCAAAGCAATCGGCTGGTTATCGAAACCGGGGATACTCCACTCGATCGTCACCGGCCCGATGGTGTCGGAGATGATGACGATAAACTGCCCATCATTCGCCCCGGCACAGCTAATGCCTACTACCGAATCTCGGATCATCAAATTACAGCCGCCGGGTTGGATGTTTACTGTGAACATACAAGTCGCCTCGCAGCCATTGGCGTCCTGTACCATCACCGTATAATCGCCTGGCAAAAGGCCGTTGATGGTTTGCAGACCGCTCACACCCGTCAGCGCCGAATTGCTATTGCCCGAAATCAGTACATCGTAGGGGCCATTCCCGCCGCTCAGGTCAATACTGGCTTGGCCATCGCTATTGGCTTGGCCGGAGGCGTCTTGTAACACCGTGCAGCTGACCACAATCGGGCTAGCATCGCTGACTGTGATGCTCTCCTGAATAGGCGGACAAGTCGGGTTGCCCGTATCGGTGATGGTGACAGAAAAAGTGCCAGCAAAGGCATTGGTCACTGCCAAGGTATTGCCAAAACTAGGTTCATCCCATTGTATATCCAAAGGCCCTACTACATTCGCCAGCGTAATGGTGATGGTTCCGCTGCTATCTCCTGCGCAGCGCGTGGGGCCAAGTTCTATGTCGGATACAGACAGACAAGTCTGAGAATCCGTATCAATGGTAAAGCTACAAATAGCTGGGATCAAGCAGCTGTTCGCATCGCGTATGCTGGTAATGAGATACGTCCCTGCCGACAAGCCTTCGATAAACACCTCGGGCCCCATTCCGCTTGCCGTAGCACTGTTGCTGCTCTCGTCCTGATAAGTGATGATGTAGGGCGGCGTACCGCCACTGATCGTGACGCTTGCGCGGCCGTCGGCCGCGCCCGTAGTCGTTTCGTTCTGGAAGGCACCGCAAGACAGCAGGCTGATGGGCGCTGGCTCGACTACGGTAAAGCTCTCGATCGTTTGGCAAGCATTCGCGTCTGTTACGGTCACGGTGTAAGTGCCTGGGGATAAGTCTGTGCGGCCTTCAAAGAAAGAGCTGTTTTCCCAATCATAGAAAAAAGGGCCGTCGCCACTCACCATCAGGTCAATAGCGCCATTGGCTTCTCCTGGGCATTGTACATTGGTGATATTTGCAGTCACCGAAGGGCCGGATGTCCCGATCGTGATGGTGAAAGATACTTCGTCATCGCAGCCTGGCACGCCGTCGTAGGCATACAGGGTAATGGTATTATTGACCACATCCCCTGGCAGCAGTTGCGTCCCTCCGCCCCCTGGGGCTGTGTAGTAGGCTTGAGAACCACTCAAAGCTGTTCCTGTAATAGTGGGCAGGGTGTAGGCGTTACAGATCGTCACGTCGGAAATAGGATTGATGGATGGGCGCGGGTTGACGGTAATCGTGAAAGTCATCGGTGGTCCCGGGCAACCATTCGCCGTAGCAACAACGCTAATAATACCTACTTGCGTGCTACTTACGTTGGCAGCCGTAAAATTGAGGCTATTGGCACTACCTGTAGCCGGCGCCCCAATAGCCGTATTGCTGTTGGTTCCCGAAAAGGTGGCACCAAAGATAGTACTGCCAAAAAAAACTGATACTGGATCACCCGCACAGACAACCAGATCAGATACTTGATTAACCGATGGTACTGGATCAATCCGTATCTGGAAACTAATGGATGTCCCTGTGCAGCCGTTCAAGTTGGGCGTTACCGTAATATTGGCGATGACGGGCCCGCCAGTGGAGGCCGCTGTAAAGTTGATATCCCCGTTGCCACTGGCTGCTAGGCCTATAGAAGGAATATCATTTGTCCAATTGAAAGTGGCTCCTGCCGTGCCACTTAGGGGAATACTAATCAGGTCGCCAGCGCAAAACTGCTGGTTGCCAGGGTTGTTTACGGAAGGGATAGGGTCAACCGTTACGGTGAAGCTCTCCTCGTCCGAGCAGCCAGCACTGCCATCGTAGGCATATACCGTAAAAGTGCCGGGCATAGATATGGTGCTACCAGGGGCCAGCGTCATCCCCATACTGTTTGGCATGGTGTAAAAAGCTTGGCCGCCCGTAAGATTAGTGCCCGTTATGGCAGCAGGTAAAGTGACGCTGCCACAGCCAGAAATAGGGCTGATGGGATCGATGTCTGGGCAGCTAGCAGTGAT
>DAITME010000119.1:0-7131 GCA_036835305.1 Lewinella sp.
GCTTACTGCCTCATGCCCAACCATTTCCACATCGTACTCCGTGTACGAGAACAAGCAGCTATACTCCGTTTTTGCGAACTTAAGTACAGCGAAGACGAAAAGTATAAGGAAAAATTGGAGCAAGTCCGCAGTGCCGCTGACCAACTAGACCTCCACGAGGTGGTTATGCAAGAATTCAAGAACTTCCTAACAGGCTATGCCAAAGCTATTAACAAGCGATACAAACGCAGAGGAGGGCTTTTCCTCCACTTCCTGAAACGGAAAACCATCAATACAGAAGCCTATCTACACAAAGTTATTCACTACGTTCATTACAATGCCGCACACCACGGCTTTTGCACCAGTATTCTGGACTGGCCTTATTCCAGTTTCCATAGCCTACTTTCTGAAAAGGAAACCAAATTGGAGCGTGAAAGCATAATGAATTGGTTTGATAGCCCTCAGGCATTTCGTCGTTTCCTGTCTCAAGTACCCGATGTCGCTATGGTCGAAGAAATGGAGTTTCTGAATGTTTAATAGAGCTTCGTGTAGCCACCCCCCTGATGACAATCCGGAAAACGGCTTTTATTTCACTACTTCCACTTTGGCATTCAGGCGGTAGCCGCTGCCGTGGATATTCAAAATCTCTATGTCGAGGTCTTTTTCCAGAAGTTTCCGCAGCTTGCTGACATATACATTGAGGCTGCGACCACGCAGGTAGTCCTCGTCGCCCCAGATGGTTTGTAGTGTTTTTTCTCGGTCTATGATACCACTAGGTGCCACCGCGAAAAGTTCCAGTAGGCGGCTCTCTAGCCCAGTCAATTTATGGGTATCTTCTGCGAAGGACAATTCTTGGTGCTTGGGGGAAAAACGGTAATGCCCGATGCGATAGATTGCGTCTTCCTCGGGGCGGGTATTTTCCTGCTGCTTGCCTACGCGCCGCAAGATAGCCGCAATGCGCAGGTACAATTCTTCCATACTGAAAGGCTTGGGGATGTAATCATCGGCTCCAAGGCTCAGCCCGCGGATGCGATGCGCTTTATCGGCATTGGAGGAGAGGAAAATGAAGGCCACATCCGCATCTAATTGGCGGATTTCCTCGGCTAGGGTAAAGCCATCTTTAAAGGGCATCTTTACATCTAGTACACAGAGATCAAACCGTCCTCGACGGAAGGCATGCAAGCCCGCCTCGCCAGTAGGAGCCAAAGAAACGCTCAAGCCTTTCGACTCTAGGTACTCCTGCACAAAAGGGCTGAGTGTAGTATCATCATCAACGACCAGAATATGAGGCATTTTTCGTTTTTTTTAGTGCTTACGGCTACTGCACACCCGGGCACCCAGTAAGGGCACGCTGGTGCGGGAGCCAGGTTTTTGATTAGGAGCAAGGCTGGTGATGAGGTATTTTCACTGCTCTTGTGAGGATACTTTGCTCCTGCATTTATGCCCGCCCAGGCACTAGCCAAAAAGAGGGAGATCTCCTTCAAAGATCCTCCTCGTGCGACAAATTTACACTTTTTAATACTTTTTGAAAACTGCTTATACCTTTTGAGCGGAGCCAAGCAGCAATTTTGTTTTGTGAAAGTACACACCTAGTGCTTTCCACTGGGTTTCTAACAAGCAAGCCCCAACCCATTCAATTTAGTGATATGAAAATGGTTAAGCAATTTTTCTTCCTTTTTTTCCTGCTGTTGGCCGCTTTCTGGTGCCGAGGGCAAGCTGTTCAGCTTCGGCTCACCATGCCGCCGCCCTATTCCGTTCATTTGGAAGACTATTTAGCGTTCCGAGCTCGGTCTATCGTGACGCTCACCAACATGACCGACAACAGCTTACAGCTTAAGCTCATTGGCGCTGCTAGAAGCTTGGATGGCCGTATTTCTGTGCAAGTCTCGCCCAATTATCAGCCAGCGGCTCCCATTATCCTTGGCCCCAGAGAAAGCCGTGTACTCACCGGCGAGCAGCTACGCAGCCTCAACATCAACATCAACCCCAACGACCTCAGCTACCAGGGGATAGACCCCGCTAGCCTGCTGCGCTCCGGCACGATGCCCGAGGGGTTCTATCAGTTTTGCTTGCGAGCACACGATTACCAGAACAATAGCCCACTTTCCCAAGAATTCACAGGCTGCGCCACCATACAACTCAGCAATTACGACCCGCCCATCATCGTGCAGCCAGCCGACGCCGCTACAGTTACCGCCACCAATCCGCAATTGCTCAACTTCGCCTGGACGCCGGCTGGCCTCCCAGGGACTACCCGCTACACCCTCCGCCTTGTGGACATGACCGAAACCGGGCTGTTCAACCCCAACGATGCTTTTTCGGGCATCGTTTTGCCTTACTTTGAAAGGAGCAACCTCTTTAACAATACCTACACTTATACCATCGCTGACCTACCCCTCAAAAACGGCCACCAATATGCCGTGCAGGTAGAAGCTTACGACCCTAGCCAAAGTATCGCTTTCAATAATTTGGGGCGCAGCGCTGTAACTACTTTCACCTGGCAAGCCCTTAATATCATCCATGCCAACGACATCATTCAGGCTAACCCCAACAACCAGTTAGCGGGCAACATGTATAATCCCGGGCTGGAATTTGTCAACAACAACCCCGGCAGCCAGCCCAATCCGCCCAACGGTAATTGTGTTGCTACTACGCTCTACCAAGGGGCGCTAGGCGGGAGCCCCAAACCTAGCATCACCAATGGCACCGACATCCTCGTGGGGCATTTTGTGATGAAAAACACCCTCTTCACCAAAAACAATGGAGGGAGTTTCAATGGCACAGGCACTATTCAAATCAATTTTCTCAATCTAATGGCCGAGGTGAGCTTCCAAGGCATACAAGTAAATGGCAGCAATCGGCTCATTGGTGGAAAAATAACCGCCAAAGTGAGTGCCAACCATCTTGTCAACAACCAAATGGCTAACACCAAAGAAGGCCTTATCGAAAGCCTACCCGACGCTCAGGGCTTGTTTAATTTCTTAGAAAATGCCAATCACCAAGTCAGTCAGCTCTCGCCCAATGTGCCAAAATCCCTACCCCTTAGTTTAGACGGCGACGAATATAACGTTGGTATCGTAGGGCTGATCTTCGAGCCCAACCAAGCTTACCTCAATGCGGTGCTGCCAATTCCTGTTCCTCAGGCCATCAATGGGCAGTGGCTCAACATTGGCTCCAAAGGCATCCCCATACAGCCCAATGGCTGGGGCAATGCCGAGGTGAAAGTTGCGCTGTCGCAAGGCCAGTCTTTTCCCCTATCGGACAAGCTGGCACTCCATATCGAAGGCGGCACCAACAAAACCTTTGCCACCTTAGACTGCAGTGGTTTCCACAGCCTACAAATCAGCGGTGCTTTTGAAGTGGCGCGCGAGGCAGCCTTACCACTCGATAACAACTACCAACTTATTGCCGATGCCAGCGTAAAGGTTAAAGTACCCTTCCAGCTTAGTGGCACTACCCGCTTGGAGGAGTTCCTACTGGATGGCGCCGATTTTAGCCACCCTTTCAGCATCCCCGATGCCCGCGATTTTGTTTTTCAGGCAGGCGCTGTGAGTATTGATTTTGCTAGCGCAGCCAACGGGGCGGCCTTTAAAACAGCCTTCCCCAACCAAGGCAACGACTGGGTGGGGCTTTTCGTAAAAGACCTCACGTTGATCCTACCTGAAGGCTTTAAAAAGAATGGCGGAGGGCGCATCTCTGTACAACTCAAAGACCTGGCCATTAGCAAACAGGGAGTAGCTGTCAATGCTCAATTGGAAGGCCAACCCATTGCTCAAGGCAATCTAGTGGCTTGGGGTTTTGATCTGGAAATGGTTAATCTAGCGCTCCACAACAGCAAACTGGCGGGTGGCGGCTTGGGCGGACGCATCCGCCTGCCCCTGGGCGAGCAGGCAGAATTTGGTTTTGCTGCCACCGTCTCCAAAGGCGATGCCCAGGGTGCCAAATATAATTTCTCCATTGAAACAGGCTCGGCCGTAGAGGCCGACTTATTCCTTGCCACCATCGTGCTACATGAAGGCTCTACGATACACATCAGCCAGCAGAACGGCAAATTCCAAGCTGCCTCTAGCTTGAATGGCACCATCAGCGTGGGTTTTTCCGAGAAAAAAGCGGCTAGTAATGTGGGCAAAATGGATGTACCCGAGCTCAAATTCCAAGAACTCAGCATCACGGGCAAAGACGAGCCGGGCTTTGTGCCGCAGTTCGATCTACAGTTTGCTTCCCTTAATAGCCAGGGGAACATACAGGCCAAAATTGGGAGCGCTTTTGAGATGAAACTTCACCAGCTCAATTTCCAGAAAAAGACAGAGGGTGGACTCCAGTTGGCGGGGCTTCAGCTGGGTTTTGGTCTCTCGCTCTTCGGAGGCAACGAGGAAGAAGCCAACGGTATTGGTGCCAACACCACTTTTACCGCTTGGGCAAAATACGATGCGGACAAGCGTACCTTCGTCTATCATAAAGCACAGCTAGACGAGCTGGTAGTGGAAGCGGAGTTGGGTGTGGCCTTCATCAAGGGTTCAATTGCCATTTACGACGAAGACCCCACCTTCGGTAATGGCTTCCGAGGCGGCGTTAAAGCCGAGCTACGCGGCGTGGATGCTGGTGTGGAGGTGAACGTTCAGTTTGGCCGAACGCTGGCCAACAAAGGCAACTACAAATATTGGTATTTCGATGCCATGGTGAATCTGCCATCGCCGGGGCTCAATATCCCTTCCACGCCCTTGTCTTTCTATGGATTTGGTGGGGGAGCCTGGTGTAATATGAGCCGCAGCGGTGGCGTAGATGGCCCCTTGTCGCCCACTCAGTACCAAGGGCAAAATGGTGGCCAATCCGGAGCGCCTACCGTTTCTGGTGCCAATTTCACCCCTCAGAAGGGTAAAGGCGGCTTCAAAGCTAGTGTACTCTTAGGCATGACTGGCAAGAAGGAGGCCTTTAATGCCGACCTCACCTTCTCCATGACCTTCAACACCATCAACCTTGGCGTAACGGAAATCCGGCTGGATGGCGATGGCTATATTATGCAAGATGTATCCCAGATGCCCCGAAGCCCTCAATCCGCTATCGTAAGAGTAAATGTTGAGATGTCCATCAATATCCCCAACCGAACTTTCATGGGCGTATTTGGCGTGGCGGTCAACGCTTCTTCAGCGGCTCAGGGATCAGGCACAGCTTCGCTTTACTTCCAGTTGCCTCAAAAAGACGACAAGGGCAATGTCATCCCCAGCGACAAGCTCAAATGGCACATGAAACTAGGCTGGTGGACGCCAGGCGCCAACCCCTTCAGCGACCCCAACCGCCTCAATGGACAAATTGGTTTTGACAATATGGTGGCCAAGTACAACCTGAAATTCCAGGGCTATATCATGGCAGGCAATGACCTGCCAGCTGGCTTGCCCCCTTTGCCTTCCTATATCTACGATGCCGTTAAAGACAAAGGCGTTGTAGCCCAACAGACGCTGCCAGCCGAAGTGGCGAATACCCAAAACCTAGCCTTCGCTCTAGGAGCGGGCATACAATTTAATGCTGGTTTCGACTTCAAGATCGTCTCTGCCGATTTGCAAGCCGAAGCCGCTTTCGATGTGCTCATCTCCAACCTCAACGCCAAATGCGATGGCGAGGAAATTGGCTTCAATGGATGGTATGCTCAAGGGCAGGTATATGCCTACGTCAGAGGAGAAGGCAAACTCTTTGGCATCCCGGTGGCAGAAGTAGGAGCTGGCGCTGTCTTGCAAGCTAAGCTCCCAAAACCCACTTGGGTGAAAGGCAGCGTCTTCATGTACATCAACCTACTGGGGCACGAAGCTGGCCACTACGAAGGCGTCTTCGAGCGTGGTACCAAATGCAGTTATGTACAAACCAATATAGACCCCTTTGCCGAAACTCAGCTTATCAAAGCCGCCCACCCCACCCACCTCAGCACAGGAGTAGATCCTGTGAACCCTGACATATGGGTGGACTTTACCTACACCGACGGGCAGGCAATCACCTTCCAAGATGTGTACAACAACCAGACCCTAAAGTACAAAGCAGTTAGCTATGCTGTGCTGAAAACAAAACAGGGCGAGATCGTTCCCTTAAGTGATTTCAACTGGGTAGGAGGTAAAATCCAACTTTTCCCAGAAGGCATCCTAAAAGGAAATACCGAGTACCACTTGGTGGTTACAGCACAAATCAAAACCGTAGCCAAAGTGGTAGCAGAAGAAGAGCGGGTGGTTAAATTTGGCACCGGGCCGGCACCTTCCAAGTTCAATCTTTCTCACCTCGCAGCGTCTTACCCCATGCCGCGCCAACGATTTTTCATGAAGTCGTCTTTCAATGGAGGTGCCGTAAAAGGCTACATGCGCCTCAAGCAAGACCTCTGCTATCTCATCAACCCAACAGGTAAGGAGAGCTTCGTGGAGTTTGTAGAAGCAAGCACTGGGAAAACCTATGTTTCCTCTTGCCAATGCGACGGCCAAGGTGGTTATACGGGCGTTGTCACTTTCAACATCCCCCAAACACTAAAAAACCAGACGATCTACCACCTACGGATATACAATAAGCCAGTGCAGATTATCCTTCAGCAAAACGACCAGCTAGTGCCAGCGCCCAAAGACTACATCTTCTCTGGCCTTCACTTCCGTACCAGCAAATACAACGATATGGCCAGCAAACTCAATAGCATGCAACTAGCCAAAGTGGCCTATGTGAGTTATTCTGCGGCCTATCACTATAGCTTCCTGGGGCACAACAAGAGCAACTACCACAAATATTATGTGCCCGTGCTGCTCTTCAGTTCCGACGAACCCCTGGATCGCTACGACACGGAATTCTATCAGATTGGCAACCACCATGATGGCACCCCCTACCTCGGAAAGCTAGTGCGGGAATACAAGCCTCAGGAAAATTGGATGACCCAATGGCGCAACAAGTACCGCGAATTTAATACACTATCGGCCAGCGATCAGCAGTTCCTCAAAGGCTTGGCAGGCAATGCTACAGTGAAACGCCAGAACGGCTTCCCATTCTACGGCAAGTCCTACACACCTATGAAATTCGAGCAGACCGATATACGCCACATGGGCAATCATGCTTATTTCGATATGATCATGCGCGCCAACAAGGAGCTCAACGCTAATGAAACCCTCCGCCAACCTTTGCCGCCGCTATCCG
>DAITME010000120.1:0-6906 GCA_036835305.1 Lewinella sp.
TTATTACAAACATGGCTAATAAGCGTGTACTTTGCTCCTGCACGTAGTGCCCGTATCCATACGGACACGGTGGGCGAGAGCAACGAGTCCGTATGGACGTGAGCAATAAATAACCAGCACGCCTAGAGGCATGAACTGTGCGCTTTGAGAAAATACGGACCAATCCTTTATTTCACTTTCATTACAATCTCTTCCGCAGCCACCCTGCCACTTTCGGCGGCGCCATTCATATAGCCTGCAAATTCTTCGCTGCTGTGTTCGCCAGCAAAGAGGATATTCCCTATAGCCTCTTTCCGGTAGCCCGAGATGCTGGTCCATTGGCCAGGGCGATAGCAACTGTAGCTTCCCAGGCTCAGTGGGTTGCTGCTCCAGAGCGCGGCGTAGTTCTGACCAGTATAGGCGGCGGCAGTACCGGGGAATACCCCATCCAGACGGCCTAGCCACTGCTGTATGACAGCTTCGGGTACCTTGGTCTTTTCATTGGCGGCCTTTACGGCTGCGGCAAAGTCCAGGGAGGTTTGTCCGCCATGCAGCATGCTGTAGGAGGCCGGGCCTTGGTTGTTGCCTTGCATGTGGGTGCTATCCCAGCCCGTTTGTATCTGCTCGTTGTAGAGGAAGCCACAGTAGTTGTGGGCTTGCCGCCAGGGGCGATCTTGGAAGCCCATGATGAGCTTGTTGTTTTGGCCATAGCCCAAAGTGCGGATACATTCCATTTTCATGGGGTCGGCGTCTTTAAAGCGCAAATCCAGTTGCCGCAAGACGGTGAAGGGAATGGCGAGGACGACATAATCGGCCACTACCTTTTTGCCGTTGGTGAAATCTAGTCGGCAACGTTTCCCTTTCTGCCTCACACTGGCGAGTTGGTAGCCGCTTTGGATTTGGTCGCCCAGCGCGGCTACGAGGGCTTTTGGGATCTGGCCGTTGCCGCCTTTTATCCGGTAGCGCTCGTCGCTGATACCGAAAATATCGAATTTACTAGGATCTTCCAGGCCGATGAGATCGATGAAATTGAGGGCGGATTGGTCGCCTCCATCCAGGCCATATTCCGCTACATAGGCGGATAGGAGGAAATCTTGGAACCAGCGTTCGCAGTTGAGGTTTCGGACGTAGGCTTCCAGGCTCATTTGGTCGAGGCGGATGGCATCGGGGGTGTCAAAATCGGCGCCGCAGCTCTGTAGGTCGGCATCAATCTTGGGGAGCAGGGGAGCGAAGGCGTGGATGACATCTTCTTCGCTGTAGAATTGCCCATCGAAGTAGATGGCCTCTTTTGTGGGGCTATTGGAGCTGGTGAAATCGCTGAAAGTATCCACCGTTTCGAGGCCAAATTCTTGGCAGAGCTGGAGGATATCAGCGTGGTGGGTATCCACAAACTCGCCGCCGGCTTCGGTGAAAAGGTCTTGGCCGAAGAAGTGATCGAGGGTGTGCATGCGCCCGCCCATCCGGTTGGAAGCTTCGTAAACTTCGGCGTGAATACCCTGTTTTTTAAGTACATAAGCGCAGTGGAGACCAGCCACGCCCGCGCCCACAATGGCCACTTTAAGGCCTTTGGGTGGTGGCGTTGGCTTGGCTAATAGGGGCTGTAAGGCCAAGCCAGCGGTGAGGGTGGCAGCATTGCGGAGGAATTTCCGGCGCGATTGTAGCAAGGCGCGCAATTCGGCGGCGCTCATTTCGGCCGCTTGGGGATCTTGCTGTTGGTACCGAGCCAATCGGCAAGCCCGCAGTATGTGTTGTAAATGAAGACTTCGCATAGATGAGAATTTGGGAGGTGAGGAATATAGCTTGTGCCTAGCAATGCTCAATTTGGCTCACGTCTATACGGACTCGTTGCTCACGCAGGAGCAATACAATGCTATTTTGAGCAGTGCTTATGCTGAAAAAAGTGTAAGCCGAAGCATCTCAAGTACCCCGAAAGCTAACGCATGACTACTTTGAGAATTACTGGCTTACGCCTAGACGGCTTAAAAATACGGTTTTTGAACAAAAAATCCTAACTTTGCCAAAAGAAGTACAAAGCCTTCGTAATCCTACATATGGCATCAGCAGAAGAACAGGAAGAACAACAAGCCGCAAGCAAGTTAGAAAGTACCGATGAAGCCAGCAGCCCAGCTGGAAAAGTGCTGGTAGAAGAAGCTGAAGGCGCCTCCCCGCTGCCGCCGCGCAGCCGCGTTGACCTGAGCGAGTTGCAGGCAGCTGCCGAAAAGGTGCGCGCCGAAATTGGCAAGCTGGTTATCGGGCAGCACGAATTTATCGATCAGCTACTCGCTGCGCTACTTTGCGGCGGGCATGTGCTGGTGGAAGGGGTGCCCGGCATCGCCAAAACCCTCACCGCGCGGCTATTGGCCAAAACAGTAAAAACAGGCTACTCGCGCATACAATTCACGCCCGATTTGATGCCCAGCGACCTGACAGGCACCAATGTCTTCAATATGTCGGAGTCGGTCTTTACTTTCAATCCCGGCCCGCTCTTTTCCAATATTGTGCTGATCGACGAGATCAACCGCGCCCCAGCCAAAACACAGGCCGCGCTCTTTGAAGTGATGGAAGAAAAGCAGGTAACGGTAGATGGCACCACCTACCCGATGGAACGGCCCTTCTTCGTGATTGCTACCCAGAACCCCATCGAGCAGGAAGGTACCTACAAATTGCCAGAAGCCCAACTGGATCGCTTTTTGGTGCGCCTGATCATCACCTACCCGGCGCTGGAACAAGAAAAAGAAATCCTTTACCGCTTTCGCGACGATTTCAACCGCCGCCAAGAAGCAGATGTGCAGGCAGTACTCAGCCCGGCGCAAATTGAAAAATATAGCCAGCAAATTGAGCAGTTATATATTCAGGATGAACTGCTGGACTACATCGCTGCCATCGTGCACCGAACCCGCACCCATACGGATCTCTACCTAGGGGCTTCGCCGCGTGCCTCCCTGGCTATACTAAAAATGGCCAAGGCTGTAGCAGCGCTTTCAGGGCGCGATTTCGTCACGCCAGACGATATTCAGTATGTAGCTTTTCCCGTGATGAACCACCGCGTGATCCTCACCCCCGAGCGGGAAATGGAAGGCTACACCAGCCACGATGTCATCCAAGAAATCATCCAATCAATCGAGGTGCCGCGATAGGCTTCAGCGCTCAACCGCAGGCATTTTAGCAGCGGAGAAAAAGCATTTATTTCAAAGGAAAACACAGCTCCTGCACGTAGTGCCCGTATGGGGGCGAGACAACGCTACTATGTATTCTGCCAGCGAACAAAAAGAACTTTTTGAGCTATCCAAAGCCTATTTGCAAGGGCAAGGAACGCCGAGCGATGTGGATGAGCAACTTACCCAGCTTCGGCAATTGCTCCACTACCACGAGCACCGCTACTACCTGCTCAACGAGCCGGTCATCAGTGATGCGGAATACGACCAGCTCTACAAGCAACTGGAGCGGCTGGAAGAGGAATATCCCGAACTCATCACCCCTGACTCGCCCACCCAGCGCGTGGGCAGTGATTTGGAGGGAGATTTTCAGTCGGTGCCCCACCTGATTCCCATGCTCAGCCTGGGCAATAGCTACAATGCGGATGATCTGTTGGAGTTTGATAAGCAGCTCAAGCGGATGCTCAATATCCCCGAAGCGGAAGCCATCGCCTATGCTGTGGAGCCTAAATTCGACGGCGGCTCCATCGCTTTGGTCTATGAGAACGACCAGCTTGTAAGGGCCGCCACCCGAGGCAATGGCAGCGAAGGCGAAGAAATTACGGCCAACGCCCGCGTGATGCGCTCGGTGCCACTCGTAGCGGCTTTTAGCGACTACGGCTTCCGGAGAGTGGAACTGCGCGGCGAGGTGGTGATTCGCAAAGACAAGTTCGAAGAAATCAATGCTGCCCGTGCAGCCCGCGGCGAAACGCTCTACGCCAACCCCCGCAACACCGCCACTGGCGGCCTGCGCATGAAATCGCCCGCAGAGGTAGCCCAACGCGGTATGGAAACCTTTGTCTATAGCCTAGGCTATGCCGAAGACTTCAACGGCCGCTTGGCGCTAGACCAGTTTGATACCCATACAGAGGCACTGAATGCCCTCACCAAGCTGGGCTTTAAGGTACCCTCCTACGGTGTCGAAAGGCTTTGCGCGGATACCATAACCGAAGCCGCCGACTTCTGTCAACAATGGGAAGGGCAGCGCGACAACTACGCTTATGAAATAGACGGCATGGTGCTGAAGGCTGATTCACTCGCCCTACAAGAACGCGCGGGCTACACGGCTCACCACCCCCGTTGGGCCATCGCCTATAAATTTGCCGCCAAGCAAGCCACCACCACTTTGCTGGATGTGGAGTACCAAGTGGGGAAAATTGGTACCATCACCCCCGTGGCTAAGACCGAAAGCGTCAATCTTGCTGGGGTAAACATCAGCAGCATCAGTTTGCACAACGAGGATTTTATCCGCGAAAAAGACCTGCATATCGGTGATAAAATCCTCATAGAACGCGCCGGGGATGTGATCCCCTATATCGTAAAAGCCATGCCCGAGCTGCGGGATGGTAGCGAGCGGGCCATTGTGTGGCCCAGCCATTGTCCCATCAATAGCAGCGAGCCGCCCGTGCCGCTGATCAGGGAAGAAGGCGAGGCCGCTTGGCGCTGCCCGGTTTGTGTTTGTGGTGCTCAGGATTTGCAGCGCATCATCTTCCACGTCTCCAAAGTGGCGATGGATATTGATGGGATGGGCAAGCGCTATGTGGAGCAATTTTATGCGCTGGGTTGGCTGCGTACCTTGCCGGATATTTATCGGCTGCCCTACGATAAGATCGCTACACTAGAAGGCTTCGGCGAAAAATCAGCCCAAAACCTGCAAGCCTCCGTGGAGGGTGCCAAAAACAATCCGCTCTGGCGCTTGCTGGTGAGCCTGAGTATTCACCACCTCGGTAAAAAAGCTAGTCAGCTCCTCGCCGCCCAGATACAGCACGCCCTCGACTTGGCGGAGTGGACGAGCGAAGACTTCCTCGCCATCAAAGACATCGGCCCCACTGTGGCAAAAAATGTAGCGGCTTGGTTTGCTCAGCCCGAGAACGTGGCCATGCTGCAAAGCATGGAAGCCCTGGGCGTCAACCTTCGCGCCACCGAAGATGACCGCCCCAAAGCCAGCAAAACGAGCGGGCCACTAGTGGGCAAAAGCATCCTTTTTACGGGTACCCTCCAGCAAATGAGCCGCAAAGAAGCCCAGGAAAAAGCCACGGCTGCTGGCGCCAGAAACGTCTCGGCTATCAGCGGCTCGCTAGACATTCTGGTGGTGGGCGAGAAGGCCGGCTCGAAGCTCAAAAAAGCGGAGGCCATCGGAAGTATTCAAATCCTTACGGAGGCGGAGTTTTTGGATTTGTTGGTGGAGTAGGGTGTTGGCTCACGCCCCAGTGCGGGCACGGTCCGCACTCGCTGGCTCTCGCCCAGACGGGCACCCAGTACGGGCTGCAGGCAAGTGCAGGAGCAAGGTTTAAAAAAAGGAGCAAAATATTTTGCAACTCAGTGCTTCGCCCGTAGCTTTGCATTACAAAGTGCTTTGCCAATAGATAAAACGAAATATATAGAGGACTTGCGGGAGATAAAAGACATCATGTCCCGAACAAGCCGATTCATTTCTCTTAGTGGGCTTTCAGGGGTCTCCACTGGGGTGATAGCACTATTAGGGGTGTTAGCGGCCTATCTATTGGTCTTTAAAGATCAAGCATATTTAACGCATCAGGCTGTGGAACTGAGCAACAGCAGTCTCTTTCATTTGCTGATGATTGGCACAGCGACATTAATTCTTTCTATTGCTAGTGCGCTATTTTTCACCAATAGAAAGACAAAAACCAAAAATCAACCTATCTGGGATATGCAGGCTAAGCGACTACTCTGAAATTTGTTGATTCCGTTGGTAAGTGGCGGCGTATTATGTTTGATGCTGCTATCGAAAGGCTTCGTAGGGATGCTGCCTTCCATGACGCTAATTTTTTATGGCCTAGCTTTGGTGAATGGAGGCAAATACACCTTTCCCGAGATAAGAACTTTAGGGATCCTTCAGATCATAATTGGGCTATTGGCTTTTCAGTTTATCGGCCTTAGTTTGTTGTTTTGGGCATTGGGCTTTGGGCTTGTTCAAATTATTTACGGTTTAGTCATTCAACGAAAATACTAGCTCGTGAAAGATGTCCTTAAGAATTTAGACAAAGCATTTGAGAACAGAATGCGCTTGGGCATTATGTCGGCACTAATGGTTAATGACAGCCTAGACTTTAACGCCTTAAAAGAGCTATTGGGAGCCACGGATGGGAATTTAGCCAGCCATTTAAAATCGTTGGAGAAAAAAAAGTATATCACTCACAAAAAAGAGTTCTTGGATCGAAAGACCAATACTTCATATGCGGCAACGCCCTTGGGCATAGCTGCTTTTCAAAAGCATCTAAATGCACTCGAAGAATTAATTAAACAATAGAAGGTTATGGAAAATAAGCGATTAATCATCATTTTGGCTGTGGTGGCTATCCTATTGTTAATTCCGCTAGTGGGGATGCAATTCACCACGGAGGTCAACTGGGACGTTTTGGACTTCGCCATCATGGGGATGCTGCTGTTGGGGACAGGCCTGCTGTGTGAACTGTTTATGAGAATAGTGAGTAGCATTCAAGGCAGAATAATCATCTGCTGTGCTGTTTTACTGCTGTTTTTTCTAAGCTGGGCGGAACTAGCTGTGGGGGTTTTTGGCACACTTTTTGCCGGCTCTTAGGGTTGGTAGTTGTCGGATAAGCTCCAATTTTTGCCCGATAACTTCCACCGACGAGCTTTGTAAATTGCTTAGCTGAGCGAAAGGGCTTATCCTTGGTGCCGATGTGGGCAGTTGGTCTTCCTGAAGCGTAAACCAATTGCCGCATACCCAGACTGCTGACGAGCATAGACA
>DAITME010000121.1:0-6833 GCA_036835305.1 Lewinella sp.
AGGGCATCCAGCGTTTCTCGGGCATATTCTTCTATGCCGATGTAGTGCGAGTTGAGCTTACCGTACGTTTACGGTGAGGTGAAGGTAGGGATTTTTTATATTCTGCCAAAATCTCAGCTTACATCACCAGTAATTGAATCAGAAAGTATCGAAACTAATTTTACAAGCTCAGACTTTGAGACTTCATAATCATCAAACAAAGCATCACCGATTAGAGTATCATCACTTTGGTAATCGAATAAAAGTACCCCTACGAATCCATTTTCCCAAAAGTAGAGGTAGCCACCATTCATTTCAGACTCAAACTGAACTCCTCGAAGCATTCCGAAATCTCCTGGTTCCTCCAAGTATTTAACTTCATAGAAATTTTCCAAAGTTGGGAAAAAATCAGTAAAAAACCATTCTTTCGAGTACATATCCCTATTGTTTTTCAACGGCTAAGTAAAGATAATAATTCTCCTAGAATAGCAAGTAAGCAAAAATCCCTAACTTCGCACCAAATAAACAAGCAAGCCAACGTATCCAACCTTTTTTCGTCCCGAAGCCAATGCAAAAATTTATCTTCTTTTTCCTTTTGGTCTTGAGTAGTGGCTTAGGCGGGCTACAAGCGCAAATCAACAATCGCCTGGCCAATGTGCTGCAAGCCGATAGCTGCCAAAACTGGTTGAAACTTTCCAATATAGAGGGTTTAGCGATTGATACCAGCGAAGTGGAATGGCTCTTGCTTTGTCGGCCCTTTGGTGCCGTCGTGGATCGGAGCGACAGCCCCAGCTACGGCAGCCTACTACAGCGAAACGGTGCGGGCGACTATGAAATTCATCAAATTGTAGGGCTGCGAGGCGATACCGTTTTCCTGAAAGACCAAATCCAATACCAGCCCAGCCCGCAGCTGGGCTATACGGCTTATGCCGTAGTGCAGCGCGATTTGAGCGGTATCTTGCTCGACCAAGCCGTACTGGATGCGGCTATCACGGTCAACCCGATCTCGATGCTAGGCTTGGTTTTTTTGCCCGCTTTGGAGGATCTGCAGATGGCGGGGGTTCTAGATCGGTCGGGGGAAGTGAACTTTGTTTCAGGCAACGGTGGCATACAAGACAGCCAGTGCGGCGCTTTCACCAGCGCCAGTGCTTACGCCTACCCCAGCGGCAATTGGCGGGGCGCCAGAAAAGGCTTGGGCATCACACCCATCAATGGTTCGGGGAATGACTCGAATGGCCGCGGTGCTTGGCTCAATGGCGGCGGCGGCGGCAATGACCACAATGCCGGCGGCGGCGGGGGCGGGCTTGCCGGCCGTGGGGGCGATGGTGCCTCCAATGAGGAGCCGGGTCTATTTAATTGTAGTGGCAACTTCCCGGGCATTGGCGGCTATGCCGTAGCGCTGTATGGCGATAACGGGCAGCCGCTGCTCTTTGCCGGGGCAGAAGGCGGCGCGGGCCATGCCAACAATACCAACAGTGCCCACGGCGGTAAAGGCGGCGGCGCCTTCGTCCTTTATGCCCGTAGTATTCATTTTAGTGGCGAGGCGGCCTTGTTGGTGAATGGCCAAGACGGCAGCGATGTCAACGGCGATGGCGGCGGCGGCGGCGGCAGTGGTGGCAGTGTTTTTTTACTAGCCGATACCATTACTGGCAGCGCGAGCTTGGAACTGCGCGGCGGCCGCGGTGGCCACGTCAACAACAGCAATGCCAACCGTTGCTTTGGACCCGGCGGCGGTGGCGGTGGTGGCCGCTTCGTGAGCCGGGTAGCCTTGGATGGTGATTTCAATATCGACATCAGTGGCGGCAACGGCGGCGAAAGCCAAAATAGCCAAGCCTGTGCGCCCGGAGAAAATGTAGGGCAAGATGGACAGGATGGCCTGATTGAAATTGGTGATTTCCAGCCGCTTGCTCTGGCAGAAAACCTCGGTGTGCCTAGGCTGCGGCTGCTGGAAGATACCGTCTGTGCAGACGAGGCTTTTGAACTAGAAGCCCAGCTAAGCCGCAGTTGTTTCCGTATCGAATGGTGGCTGCAAACCGAGGCTGGACAACAATCGCTGCTCAACAACCCCAACTTTCTAGATGCCGATAGCGAACGCCTGCGAATCCTTTCCCTGCCTGCCCTGATGCCAGGGGATACTTTCCTGCTGCGGCAATACAACCTGATCAACCAAATCGTGATGGAACAGCGGATTGTCTTCCCGCCAGCCACACAGCCCACCGCTGCTTTCGATTTTGCAGTAACGGGCAGTGCCCTCCAAATCACAGCCAACAACAGCAGCCTGGCCAATAGTTTCGTCTGGGATTTTGGCGATGGCAACGGCAATACGGAGGCTACCCCCAGCCACAGCTATACCCAAAGCGGGCTCTATACCATTCAGCTCATTGCCATCGGGAACTGTGGGAGCGATACGATCACGGCTCTTGTAGAGATCCTTGCTCCTGCGCTAGCCGCCCAATTCCAGCTCAACCAAGATACTTTCTGCCTCGGCGATACGCTGCGGCTGGAAAATGCCAGCCTGAATAGCAGTAGCATCCGCTGGGATATTAGCCCTAGGCTGCCCATCGGTCCTAGTCCGCAAAGCGCAATGGCAACGGTGCTACTTAGTGCCCCAGGTAGTTTTGTGGTGCAACTCACCGCCTTCAACGACAGTGGGGATAGCAGCCAAATAAGCCAAACAATCACGGTTTTCGACACGGCTAGCTATGTGCTGAGCAGCGAGATTAATGGGTTAGACATCAGTCTAAACGCCAGTGGCAGCGGCGGCGAAAACCCCTATTTTATCACCCCACCAGGCGATACCATTCTGGGTACCAACCTAACTTTTACCGCCCCAGCGCCTGGTGAATACGCCTTTCTTTTTCAAGCCAGCAATAACCGCTGTGGCGATTTTAGTCAAACGATTACGCTCAGCGTCAGCGCGCCCCTACTGGCCATCGCCACGGCCAGCCTAAATGTGGGTTGCGCGCCCCTCACCACCACCATTAGCAACAACAGCAGCGGCGATTTCAATCAAGTGAGCTGGGAAGTCCTTCCCAATGCGGCCGCCGTCAGTGTCCTGCTTGATAGCCCTGGAGCGCTGCAAGTCCGCCTGGAGGAAGCGGGCAACTATACCGTTATTTTGTCTATCAGCGGCCCCGGAGGCAGCGCTAGTATGAGCCTCAACATTTTGGTTAATACCACGCCCACCGCAGCCTTTACTGTTGTGGAAAACCAAGGATTGATTAGCCTCACCAACCTCTCCGCCGATGCCGATAGCTATCTCTGGGATTTTGGCGATGGCAACGGCAGCGATGCCTTCGAGCCTAGCCACCAATACAGCGCCCCAGGCCTCTACGAAATCACCCTCAATGCCTCCAACGGTGGCTGCAGCCGGGCCGTCAACCGCAGTGTTTTGGTGGATAATATCAGCCAAACGACCGATTTTAATCCAGCGCAGATACTGCTTTATCCCAACCCCAGCCAAGGTGTTTTGCAACTAGAAAGCCCTGCCCTGCGCTACCAGTGGTTTACAGCGGAAGGCCGAAGCCTCGGCACCGAAAAAGCAAAGGCCGAAGGCAACAGCACCCTTTCCATACAGCCTTTCCCCCAAGGCATCTACTGGCTTAAACTTGTGCTGCCACAGGGCGTTTATTGGCGGAAAGTCATTAAACGCTAGATTAAGCCAATATCTATGGACATCACCATCGGCTACAGCCCTTGCCCCAACGATACCTTTATCTTCGATGCACTCATCCATGAACGCATCGATACCGAAGGGCTGCGCTTCCACCCCAGCCTACTGGACGTGTCGGCGCTGAACACCCTCGCCTTCGAAGGTAAGTTCGAGGTCACCAAACTCAGCTACCACGCCTATGGCCACCTTCTGGATAAATACATTTTGCTGCGCTCGGGTTCTGCGCTGGGAAGAAATTGCGGTCCACTCTTGCTAGCCAACGAAACGCTGGCGGAGGAAAAGATAATAGCATCTTCTTGCGCCATTCCTGGCCGCTTAACCACTGCCAATTTCCTATTGAGCCTCGCCTACCCTAGCTTACAAGACAAGCGGCTGTATGTCTTCGACGAAATTGAGGAGGCCGTGCTGAGTGGTGCTTGCACCACAGGGCTGATTATCCACGAAAACCGCTTTACCTACGCGGAAAAAGGCCTGGTGAAACTGCTTGATTTGGGCGAGTACTGGGAATCCACCACCGGCTACCCGATTCCCTTGGGCGGCATCGCGGTGCGGCAGGATGTGCCCAAGGCGACGCAGCAAAAAATCGAGCGCGTCATCGCCCGCTCAGTGGCCTATGCTTTTGAGCACCCAGAGGCTTCGGCCGATTATGTGGCCGCCCATGCCCAAGCGATGGAGCCCGCCGTTCGGCAGGCACATATCAATTTATACGTCAATGATTTTTCCCTCGATCTGGGGGAGGAAGGGCTGGCCGCTGTGCAGTTTATGCTGGAGAAAGGACGGAGCTTAGGGGTTTTGCCTTAATAAAAAAAGCGAGGGGGCAAGTTTCACTTGCCCCCCACTTATATTTTAATTATGCCAGTCTTGACAAAACCCTAGAAAACCAAGGCGTAGCGAACTGTTTCGTTTTTGCCGGGGTAGCGCCCTTCCAGAGCGACGGCTCCCTTTTTGTTGGCTAGTAAACGCTCCAGATCGGCGGTATTCTTGATGCTTTGTCCATCGACTTTGGTGATGACGAAGCCCTCTTTGATGCGTGTTTGATCGGAGAGAATGCCTTGGCGCAGCTTCACAATTTGCACCCCGCCTTTGAGGTTGAGCTTTTCGGCACCCTCGGCGCTGAGGCTAGCGATTTCGGCACCTAGCTGATCGTAGAGCGCAGGTGCAGTATCGGCAGTAACGGCATCAAAATTACCTGCCTGATTTTTGAGTTGCACCGTCATTTGCTTGGCTTGGCCAGCTCTTTCTATGGAGATATTCACTTGGTCGCCTGGGCGGCGGCGGCCGAGCTGCTCGAGGAGTTCACTGTTTTTCAAGGTTTTCACACCATCCACGGCCACGATGACATCGCCTTTTTGGAGGCCGCCTTCTTCCGCTGCGCTGTTGGGGGAAACCTCAGCAACATAAACCCCACTCTCGCGATTGATGCCCTCTTCTTTAGCAAAGGCGGCGTTAAGTTCTACAATTTTAGCCCCTAGATAACCGCGCTGTACTACGCCGAAGTCTTTGAGGTCTTCCACCACCTTGGCGACTATTTTGCTGGGCACGGCAAAGCTATAGCCAGCAAAAACACCCGTAGGCGAGCTGATGGCGGTGTTGATGCCTACTAAATCGCCATTGATATTGACCAAGGCGCCGCCGCTGTTGCCCGGATTAACCACGGCATCGGTTTGGATAAAGGACTCGATGGCATACTGGCTCTTCTCGCGGAGGATATCGATGCTGCGCCCCTTGGCTGATACGATACCGGCGGTGACGGTGCTGGTGAGGCTAAAGGGATTGCCTACGGCTACTACCCACTCGCCGATTTTGATCTGGTCGGAGTCGGCAAATTTTACTGTTGGCAAGCCGCTTTCCTCGATTTTTATCAGGGCAATGTCGGTAGTGGGGTCGGTACCGATGACGGTGGCGGTGTAGGTTCGCTCATCGTTGAGAACCACCTCCAGCTCTTCGGCATCTTCTATTACATGGTTGTTGGTGACGATGTAGCCATCTGCGCTGATGATAACGCCGGAGCCACTGCCCTGCTGTAGCGGACGCTGCCCACCATTATCGGGCTGCTGATCGAAGCCTCTGGGGCCGAAAAAGTCGCGGAACATTGGCGGTAAGCCTTCTAGGTCTAGTCCGCCACTGGCCATACTGGCTCTTTTGCCAGCTTTGATGTGTACGACGGCGGGCAGGGCTTTGTCTGCGGCCACGGTGAAGCCCGAAGCGGGAACCAGCTCCCCGAAATCAGGTACGAAATCAGAGAATTGCGCCACGGGTTTGCTTTCCTGCTCTATGATTCTCACTTCTTGCTGCTGCCCAAAACCTAGATAGTAGGCACCACCTAGGCTGATGATTCCGCCCAATACGGCGGTTGCTAAAACACCGAGATATTTGTTCATGATTGCGTTGTTTTTGATGATAAGTCAGTTAACGTTTTTGTGGTTTTTTTTGTTTTTTTGCTCACGCAGGAGCAGTGTCAGCTGTTTTAAGCAATGTTGGTGGTAAAAAATCAAGGTGATCGATTGCCCTGAAAGCTTCGCAGTAATTATAGGTTTTTCAGGCAGCTACTTGCTCTTTTTAGTAAACCCTGCTCCTGCGAGAGCCAGCGAGTGCGTATGTACACGTATGTGCCAATACTACGTCCCCATACAGCGGATACACAGTTCTAAGACTGCAAAAACTGTGCCGAGGTTGGATGCGCGGCACGTTCTTAACAAGACTTTAACTGTCCTCCCAGCGGTAGGTGCCGATGGCTTCCAAGCCAGCCAGCTCCAGAGCGCGATCTACCACGGTTTGTGCCAGCCCTTCTAGGCCCGTGACGCCGCTGTAAAAACTCGGCACGGCAGGGCAGATGATGCCACCGGTTTCGGTAAGTTGCGTCATGTTGCGCAGGTGAAGCAAGCTCAGCGGTGTTTCGCGGGGCACCAATACCAAGCGGCGGCGCTCCTTCAGGATCACATCGGCGGCGCGGGTGATGAGGTCGTCGCTGATGCCCGCATTGATGCGCGCCAACAAGCCCATGCTACAGGGGCAAACCAGCATACTGCCGTAGCGCGCCGAGCCAGAAGCAAAGGGCGCGTGCCAATTTTTTTTCTCGTAGAAATCGAAAGGATAGCTTTGGTAGTCGGTATTGCCGAGTTCCAGCTCCCAGTTGTATTTGGCATTATCGGTCATCACCACGCCCACGGCTTCCCATTGG
>DAITME010000122.1:0-6741 GCA_036835305.1 Lewinella sp.
TACTTAGCTCGCTTACATTTAACAGAATTGAAAGATGCCTTTATGATTTCGTTAATAGACTGCTTTCTGTTAAGTGCCTACTTTTGTAGGTATTGAGGTACGATAATCTTCGTCCTTTTAAGCTTAATAAAGATGAGTTATGACAAATAAAGTTTATCGATATTGCTTACTTCTACTCACGCTCTGTTGTTGGAAGAGTATTGTTATAAGTCAAGCCACTAGTATAGACAAACCAAAGGTAGACATCGAAATAAGTTTACACAATGGGCGAACTTATTACAATGCCTACTCTCTACTTACATCTTATTTAGAAAATGAGGATTATAGGTCACGTGGTACTACTGAATTTAATACTTATACTCATACCGTGTCTTTAGGTCTTTGGAAAGAGTTGAACGCTAGGAATGGAATTCGATTTAGCCTGGGATATAATTCACTAGGAACGGGTTTGAGCGGACGAATAGGTAGCTTGAGATCGGACGTTAATCGGCCTCTCAGTGATGACATACCTGTAAGCATGGAAGGTCAGTTGAATCACTATTTTATAAAGCTGGGGGTTGCTATATCACATAGTTTTGGTAGCGGGAAGGAAGGATTTTATTTCCTAACGGGTATTGATTACAACCTAAATATCGGTAACAACTGGCGTATGCTCGTTTACTATGAAACAGGGCGCTCAGCGATAGATAAAGACTTATCTGCCTTTTCTCGGGTGAATGTCAATAATCCGTTCGTTGCTAATTTCCAGCTAGGTTACAATATTCCAATAGGGAATAAAGGTGTGTTTTTGAGTCCATTTTATCAGCTATATCTTAGTTTAGTCAAAATACACGAAAATGGTAATAGTAGCTTTGGTGGCGAAAGTTTTGGTATAAGAATAAAACGCTAAGCTTTGACGTTTTAAAAAAGCTAGTGCGAAGGGATAAAACAACACGGCTCTTTTGTTCTGGCTCTGCTCCTGCCTTTTGGCCAAAAATAGAATGAATACTAATACGCAGAATGGCTTGGCCTAAAAAAATATTTAGAAAGCAATAACTTGACTAAGGGTGCGTTATACTCGTGTTCTAGTGTTGAAGCTTTTATTGATATGCTTCTGTGCAAATTCTTACCAAGCTCTTTTTAACAAAGAATCTATTTATAACTGGGGTTTAGTAAGAAAGGCGCAGCATTTATGTTGTGCCTTTCTGTTTTTGGCGTACATTGTGCAGTAAATAAACGAACAAACTGCGAACTAGTAAGCATGGATATTTTTCCTTTTGTAGCCCTCACCCCCAGGCCCGATAAGATCGCTGAATCGCAAGCGCTGTATAATAAAGCGCGGGAACAATACGAGCAACTTAGAGCAGATGGTGCTTATACAAAAGTGAGTACCCCAGGCTTGTATCTCCTTCAGATTATATTGCCGGATGGACGGCAGTGCTACGGCTTATCTGGTTTGGTAAATGTCAGTGAATACAAACGAGCTGACGGCAAGGGGATCCGACCCCACGAAGCCACCCTAGTGGATAGCATCCGAGAACACAAAGAACGAATGATGGCTCAAAGCGCACTCATCAAACCCGTTTTACTTACTTGTGCTGGAATTGCAGATTTTGCCTACCGCCTACCAGCTATTTGCCAAGAGATGGAGCCTTGGCTACACTACTTCCGCGACGGCATCTCGATTGATGTATATCATATTCACGAGGCTAGTCTATTAGACGAACTATCAGCAGCGGTTGCTAAACATCCGGGCTTATTTGCCGTGGCCGATGGCCATCACCGTATCTCGACCGTCCAGGAGGCGGCCGCACTCTATGGCGATCGCTATGCCCAGCTCCCTGTCGTGATCATACCCGAAAATACACTGGGGGTAGATACTTTCATTCGTAGTATTCAGCCCACCCACCCAATTGGCTTGGAAGATATCGATAGCCTATTCACCGTAGAGCCTATCAAGGTAGCAGCACTTCCCACCAAGGTCGGACAATGGCTGCTTGCCCACCAAGGGAGATACTACCAGCTTTCAGCTCGTGAAAAGGGGCCCGAGCCAGACGCCGTTTGGTTTGATGCAGTGGTTTTGCGAAGCTTGTTTGGCATTACGGATAGTCGTGCTGACCCGCGAATCCAATCTAAAGAAGCTAGTAGCGATCTGGCACTCATAGAGCGGCTAATGGGAAAAGCCAGTGAGGCTTGGCACTTTTGGGGCTATCCCTTACCTATGTCAGCCTTCTACGATTGTATCCGGCAAGGGCAATTGCTACCGCCTAAATCTACCTACTTCTTTCCACGTATCCCCACAGGCTTACTGATATACGACTTCTAAAGATATTCATATATCCACTGCATCGCGCGCTCCATTGCATCGTAGAGATCGCCGCTACGCCCAGGATAGTTGTTGTGCAAAAAACTAAAGACAAGAAGCTTCCCAGCCTTGGTTTCTAGGAAGCCACTAAGACAATAAACGTTGCGCAAGGATCCTGTTTTAGCCCAGAGGTAGGGTGTTCTCTCAGCAGTCATAAATCGGCCAGATAAAGTGCCTTTGCTGTTGCCCGAAGCAAAGAGCCATTTAAGGGTGCCTAGGTCTTCCGTCTTTAAGATGGCTTGTAGTAATAGAGCAAGTTGCCGAGGGGTAAACTGATTGTATCGAGAAAGCCCACTACCATCTACCCACTGCCGTTCGATGAGTTGAAGGTCAGCCAGCAGGGTATCTCGGGCATAAGCGAAAAGCTGCTCTATATCAGGTCCTCCATATCTGCTGCAAGCCGCTAGGAGCAGTAATTGCTCAGCAATAAAGTTATCACTATTATCCATCAGGCGCCGATAAAGCGTATCAGGCAAAGGAACTTCTATGCGTACGCTTGCTTCCTGCTTCGGCCTGCTCAGCGTATCAGAAAGGACTATCCTATCCAAAGCGTCTCCCAAAAGTTGGGCTATCAGCGAAGGACTCATGACAAGCGGCCGGCGAATGTCTAATTTTTGCCGCCGAAAAAGTCGTGGTGCTGCGGTAAAGCTATTCTCGGCTTCCGGGCGACTTAGCAGATCGCTCCCCTCCGATCCCAGTTTCAGGTGGATGCCCCTTGGCCGAATCTGAAGCCGCTCGGCCGTATCACTTTTTAAAAGTTGTAGGCTGTTGCCAAATACAGGAAACAAGGTGCGTTCATAGACGTAGCCGTCGTTGTAATCATCCCAGCTCCAGCCGAGGCCGTAGCGGGCTATAGTCTCCTCTGGAGGGCTGTTGAGCAGCAGCGTTTTTTCTTGAGCCAACAGCCAGGGTCGAACAATATCGAAGCTATCAAAGTGTGGATGGAGCAAAAGAGGATGCCCACTGCCCCAAAGATGAAGCTGATCGCCCACTTCTTGATAGAAAAGCGCTGGACAAGACTCGGCGAGTATTTGCCTACTGAGGAAAAAGGTAAATAATTTAGTATTGCTGGCGGGCGTGAAATACTTATCGGGGTTGAAAGTGAATATTTCCTCGCCTGTAACAGCATCCGCCAAAAAAAATCCACTGAAGGCTGTTTGGAAAGTTGTATTCTCAAGCAACAGTTCGTGAAGCTCCTGGCTTGTTTTCTTGCTTTGCGCCGATAAGTTTACAACGAAAAATGCCGCAAGTAGGCAAGTACTAAAAATTTTAAGCATAAATCTGCGTTTGAAAGCTGAGTGGTTTTGAACACCAATATACAAAAAGGATGGCGCAAGTGTATGTAGGCACTCGTTGCTTTCGCAGGAGCAAAGTTGATGGGTAAATAGCAATGCCTCAAGCGCTGCTATCCACACCCTTATTGGGTTACCAACTCAAGCTAGATAATGAAATTAAGTTTACTATTTTTAATTTTTAATTTAGTAATATCTTGCCTTTTAGGGCAGCGGTTAGAAGATGGCTTGGTCTTCTACGCCCCTTTTGACGGCTCCACGATCAACCTAGTCGGCTGGGAGAAACCCGATAATCATGGCGTTCGTTTTGTGGCAGATAGACACAACAGTGCTTTCAAAGCCGTGGCTTTCAATGGCATAAATGATTTTTTGTCCTATACACCCATTCCGAGTATGGGCACTAAAAATGTCAGTTTATCGGTGTGGCTGAAAACAGCAGCGGAAGAATCTATTAGGAACCGAAATACGTTGAATGATGCGCTAAAAGCATTAGGTCTGACAGACGAGGCTTGGCATCACCTAGTGCTCATCCGCCACGAAGAGAATCAATGGGAGCTATGGATTGACCAAGAAGTTATAGACACGGCAGACAGTACTCATTTTCAGAGGCTGCTGACGAAGGAACAAGGGCAGCTCTCAGTCGGAGCATTTTTTGCGTTCAGCGATGATCAAGAGGCGCAATATTACCAAGGCGCCCTCGACGAGCTGCGGCTCTACAACCGAAAGCTAACAGTAGAAGATATTCGTGCGCTCTACCAAGAAGGCTCAAGCGATGCTGCTGCGTCTAGCGACACAAAAAAAGCGAGCCCGGAAGTGCTGAGCCTACAGCTCTACCCCAACCCTACCAGCAGAATGTTGCAGCTTCGATTCGGATCGGCTGCCGAGCGCCGCATCTTCATTCTCGATGAGCAGGGCAGGCAGATCCGCTACCTCAAATCGAGCGGTGCGGAGGAAAGCATCAATGTCGCTGGCCTCTTACCAGGAAGCTATGTGCTGCACGTACAGGAAGCTAGCGGGGTGGTGGCTCAAAAATTCGTCAAGACGGGAGCCGTCCTGCCTTAGAATGTGTATGTACCATTTCTGCCTGCTACCATAATTTAACTGTGCTGCATGTGCTGCTTAATTTCTTCCCGTCTCACAAAGATAGCAGCCAGGAAAATTCCCAGCAAGAAGTGGAGCAAGGCTGCCCGTGTATCGGAGTTATAACCAAATTGTACTAAGGCCATAGCAAAGTGGTAGCTGCTCAGTAACAAGACGAGCAAGAAAGCGGTGGGAGTATCCCTTCGGCTTTTCCATAGCGCCAGTCCACCGATCGCTGCCAGAAAAAGAGCCGCCAAGCCGTACATCTTCAACAGCATTTGATAGCTACTACCTTCCGCATCTGCGAAGCCAGGCAGTAAGTCGGCCACAGCAGGATAAAACAAAAGCAGCAAGCCGATAGCGCCTTCGATGAAGATATGTAAACCAATAATGAAGTGCATTAGTCAATTATTTGATGTTAAAATAAGGTTAAGTAGCAAAATATAGGCAAAGAATTGATAGCTAGTAAAAGGGTGAAAAAATTTACTAACGGTTATCCACCGGTTTTTCCACACTTATCAACGGCTTGCCTGGCCATAGCAAATACATACAATATAAGGTGCTAAATAAGAGAGCAATAGCTCCCGCTTGGTGGGCTACACCGAGGCCAACGGGTACCTGTCCGATACTGGAAACAAGCGTAGCTATCCCCAGCAATACTTGAATTATCAACAGGCTTATCAACAGGTAATTAGAACGCTTAAACTGTGGACTAACGGCCCCTGAAAAGCTGCGGTAAGATAGCCATAAAACAATGAATATCAAGCCATAAGCTGTCATCCGATGCAGGAACTGTACCAACGCAGGTAGGAGGGGGTTTTTGTCGTATTGAACAAAGTTTTCCACCATCCAAGCACTGCTGTTTGTCAACACTCCCGGTAGGAAGACACCCGCCATATCTGGCCAGGTGGGATAGGCCAGTGCAAACTTGGCTCCACTCATGACACCTCCCAACAGGATTTGGAAAATTAAAACAGAAAACAACAAAATAAGCGGATTTTTCAACCGATCGTGTGGAAAACTATCCACTTGTGGCATCCACACTTTCAGACTTGTCCACACTAAGTAGCCAAAAGTTAGCAATGCCAAACTAAGGTGCATGGTGAGTTTGTAGGCATTCACCCAGGGTCGCTCAATCAAGCCGCTGGCCACCATGATCCACCCAAAACTGGCGGTGATTCCCGCTAGCAAAACCACTCCCCCCAGGCGTTTCATCAGCGCGCTGTTGAAATAGCCTTTGTAGTAGAAAAAAGCAAAGCCTATAGCAAAGACCAAACCCATCATCCTTGCCCATTGGCGGTGGAACCACTCCCAAAAGTAGATGAACTTGAAGTCCTCCATGCTGATGTCAGCAAAAATCATGGCGTACTGCGGCGAAGCCTGGTATTTTTCAAACTCCGCCTGCCAGGCAGCCTCCCCACGCGGATAAACCGCTCCGCTGAGCGGCTTCCACTCTGTGATGGACAAACCCGACTCTGTGAGCCGCGTAATACCGCCAATCACTACTTGGCCTACAATCAAAATAATGCCCGCCAACAACCACCAGCGTACGGCCGGGTGAAAACTAGCCGCCGGAGCTAAAGTGTCCGTGTTCTTGCTTTTTTTAGCTATGCCCGCTTCCATAATGTCGTGTAATGCTTTCTTTTTAAAAAATTCTCTTTTCCCCCTTTATTATTATTAGGGCTGTGGAAATGGGGAAAGAAAGATGTGTCAGTAGTAGGAATTACCAATCTCCCCAACCCACCACAGTTTATCCACCGCTTATTAACAGACAAACCCTAGGAAAATAAAAGAGTTGCGAACTTATCCCCAAAAGCGCTTCTGGCTTTCCACAGGATAAGTTTTTGCCCAGCAGCTGTTGATTTTTGACAAAAAACTGTCAGTAGCGGTCTAAGAACCCTATGTGGAAAGCGGTGGAATAGTGGATAAGCAGCCACTAGCCCCATAGCCCTGTGGAAAGCGGTGGATAAAGGGCGGGTTTTACACGGGAATTAACAGGGAGTTAACAGGGGGGTGGGGATTGTT
>DAITME010000123.1:0-6732 GCA_036835305.1 Lewinella sp.
TTATCGTATAAAAAGGTACCTAGCGAAGGATTATCTCTGTATCCGGCATCGGTAAATACTCTGGGGGCATCTTTCTGAGCGCTACGTATAGCGGCACACTGTGCCAAAAAGTTACCACCGCTGCGTATAAAAGCCTTTATCGCATTTCTTTGTGTTACTGAGCTATTCTCGTTGTGAGGTATTGTGATGATAGTAACACATTGATCAGGGGTTATTGAGGAAAGACTACCTGTGATATAATGTGTTCCGGAGGTAAGTTCAGCATCATCCAGAATCTTCGTATGAATATCGTCATTTTCAGCATCCTCTACAAAAACGAACGGCTTATGAGTAAGGTTGGAATTTACGTCAACCGTAGTGGCGTTTTGTAGCTCGAAGACTCTGATGCCATTTCCAAATGCATTAATTATGGTTGCGGCCTGGGCCTCAAAGCCAGGGAAAATGGCAATGGGACCAGCCCGGAAACTCCGGCTACTATAAGGGCTCGTGTTGGGATAGCGCTGCCTGGCAGAAGCGGTAAAATCAATCCCGGTTCTGCTGGTTTTGCTAGAGTTGATGATCCACTTCAAAGGTATGCCTGCATGCAGCAAGCGAACCGCCAAGCCATAAGCTTGCCTGATGCGCGTATCGTCAGCTTGGTTAGCATCGTCCATAGCAATAATGAGCGTTCCGGCCGGTAGTGTTTCCAAAGCCATCGCCTTCTCCTCCTTGTCAGGCGCTTCAAAAGTAAAAAATCCCATCTCCTCACCAGCGTCTGCTTCGTTGGATGTATTAGAAAAACGGGCGCGCTTCATAAGATCAGTACCAAAATAAGCTGGAGCTTTTTTACTGACAGAGCCGACTTGGTGGAGTAAAACATAATTCGGCGTGGTATCCTCTATCGGATTCGTAAAAGGCCAAACCGATGCTAGTAATTTTCCGGAAAGTAAGGAAGGAGGTGGTATATTTTTGAATGTATTTTGCTTGGCGGTGACAGGGTAGCGCTGCGGAAGGATAGACAATTCACTTTCCACAGCGGCCGTGCTTGTTGATACAGTAGCTGAGCTTTCAACAAAGTTACCACTACCAAATCCGAAGAATAGGAAGGGTAAGAGCAGGCCAAATAGCGCCGATGCCTTGATATTCTTCACAGAACTTTTCTGCGGAAAATCGTTTAAAAAAAAGACCGAGCTTAAACGGCTAAGAGCCTTTCCCAAGCGGAAGCATAGAATTCCTCGGTCTTTTTTATTTGCTTCATTTTTTTTTGTGGTCGTCATAAGTTCAAGTTTTCAAAAAAATCGCAAGAAAAATACCCGATACAAGCGTCAACAGCCTGGGTCTTCTACCTCGCGTCAATACCGCACACACAAACAATGTGTGCACAAAATCTTTATCAAAAAGCTCCCACTTTGGCTAAAACCACTACCACAAAATTTCTATCCGACAGTCTCTGACAAGCTGCCGATCAGATGCACAAACAAAGTGTTTTCAGTGATAATCGTTTTAAATTTTTCATGGTCGAATATAGTCAAGTGTTCTAAAAATACATCTTGCCCACCAACACAAAGGGCAAACAAAGTAACTGCACCACTACGGTGCTCAAAAGTGTCTTCTGCACCAAAGCGTTTCCTCTGCGCAAAACAGAGTGTACCTAGTACTTGGACAGCAGTTGAATTAATCCAGTCATCAAAGAAAATGGGCAGGGAGGAATCCGTTGAGGACTCATACTCACCTACTGTTTCAGACGTCTGTTGCAGATACTGTAGCGTTGGAATTATGGAGGTCGAACCCATTCAGCACGCCCAGTGACAAAATCTAGCCATAGCCAGATCCAGACTGTAATTTTTTCTTGTGATTCTTAAATTAAGACTAAAAACAATGTAAAGATAGGACATATTTTCACATCTTGCGCCAAAAGTTCAAAAAAAATCAAAAAAAATCCTTATTTTCGACGATCGGTTGTAATAATGTCCAACAAGCGTGCTGTTCACTGCTCATTTCTCGATCATGGCTCCTGCACAGCGGTGCAAAAAAAAGCGTTTATCTTTGCCCCATGGCTATTTATTTTGCTTCCGATTTCCACTTGGGGGTCGATGCCCACCACCCCAGCCGCGTGCGCGAGCGGCAACTGCTGGCTTGGCTGGATCACATTGCTGCCGATGCCACCGCCCTTTACCTCGTGGGGGATTTATTTGAGTTTTGGTTCGAGTGGAAGCGGGTAGTTCCCAAGGGCTTTGTGCGTTTTCTCGGTAAGCTGGCGGCCCTTGCTGACCGCGGGATCGAGCTGCACATCTTCACGGGCAACCACGATATGTGGCTGTTTGATTACCTAGAAACTGAAATGGGAGTACAACTACATCGGCAGCCCCTGCGGCTAGAGCTAGAAGGCAAAAAAATCCTGGTCGGCCACGGAGATGGCTTAGGGCCTGGCGATCATGGCTACAAAAGGCTCAAACGGCTGTTCCGCAACCCTATCGCCCAGTGGATACTGGCGCGCTTTCACCCCGATTTTACGATGTGGGTGGCCTATTTCTGGAGTGCGCGCAGCCGATCAGCTCAAGGCGCTGAGGATACTTTTCTGGGCCCCGACAAAGAATGGCTGCTGGCCTATGCCGAGCGGAAGTTGCAACAGGGGGAGGACATCGATTATTTTATCTTCGGCCACCGCCATCTCCCGATTGACTATACCCTAAGCAACGGCCGCAGCCGCTACCTCAACTTAGGCGAATGGCTGCACTACAATACTTATGTGCGGCTGTCGAAGGGGGAAGCGCAGCTCTTGCAATGGGCCGGCGGGAAGCCCCTACCCTAGGCAATCAGACCAGGATACTCGGCCTTGAAGCTCTCTATCAGGCGGCGGGAAGCGAGAAAGTGGAAGCGCTGCCCGAAGGTTCCTACCCCATTCAACTCCACCGTCGTGAAGTGGAAGAAGAGAAAGCGATGGCGGCTGACCCCCGCCACATCCCGCTGCCAACTGTAGCGGGCCGTCTTGAAGTAGTTGCTGGCATAGAGGTAGTCGGCTGTGGCCTCCACCCGCTTGAGTGGCCAGAAGAGCAGCCCAAAAGTGGCCGAACCCGCCAGCAACACCAACAGCATCCCCCAGCGAAGCGACGTAAGCGGCACACCACCGAAATAGTGCTCGGGCGAGAGCCAAAGTACCAGATTGATCATCAGCACAATGGTTGTCCAGAAAACGGGTAAGAAGATCTTTAGAGAGAGTGTGGCATTGGAAGACAGTCGCTGCACTTGGTGTTGAGTTTATTTTTCTAGTGGCAAAGATACGTTATAATTTTGGCTCCGATCTCGAAGGGTCGAAGGGGTCTGGGCACCACAGCTCGGAGGAGCATTCGCCGCGCTGCGCTGGCGAGGGACGCCTCCGAGCAGGGAAGCAAATACTCGTCAATTGTCAATTAAAAAATTGGCTCTCTCCCAAAACGGATGCTCTGGAGCCGCCGCGATGCGTTCCAACCACGGCCTGGCTTTTTCGCCCTGGTCTTGTTGCATAAAAGCGAGGGCGAGGTACCACTCGGCTTCTTCGCGCAGCGGGAAATCGCTGACAACCAGTTTTTCTAGGCGCTGGATCGCTGCCTCGGTCGCTTGCTGCTGCAGCTCAATTTGCGCTAGGTAAAAATCGTGGAGCGCAGAGGGCGGCAGGGCAGCGATGGCCGTGGCGGCCTCTTTCCACTGCTCGGCTTCATATGCAGCATAGGCGGCTTCTTCAGGAGTGTTGCTATCGCCAGCGCGGGTGATGTTGACGGCTAAGTTGCGGTGGGGGCTAAAATTGGCAGCAAAGGCGGCTGGGCCAAGCGTATTGGCTGTGGGCAGCTGCATCCACCACCAAGCAGCGGCCAACAACAAAAGCAGACTGGCCGCTACTGCCAGCCACTGCCGGCTGCGCCTTACAGTGAAAGGAGCGGCGGGTGGCGCGGGTGTGGCGCTGCCAGCCCCATCAGAGGCGCCTTGGCGGCGCAGTTGTTGCTCCAGCGCTTGGAGCCTTGCTTTAAGCTGTTGGTCGTTATAGACGTCAATGGCTGCTACCGCTTGTTCGCTGGCGGCGATGTCTGCTGCTAGACTGGGGTCTTGCTGCTGGGCAGCTTCCAGCGCCTCGGCTTCTGCTGGATGGAGTTTTCCGAGGAGCTGTTTGTCAATAAGTTCTTGCAGTTTTTCTGATTTTTCCATCTGCTATGGTCCTTTTTAAAACGTGCGAGCTATTCGTTGTTGGCTTCCTGGAAGGAAAAAGAAAGCCAGCACAGAGCTATCACTAGGGTGTAGAAATAAGTTGCTTCAATTGTTCGAGGCAGCGTAGCTTTCGCACGCGCACCGCCCCGGGAGAGCCAAGCCCTAAAGTGATTTGAATAGATTCGATGGGGTAATGATGATAATAAAATAAGGAGAGTATTTGGTTGCAAGGCTCACCGAGCTTTTTCATCGCATGTAGCAGCACGGCACGCTGGTGCTCTTGGTCTATTTTCTGGTAGATGCTCATATCCAGCTCATCGGTAGCGGGCAGGATTTCCACCACCAAGTCGGTGGGGCGCTCCCGCTGTCGCTTCTGATTACTCTTGTAGATCATCCGCTTGGCAACCGAGAACAAGTAGGTGCGGATACTGCAACTGAGTTCCACTAGTTTACCGCTGGCGATATTTTTGTAGAAAACAATCAGCGCATCCTGAAAGCAGTCGGCAGCATCTTCCTCCGTCGCATACAATTGCCGGCAAGCATAGCTAACGAAAGCCTGCCGATGTTGGCTGTATAGCGCTTCTAGCCGCTCGAACTTACCCGCTTTGAGTTCTTCAAAAAGTGCCTGATCGCTATCCGTGATGACGTTTTCTTCTGCCACAGTGTGTATCGTTCTCGTTCTTCAGTTCCCAAATGTACTAGATTTTTCGCAAGCTAGCCCACCATCTATCAAATATTTTCCCGCAGCCCCTTTATTTTTGGCCGTTTGTGCCCAAAAAAAGCCGCAGAGGCAAGGCGTTCCCTACCATTCCTTTATGCGCGGCCGCTGAGAAGTGTTACAATTTTGCTAAATTACCTAGTATTTTTTACCTTTGTAGGGCATCGAGGCGTTTTATGCCAATTACCAAACCAAAATGTATGAAAAAGCTACTCTTCCTTTTCGCTGCGCTTTTTGTAGGCTTCCAGCTTTTTGGCCAAACAGATGAACGCCAAGAGGAGGCCGCGCGCCGCGATCTAGATTATTACAACCGCGCTGCCCCCCGCGCTGCCAACAACGATCGTTTTGGTGCCAGCCTCTGGTATGGCGGCGGCCTACAACTAGGCTTTAGCAGCTTCAACAGCCAGAGCTTTTTCAACATCGGCCTCTCCCCCATGGTCGGCTATAAAGTAACCAACAATATCAGCTTTGGTCCGCGCGTGGCCATTAGCTACAATTCCTTCCGGCAGCGCGCACCCTTCACCGAAATCAAAGCCAACTACATCACCTGGGCCGCTGGAGTCTTCGGGCGCGTACGCGTCATCAACCCCTTTTTCGCCCACGTGGAATACAGCCTCGAAAGCGATGTGATTGGTTTCTTAGGCAACGAACCCGTACGGCGCAACCGCGGCGTACCCTATGTAGGTGCTGGCTACAGCCCTTTCAATCCCGGTGGCGGCAGCAGCGAAATGTTGCTCCTCTTTCGCCTGGCACCCCGATCTCAAATCGTCAGAGAAGCGCCTTATGTCATAAGATTTGGCATTAATTTCAATTTTTAGGTGGCCCTCGCCCATACCAGCCCCGTACGGACATTCCGGTCCTTGGACACGTATATGCTGGCATAAATGCAGGAGCAAGCTTTTCTTTTCAAGAGCAAGGCTCCTCCAACAACCTATCCAGCCTTACGGATCATGACAAACACCTCCTTTCATCGTCAACATTAAAAACCGAAATACCATGCTTACCGTCAAAGAATATTGTTTTACCCTTGTTTTCCTAGCGCTGCTGCTACTGGCCGGCAGCCACCTCCAGGCGCAAATCACCGCCCAAGCACTCAGCATGAGCCAAGGCACCCGCGAGGCTATGGCACTAGTACTACCCGGCGCCGATGCCAAACTAGTGGGTAAACTCTGGACCGACTACACCAAAAAAGAACTCAAAGCCAGAACCAAGCTAGACCACAAAAGCAAAGAATACCAATCCCTCAACATCGATATTCCCGGCCTCAGAGCCAGCAGCAAGGTAGATCTCTACGCCAAGGTCAACGAGCGCAGCCAAGGCAGCGAACTCGTTGTTTGGATCGCCTCCAACGAGGGCTGGATCAATCCTGTCAACCTGCCCGACCGCTACGTGGAGGCCGAGAAAATGCTCATGCGTTTCGCCCTAGAAGTCAGCAAAGAACAAATCGCCCAAGAAGTAGCTACCGAGGAAAAGATGCTCTCCGACCTCGAAAAAGAACTCGACCGGCTGAGAAAAGATAAGGAAAAATTCGAAAAGGCGATCGAGAAAGCTCAACAAGAAATCGCCAATAACGAACAGGCGATCAGAGACAATATCAAAGCCCAAGAAAACCAAGCCAAAGTCATCGAAGACCAAAAGCAAAAGGTGGAGGTGACCAAGAAAAAAGGAGATTTTTAGAAAGACACACAACCATTTCATCAGGGAAGTAGTTATGGGAACAGTGTATCGGCGTCAGGAACGCTCATGCATTATTCTAATTTATGGGGTGCTGAAGATGTTCGATTCTTCGGCTGAGATTATACCCTTGGATTTTTTAACCAGGAACCTGCCCGGGTAATGCCGGGAAGGGAAAAATT
>DAITME010000124.1:0-6592 GCA_036835305.1 Lewinella sp.
TATAGAACAGTAGGTTGCCAGCCGTATCCGATACCACCGCACGGGAGAAGTAGAATACCATATCGATGGTATCGTTCATTTCCACAGAAACTGGCTGCTGTCTGAAATCCATATTGATATTCAAAACTTCACTCTGATCTATTGTGGTAAAATTATCACCAAAAATCCATTGCATATCGTGCTTTTGCGCAAATAAGAAGCAAGGAAATAGGCAACAGCCCATCCATAAGGTAAAAGAGGTTCTCATCTTCTTATTGTTTTACAAAAGTGGCTGTTTCGCTAGTCGCACCTTGGGTTAAGCGAAGGCGATAAACGCCTGCTGCTAAATGGCTAACATCCATACTCCTTTGATAAAAGGCCTCCTTTTTCGGGAAAAAGTAGTCAGCATAGCGATAAGCGTTTTTTGAAAGGGTAAATAAGCAATGCTACAAATTAGAGAATTTTGCTGATTGCATTTGTATCAATACAAAGATAAGGCTTTGGGGTTCGTTTTCCGATTTTTTAAGCAACAAACCAGGTTTTTTATTACACAAAGAAGGCAGGAAGACAAAAGCGCCTCTTTAGCGCCCGAGCATCGAATTGGTTTAGGTGCGTAAAAAGCATTGCTCCAAAAAGAAAACACGGCTCCTGCATATAGTGCCAATTTTAGAAGGGCGAGCGCAACAAACAGCCACAAAAACCCAAAAAATATTCCTAATTTTGCCCTCGCTGAGTACGCGGGTGTGCTGTGCTGACCAAATGAATGCGTTTTCATGATGAATAAAAATAACTCCTCCCTGAGTATGCGCGTGCTGCACCGCTATTTGGGCTTTTTTCTGGTAGGCGTGATGGCCGTGTATGCCATCAGCGGCCTGGTATTGATTTTTCGCGATACCGATTTCCTAAAGCAGGAGCAGCAGGTGAGCAAACAACTGGAACCCATGGTGGCGGCCGATCAATTGGGGACGCTGCTAAACATCAAAAACCTGCAAGTGCAAAGCAGCACCAACAGCACCATCACTTTCCAAAATGGCAGCTACGATATCCAAAGTGGCCTGGCTACCTACACGGTCAAAAAGCTGCCTTTTGTGCTCGATAAGATGACGCATCTGCACAAGGCGAAGTCTTCGCAGCCGCTCTATTTCTTTAATATCTTCTTCGGGCTTTCCTTGCTCTTTTTTGTGATCTCGGCTTTCTGGATGTTTTTGCCTAGCACCGACGTGTTCAAGCGCGGAATATATTTCACGATTGGGGGGATCATCCTAACGCTGATTCTGCTATTTGTTTAGGGATTGCAGCAGTTCGCTAGCGGAGCCAACGGCTTGGTATTGGTCGTTTTTCCCAAACCAGGTGGTCTGTCTTTTGGCGTATCTTCGGGAATTGCGCTGTATTAGCTCCACGGCGGTAGCGAGCGCGTATTTCCCATCGAAGTAGGGCCAAAACTCCTGGTAGCCCACGGTTTGCAGCACGGGAAGGTGGCGATAGGCTTGCAGGCTTTTGGCTTCGGCTTCTAGCCCTTCCGCCATCATTTGCACAACGCGCTGGTTAATTTTTTCGTAGAGTTCTTCGCGCTGGGGCGGGGTGGCATTTCTTTTGCCAGGGCGAGCCTTTTTGTCTGTTGCGGCCAGGGCAGGCTGAAAATAGTGCACGGCAAAAGGCCGCTGCGGGCCTTGCTGCCGGAAGGAGGAATAAGGCTGGCCGGCTTGCCAGCTCACTTCCAGCGCGCGCTGAAGTCTTCTCGGGTTTTGCTGATCTACTTCAGCGAAATAGGCTGGATCGGCTATGGACAGCGCAGCTTGTAGCCCAGGCAATCCCTTGGTATCGAAGAGGGCTGCCACCTGTTCTTTTACAGCTTCGCTGATGGCCGGGAATTCGTCTAGGCCTTCGCAAAGTGCTTGGATGTACAGCCCGCTGCCGCCTACCAGCACGATGCTGGGGTATTGCGGGAAGAGCGTTTCCAGCAACAGCAAGGCTTCCTCGGCATAGCGGCCAGCGCTGAGGGGCTGATGAATGGAGCGATCGGCGATAAAATAATGCGGCACCGCAGCCAATTCGGCTTCGCTGGGGCGGGCATTGCCGATGCGCATTTCCTGGTAAAACTGCCGACTATCCGCACTGAGGATGACCGTGCCGATGGCCTTAGCCAGCTCGATGGCCAGGGCCGTTTTTCCGCTGGCGGTGGGCCCGCCGATAACAATAATGGTGTGCATACGGAGCGAAGGTAGTAAATTTGCCTATGCTTTACTTCATCGCCCGCCCCATCGCCCGCTATGTACTGTCCTACTACTATCGGAATATTGATGTTAGTGGACTAGAGAACATCCCCAGCAGCGGCCCCGTCATCTTGGCTGTTAACCACCCCACGGCCTTTATCGAGCCTTGTATTTTGGCTTGTTTCCAGCCCAGGGCCTTGCATTTTTTGGCACGGGGCAATCTGTTCCACTCGGCCTGGAGCCGCTGGTTGTTGAATGCTTTGCATATTTTACCTGTTTTCCGTTTGAAAGACGGGGGCTATGGCCGCTTGAAAGACAATTACGAGACCTTCGAAAACTGCCACCGCGCCCTCCAACAAGGCCAAGCGGTGATGATTATGGCAGAAGGCAGTTGCATCCACGAAAAAAGACTGCGGCCGCTGCGCAAAGGCACGGCCAAAATTGCTTTGGGTGCCCTGCTCGCTGCGCCCGAGCTGCAGGATATTCCCATCCTGCCCGTGGGTGCCAATTTTACGCAGCCGGAAAAGACCCGATCGGATGTCATGATTCGCTTTGGGCCTCCCATCCGAACCGCCGATTTTCTGGAAAGCTACCAGGCCCACGAGAACCGCGGCGTCACGGCCCTAACGCGGGCACTGCGCGAAGCCCTCAGTCCCTTAGTGATACAATTCCCCGATTTTGAGCAGGAAGACGTGGCCGAAGCCCTACTCACAATGCAGCGCAATGCCGATCGGCAGCCGCTGGTTGATGGCACTACTCACAGTGGGCAGCAGTTGGATGCTTCCTTGGCCGTGGTAGCACAGTTGCCGCGGGAGGAGGAGAAGGCCGCCGCCGTGAGGGCTTACTTCCACCGCTTGCAACAACTGGGGCTGGAAGATGCCGCCGTGGCGGGGGTGTATAAAGGCTATTTACAGCGCTCTTTTTGGGCTTGGGGGAAAAGCTTGGTGGCCAGCATTTTGCTGCTCTGGCACTTCCCGCTGTGGCTACTGGGGGAATATATCGGCGGCACCAGCACGCGGCTGATTGAATTTTACTCGCCCGTCCGTTTTGCCACCATCACGGTGGGCACCTTGGTTTATCCCTTCCTCTGGCTCCTCGGTTTATCGCCTTGTGCCATGGTTTATAGCCTGCTGGCGCTCCTAAGTGTCCGCTGGTCACTGCGCGAGTGGGAAGCCGCCAGGCGCTGGTTCGCCGCCCGAAAAGCGTGGCGACAAAGGCCCGAGGAAAGGGATTTTTTGAGGACCTTACGGCAGCGGATTGTTTAGGAGGTGGCTCACGCCCATATCCATACGGACTGAAGGCGGGCACAAATGTACATCCATACGGACACGGTACGCACTCGCTGGCTCTCGCAGGAGCAGTGTTTCGACGCCGCTCAACACAAGTGTTTTTTTGGTTGAGCAGAGAAAAAGCATTTACACCTCATATCTCGGGGGAACTTTTGCTGGCTCTAAACGAGCAGGCAAAAGATACCTACGAGGAGAAATGCTTTGACCAATAGCCAAAAGCAATCTGTATGAGCAAAAAAGCGGTATGCTGACTCGTGCTGAGCGTAGCCGAAGTAGCATAGCCATAGCCAACAACTATAACCAAAAGCAGCGACCAGGCTCCCTTGTCTGTATCAATCCCCGCTTTACGCTTACGAATCAGGAAAGGCTTCGTAAGTGTTGACTTTTTACTTTCAACTTTTTGGCTTTCGACTTTTTACAAGCTTATCTTGTTGTTAACTTACATCCACTAGCAGCACCCAGCAAAAGAAAGACCGCTTGGGGGCACCAACACAGTATTTTTTAGCATGAGGGAAGAATTCAGCGACGAATTATTTGAGACTTTCGAGATCGTAGTAGATCCCAAGCAAACGCCCATTCGGCTGGATAAATTCCTGATCGACAGAACGCCCAACCTGAGTCGCAACCGCATCCAGAATGCGATTAAAGCGGGCTCTATTTTGGTAGATGGCGTGATTGTGAAGCCCAACCACCGCGTCAAACCCCGGCAGCATATCAGCGTCGTGATGCCCAAGCCCTATGGCGATGAAACGGGACTAATACCCGAGAGAATCCCTTTGGATATACACTACGAAGACGATGATCTCCTGATCGTCAACAAGCCAGCGGGGATGGTGGTCCACCCCGGTATTGGCCACCGCCGGGGCACTTTGGTGAACGCCCTGGCTGGCTACCTTCGCTACGATGAGCTCCCCGTGATGCCCGGCAACCACCCCAACCGCGTCGGTTTGGTACACCGCATCGACAGGGAAACTTCCGGTCTTTTGGTCATTGCTAAAACAGATTATGCGATGACCCACCTCGCCAAACAGTTCTATGACCACACCATCGAGCGGAAATACATTGCCCTCGTTTGGGGCAGCCCCGAACCTGCGGACGGCACCATCAACGCCAACCTCATACGCCACGATCGCATCCGAACAAAATACACCACTACCGACGACCCCGAGGAAGGTAAATGGGCCATCTCCCACTACCGTACCCTAGAGTCTTACTACTACGCCAGCCTGATGGAGCTACAGCTAGAAACCGGCCGCACCCACCAAATACGCGTGCACATGAGCAGCATCGGCCACCCGCTTTTCAACGACCCCAAATACGGCGGCGACCGCATCGTGAAAGGAACCGTTTACAGCAAGTACAAAACTTTTGTGGATAATAACTTCACTCTTTGCCCCCGGCACGCCCTGCACGCCAAAAGCTTGGCTTTCACCCACCCTACGAGCGGAAAAAGAATGTTCTTCGAAAGCGAACTCCCCCGCGACATGGCCGAAGTGGTTGAGCGCTGGAGAGGATACATCAACAGCAGAAAAGAAATATGAAAACAGCCATCGCTGAAACCCAAGTTTGGGTAGAAAAATTTGTCGTCGGCCTGGGGCTATGTCCCTTCGCTGCCCAGCCCCTGCGCGACGGGAAAGTACGCTTCACAGCGGCCCAAAGCGATGCGCTGGATAGCATCATAAAAGAAGTGCTGGGGGAGATACTCTACCTGGACGAACACCCCAGCAGCGAACTCTCGACCACGATTTTCATCATTCCGAAAGGGCTGGAAGCGTTCCTGGCCTTCCTAGACTTTGTGGCCACCATCGAAGATCTGCTGGAACAAGCCGAAGTAGAAGATTTTGTGCAGCTCGCCCACTTCCACCCCCACTATCAGTTTGCCAATACCGCCTTCGATGAGCCCGGCAACCGCACCAACCGAAGCCCCTACCCCATCCTACAACTGCTGCGCGTGAAGGAAGTCGCCAAAGCCATCAAAAACTACCCAGCTATTGACGAGATACCCAGGCGCAATATCGAACTGATGCAAAAATTATATGGATAAAATACCCGTACACATCATCACCGGATTTTTGGGCGCTGGCAAGACGACCTTCCTCAATCACTGGATCAAAAGCCGGCCAGAAGAGCGGCTGCTGGTCATCGAAAACGAGGTAGGTGCCGTCAATATCGATAGTCAGCTGGTGATGGGTTTGCCCGAGGAGGTCATAGAACTCACCGCTGGCTGCTTGTGCTGCTCCCTGAACGGCGATCTGCTGAACGTCCTCGAAGAAGTGAGCTACCGCCGCCAGGAATTCGACCGCCTCGTGATTGAAACCACGGGCGTAGCCGACCCCGAGACCATTGTGTTCCCCTTCCTCCTCTCGGCAGGTGTGGGGCGGGTTTTTGACTTGCAACAAGTCATCTGCCTGGTAGATGCCGAAAACATAGAAGACTGGCTGGCGAATGCCGAAGAAGCGCGGCGGCAAATCGCCTTCGCTGATGTGCTGCTGATCAACAAAATTGATGCCGTTGCCGAAAGCTATCAGGCCAGCCTGCGCGATCTCCTGGCTGGCATCAACCCCTATGCCCATGTCTTTCTGGCCAGCCAAGGACAGTTCCCGATAGCAGCCATCCTGCCCATCCAAAAAATAGAAGGCGTGGGCGTGGTGGCACAAACGAGTTTAATAAATCCAGCACACCAACAGCAAAAGCACGGTATCAGCACCTTTACGCTCACCTTCGATCGGCCTTTCGATTTGCAGAGCTTGGGTCATACCCTGGTGCAGCTGCTGACGATCAACCGCCACCAAATTTACCGCATCAAAGGCCTCATCGATGCCGATGGCTACCCCGTTCAGGTGGTGCTACAATCGGTCCTCAACAACTTCTGCCTCACCGATGGCCTGCCCTGGCAAAAGGGTATTCCCAAAGAAAGCAAAATTGTCGTCATCGGGAAAGAACTACAAAAAGCAGCTATTGAGCGGGTATTTCGGCGGCATTTGCGGTAGGCGGGGAGGTAATGTGGCCGACGATACGGCCGTGTCAAAGCACTATTTAGCGTAAAGATTGGATGAATCGAAGTCATAATTTCGTACTAAATACGACAAAATACCAGCATTTTACCATATT
>DAITME010000125.1:0-6417 GCA_036835305.1 Lewinella sp.
AACAAGGAGCTCAACGCTAATGAAACCCTCCGCCAACCTTTGCCGCCGCTATCCGCAGCTGAAATACAGCAGGCCTTCGCTAATAATCCCGATCACAGCATCAACGGCGAAGCCAATCTACAGTTCGGCAACAACATGAGCGAGCTGCAAAACCAAGCGAATAACACGATCTTGCAGGCCAATGTGACGCCCTACATCCCCATCATGGACTTCAGCCCGATGGTGGCCAACCACGATAAGCAGCAGTACGACAAACGCATCCTGCAGCAAGGACTCGACAACCAAGGCTTCCAATTCCTGAAAGCCTACAACCTGCTTAAAAACCTCGGGTGGATGGAATATACCGGCAACAGAAGCTTAGAAATCCGAACTTGGGAGCATAACAACCAAGGCTTCAATAATTGGAAAACCTTCAATTGGAATTACCAAGTCATGAAATAATGGCTCGCGCCCACAGTCTTGGGTATGAAAAATGGCATAAATGCAGGAGCAGCGTTTCTTTTTTTAAGCCATGCTTTTTTCTCCAGATGGCTACCGAAGTCCCTGCAAGGCTACTAAATGGGTATAAGCCCCTTGCTTCGCCAGCAGTTCTTCGTGGAGGCCGCGCTCAACGATTTCGCCTTCTTCCAGCACGATGATTTCGTCGGCATGGCGGATGGTGCTCAGGCGGTGGGCGATCACGAGGGCGGTGCGGCCTTCCAACAATCGGTTGAGGGCTTGCTGCACAAGCTGTTCCGACTCGGAGTCTAAGGCGGAGGTGGCCTCGTCTAAAATCAGGATATCGGGGTTGCGCAAGAGCGCCCGGGCAATGGTGATTCGCTGTCGTTGCCCGCCGCTAAGCTTACTGCCGCGGTCGCCAATATTGGTTTGGTAGCCCAGAGGGGTAGCGAGGATGAAATCGTGGGCATGGGCATTTTTGGCGGCGGCGATCACTTCGGCTTCCATCATATTTTCCATACCGAAGACGATGTTGTTGTAGATCGTATCGTTAAAAAGGATGGCCTCCTGGCTCACAATGCCCATGCGCTGCCGCAGATCAGCTAGGCGGACTTGGCGGATGTCGTGGCCATCGATCGTAATTTTTCCGCCCTGGAGGTCATAGAAGCGGGGAAGTAAATCGGCGATGGTACTTTTTCCTGCGCCAGAGGGGCCAACCAGCGCCACCACCTTGCCCTTGGGGATGGAAAAACTCAGGCCTTTTAGGATTTTCTCCTCGGCATGGCTCCCATAAGCAAACACGGCTCCCACGAAGTCAATCTTATCCTGAAAAGCGGGCAACGGAATAGCATTTTCGGCTTCCTGTATGTCGTTTTGGGTATCCAGCACCTCATGGATGCGATCCACGGCACCCAGGCCTTTTTGGATGTTGTACCAAGCCTTGCTAAAGTTTTTGGCCGGATCAATGACGTTGTAGAAAGCGAAGATGAAAGCGATGAACGTACCGGCCTCCAGCGCCCCGCTGAATACCTGCCGGCTGCCATACCACAGCAAAAGCGCCACGGTGGCAATACCCAGAAATTCAGTCAGCGGCGAAGATAAATCGCGGCGCCACAACAAGCGGGTGAGGCGATGTTTGTAGCTGTTGTTAGCCTCTAGGTAGCGGCGGTGTTGGTAGCCCTCGGCTCCGAAGCTCTTGATGATGCGCAGCCCCCCGATGCTCTCTTCGGTGAGGCTCACAATATCACCCAGTTTTTCCTGCACCTCGCTGCTGGCACGCTTGAGCCGCTTGCCGATACCACCGATGACGACGCCCACAAAAATCATCAATCCAAAGACAAAAAGCGTAAGCGAAGGGCTGACGTAAACCATAAAACTCAAGGCGCCGATGATGATAAATGGCTCGCGGAAGATGGCTTCCAGTACGTTTAAAATACTGCTTTCTACTTCCTGCACATCGCTGGTGAGGCGCGCCATGAGGTCGCCTTTCCGGGTGGCCGTAAAATAGCCAATCGGCAAGCTCAGCAGCTTGTCGTAGAGCTGCATCCGGATATCGCGGATGATGCCGTTGCGGACAGGTGCCATGAAAAAAAGCGCCAGATAGCGGAAGAGATTTTTGAGCAAGAAAGCGACCAAGATCGCCAGACAAACATAGGCCAGCACGGTCTCGCGGCCGTAGCTCAGCATCCATTGGGCGATCAGGTTGTTGAGCCATTGGCTGAGGGATTCGCTGCTGCTAATTTGTTCTAGGCTCGGCGCGTTTTCAGGCAGGGCTTTGAGTTCTTCTTCGGGCTTGAAGAGGATATCCAAAAAAGGCTTTAGCAGCGGGATGCTCACCACTGTAAAAACAGCCGTGAGTATGTTGCTAACAATGGCCAGCATCACCCACGCCCGATAGCGCCCCAAGTATTGCAAAAGACGACGAAAATTACTCATAGGCCGCAAAGATACTTATATTTGTAACGGAGAAGCATTCGCCAGCAAGACAGACCGCGGGGCAAAGATTAGTAAAAATGCTTTTTGCTCGATGAGCGCCGACCTATTTCCCTGCTTCCGACAAAAATTCAGGATGCCCACATTTGAAAATTCTACATCGGTTTACAGTGATTTTTATGCTGCCCAACGGAGGCTGCCTGTCTTTTGTGCCCCTTGGTATTTAGATGCGGTAGCCCTTGGTGGTAGATGGGGGGCAACGGTCTTGTTAGAAGACGGGGTGGCCTTGGCGGCATGGCCCTACTTTCAAAAAAAGCGTTGGGGGCTGCGCTATGTGACCATGCCGCACTTTACAAAGTACTTAGGCCCCTTGTGCGCAGATGGCCACACGCTAACGGCACAGCAATGGAAGGCGCTAGCAGCAGCGCTTCCCCCTTTCGATGGGCTAGATCAGCAGTGCAGCCCCAGCGCCAACCTGGTGGTGGCTTTGTTGCCAGAAAGCTTCCTGAGCAGCCCCCACCACACCTACCGCATTGACCTGAGCGATACGGCCTGGCAAGGGCGCATCAACCGGAATATGCGCCGAAATATCCGCAAGGCGGCTAGCCAATTACAGCTGCAAACCAGCCTCGACTTGCAGACCTTCTACGCTGTGCATCTGATGAGTTTCAAGCGCCAAGGAATAAGCCCCCCTTATGGTTTTAGCGATTTCCAACGCCATGATGCCGCCCTGGTAAAACAAGGACAACGGCAAGTATTTGCGGCCGTGGATGATACTGGGCAGATCCACTCCGTGGCTTACCTCATTTGGGATGCGCACGCAGCCTATTATCACCTCTCCGGCGACAATCCCGCCCTGCGCAGCAGCGGATCCGGCATATGGCTCATCGACCAAGCCATCCGCTATACCCAGACCGTTTTGCAATTACCCCTCTTCGATTTTGAAGGCAGCATGATACCTGCCGTGGCAGCCATCCGAGAGCAATTTGGCGCAGAAAAAACCACCTATTACCGCATCCAATCGGCAGCCTCCGGCTGGTATCGCTTACTGAAAAAGTGGAAACCTTAAGTCTTGGCTGAAAGCAAAATCTACCAGATTGAAAAGTCGCACTAAATTTTTCCGAGTACTTACAAAACGAGGCGATGGATGGTTCCTGACTTGCAAAAAACCATTATATTTGTTTCCTAACAGCATGAGCTACCCATGACAGACCGCACGATAAAAATCAGCCTAGCGCGCAAAACCGCTGATTTAAAACGCATCTTAGCCCTGCAAACGGCCAATTTGCCCGAGGCGCTTGGCGATGCCGAGCAGGCCGCCGAAGGCTTCGTTTCTGCCCGCCACAGCCTCCCCACCCTACAGGCTATGAACCAAGCGGCGGCGGCCGTGATGGCTAAAGACGGCACTACACTAGCGGGCTATGCCCTGGCCATGACGCGCGCCTTCAGTGCGGCCGTCCCCTTGCTAGCGGGCATTTTCGAGTACCAAGACCAGCTCGTCTATCAAGGTAAAACACTGGGGGAACAAGGCTATATCGTCATGGGGCAAGTTTGTGTGGCTTCCGACTATCGGGGGCAGCGCTTGGTGGATCGGATGTACCGCTACTTTCGGGGCTGCTACGCGCTGCATTATCCCTTTTTGCTAACGGCCATTTCGCCGAGGAATACCCGCTCGAGGCGTGTTCACCAGCGCTGTGGCTTCCAAGAAATCGCCATTTATAAAGGACCCGACGGCCAGGAATGGGTGATTGTTTTGTGGGATTGGCGCTGAGGTAGCCATTTTTTCCTTTGAAAAAATGTAGTACCCCGCGCTTTTTCATGGGAAAAAGTGTGTTCAAGCGCTATTTCTCGCGGATCCCACTGTATTTATCCATCATCCATTGGGCGTAGGCGGGTAGGATATTCGGGGTAATTTTACTGCTTTTTTGTCGCAGATTCGGGGTAATTTTACCCCATTCTTGTCGCAGATTCGGGGTAACTGTCTATTTCTTGCCAGCACTCAACCAAAGCCCGCCCCTAAACTGTTGTTAGGAAGTAAAACTTAAGTTACTTTGCCTTTCAGCGCACATCTTCGTCGCTTAGCGCCCTTTTTGGCCTTGTACTTGCTATTGGTGAGCGTGGGCTTGCCATTGCAGCGGGTGTATTGTGCCTGCGCAGGCGAGGTGAGTTGGCAGTTGTTCGCTCAGCCCCACGGCTGTAAACACGAGCAGCAAGACAAGCAAAAAAGTAGCTGCGAAATGGCCAGCGCCTCTTGCTGTGCCCGCATGGCCGAACTGCGGAAAAGCGCTGGCCTGGAAGAAGAAGGCCATAGCTGTACGAATCAGAACTGCGGCTATACCGAAGTGGTGATGGCGCAGTTTGATGCTGATTTTACCTTTCTGGGCGAAGCTGTTTCGCTGCCTACCTTCCCCCCCAGCCTCCTGCCAACACCGTCTTTTTTTACACTCCACCACCCTAGCCAAGACTTGCTGCGACCCCACCCCATCCGCGGCCCCGACCCGCCACCAGCACCTTCTGGCAGGCAGCTCTTGGTGCTACAGCAACGCTTTTTGATTTAACGGATACGCTCCTCCTCCTCGGGCCTGGCAAGCGCTAAGCGCCCCTATATCGTATTTTTGTTAAATCAGCTTTCCTCGTTCTTTTCGCTAGCTATGGACGCACTAGGGGCTCACCATTTTAGGGGAGGTTCCGTCGGCGAGGCACGGCTCTTCTTAAAGATTTTTGCTCCCGCACATTGGTGCAAAAATGCAGGAGCAAAGATCTAGTAAAGGAGCCAGGAAGGCACAAGCCTACTTACTATGTTTACTATTTTTTCAAGCTCTTCTCACTCCGCTAGACGTTTTAGTGGTTTCATCGGGCTATTTTTCCTATTTTTTTCTGTCCTTTCCCTCTCCGCTCAGTCGCATCATATGATAGAAGGGGCGGTCTTCGATGAAGATAATTACCCCCTTGCCGGCGCCACCGTGAGCTGGGAGGACGGCAGCGGCACCACTTGTGATACGGAGGGCAAATTCAGCCTCCATCAAGATGGCACGCACACGCATTTTACCGTCTCTTATTTGGGCTTCGAGAGCCGTACTTTCCTGATCGATACGCTGGTTTTTCCGCTGCGGATTGTGCTGCAAGAAGGCGGTAATACCCTTGCGGAGGTGCAAGTGACGGCTCGCGACAAAGGCAGCTACACCTCCACCTTATCGGGGCGCAATATTGAGTCGCTTACTAGCAAAGAGCTGCGCAAAGCGCCCTGCTGCACCCTAGCCGAGAGCTTCGAGAACAGCCCCGTGGTGGATCTCACCTACGGCGACCCCCTCACCGGCCGCCGCGAGATACAAATGCTGGGTTTGCGCGGCAACTATACCTTGCTGACGCTGGAAAAACGCCCGGCTCTCACCGGCCTCGCAACGCCCTATGCCCTGGATATGATCCCCGGCACTTGGGTGAGCGGCATCCAACTGGGCAAAGGCTCCGGCTCGGTAGAGAGCGGTGCTGCTGGCCTCACAGGCCAGATCAATACGAAGCTGCACAGCCCCAAATCGGATGTACCCTTCTTTGTCAATCTTTTCGCTGGCAGTCAGGGCCGCGGCGAGGCCAATGTGCATTTCAATCAAGAAATTGACGAGGTGCTCTCGCACGGCCTTTACCTCCACGGCAGCTTTACGGAGAACCGGCACGACCGCGATTTTGATAGTTTCAAAGATATGCCCGATCGGCGCACCGGCGCGGCCCTCTACCGCTTCCTGCGCAGCGGCAAAGGCAATTGGGAAGGCCAATGGAATGTGCTGGCTACCTACGACCGGCGCGAAGCCGGACAAATTGCCGCCCACGACCACGGGCAAGCCACCCTCGACCCCTACCGCATCACGCAAAACAACGAGCACGTGGAAGTTTTCGGCAAAACCGGCTTCTTTGGCTTCGAGAAGCCCCACCAATCGCTGGGCTTCATCTACAGCGGTAGCTACCACCGACTCAACAACCGCTATGGCCGCAAACAGCATTTGGGCGAGCAGCAGTCGCTCTATTTCAGCAGCCTCTACCACACCCAAATTG
>DAITME010000126.1:0-6230 GCA_036835305.1 Lewinella sp.
CCCGTTGTTGGGCGATTCCGTCCCCGTTGGGGCAGTCCCTGGTGGTTGCCCGTTGTTGGGCGATTCCGTGTTGTGTTCCAGGGCGACCACGAGGGTCGCCCCTACGATTTCCAAAATGGCGTGAAAATGGTTGGGCATGACGATATATTCGTGCAACTGTATGTTGTTAAACCGTTCGGGTAATTTTAACCATTCGGATTCCACCATCTTTCCGGCGTCGTTCAATATCATTTGGCCATCTCTGATTTCACCAAATAGGCACTTCATATCCTGCACGCAAATGGTCAAAAAATACAATCCTGCCTGTGCGTAATCATATCCTTTTAATCGGATAGACCTTCGATGATGGATATTCGGGTTGTATCTTTTCATATCTCTTTGGTTCTGGTCAACCGGAAATAATTTGGACAAGCAGATAGGTTGCCATTACGCAAGATACAACCTCTCTCCCAAAAAACACCACCCCTCAAAAAAACACTTCTCTTTAAAGTTTCCTGCCATCGTTCGGGAGCCTGGTGGTTTACCTAAAGCATGGCTCAAAAACAAAAACCCGGCTCCTGCACTTGTGCCCGCCGGAACGCCCGTCTGGGTTTAGTAGGGCGTGAGCCATCACAAAAAAATATTCCGGCTCTTGGGGGTAGATCCTTGTGCTTCGCATCTTAGGAGGGAATCAATCAATAGAAAACGATGAAACCAATCATACTGATCCTCGCTTTATTCCTACTCAATGCCTTGGCGGCACAGCAACACCAGACTTTGCTAGGGCGCTCGCCCTTGAACGGGGCTTTCGGAGCGCCGATTTACGAATATACCATCCAAGATGGCATCCAAGGCGGTATTGGGGGCGGCGGCGGACTGGTTTTCCGCCATTTCTTCCTAGGAGCCTATGGCGTGGGAGCCATCAGCGGACTCACGGAGCTGCTAGAAGGGCAAACCGACCGGTTAGACTTAGCACACGGCGGCCTTTGGCTGGGGATTACGCCAGCTAGTTACAACCTGATTCACCCCTATATCAGCGTACGCGGCGGCTGGGGTGTTTTGGATATTGACCTCAACGGCGACCAAAATTTCCAAGACCTCGATCAGGTTTTTGTTGTCACGCCCGAAGCAGGCCTAGAGCTGAACCTCACCCGCTGGTTTCGGGTGGCGGGCACAGTGGGCTATCGCCATATCCGAGGCGTCAATGAGGCAGCGCCCGCAGGCATTACCGACAACCTAGAAGGCCTGATTGGCGGCATCACGCTGCGCTTCGGTTGGTTCGGACAGCGGGGGCAGCGCTGGGATAGCCGCAGCAGCCAGTGGCGATGGAATGATTGATTGGCACCACAGTTCGGAGGAGCATTCGCATCGCTACGCTGGCGAACGACGCCTCCGATCAGGGTGCGAAATCTCGGCTTCGATCGGAGCTTGGGAACAAACATTTCTCCTCCGGGGCATCTTCTCGCTGCCGCTTATGGATAGCGAAAAGTTCCTCGGAGGTGTAAATGCTCTACAGGAAACCTAAGCCGGATAGCTCCTCCCAGCCTCAAAATTGGCAATTTCCTTGCTTTTGCTCAGGAGGAAATCGATATCATCGTAGCCATTGATGAGGCACATCTTTTTATAAGCATCTAGCTCGAAGGGGGTGCTGGTGCCTGTGCTTTTGTTTTCCAACGTTTGCGCTTCCAGATTCACCGTAAACTCGGCTCCTGGGTCGGCTTCGATGGTCTGGAAGATTTCGTTGAGCACTTCAGGGCTCACCACCAGCGGCAGCAGGCCGTTGTTGAGGGCATTGCCCCGGAAAATATCCGCAAAATAGCTGCTGATGATGACGCGGAAGCCATAGCCATCCAAGGCCCAGGCGGCGTGTTCGCGGCTGGAGCCACAGCCGAAATTGGCACCGGCTACCAGTATTTCGCCTTGGTACAGCGGGTTGTTGAGCACAAAATCAGCTTTGGGCTGATCGTCCTTATCGTAGCGCCAATCGCGGAAGAGGTTCTCGCCGAAGCCCTCGCGGGTGATGGCTTTGAGGAAACGAGCAGGGATGATTTGGTCGGTATCCACATCCTCGATGGGAAGGGGCACGGCGGTGGAGGTAATGCTGGTCATCATTGGGCAGTCATCATTTGTCTCACGTCGCTGATTTTGCCAGTGATGGCGGCGGCGGCGGCGGTGAGGGGGCTTGCTAAAATAGTGCGCGCACCAGGGCCTTGGCGACCTTCGAAGTTGCGGTTGCTGGTGGATACGCAGTAGTGTTGGGCAGGAATTTTGTCTTCGTTCATGCCCAGGCAGGCCGAGCAGCCGGCGCCTCGGAACTCGAAGCCAGCGGCCACCAATTTGTCGGCGAGGCCTTCTGCGATGGCTTGCTTAGCCACCTGCTGTGAACCAGGCACTACAATGGCCGTGACAGATTCGGCCACCTTTCGGCCGCCCATAAGCTGCACCACGGCGCGCAGATCTTCGATGCGGCTATTGGTACAGGAGCCGATGAAGACATGGCTGATGGGCATTTCTTCTAGGGCTTGGCCTTTTTGAAGCCCCATATAGGCCATGGCCTTATCGAGGGCGGCATCGCCGTGGATGTCGCTGTGCTCGGGGATGCGATCTTGGATGCCCATGCCCATGCCCGGATTGGTGCCGTAAGTGACCATGGGCGTGATGTCCTCGGCGCGGTAGTGGTATTCTTTATCGAAGGTGGCGCCTTCGTCGGTAGGCAGGCTTTTCCAGTGAGCCAGGGCTTGGTCCCATGCTTCGCCTTTGGGGGCAAATTCGCGACCTTGCATATAGTCGAAGGTCGTTTGGTCGGGGGCAATCATGCCGCCTCGGGCGCCCATTTCTATACTCATATTGCAGATGGTCATGCGGCCTTCCATACTGAGGCTTCGGATGGCTTCGCCGGCATATTCCACGAAGTAGCCTGTGCCGCCGCCGGTGCCTAGCTGAGCAATGACGTAGAGGATAATGTCTTTGGCCGTCACGCCGGCTTGCAGGCTGCCGTCCACGGTGATGCGCATTTTCTTGGGCTTGGTGAGCAAGAGGCATTGGGTGGCCATAACTTGCTCCACTTGGCTGGTGCCGATGCCGAAAGCGATGCAACCAAAGGCGCCGTGGGTGCTGGTGTGGCTATCGCCGCAGACCATCGTGATGCCCGGCCGCGTGATGCCCAGCTCAGGGCCGATGACGTGCACAATGCCTTGGTAGGGGTGGCCTAGGGCGTAGAGCTCCACGCCAAATTCTTCGCAATTTTGCGTCAGCATTTCCACTTGCTTGCGGCTCAGGGCTTCGCGAATGGGCTTATCTTGGTCTTTGGTGGGCACGTTGTGGTCGGCAGTAGCCACAATTTGCTGGGGCCTTGCCAGTCCAATGCCGCGCTTGCGAAGGCCATCAAAAGCCTGTGGGCTGGTGACTTCATGGATGAGGTGCCGATCGATGTAGAAAATTTGCTGCTCGCCAGCAACGGTTTCTACCACATGAGCGTTCCAGATTTTATCGAACAATGTTTGGGGCATATTTTTTATTCCTTCTGCGATTGGCTAAATACGTTAGTTGGCTTGTTGGATAGGACGGCTCACGCCCATATCTATACGGACTGAAGACCCAAGCGGGTTAAATACGGGCATAAATGCGGGAGCAAGTTTTTCTTAAAAGGAGCAAAGTTTTCTGCAAACCCAATTGTCGGTGTCAATCCGTCTTCGGCTGTGTCTATGCTCATCCAAGGTTTGGATATACAACAATTTTGTTTGCGCTTAGCGCCTAAGCCGTTGCCAGGCCTGCTTGTTTCACAATGTCGTGCAAATCCGCGTCCATCACTTCCTTTTTGCTGTCGGCCACGGATAGGAAAACGCTGTAAGCTTCATCTAGCTGAATTTTGGTAAGTTCGTGGCCCACGTTCTTGAGTCGGTAGGCCAGGGCTGCGCGGCCGCTTCGGGCTGTCAGGACAATTTTGGAGGCATCCACACCAACATCTGCTGGGTCGATGATTTCGTAGGTATCGCGGCGTTTGATGACGCCATCTTGGTGGATGCCGCTGGAGTGGGCAAAGGCATTGGCCCCCACGATGGCTTTGTTGGGCTGTACGGGCATGGCCATACTTTCGCTTACCAGGCGGCTTGTTTCGGCTAGCAGGCGGGTATTGATGCGGGTATCCATCCCAAGACTGGGGTGTTGGCGCATGATCATCACTACTTCTTCGAGGGCCGTATTGCCAGCGCGCTCGCCGATGCCATTGATGGTGCATTCTATTTGGCGGGCACCATTTCGGATGCCTGCAATGCTGTTGGCCGTAGCAAGCCCTAGATCGTTGTGGCAGTGGGTGCTGAGGATACAATTTTCAATGCCAATGACATTATCGCACAAAAAAGCAATTTTCTCACCGTACTCTTCTGGCAGGCAGTAGCCCGTGGTGTCGGGGATATTCAGAACGGTAGCGCCGGCATTCACAACGGCTTGTATGACGCGGGCGAGGAATTCGTTATCGGTTCTTCCGGCATCTTCGGCGTAGAACTCTACATCCTCTACATAGGATTTGGCGTGTTTTACGGCAGCAACAGCACGTTCAATGATCGCCTCGCGGCTCGTGCGAAGTTTGTGCTGAATGTGAGAATCGGAAGTGCCAATACCGGTATGGATACGCGGCCTTTTGGCGTAGCGCAGGGCATCGGCAGCTACATCAATATCTTTCATCACGGCGCGGGTAAGGCCGCAAACAATGGGTTGGCTGACGGCCTTGCTAATCTCTACAACCGACTGAAAGTCGCCCGGGCTAGAGATTGGAAAGCCGGCTTCGATAATATCCACGCCCAAGCGCTCCAACTGCTTGGCGATGACTACCTTACTGGCAGTATCTAGTTTACAGCCAGGAACCTGCTCGCCATCGCGCAAGGTAGTATCGAAAATATGAATTTGCTTGCTACTCATCTAAAGGCATATATTAGCACTGCCCGAGGGAATACTTCGGCAGCTGATTGATTAGGGAAAACAAAAGTACAACTTATCATCAGAAGAAGATAACAGTCTTGTGCGTAAAAAAGTCGGAATCCCTCCAAGGAAAAACGCCTATTCCCCAATAATAGTTTGGTTGTCAGCTATTTAAAGCTGGCGGTATTACAATGGCTTGGGCAGGAAGCAGGCAAGTGGAAGTAAGCGAAAAATGGATTTTAATACTTTTCAGGCTCCGTCAGCGCAGACAATAGCCACTGAAGGCTGGTTGCGGAAGGCGCTGTTGGGTATAGGCAAAAGAAGGACTTCGCTGGGTAAAAACTAGCAAATTTGATCCGTTGGACGGGTCCAATGGTGCTTTTTCCCGTTTGCAAAGCTTCCAAAAAGATTCGTAAAAGTAAGCCCCACACGGAAACGCAGCTGAGCCTGATTCATTCAGTTGCGAACACCATGCTAACTTATGCTGACTCGTGCTGAGCGTAGCCGAAATAGCGACGCCGAATTAGCAATGCGGACGCATCACAACGAAAAAACCTTCTTACCGGGTAAAACCCATAAAAATTAATCAGTTGGACTGGTCCAATGGTGCTTTTTTGGTCAGTTGGACTAGTCCAACTGACCAAAAAAGCTTCGCGAACACAAACCCCATTTTAAATTCCATTACCTCACCAACTCCACCGCCTGACTATGCTGCGTCTCCAGCCCATCTGGCCAGCGGAGGCGGAGATAGACCACATAGCTGCCCGCCGCTGCTGGCTGCCCTCGGTGATGGCCATCCCAGCCAGTGGGGTTTTGATCAGGGCGAAAATTTTGGGCTTCGTACAGCAGCCCGCCCCAGCGGTCATAGACCTGCATCGACAGCACCTCGAAGGTGGCGGCTTCGCCATAGACCTCCAAGCGGTCGTTGATACCATCGAAGTTGGGGCTAAAGGCGGTGGGCAAGAAATGCCGCTTCGGACGATCCACCACCAGCAAAACCGAAGCCGTATCTAAGCAGCCCAAGGCATCGCTGATTTCCAAACCATAGCGCTGGGTGATGGGCGAAGAGAAGACTTGATTTGCGCCATCTTGAGTGGCCAGATAGGTAGTATCTCCTCCTAGCCAGCGGTAGGTGTAAGGTGCCGTGCCGCCTTCGGTGCGGACGCTGACCGAAGCCGTACGCTCTTCCCGAATAAGCAAGACTTCGGGTAGGTCGGTGAGGATGGGCGTCGGGGCGGTCAGTTCGACATTGAAGCCTTCGGCGCAGCCCGTTGGGCCTGTCACTTCTAGGCGATAAGTACCTGCGCGGAGCTGGTTAAAATCAGCGATTTCAC
>DAITME010000127.1:0-6124 GCA_036835305.1 Lewinella sp.
TATACTGGTTTTATTTGGGGTAATAGCTTTTACGTACAGCCTATTTGCTGCCCGCAAGGGTTCTCTTTTGATGGAGATAACTGCTGGTCAGGCAGGTCTTTCCCTGCTGGCTACAATGGATTTGTCCTGGGCAATGCTTTTTATGTGCAACTTAATTGTAGTATTTCTACAACGAATAATTGTTGTCCATCAGGCTTTACTTTTGATGGAGCAAATTGCCACTCTGGACTTTATTATCCAACAACCTATGAAGCATTTGTTTGGAGGAGACAGTTCTACACTAGACCCAAAAAAGGTAATGGCTGCGACCAGTGTCCTCCAGGTTACACTTTTGATGGGGAAAACTGCCACTCTGGAGTTTATTTTGATGCACAAAATTGTCAGTCTTTTATATGGGATGGGGCATTTTACGCCAATTGCAACAACTAATATGTATGTATCTGCACCCAAAGTAGCTGTATTCTGGGCATAGCGACTTCCCATCTCCTCTGTTTAAAATCGCGAGAGAAGGAAAGAAATGCTTTTACAGTGCCCTCCCTTGTTTCAAGGACTTTAAATAAATCAATTTGGTTATAATTTCCGCTACACTTACAACAATAAACTATGTCTAAAAAATATCATCCCGAAGACTACTGGACTGAAGTAGGCGAAAGAATTGAAACGCGCGAAGGCGGTGACAATGTCATTGCTGGAGACGACGAGCCGTATTACCGCTACAAGAGAGATCGGTTTCTCTCGCTGCTCCAGGAGGTTAATTTCAAGGACAAAACAGTTCTAGAAATTGGCTGTGGCCCAGGAGGGAATTTATCGGAGATTTTGGCATCAAATCCGAAAAAGCTGATTGGTGTTGACATTTCCAGCCAAATGGTAAAATTAGCCAAAAAAAATCTGCCCTCTTCAGTTGAAGTTCTCAAAATTAATGGAACTGAGCTACCATTCGAGGAAAAGACCTTTGACCCTGTCTTCACAGCAACTATTTTACAGCAAAATACCAGCAATTCCCCATTTGAAATTGCCACCTGATCCAAAGTGGCGGCTCAAGTATGATGGACATAGCATTTATGCGACTTTCATGCTAAGCTTAACTCCATAAGCTAGCTTCTGTTGCCAAATGGGGAATTGCTGGCAAAATACGGATGAGCAAATGCTCAAAGCAATAATGGCTGAACTTAGTAGAGTTTCTAAGCAACAAGTCTTTTTGTTCGAGCGCATCGAAGATGGCATTGTGGGTGATGAATTGTGCTATGGCCGGCCAATAGCATACTACGCAGAAATTATGAAAGATAATGGTTTCCGCTTGAGCTCACAAAAATTCATCAATATTAGGGCGAGCTACTATTTAGCTGGTGCTATTCGTAAAGGCTTAAACCCGAGTACAAGACAAGAAGGGGAGCCACTTAATGGAATTTCCGTGAATTTACAAAATATACTCCTGCCCGTAACAAAGCAATTAGATAAAGTATTCACCTCGAATAAGGATATTGCGCGACTTGAATTTACGCGTGTTTAAAGCGAAAATATTGTTTCTAGCGCAGCCCAATGCTCCTCCTTTAGCGCCGTAAGGTCAAAAAAAGCCGTGCCCGACGAACCGCCGGCCCTGCCCTGTGCGATAGCCTCCCCCAGCTCCTCGGGGGCAATAGATGGCACAAAAACACCGCTGTAAACGGGCTTTTTGACTTTGCCCATTCGCTCCAAGGCCAGTGCAGTGTGGGTTTTGACAAAGCTGAGATCGGCATTGTAGAAATTGTGGTAAAGCATTGGCAGAAAGGCGTCAAGTTGCCAAGTATGCCAAGCTTGGCGAACGCTTTCCCAGTTGGGGAAGACTGCCGCTGTGATCATTTTGCCTTTTTCTTTGGCCTTGGGCACCAAGTGCTCATTAACCATGTTGCTGACGGCATCGTAGCGGAACTGCCGCCACTCCGCATTAGCAGCGGTATCTTTCAAGTCTTTCAGCGGATCAATGCCCGTTTTTTCTTTGAACTGCTGCCGGCACAAAGCCGAGTAGGAATAGTCGTATTCCGGGTATTCTTTGTCCTGCACAATGCCGTATTTAGGCTGCAGCGCCTCCGCCAAAATCACATCTGGCAAGCGGACATAATCCAGATGAACGCCGTCTAGCTCACTGATCTTAGCCAGCGAAGCTACGTTTTTTACCACGAAATCGCGAACCTCCGGATTACAGGGGCAAAGGAATTTGTAGTAGTCCACGTAGGCGGGATGGGTATGAGCAGGCTGGCCGAGCCCGTTGACGGCATACCAATCGGGATGCTGAGCCACCATTTCCGGGTTGTTGAGGGGCATCGTCCACATCCAGGCATGCATTTCCAGTCCAAGGCTATGGCAGATGGGTAAAAGACGCTCCAGGAGGTTATCCTTCATAGGAAGTTGGCCGCCTTCGTAGTAGGTTTGGTTGCCGTTATAGACTTCTAGCAAAATAGCATCTATACCCGCCGATTTGGCACGGGCAAGTTGGCTTTTCCAGTCCTCATTGCTCCAAGAGGCTTGTGGCCTAGCCCACATCCAATTTTTAGGGCGGGCGGGCGTTTCTAACTTTTCTTCTGCCGCTTCGGCTGCTTCACCCGCACAAGATGACCAGAGCCACTGTCCGCCGCCTAATAGCAGGCTCGCAGCCGTGAATTGTTTCAAAAAATCTCGTTTATTCATGATCGGTATTTTTAGAATTGTACGGTGGCCCCACAGAAGCACCCAATTGTAATTACCAACGGATTAAACCATCTTCTCGAATACTGAGCTGAAGGCCATCCGCTTCGTAGGTGGCCATGAAATGATGGGGATCTGCCCACAAGCGGATAAGACTTTTTCTACTAGCGACTTGGCCGATTTTCTTAGCATAGTGGCCATGCTCGCGGTGATAGGCTTTTTGCTGGTAGTAGAGTTGCCGAAGTTGCCAACGGATCTTTTCTGCCTGTTCGGATACTTGAGCTGCTCCGCCTTGCGCTGCGCTTGATTTGGTGAACTGCACATGACCCCAGGTTTCGGGCTGGTGCATGGCAATGGCTCCTTGAGGCGACCACACCCAATTGTGTTCCGGATAGGCTTTGTTGGTATTAGGATCAATTATTTTTCCATACCCCCCTGCCTCATTGGCTTCGATGCGCCACTGAACGCGCGAAAAATTGGCGCGCCAAATTTCTCCTTCTTTTGGTGGTCCGGGGTGTTTGGCTGCTTCCCCAAGCACTTTCCAAGGCAGGGCTAGTTCCAGCGTCCATTTTTCATCTTCATCGCTGGAGTCGTTGAGGGTGCCGTACAGCTTCACAGCCGATTGTAGCCCAACAATATCCCAAGCATTGATGGCGCGGCCTCCATCGCGGTAAGGGCGGGTGAGCAGCAAATCCCAAACTGTACCTAGAGCATTGATTTCCAGCTCATAATAGTGGTGGGTGTCACCCGTGGGGTCGAGGAAGAGCTCGAAGTCATTCTCATGAAAAATAACCATATCGCGCTCGCTGTAAGTAGCCCATAGATGCGGTTCTTCCAGCTCGGCAGCTAGATAAAAATATTGGCTATCCCAACACATTTTTACGCGGGTATCATAGTAAGGCTGGGGGCGGGCGCTTCCTTCGATGTCGGTGAAGGCATCCGTCCATGAGACTGCGTTCCAAGCAGCATCGGATAAATCGCCATCTACAGCTGGGGCGCTCGGCGTGTAATGACACAAATAGGCCTTGGGGCCATAGACGAAATCCGGCAACTGTTGCGCCTTGAGCGGATAGCTCATCGTGAACAGAAAAAGAACCATCGAAATACTAGTCGCTACATACATACCAAGGTCACCAACACGCTCTAAATCAGCCGGCTTGGTAGCAAAGCTAGGAAATTTTGATAAAAAACACTGCTTCTACAAAAAAACATTGCCCCCGCACTTGCGTGCCCGCCCATGCCGGTTTACAGACCGGAATGCCCGCCGTGCCCGTCTCCATACGGACACGGTGGGTATGGGTAGTGGGTGCCCGCCTCCATACGGATTTGCAGACCGGCGCACTCGTCTGGGTCTGGATGTACACTTGCCGTGCCCGCCTGGGTGCCCGCTCATAAGGACTACAGACCAATAAGCCCGCCTTCCGACCCGCCTCCATACGGATACGGTGGGCCTGGGTACTAGGCGTGAGCAAGGGAATAAAGACGTAGCACTGCTACGTCTCTTCTAAGCCTTTGGCCGTGCCTTCCGAGGTGTTTTAAAAAACTCTTTGAGTTGTTTTTCGGTCATGAAGCCCCATTCTGGGAAAGTAAGCATCACTGTCTTTTTGATTTCGCGGTAGTCTTTGGCGCGCTTATCGGTATAGACTTTGATGAGCTTTCTGGCGTAGCGGGTGGCGAGGTCTTTGAGCTGCTGGGTGAAGGCTTCATTGCCAAAAAGCTTGATGTAGATGGGGAACTGCTTGTTGACCAGATCGAACCAATCTTGGTAGCCCTCTGGGCCGATGTTGTCAGCAAAGCGCTTAAAATAGCCAAAAATTGTTTGGCGGATGTTCTCGTTGAAGTCGCTGAGGCCGTCATGCAGCAAAGTTTCCGCAGCAATAGCCTCGTGGACGGGAGTATTCACATAGCCATCGTTGTGGATGATATCCGTGAGTTGGAAGTAGCTGGAGAGCTTATCATCGATGGTTTTGTCTATTACTTGACTGAGCAGCTTTTCCTGTTCGGGACCGAAAGGCACCTTGGGGTCGGCTTTCACTTCCAATAAGAGCGCAAAAAGTGTTTCGGCAAAAACGGCACTCGTTTCCCGCTCCTTGCTGATAATGGGCAGCAGCAGCTCGCGATGGGCCTCCGTGGCTTCAAAGTAAGCGCCGTAGATAGTGGCAAAAACGGCTAATTCAGCCGTGCCAGCAAAAGCCTCATTAGCCACTGTGATGTGCAGCGGATTGATTAGCGAGGTGTTGTCCAAGTTGGCACTCACGCGATACAGCAAAAATTGCTTGAGGGCATTGGCGGTAAAAGGCAACTCCTCTTTGCTGGTTGGGAAGTCGGCAGATTGGTAATTCTTATCCTTAAATTGTGCGGCATAACGGCTGTAAGCTAAGCGGCGGCCTTCCAACACGCGGTGCTCACTCTTCTTCTGTGTCAGCAAGAACTGCCGCACTTGCTTGCTGCCAATGCTTTCGATCAAGCTAGTGACGGTAATATCGCTACTCAGTGCAAAACCCACCTGAATACTCTGCCCGATGCGCAAACGCAGCTGGTCGAAATTCGGGCTATTAGACATAAAGCGGACGATGTTAGCAAAGTGGTCTTGCTGCCGGACGTATTTGTAATGGGCATTGATTTCGCCGCGCAGCACGCTATAACCCAGAATCCTAGGCAAGAAAAGTCCCTCAAAACGCTCGTCTAGTAGCGCCTGCTCGAAGGCCATCAACTGCAGCGGATAGTAGGCGGCAATTTCTTGCTGCAACTCATCAATATAAGGTTCGTAGCCGTCTTTTAAGGCTTGGTAGAAGGTATCCTCCTCTTCCTCCAGATACTGCTGCAAGACTTCTGATTCCTGAATCGCTACGGCAATACCTTCTAATCTGGCTGCATAATCTTCTGCTAATTCGTACATCGCTCTATTTTGTTGTCCACCGCCCAGCAAAGGGTAGATGGGTGTTTTGCAAGAAAAAGAAACCTGATAATGCAACAGTCGGCATTATCAGGTTTTGTCACTCCCGTGAGTGCGGCGCAAATATAGGTGTTTTTTATTTAGTGGTAACTATGTGTGTGCTTTTTTTTAGCTATTTGAGGAAGATTAAGTGGTTGGCTCACGCCCAGACGGGCACAAGTGCAGGAGCAATGCCTCTGTTGAAGAGCCGGGTTTAAGAAAAGGAGCAAAGCCAAGATCTCAAGCAAAAATCTTATCTTCGCACTTAAGTCGTACACGCCATGTCGAAACGAACGCTGCTGGGATCATCCGACTTTAAGGAGGTCATCCGAGAGAATATGTACTATGTGGATAAAACCGCCATGATTCGTGCCATCATGGAAGGCCCTAAAGTACAGCTTCACTGCCGCCCGCGCCGCTTCGGCAAGACGCTCAACCTATCCATGCTGCGCTACTTCTTCGACTGCCAAAGAGAGACTACCGCCACCTATTCAATGGGCTGGCTATAGCGCAAGACGAGGAAATGAT
>DAITME010000128.1:0-6013 GCA_036835305.1 Lewinella sp.
AATATTTCCCCAGCAGCGTCACGGCCAGCGACGTACAAGCTATGAAGCCCGACCCCGAGATGTACCTCCTAGCAGCCAAGCAAATACAGGTGCCCCCCAGCCAGGTGCTCGTCTGCGAGGATAGCCCTGCTGGCATCGCAGGTGCCAAAGCCGCTGGTTGCTACGTCCTAGGCATCAAGAGCAGCCAGCCTGCGACTAAACTCGCTGCGGCAGATGAGATTTTTGATCATCCGGCCGCGGCTTTTAGGCGGGTGTTGGACTTATTGAAGTAGCACCACAGCTCGGAGGGACATTCGCTTTGCTGCGCTTGCGAACGATACCTCCGAGCAGGGTGCGGAGCTTTGGCTTCGAGCAAAGCAGAAAACAAGCATTTTTCCTCGGAGGTACTTGTACTGAGCCAAGCCGAAGTACCTTTTTGGGAGGGGACGACAAAAAAGTTCCTCCTAGGTGTAAATGCCCAAAAATCGTATCTTTGCCCTCCAATGGCAAAGCAAAAGAAAAATTTAGAAATCCTCAACCGGAAAGCGAGCTACGAATATAGCTTTCTGGAAACCTTCGATGCGGGCCTGCAACTGACGGGTACCGAGATCAAAAGCATCCGTACAGGCAACGTCAACTTGCGCGATGCCTATTGCGTGTTCCAAAAAGGAGAGCTCTACCTCCGCTCGATGTTTATCGCCGAATACAAGCAAGGCAACCAGTTCAACCACGAAGAAAGGCGCACCCGCAAACTCCTCCTCAAAAAACAAGAGCTGCGGAAACTAGAGAAAAAAATTAAAGAAAAAGGCTTCACCGTCGTACCCTTCCGCCTCTACCTCAATGATCGCGGCATCGCCAAAATTGAAATCGCCCTCGCCCAGGGCAAAAAAGTCCACGACAAGCGCGAATCCATCAAAGCGAAAGACAATAAGCGCGAGCTGGATCGGATGAGGAAGCTTCTTTAATTGTTACCCCAATATTAAATCTCCTACCCCCCTTGCCCCTTCCAACAAATCGCCTTATCTTTGTAGGAGAAAGAGTCTCCTTCCATATCACTGTCGATCAAAAACTTATAGGCCTCCCTTGTTAGAGTAGGAAACTCCTGCGGTGGCTTAGGGGCACTGTTGCTGGTGCAGCTGTGTAGCCACAGCCATGCCAGGGCACTACCATTTACTTTTTACTTTCAACTTTTTACGATGAAGAATTTTTTACTTTTTTGCTTTTTTACTTTCGCAGCTCATATGAATGCCCAATTTGTCATTACAGGTATTATTGATGGTGACTTGTCAGGAGGGCTACCGAAAGCAATTGAATTATATGCTTACGAGGCTATTCCAGATCTGAGCATTTATGGAATAGAATCGGGAACAAATGGTGCTAGCCCGGCAGGGATAGAATATACTTTTCCGATGGTTTCCGTTAACTCAGGCGACTTTCTATACGTTGCATCAGAAACTTCTGGCTTCACATCTTATTTTGGGTTCGCTCCCGATTACACAACGATTGCTATGTCTATAAATGGAAATGATCCCGTTTATCTTTACAAAAACGGCATCGTGGTAGATGTAATCGCTTCTGGGCCTAGTAATATTCACCAAGATGGATGGATATACAGAAATAGCGGTGTCGGCCCCAACCCTACATTTGATCCATCAAACTTCAGTTTAAGTGGAAACAATGCTGTTGATGGTTGTACTACAAACTCGAGTTGTTCCTCGATCATGCCAATCGGAACCTACAACTTTTCCCTCCCCATCACCCTCCTCTCCTTCACGGCCGAGCGCAAGGACAAGACGGCCCTGATCAGCTGGACGACCAGCGGCGAGGAAGACAATGACTATATGGCCATCGAGCGCAGCCAAGATGGGCGCAACTTCCGCGAGATTGGCCGCGTCAGCGGAGCAGGCACCACCGAGCGCGAGCAGCACTATCGCTTTATCGACGAGCAGCCTTTCGCTGGCATGAACTACTACCGCCTGCGCCAAGTAGATTTTGATGGCACTTTCGAGTACCACCGCATCGCTAGCCTCGATTTTGGTCGGGCAGCAGCAGGTAGCACGGCTACCCAGGTTTATCCCAACCCCACCAAGGGTGATCTGTTCTTCAGCGCCCCACTGGCCGAGGATGCCGAGCTGCTCCTCCTCAACGCCCAAGGACAGCTGGTTCGCCAGCTCAGCGCCCAGCAAACCAAGGCACGAAATAGCCTGAGCACCGCTAGCTTGCCCGCTGGCATCTATTTCCTGCGCATCGCTGCTGGCGGCAGCACGGAGACCTTGCGGTTTGTAAAGGAGTAATCTAACTGAAAATTGAAAATTATTTGGCTCTTTTCAGGATTTTGTGAAGCCATCACGCTAGCGAGTAAAGACGCGAAGCCAAAATCTCCTCAAGTCTTTGGGAAAAGACCCCATTTTCAATCCTCAATTTTCAATTCTTAAACCCGATTCCGTTCTTCCCCTCTTTCTTCTCCTCCTGATGCAACTGCGCCATCCGCAGGGCCGTGGCAGCAGCTTCCACGCCTTTGTTGCCGTGTTTTCCGCCGGCGCGATCCAGCGCCTGCTCGTGGGTATTGGGCGTGAGGACGCCAAAAATACAGGGCTTGCCCGTGGCTAGACTAAGCTGCACCAGCCCATTCGCTACGGCGGTGTTGATGTATTCATCGTGTTGGGTTTCGCCTTTGATGACGCAGCCCAGGCAGATCACCGCATCCAGCTTCCCTTTACTGAGGAGCAGGCGGGCAGCCGAGGGCAACTCAAAAGTGCCGGGCACCTGCAAGGTCTTGATGTTGTCGGCCTTGGCGCCGTGCTGGATCAGCGTATCGTAGCAGCCTTCATACAGGGCGTGGGTGATGTCTTTATTCCAATCGGCCACCACAATACCAAACTGCATCTCGGCAGCATCGGGCAAGGATTGGGCATCGTAGTCACTCAGATTTTTCAGGGCAGAAGCCATAGCGGGGGAGTTTTTTTCTATAAATGTGCTTGGGTAACATCAAAAAAGCGTCAAAAGATTAGACAGCGGTAAAAGCGGGGCCCATCTTGGAAATATTTTTTGCAACTTTGCGGCGTTTTTAGGGAAAGCTTTAGAAGCAAAGCCCTTAGTTTTATACGTGCTCACGGCTCTTATGGGTAAACTTTGCTCCCGCGCGAGCCAGCATGAAAACGGCTTTTGTCTAGAACATTTTCCGATAGCTATTGCTTCATTTTGGCTCTCGCACATACGCGCCCCTTGGGCAGGAGCAGGGATTTTGAAATTGAGCCATGTTTTTTTAGCAATCCCCCTTCGAAACGGATTATTAGCACAACGCACTATTTTATGTTACGGATGTCATTTTTAGGGGCTGCGGCCTTATTTTTCCTCGTTTTCTCGGCCTGTGGCGATACCACTACCAGCAGCCAAGCCAGTGCTGAAACCAAGCCAGCGGCCGATACCCTGCGCTATGCGCCAGAGATCCATCTCCAGAACCTGCGGCAGCTCACCTTCGGGGGCGACAATGCCGAGGCCTACTTTAGTTTCGACGACCAGCAGCTGGTTTTCCAGGCCAGCAACCCCGCTTGGGAGGCTGCTTGCGATCAGATTTTTATAATGCCCCTAGCGGGCAGCGAGGGCAAGGTGATGCCGATGCTCTCCACCGGTTTGGGGCGCACCACCTGCTCCTTTTTCCTGCCAGGCAACCAGGAGATTCTATACGCCAGCACCCACTTGGGTGGCGAGGAATGCCCCGATGCCCCTCGGGTGATTGACGGCAAATACGTCTGGCCCGTCTTCCCCAGCTTCGATATTTTTGTGGCCGATCTGGAAGGCAATATCAAGCGCCAACTGACCGACTCCCCGGGCTATGATGCTGAGGCCACCGTTAGCCCCGACGGCAAAAAAATTGTCTTCACCAGCGACCGAACTGGTGATCTGGAGCTCTTTACTATGGACATCGACGGCAGCAACCTGCGCCAAATCACCAGCGGACTCGGCTACGATGGCGGCGCTTTCTTTAGCCCCGATAGCAAGCAGCTGATTTTCCGCGCCTCCCGCCCCCAAACGCAGGAGGAGATTGATACCTACCAAAGCCTGCTGCGCCAAGGCCTGGTGCAGCCTACCAATATGGAGCTCTACGTCTGCAATGCCGAAGACGGCAGCGACCTGCGGCAACTGACCGACCTAGGCAAAGCCAACTGGGCGCCCTACTTCCACCCCAGCGGCGAGAAGGTCGTTTTTGCTAGCAACCACCACAAGCCTAGCGGCCGCGTCTTCAACCTCTTTATGATCAATCTGGATGGCACGGGCCTGGAACAAATCACCTTCGACGAGACCTTCGATGCCTTCCCCATGTTCAGCTACGACGGCAAAAAGCTGGTTTTTTCCAGCAACCGCTTCAATGGCGGCGGCAGCGATACCAACGTCTTTTTAGCGGATTGGGTGGAGTAGGCTGTTATCGCTGCTTCTTTTTCTTATTCTTCGAAAAAGTGCCCCCTACCGTCAGTTGGGGCATCAAGACAGCGGCATCGTCCATGTATCGAAGGGTTCCGAAAGCATCGTTTTGGGAATATTCCACCAGATTGCCTAAGGAGCGGCTAATGCCCAGCTCCATAAAATAATAACCTCCATCAGACGTAGGCTCCCGAAAGCCGATGGCGGCATCTAGGGTGAGCATAAAGGGTGCAATGGCGAATTCTCCTGGTATAAATGGATCAGGCCTACCAAAAATCGGGAAAGGCGTTCCTGCGGGAGTAACGTCTGCCGTTTTTGCTCGCCCGAAGTTCCAAAATACTTGTCCGCCACCCCGAACAAAAAATTTGTTGCGGAACGGATGATAGGTAAAATTAAGTGGCACCCCCAAAGATAGCACGCCCGCGCTGGGCCTGACGATACGGAATACCTCCCCCTCCAAATTGATATCCTCATATTGCTGCCTTAACTGCATGATGAGCAAGGATAGACCCGTATGAAAAAACAGCTGATCGCCGATGGGGCGTGCTTTTATGAGCGCCAGCCGAGAACCCCAATACAAATCGGGGCTATTCTCCAAATTATTGGCTGTTAGGATGGGGTGAATGAGTAAAAAGCTAGCATGAAATTCTGTTTCCCAAAGCGGGTTACGAGAACTTGTCTGTGCCGCTACGGTAGCAGCCAACAGCATACAAATAGAGCCGTAGAAATAGCACATCTGTGTTTATTTTGGATTTAGAACATGGGTAAAAGTAAGTATTTCATTCGGGCTTTTTTGGGTATTAGGGCTTTTTAACGGATTTTTAACACCGCAGCTGGAAGGCTTTGTTAACTTATTGTATATTTGACAAGCCTAGGGGAAGCCAATAAGCGCCCTAGCACCTTCTTCTATCACAAAATCAACAAACGATGCGATTATTCCTCCTTTCATTGGCTGGCCTTCTTTTAGGGCTAAGTGCCCAAGCCCAAGGCCTCCATTACCCAGAAACGGCGCAGCAAGCGCAGGAAATAGAAGACAAGGTCATCGCTTGGCGGCGGCATCTGCATGAGCACCCCGAGCTGAGCAACCGCGAGTTTGAGACAGCTGCCTACGTAGAGAAACACCTGCGCGGCCTAGGGCTGGAGGTGCGCACGGGCATCGCCCACACGGGTGTGATTGGCATTTTGCGGGGCGAGCAGCCAGGCGGGGTGATTGCCCTGCGGGCCGATATGGATGCGCTGCCGGTGCCGGAGCTAGCCGATCTGCCTTTTGCTAGCAAGGTAAAAGCGGAATACCGAGGCGGCGAGGTGGATGTGATGCACGCCTGCGGCCACGACACCCACGTGGCGATGCTGATGGGGGCGGCGGAAATCCTATCACAAAGAAAAGCAGAAATTAAAGGCACCATTGTTTTCCTTTTCCAACCAGCGGAAGAGGGTGCCCCTCCGGGGGAAGAAGGCGGCGCCCCACTGATGGTGAAAGAAGGTGCCCTGCGCGACTACGGTGTGGAGGTAGCTTTTGGCATCCACATCAATTCCCAGACGCCTGTGGGGGTGGTTCGCTACAAGCCGGGTGGCACCATGGCGGCCTCCAACCGCTTCAACATCACGGTCA
>DAITME010000129.1:0-5744 GCA_036835305.1 Lewinella sp.
TTTATGATGGAGGGGGAGCAAAAAAAGCTACGCAATGAAAATTTCTATTTTTATAGTGGATAATATGCAACAGCGGCCGACAGCGGCAATGATCAAACGGCTGTTCCCCGCTGCGCTGCTTTCCAAACGCCCGTAACTTTCACCAGCCCGTAGGCGATCAGCGTGCCGATCAGTGCCCCCACCAGCACGTCTAGGGGGTAGTGCTTGGCGACATAGACCTGCGCGAAGCAGATACTCGTGGCCCAGAGCAGCAGGATCCACGTCCATCGCCGACTGCCTTTTAGCCAGGTCATCAGCAAGATAACCGAGAGTGCGAAGTGATTGGCGGCGTGGCTGCTAGGGAAGCTATCATGGCCGCCACAGCCTAGCAGCGTGCGGATTTGCCCCTCAAAAAGCGCGGCGTGGCAGGGGCGCGGCCGCCCCACCAAGGGTTTTATGACGCTGCTCGTGAGCTGATCCGATAGCAGGATGGCCAACCCGATCAGCAGCAGCAACATCAGGCCCTGCCGCTTGTAGCGATACAGCAACCAAGCCGCCGCCGCCACATAAGCTGGCGCCCAAGTTAGTTTTTCTCGCCAAATGGGCAGCACCGCATCTAGGAAGGCATTCCCCAAATCGTGGTGAATGAAATAAAATAGCTGTTCGTCTATGGCTGGCCAAGTTGTCATGCTACAAAAGTACGTTATCTTCCTCAGTTTGGCTCCCGCCCTACTAAAACGGGCACAAGTGCAGGAGCAAGGTTTTTAAAACAGTAGCAAAAATACTATCTTGAGCCATCCTTCTGAAGGATATAAGCACACTGTATGCCAGCACGAGCCTTCTTTATCGTCAATCCAGCCGCCGCTAGGGGGCGTGCCCAACAATTCTGGATGGCTTATCTGCCTACCTTGCAAGCTGCCTTCCCGACTATGGAGTGGGCGTTTTCTTCAGGGAAAGACGGCAGCGGCGCCCTCGCGCTAGCAGCCCTCCAAGCTGGCCATCGGCATATCGTGGCCGTGGGCGGCGATGGCACCCAACAGCAAGTCCTGAACGCCATCTTTTCCCATTATTCCAGCCAGCAATTGGGTAGCTGGAGCTATGCCCTCCTACCCCTAGGCAGTGGGAACGATTGGGCCAGAACCCACCGCATTCCCCATCAACTAGAAGATTGGATAGCGATGTATCAAGCGGAGAAGCTCCATTATCAAAATATGGGGCGCATCCGCTATTACTCCGAAGCCGGAGTGCACACCCTAGCCTACTTCGCCAATGTAGCGGGCCTAGCCTACGATGCCTATGTGGTGGAAAGAGCCGAAAAGAGCAAAATAAAAAACCGCTGGCTATACCCCCTACTGACGCTTTGGTATCTAAAAGACTTCCGCGCGCCAGCCATGCAACTGTTGTATGACGGGCAAATCGTGCAACAGCGCTACTACACCATCAATATTGGTATTGGCCGCTACAGCGGCGGGGGAATGCGCCTAGTCCCTCAGGCGATCCCAGATGGCGACCACTTCGCCCTTACCTACGCTGCGGCGCTTCATCCGCTTCGCATTTTGCTCAATAGTTTCCGATTCTATACCGGCAGCATCGGGAAGGTAAAAGGCGTATGCACTACTTTTGCCAAACACATCCAGATCAGTGCCTTGGCCAATACCACAGCGGGCTGCAGCGCCATTGAGGCCGACGGCGAGTGGCTGGGCTATGGCCCTTTCGAGGTGGAGCTTATCCCTTTGGCACTGCCATTTATCGGACCAGCACAGTAAGAAAAGGTGTAAAAATAAAATCCGCTTCTTACGCTTTTACCAATACGGAGCAGCTTACACAAAAAAAAGCGGCTTGATGCAATTGCACCAAGCCGCTTTTTAGTAGTTGAATATCCGAGGATACTCCGTGTACTAGCGTACTACTACCATTTTGCGTGTAGCGGTGTAGTCACCTGCTACGATTGTGTAGGTCATCACACCAGTTGCACCTTTCAACTCTGCTACGTTGATGTTGGTGGTATTGTAACCAGCAGCACCTTCGATTTGGCGAGCCAAAATCGTACGACCTTGGATGTCTTGTACCATCAGCGTTACTTCGCTAGCCACTGGCAAGTTGAAACCAATTTTGGTTACGTCTGCGAATGGGTTAGGCGTGTTTTGCTCGAGGGCAAAGTCAGCACCTGCCGCCACCGTAGTGAAACCTAGGTTCAAGTTGGCAACACCACCGTTGGCGGGGTAAGCCTCGCTGTTGGTGATGCGGTTGCTCAGTTTCAGCAGTTCGCTTAGTTGACCATCGGTAGTAGCGCGCAGTTCGAGGGTGAAAGCACCTTCGCCCATGTGGCTTACCGCGATCAAGCCTTCAGCAGCTTGCGTGAGGTTGAAACCAGTAGCTTGCTCAGAAGCGTAATCAACGTTTACCAATTCAAGGCCAGCAGACAACTCGATAGTAGCTTGGAAGCCAGCCAGGTCAGCAGCTTCGAAAGCTACTGCGTAGGTGTTGCCAGCCACTACTTGGATGTCTTCTACTTGGATGGTTTCCATACCACGGCCGGTAGCTGTTTGAGCGTTGGCGATAGCATCGGTAACGTTACCCATTTCTACGGCTACGAAGTCTGCGTTGGTGATAGCGCCTACAAGGTTGTTGACGTTATAAACCTCTGCGTTGCCACCGTGGTAGAATTTCCAGCTAGCTGTTTGGCTGAAGGAAGCATCGATACCGAGGATAACCCGGCGGATAGCGATGATGTCTAGTACGTTGACGTTGGCGTCTTGAGTAACATCAGCAGCCAACAGTTGGTACTGACCAGTCATTGTTTGCACACCAAGGATGTGGCGGCTGATCATGATCAAGTCGGCAGTAGAAACAGTTGCTAGGTTCACAGCAGGATCGTAAGCAGGCTGTACAGTATAGTCAGCACCTTCATCCAGGCTGTTGAAAGCATAGAAACCACCGTTTTGAGTCATGGCCATTTCGGCACCAGAACCACCAGCGATGTTCACTTCTACGTTGTCCATACCTTCTGCGTTGGGGGTGGTGATCGAACCAGCCAAAGAACCATTACCAGAAGTACAAACGCTAGGCTGGAAAGCCTGCACGAAGAGGGTTGTCTCACAGTAGTCAGACAAACCAGCAGGATCGATAGCGTAGATTCTTACAATCACCATGCCGAGGTCGGCACAAGTAAGGATAAGACCCGTATCGCCAATAGCAGGAGCGAAGCCAGCTTCGTTGTACTGGTCTGGGCCATACAGTGCAAACTGAACTTCACCAGAGCAATCCGTAGAAGGACTAGCGATGAAATCAGAAGCCCAGATATCTCCCATACCGCCACCGTTGCCATCAGGCATCAAAGTTACCGTAAGGCCATTGATACAGATGGGGGTAGGTGCTTTGCAGTCAGCAATTTCGAAGAGGAGCAGTTCTACAGAAGTGTTACCACAGCCATCCGTTGCAGCAATGCGCACAGCGTGCTCACCGAAAGGTAGATCCTCCAAGCTAATGGTGAAAGTACCGTCGGGTAGGCGGCCAATCAGTGAGGTTACGTTGATAGCATCTGCGGTAGCAGGGAAGTCAGCAAGCGTGTAGATACCATCGGCACCTGCATCTCTGAAAGCATCTAGGAAAGCCGTAGCACTCACGCTAGCTTGGTTGCAGTCGTCTGTTACCGTGAAGGTAAGATCAGCGTTGGCTACACAGTCACCGTCCAAGTCGCAGAAAGGACCATCAGGCGTGTTAACTGTGATAACGGGAGGTACCTCGTCGTAAACCTTCACAAATTGGCGATAGATGAAAGAACCACGGCTGCGGTCAACACCGTATCCACCAGCATTCGTACCAGCTACAATACCAGGAGCATCGCCCGTATCGAGGTTGGTGATAAAGCTAGGAGCGCCATTGGTTGGGTCGCTGTCGCGATCCAAGAAAGCCAAATCGTCAGCAAGCGTCGTGCGTACACGGGGTACCACATGCAACCAAGTAGGCTCGTTTACATCCACTTCTGCTCTTGGGATTACATAGCCATCGTCTTCGCCATTCCACTCACACCAGTTGAGGATTTCGTAAGTGATGCGGAGTTTGTAGCACTCGTCGGCCGTAGCTTGGAAAGTATCGATGATGGTAGAGATCGTGATCAGATCACAACCATTCTCTACGAAAGTTACATCGTTGTAGTTAGCATCCATACAGATAGCTTCTGTATCAGCAGGTAGTACGATAGAGTAGTCGTGGTTACCAAGGATAGTAACAGTCTGCGTACAGTTTGGCGAGAACAGACCCTGTAGGTCTCTCACGCGGAAAGTACGTACGATGCGACCCAAACCACAGTTGTTTCTTTGGTCAGAAACCGTTTGTGTTACAGTAGCTCCGTCACAGTTATCCAAGCCAGTTGGTGCGCCGAACAGATCGTCTAGCAAAGCAGCTGTTCCAACGGGATCCGCAGTAAAGGCAGTTTGCACATTCGCAGGGAAAGTACCGATGAGCTCATCACAAATAACCGTTACGGGAACTGGAGGAATACAAACCGGAGCGATTTTGTCTTCGATGAGTACATCCAACCAACAGAAGTTGGTATTGCCATTTACGTCTTGCACGCGAAGGCCAACGCGGAGGATACCCAGATCAGCACAAGTGAGATCTAAACAATCCGTCCAAGCATTGATGCCGCCAATTGGCGCATTGTTGTTATTTACTTCTGCAATGCTCAGTGTAATAATATCGGTACAGTCATCGTAAGAAGCGCGGTTGATATCTTCAGCACAGAGTTCTGCAACACCGTTGCTTTGTACAGAGATGTTCAAGCCGTCTTCGCAGATAGCAACAGGAGCTGTCATGTCTCTTACGCGGAAAGGTACATCTAACGTAGCTTCATTCTCGCAGTTATCCACAGCAACGAAACGCACAATATGGTTGCCCTCAGGGAAGCCACCCGCCAGCGCACCTGGGAAGAAAGGACCGAGTGGTGCGCCAGCCAAGTCGCCGCCAGGATATACAAAGGCAGAGAGCGTGGGGGTAGCATCACAGTTATCCGTTACGCTCAGTTGAGCAAAGAAATTGATGAAAGCAGAACAGTCATTAGAGTTGGTTGTGTAAACCAAAGGTAAACCGTCACCAACACCGTCGAAATCAGCATCTAGCTCAATTACTTCTAAATTAGGTGCTACGAAGTCACCAACTTTTACTGTTTGGGTGAAGGTGCGGGTGCGAGAGATATCACACCAATCGATCACCGTATAGGTACGTACAAACTTGTAAGTATTCTCGCAAGTGATAACGCGGGGGCTATCTTCGAAGGCAGCGCCTAGGTTACAGAAAGCTTGACCGAGGTACACGCGTGTGTTGCCTCTCAGGATGAAAGGATAGTCTGAACTTACTGGCTGCGGATTGGGGTCTGCGGCAGAGAAGTTAACACAGCTAAACTCAGCTTGTTCCGGAACACCCACTACATCGTCCAAACCTGGTTTGGTAAAGATAATGTCGTAGCTATAAACAGTAGGAGCATTCTCTTCGCCAGATACAGCGCCACAAGTAAGGCCATCGCGAGCCGTGAAAATACGCGTGATAACTACGTCTTCGCAAGCATCACCCGCTGTAAGAATATCGTTTACACAGATTTCTACGTCAGAACAGCCATCGATAACGGTAGGGATACCACCGCCAGCAATCAAGCGTGTGCGCAAGAATGGGCTCATCGTGCCCGCTTGGGTAACACCTGTTTTGGCGTCCACTCTCCAACAACGAGAGATGTTAGAAGCCAACAAGTTGACGTCGATCAGCTCAAT
>DAITME010000130.1:0-5739 GCA_036835305.1 Lewinella sp.
CCCTTCCTCACCGATACCCAAAACGGCTACAGCCGCGTGCGCCACTGCGCCCAGGCTCGAGCTATAGAAAACGAGTGCTACGTGGTCATCGCCGGTAGCGTCGGCAACCTGCCTCGGGTCCACAATATGGATATACAGTACGCTCAGAGTGCAGTCTTCTCGCCTTGCGATTTTTCCTTCCCCAGCAATGGTATCAAAGCCGAAGCTACCACCAACACCGAGATGATTCTGATTGCCGATGCCAACCTCGATCTCCTCACTGAACTCAATGCCCACGGCAGCGTAAAAAATATGCGCGACCGCCGCGAGGATGTCTATTCACTGCGTTATCTGTATAAAAAGCCTAAATCCTAGGCCAGCTCGACGTAAATATTCTCGGCAAACTGTTGGCTTACACTGCACTCTTTGCCTTCCACCGCAATCAAGGTGAGGCCATCGTAGGCCTTGCGCCCGAGCAGCTGGATTTCTTTGTCAATCCCCAGGCCTACTTGCACTACATACTGTAAGAAATCAGAAGAATCGTCCTTAACGGCTACCATTTTACAAGTGGCGCCTACGGCTACTTCGGCCAAGACCTTGCTGTGGAGCAGCGGAAAGTTCCCCTCCTTATCGGGGATGGGGTCGCCGTGCGGATCAAACTGAGGAAAGCCCAACAACTGATCGAGCCGCTCAATGAGCTTGGGGGAATGGACGTGCTCCAGTTGCTCGGCCACTTCGTGCACTTCGTCCCAACCAAAGCCTAGGACTTTGTACAAAAAAGTCTCCCACAAACGATGCTTGCGGAGAATGCGCTTGGCTACATTAGCCCCCTCGGCACTAAGGGTTATTTTGCCATATTTTTCGTAGCAAACCAAGTTTTTTTCCCGTAATCGCTTGAGCATACTGTTGGCCGTAGCTGGCTTGACGGATAGGAAGTCGGCCAACTCATTGGTGCCCACCTCCGGCTGCTTATTGTGCTGTGAGATGTGCAGCAAAGATTTCAAATAGTTCTCTTCGGTGAGCGATAAATCCATTTGGTTTCTACTATTTTATGCCTAATCAGCCAGCCTCCTTTTGCCTTGTGCTCAGGTGCGGGTATCTAGGTGTACATCCATACGGACACCCAGGCCCCGACGGGTTGGAAGACGGGCACGGCGGCACTCTACAGCTGTCGCCCTACTAAAACGGGCATAGATGCCCATACGGGTGTTCCGACAGGAGCCGGGAAGACTATTTTGAGCCATGTTCCTCCCAAAACTAAACGGGCATGGGGCATCTGCCAATATTCCGAGTGCTCCGTTTGAACACGGCTACTTTTAGCTAACACTGCTCCTGCCCTAGGGGCACATATGTGCATGAGCAACCAACAGCTAAGCTCAGTAGCCAAAAGGAGAATTTCGCATGCAAAGATATAAAAAAATTAAAAAATATTTGTTAGTATGTTCTAACTTTTTATCTTTGCATAATCAAATGATAAAAAATATGCTAGTCCGAAAATTATTGCTTTGCCTGCTTGCCGCTGCGTATAGCTTTTGTCTCCATGCGCAGGCTGCGGTGGCTCCGCTAATTTGCGAGGTTCAGGCCGATGGCTTACCGCTTCCCTATGCTACCATTTACATTGCGGCCTTGGCTACAGGCGGGCAGACCGATAGCTTGGGGCAGCTGGTGTTGGATCATATCCCCGAAGGCGAGTGGCAAGTGACGGCCTCTTATGTGGGCTATTTTTCGCAGCAACTCAAGGTAAATGTGCAGCCAGGCGGCAGCAGTCGAGCCCAATTCCAACTACAAGCGAAGGAGCTAGAGACCGTAGTCGTAACGGGTAATATGCGCGAGATGCGCCGCTCCGATAGCCCTATTGCCGTGGATATTATCTCTTCCCAACTGTTCCAGCGCAATCCCACCCCCAACCTCTTCGAATCGGTGGGGATGATTAGTGGGGTGCAGCCAGTGGTGAGTTGTAATGTTTGCAATGCCGGAGACATCCGCATTAATGGCTTGGAAGGCGTTTACACCCAAGTGCTGGTGGATGGAATGCCCATCGTGAGTGGTTTGGGAACCGTATATGGCCTTATGGGCATACCCAATAGCTTGATAGACCGCATAGAAATCGTGAAAGGACCAGCGGGTGCGCTCTACGGCTCGGAAGCCATGGCTGGGCAAATCAATATCATCACTAAAGATGCCACCAAGGCGCCTGCTTTTGCCCTCGACCTGTTTGCTACCGACTGGGCAGAGCTGAATGTGGATGCCGCCACGCGCTTTAGAGTAGGCAAAAACACTAGTAGCCTACTTGGCATCAACGCTTTCTTGTTTGATGAACCCATTGATAGGAATGATGACGGATTTACGGATATGAGCCTTCAAAAACGCCTTTCCATCTTTAATAAATGGCAATGGACCCGACCGGAGAACCGCTTAGCGCAGCTAGCCGCCCGCTACGTCTGGGAAGACCGCTGGGGTGGAGAAGTGGACTGGACGCCTGCTTTTCGGGGTGGCGATGTGCTATATGGTGAGAGTATATTCACCAATCGCTTGGAAATTTTTGGTACTTATCAATTTTCCAGTCAATTGCCTATTTTCCTGCAAGCTTCTTACAATTACCATCATCAGGATTCCTATTATGGCGATACCCATTACCTAGCCAATCAATCCATCGGCTTTTTGCAAGGCTATTTCGACAAAAAACTGGCTAACCACCATTTGCTGGGCGGCATCGCCTTTCGGCACACCAACTACAACGACAATACGCCCGCTACGGTTACCTCCGACCAGACCCTGCTCCCGGGCATCTTCTTGCAAAACGAGTGGAACTATAGCCAACACAATCATCTGCTCTCTGGATTGCGGCTGGATATACACCCAGTGCACGGTGCCGTTTGGTCGCCTAGGCTGGCGCTGCACCAGCACCTAGGCGAGCGCCAAAGCATCCGGCTTAGTGTGGGTAGTGGTTTCCGGGTCGTTAATCTCTTTACCGAAGACCACGCCGCCCTAAGTGGCGCTCGCGAAGTAGTCATCACAGAGTCGCTGAACCCCGAGCGCTCTTGGAGCGGCAACCTCAACTACAATATGAAAATAGCCAAAGATGCTTACTTCCTCAACATAGATGCCACCGCCTTTTATGTGCAGTTTAGCAATCAGATTTTACCCGACTACGACAGCAATCCCCAGCAGATTATCTACGCCAACTTGGATGGGCGTTCTGTCTCTCGAGGCATGAGCCTACAACTAGAGTATTCGGATGGCCTACCGCTGCGTTTTCTGGCGGGCATGACGTATATGGATGTTTTCCAGCGATCGGCAGAAGGCGAAAAAACGGTTCAGATTCGGGCACCGCGCTGGTCGGGCACTTTTACAGCCAACTACAGCCATGTACCCTCGCGTTTGTCCTTCGACCTGACGGGTAACTGGTTTGGGCCGCAGCGGCTGCCTACTGTCTCCAATGATTTCCGGCCGGAATATTCTCCTTGGTTTGCCATCCTCAACCTACAAGTTTCCAGAAAAATGAATCGGCAGCTGGAGTTCTATGGCGGGGTCAAAAACTTGCTCAACTTCGTCCCTCAAGACCCCATCCTGCGCCCCTTCGATCCCTTCGATCGGAACATTGATAGCCCCGTAGAAAACCCCTTCGGTTATACTTTCGACCCCAACTACAATTACGCTTCGCTGCAAGGTATTCGGGCTTTTTTCGGGCTGCGGTATAGTTTGGAGTGATTGTCCCAGCCCATAATACCTATCTTCGCCGCATGATACAAGCGGTACTCAACAAACTATTATCGGGCGATCTATCCGGTTTGAAAGGTAGTCATTTCCAGATTGACCTGCCTATGAAGCAGCGATTGATTAATCAGTTACTCCAGGAGGGCATCCAGACACCGCTGGAGGCCTTACAAATCGAGGCGCTGCCCAACAATCAGTTGTGGCTTCATCTAGCGGCTCATCTGCCAGCCGTGGGACGTCAAGAACGGAAGCTGCGCCTGCAATTGCAAGCTCACTACCAAGCCAGCCAGCAAGAATGGTTGCACTTCGACATACTGGAAGGCTTGAAATTTTTCGATAAGCCCCTCCTCTCCGTCGCCAATCGTGTGTTGAGTGAAAAAATTCCTCAAGGCGTAGAACTCAGTGCCCAGCGCCTATCGCTACACCTACCCAGCCTAGCACGTATGGCCAAAAAAGAGGCCCTGCTTACTCATCTGCAAAGCCTCCGCATCCATAGCCAAGCAGGATTGGTGCAACTGGTCTTACAAATCAACGTATTAGCATGAAGGAAATCTTACAAAACCTCGTCGATAGCCAATTGGAAGATCTAGCAGGCGCCCGCATACAAGGACAGCTCTGTGTGCAGGACAGCTTCGTTAATGTGCTGCTGCAGCCCCTCTTGCAGACTAGCAAAAATACCCCAAAAGCCACTTCTTCTTTAGATGTAGATCCCTCTACCTTGTTATCGCTAGCAAAAATCAACACCCTCCGCTACGAAACTGCCCATAACAAAACGATGATTACCATAGATTTGGCTGTTGCGGAGCGCTAAGTTTTGATCTTTCAACCTTGTTGAGAAACCCTTGGAAGACTTGAGTACTCCCTCGCCCCCATCCGCGGTGGGCGGTAAATAATGGGATTGTGGTTCTACAACTGTTTTCTTGCTCACGCAGGAGCAAAATCCACTTCTATAGCCATGCTTTCATTCAAAAACCCAATTTCCTACCGTCGGATAGCAGTATGCTTTCAAGAGCGTATCTAAAAACATTGCTCTGTTTAGTTTTCTCTGCTCCTGCCTCCGGCGCATATGTGCAATTACCGCGGGTGTAAACCAAATTGTCGTTGCGTATTTGCCCTTGGCTGTGTCTGTGCTTATCCGAAGTCTGGATATTCAAAGCCCTATTATCTCAATAGCTTTTGACGCTAAAGCCAAAGGTCAGGACGCTATCTTCTCGTTGTTGGCCAGCGATCACAATACTTTCGAAGGTGTGAAGGTAGTTGATCTTAAAGTTGAAAAATTTCCATATCGGCCATTCCAGCCCCAGATCAGCCTGCCACCGAAAGTTGTCCTGCTGCTCCAGCGAAGGCTGAAAGTAGAACTCGTGCGTGGCGATTGCTTTTTTTTCCAGTAGCTGCCAACGGCCGCTCAACCATACGGTGCCCCGAAAAGTATTGATAAAGGTGCTGCCATCGTAGGCTGCTAAGTTAAAATCGGTTTGCTTAAAACGCGTTTGCTCATACTCGCTGGAAATCGAGCATTTCAGCCAGTTGTGTTGCTTTTCTACCAACCTGAACGTAATCCCTGCACCCAACAAGGAGCGCCAATCTATTTCTCGCCTAAAATTGGTGCTAACAAATCCCAGCAACAAGGGATATATCTTTCGGCTAGGGTCAACATACAAGAAGTTGAGGCTCAAAACATCTTCGTCGGCCTTGACGCGGCCAAATTCTTGATACACATAAGAGTTCTGCGTCTTAAACACCCACTTCTTGTAAGGCTTGAAACTGATGCTCGATTTGGCTCGGAAAATGAATGTTTCTACATTCCCGCCTTGCCAGAAGCCTGTAGCAGACAAATCTGCTTTCACCTTAAGCGTATCACCATCGTTCACTTGCGCTAACAGAACCATTGGGAAAAAGAAAATAAGCGCTATTGTTTTTCTCATGCTGACATTTGAATTTGCCACTTTGCTTTTGAGTGCAAAATTAAGTAAACCCGAAGACCTAGTGCTCTGTCAAGGCTAAAACTTCGGGTTACCCGTGGCGCCTTTTGCGGCTACTCTT
>DAITME010000131.1:0-5682 GCA_036835305.1 Lewinella sp.
AGGTCTGCCCCGTATAAACCAAGCTGACGAAGTCTATCTGGAAAGTGGCATTGGGGGTGATCACCCACTCGAAGTAGGCCGTTAGGTCTATATCGGGCGTATTCCAGCCATTGGCGTTGTAGCGGTTGTTGGCGTTGGTACCTGCGATACCCGTCCCGCGCCCTATACCGCTGACAGTGATGTTGGCATCTATCGTCTGCCCTGTGGTGTAGGGATTGCCAGTATTGGGGTTGGTGCCTATGATAGGATTGGTGAAGATGGACTGGGCCTGCAGAAAACCACCCAGTAGTAAGCACAGCGAAAGAAGATTCCACCGAGCGGATAGACGAAAATATTTCATGAGTATAGATTTGGCTCTGGACAAGGGTTTTGTTTGCGGCAGCAAACTCACTAAAAAGCAGCAGCAAACTTACTAAAAAGCAGCAGCAAACTTACTAAAAAATAGCAAAGTTTGACAAAAAAAATGCTTTTCCCATAGCTAGTGGATAAGTTATACACCCAGTTTGCCCTGATTTTTGCCCGTTAGGAACGCTTCCTATTGTCGATGCGGGCTGCTTTTGTTCACCACCGCTCGGGTAGCATCGCTTTGCTGCGCTTGCGGAAACCACATCCGATCAGCGTGCGGAACAGCTGGCCGCGGCAGGGGGGTGGAATTGGTTGGTGCTCCTTTTCGGCGCTGGCCTAATATGGGCAAAATTGCAGGAGCAAGGTATCAACGTAAGAGCAAAGAAGCATTCTCCCAATCGAGTAATCCAGTTAAAGTGGTAGCTATGCTTATAGCAAACGGGGCTCGGATTTATGCGGATTGCGGATTTTAGCATTGCTCAAAATGGCATTTCACTCGTATTGAGCGGCGTCGAAACATTGCTCCTGCATTTAGTGCCCATTTAGATGTGAGCAATAGCTAGATGACGCCATCCTACCAGCAGTTGGTGCCCTTTCTCTTTCATTCGGACAGCCAAACAAGAGCATCGGACAATCAAGCAGAGGCTTCGGACAATGGTAGTATCTAACAACTTTATTTATCCCTAGCTTCGAGAACAAGATACGAAACACGCCGCTTCTCGGAGCCTTCTTGGCGACCATAGCCAGCTCAATCACTGTCTTTTTTACACAAAAAAAGATAGCTACAGGTAACCAATGCGAAGTAGGCCAAATGAAGGAGTATGGCCATCGAGCTAACCTTTCACATTCATCAATCCATCAACCAATTCGTTATGAAAAATCTATTCTTTGCCGCTGCCCTACTCCTAACGAGTATGGTCGCTGCCCAAGAACCAACCATGGGCCATTCTGCCATGTCTCTGTCCGATATGGATGTCTTCCATGCCCAACTGGAAATGCTGCACCACCGCAGTCAGGTGGCGGAGCCAGAGCTACCTAAGCCTTCTGCTGTCGGCATGCTCAATAGGCATATCAATACGCAGCTAACCAGCACTGAATCCATCGTCGCCTACTTGCACGATCAGCAGGCAGCAGAGCAGGAATATGCTGGCAAATTTTACGAGGAAATGGGCTTTCTGTACAACGCCAAAGAAACACGCACGCCCAAGCAGCTAGCGCTTCTCCTCACACAAGCATACGTCCGGCAGTCCGAGATAAATAAATAGGTAGCAAACGAGCTGGCATTCTCCAACACCTACCCACCTAATTGGCAATAAACGGAAAGTAATTACCGGGATGGATAAGCTTAAGGCTTGCCTCTGAATAGGTCTCAAGCCAAAGCGCCGGCACTTACCATTCCTAGCCCCCGCGCTGCCGCCGCTGTTCTAGCTGCGTAAGTTGTAAGAAATCAGCGATGGTTTCGTTCCAAGCGCGGCGAAAAGTGGCCGAAGTAGGCAGGCAGTTGGCTCGGTCGGTCTCTAATGGCTGTTGAAAGCATATCTTGCCGCCTTTGTCTAGGGCTGCCCGGAAGCGAAAAAGCGCGGGAATATCCGCCAGTTCTTCAGAGGAAAAGACCAGTTGATTGCTGTTTTGCTCGTAAGCCAAGAATTGTAGCGGTGCGGCAGCAGGCAAGTCTTGCGGCGCTGCCTTTCCCTTGGTCTTCAATGCCAAAAAGGCTTTGCCGTGTATCCAATTATCTACTAGATAAAGCTGCAGTGGAAAGGTATCCGCCGCCAGCTTTTCATGAAAATAGTAAGTCATCTTGTTGGCCTCGTCCTCTAGCGCACGGTAGTAGCGCAGGCGGGTATTCTTGAAAAATAGGTGATCTGCTTCGCTCACGTGCAAGCCAGTAGCATCGCCATACGATTGGCGGCTATCGCCTTGGCAGGCTGTAAAGAGCAGGGTGAGAAATAGCACAAGCGTAAAAAAAGGAGTATGCATGTCTGTTGTTAGTTTTTTATTAACAAGGAGCCCCTTGTCTGTACGATTATTGTCAGTTGTCAGGCCCTATGCTGCACTTACGAAAGCTAGCGGAGCTCCTCGGAAGTAGCAACTTCCAATTTGGCTCACGCCCCAGTACGGGCACTACGTGCAGGAGCAGCGAACTACTATTTTGAGCAGTGCTTATGCTAAAAATGGCATAGAACCAAGCGTTTAGAGTACTCAAAAAGCCATCCTCTGGCGACATTGAGCATTACTGCCTCAGCGGCATTTGGCCGAGCAGGGGCACGGCCTTCTCAGCTTGGCTTTCCTCTTTTAACTTATTTGTATCTTGCACCTTCTTTAGTTGGTTTAAAGCGTCCTGTAGCATGGTAAGATGCTCGTTTGACGGATGTACACTATCAAAAGCATGGCTCCTTTTCGGTAGCTTTGCTCCTGCACGCGGTGCCCGTACTGGGGCGTGAGCCACCTAAAGAATCGCAAAACACAAAGCTTAACTGCATGCGTTGGATATTGTTTATTGTCGCTACATTTTGCCTAGGCAGCTGGATTTTATTCGGTGCTTACCAAGGCCCGCTGGGTTTACCCATTCCAGCGCTGGGTCCCTTTCTGCATCCCAGCACGGGTTTCTGGCGCAATGCCAACCCGGCCTTTACTTCTCCTCCTCAGGGCGAGTGGACGATCAACCACCCCTTAGCGCAAGGCAGCGTTTATTACGATGACCGCCAAGTGCCGCATATTTTTGCCGATAGCCTTCGGCAAGCGGTTTTTATTCAAGGCTACATCACGGCTCGCGATCGCCTATGGCAAATGGACGTCAGCACCCGCTCCACTGGCGGCCGACTAGCAGAGGTTTTTGGTGATCGCCTGGCTAGTCGCGATCGCTCCCAGATCCGGCATGGCTACCGCCGCGCCGCCCAGCAAGCCGTGGCCACTTGGCAAGAACATTTCCCCGAAGACTACGCGCTGCTGGAAAGCTATACCGAAGGCGTTAATGCCTACATCCGCCAGCTGCAACCTAAAGATTATCCGTTGGAGTTTAAGCTCCTCGGCTACCAACCTAGTCTTTGGACGCCTTACCACAGCGCCCTGATGCTGAAAGGAATGACCCAAAGCATGACCGACCGCAACCATGACATCGATTACAGCCACGCCCTGCAATCCCTCGGAAGTGAGCGCTACGAAGCGCTGTACCCCCAATGGAATCCCAACGGTACGCCCATCGTTCCCGCTGGCACGCCCTTCCCTGCACCTAGTAAAAATCAAGACAGAAAGGCTGCGCCCCTACCCCTACCCTCCCAGCCTGCTACTGATTTAAGTCAACAACTTTCCAGCTCATATCAGCGCCCAAGCCCAGAGGCGATCCCCTACCCCTTCGGCTACCACGAAAACAACGGCAGCAACAACTGGGTCATCGCCGCCACCAAAAGCCAAACGCGGCGGCCGATACTGGCTGGCGATCCCCACCTGAGCCTAAGCCTGCCTAGCATCTGGTATGAAATTCAGATTCATACCTCAGAAAGCAACTGCCAGGGCGTGAGTCTTCCTGGGCTACCCCTCATCGTCATTGGCTTCAATGAAAATATCGCCTGGAGTATGACCAATGGCGGACAGGATGTTGTGGACTGGTATAAAATGGACTGGCAAGCGGAGGATTTCTCCAGCTACCGAGTCGGATCACAAATCTTGAAGACGAGCTTCGATATCGATACCTTACACATTAAAGGACAAAAGCCTGAAATAGTCCTTACGCCCTGGACAATCCGCGGGCCCGTCACCGAAAGCAGCGATAGTAGCTCGGCTTATTACGGCCTCGCCAAAGATGCCATCAGTCATTACACCCAAACCGATCGGCCGGGAGCAGAGCTGAGTACCATGCGGCAGATGATGGCCGCCAAAGGCTATGAAGACTTTAAAGCAGCCCTCCGCTCTTATAGCGAGCCGCTCATGAACTTTGCTTTTGCCGACAAAAGCGGTACAGTGAGCATCGTCACAGCTGGCTTCTTCCCGCTGCGGCACAGCGATAAAAAAAAGGAAATCGGGCGCAGCGTAAGCGATGGTAGCTTAGATAGTGCCAACTGGGTGCGCTACGTCCCTTTCTCGGATATGCCAGAGAGCTACAACCCAAAGCGCGGCTTTGTCTCCAGCGCCAACCAAGCGCCTACCGATCAGCGCTACCCCTATACCTATTTCGGCAACTTCCCAGAATATCGCGGCCGCTATATCAACCGCCGCCTCGCCCAGCTCAAAAACCCGGGACAGCGAGAAATGAAAGCCCTGCAAATGGATGCCCACTCCGTACTAGCGGAAGAAATGGCACCGCTGCTACTGGCCAGAATCAACAGAAACCAACTCGACACGCGGCAACGGCAACTCTTCCAACAACTGGCTGATTGGGACTACGGCTTTGCTGCCGACAGCCGGGCGGCGACCTTCTTCGAGCGCTGGCGCAAAAAATTGTATGCGCTTACCACCGACGAAGCCAGCCCAGAAAAAGGCTTCCCCAGTATTCCCCATTGGCGGATGGTGGAACTGCTACGCCGTTCGCCTCAGCATCCGATTTTTGATATCCAAGCCACCCCTGGCCGAGAAACAGCCGCCATCCTTACCCAACGCGCCTTCGAAGAGGTTGTGGAGGATTTACACGGTGCCGACTTTCCCATCTGGGCAGAAGAAAACAATGGCCGGATTGATCATATTGGTAAAATCCCAGGGCTCGGCAGCGGCACTTTGAATAGCGATGGCCACTTCAGCACGCCGAATGCCTTGCGCGGCGGCCACGGCTCCAGCTGGCGGATGGTGGTGGAGCTAGGCGAAAAACCACGTGCCTGGGGGCTGCTGCCCGGCGGCGCTTCTGGCAATCCTGCTAGCCCCAACTACATGGCTGGTGTAGAAGACTGGACAAAAGGCCGCTACTACGAGCTGGAATTCTGGCAAGACCAAGCCGATGCCAAACGGAAAGCCAGCCATATTTTACACATCAAGCACTAAAGGACATGAACCGATTATTCCACCTCTTGCTGGTCTTTTTGCTGGGAGCTTTGAATTTGTATTTGGCCTGGCCCTGGTTTTTGCTAGCGCTAGCAGCCTTGGTGAGTGGCTTTTTCTGGCGGGTCAGTCACCGCGCAGGATTTTGGTATGCTTTCCTGGCGGGTCTCTTCCTTTGGGGCGGCTACCTCACTTACGTCCAATTCACCAACGACGGCCTGTTGGCCGACCGCATGGCCGCCCTTTTCCAACTCCCCAACGGCTGGTGGATGGTAGCCATCACCGCCCTGTGGGGTGCCATCACCGCCGGCCTGGGCGGCTGGGTGGGGGTGGCTTTCAGTAAGGTGTTGGGGAGGGGGGCGAAGGTGG
>DAITME010000132.1:0-5645 GCA_036835305.1 Lewinella sp.
CAGTGGATCAGCCTACCCAACAACCAAAAAAGCTGGCGCCTACGCCTCCAAAGCCCTGGGGCAAAATCGCTGAACCTAGGGTTCTTAGAATATTGGATGCCAGCGGGTGGCCAACTATTTTTGTACAATGGTGGACAAAAAGGGCCAAAAGTTTTCGGCCCCTTTACCCCTGCCGACAATGAGGTACACAACCAACTCTGGACGCAGGTGATCGATGGAGACGATCTGGTGATAGAAGTTATCCTACCTAGCAGCGAGCAAGCGAATCTTCGTCTGTGGCTGAAATACGTCAACCACGATTTTCTAGGGTTTGGTGCCCAAAGTGCGGCCTCCGGCTCTTGCAACCTCGATGTAGCCTGTAGCGCGGATGATGGTTGGGGTATCGTAGATCAGTACCGCGATATTATCCGATCGGTAGCCGTTATCAGCACCGGCGGAGGAACTTTCTGTACGGGCTTCCTTGTCAACAATGCCCGCCAAGATTGTACACCCTATTTCATGACCGCCAACCATTGCGGTATCAATGCTAGTAACGCTCCCTCGCTGGTGACCTACTGGAACTACGAAAATAGCTTCTGCCGCCAACCCAATACCCCCGCCAGTGGGGCTGCTGGCGATGGCCAGCTAAACGATTTCAATACGGGCGCTATCTGGCGCGCCAGCCATCCAGCCAGCGATGTCACCATCGTAGAACTAGATGATGAAGTCTCGCCAACTTCCAATGCTTTCTTCGCTGGTTGGTCCAGAGAATTTGAGCTACCTACCGATACCATGATCGCCATCCATCACCCCAGAACCGATGAAAAGCGCATTTCTTTTACTTTCCAAGAGGTTTATCGGGCCAATGGATTAGGTGGCCCCCCCAACCCGAACGGAACGCACCTAGAAATACCCGACTGGGATATCGGCACCACAGAAGGCGGTTCCTCTGGTTCGCCTGTATTTGATAAATTCCATAGAGTTCGCGGTCAGCTGCATGGCGGCGGTGCCGCCTGCGGTAATGATTTATATGATAGCTATGGCTATTTTGCCGTCAGTTGGGAAGGTGGTGGTACGCCAACTAGCCGCCTGCGCGACTGGCTGGATCCTGATAATACCGGCGTGCTTTTTATTGATGGCAAAGAGCTGCTCAGCTGCCAAATTTCCGTTAGCGCCAGCCCACCGGTCATACGCACTTGCGCCCCCGCACCCACTACCTTTAATTTGTTGGTAGGCGGTGGCTTCGAAAACAACGTCAATCTGAGTATCGCCAATTTGCCAAGCAATCTGGCTGCTGCCTTTTCTGCCAATGGGGTCGCCCCCAACTCCCCCGTGAGCCTCACCATCACGCCTGAGCCAGGCAGCAGCGGTAGCTATACGTTCCAAGTGCTGGCCAACGACGGCAACCTCAGCAGCACGACGGAGCTGACGCTCCACCTCATCGACGGCGTACCCGCCTCCCCCGCCAGCATCAGCCCAGTCAACGGCGCACAAAACTATCCCCTGGTAGCACAGCTGAGCTGGACGGATCAGAACGCTCTCTCCTACGAATACCAGCTTGCGCAAGACCCCGCCTTTACCATACTGCTCGCCAGTGGTACTACGGAAAGCACAGGCTACAACCATGGCGAGCTCCTGGACGGCCAAACGACCTACTACTGGCGCGTAAGAGCAACCAATGAATGTGGCAACGGTGATTGGTCTGCGGCCTTCACTTTTACGACCCTCAACCAAGTTTGTGGCGCAGCCGTGGAAAGCGACGATATCCCAATCGGAATTGTTAGCTCAGGCACTCCTACCGTCTTTTCAGTGCTGGAGTCGGATGTCGCCACCCCTATCTCCTTTATGACGGTGGCGCTGACCATCGAGCATACCTGGGTAGGGGATCTGCGTATCACCCTCACCAGCCCCGATGGAACAGAAGTGACCTTGGTGGATAGAATAGGCGCAGAAGGCGGTGGCTTTGGTTGTAGTGGCGATAATTACGACCTGATTTTTAGCGACGGTGCCAGCAATACCTACCAGGATTTAGCTACTACCTGCGGCGATCTACCTGCTGCCAGCGGCACTTACCAACCGCTAGAAGCACTGGCCACCTTCAACGGAGAGAACCCCGAAGGTACCTGGATACTCACCGTCTATGACGAAGCAGGCGGCGATGGCGGCCAGCTCACCAACTGGAACATCACTTTCTGTGGGGCAGGTGAGAGCAATGACTTTGGCCTATCCGTAGTAGGAGATGCGATCGAAGTTTGCCCTACCCAAAATGCGGGAATCAGTCTGCGGCTAGGCGCCGATTTTGGCAATGAGCCAGGTGCAACGGCTAGCTTTAATGGCAACCCACTCAGTAATTTTACTGCGGTTTTCAACCCAGCCAATCGGATTATGCTGCTTGGGTTTACCAATTTTGCTATGTTGCCTCCGGGGCTACAAACCATCAACGTTACGATTACTTCGCCCGATGGTTCGCGGGAGATTGCTGTGCCTATCACCATAATTCCGCTGCCACAGCTTGCCCAGCAGCTGATGCCCGCCAATGGCAGTACCTTGAGTGATGCCGCGCTTACATTTAGCTGGAACGAAGCAGCCAATGCAACAGCATATACCTTACAAGTTTCGTCCAACGAGACTTTCGCGACCATCGACTACAGCACCAGCCTCAGCACCACGAGCTTTACTACCTCCACACTTGGCCTCAGCGGCCAATTGTACTGGCGGGTAGTAGCTAGCAATACTTGTGGAGACGCTACTTCTGCTGGATTTGGCTTTGTCTATTCGCCTTCCAGCTTGCAGGCGTTTTCCGGTGGCAGAAGCCTGTTGCTGTACCCCAACCCAAGCCACGGACAGCTGTCGCTGAACATGCAAGGAAACTGGCAAGGAGACCTGCAGCTGAGCCTCTTCAACCTACAAGGGCAAGCGCTAGCGAACTGGATACTCACCAGCAGCGGTGGGCAGCAGCAAATCGATACACCGAAACTGCCCGCAGGCACCTACCTGATGCGTATCCGCAGCGGCCAAGAGCAAAAGGTCGAGCGCCTGGTTATCTTGCCATAAGCCTAGGCTTGGCAGACAGTTTTTTTAGTTTTTGCTCTCGCCCAATACCCATACGGGCGTGTCGGCGGGCACAAGTGCAGGAGCAAAGTTTTCTTTCAGAGCAGTGATCAACAACAGTATGCCCCATCAGAATATAATAGTCATGTTTTTGTGGGTCATACTGTTGTTGCCTTGCCAGTTACTTGGGCAGTCTGCGGCCGAGCAGGCGATCGAGCGGCTGCTAGCTAGCCCCGCTCTGGCGCATGCCTCTGTAGCCATTGATGTAGTGTCGCTGCCTAGTGGAAAAAGGATAGCCGCTCACGATCCGACTCGGGCACTCATTCCCGCCTCTACCTTGAAGCTGCTCACCACGGGCGTAGCTCTTCGCTTGCTAGGAGCTAACAGTACCTTTGCTACCCGCTTGTATGCCAAGGGCGCTGTTCGCAATGGCGTGCTGGAAGGCGATATTTACATCGTTGGAGAAGGAGATCCCAGCTTGGCATCCGATCAGTTGGAGGGAATCAGCTCCGCAAAGGAGCTATTGAGCACTTGGGTGCAGGCTATCCAAGCAGCAGGCATACAGGCAATTAATGGTTCGGTCATTGCCGACGACAGCTACTTCGGTTCTGATGGCATCGGCATGGGCTGGCCTTGGGCAGATTTAGGTAACTATTACGGCGCCGGTGCCTATGGGCTTAATTGGCATGAAAATTACTACTACCTCGACTTTATACAGCGGCAAACAGAAGACAGCCGACCCTCCGTCATCCGAACACGCCCAACCATTCCAGGTTTGCAATTCCTCAACGAGGTGCGGGTTGGCCCCAGCGGAAGTGGCGACAATGCCTACATCTACGGTGCCCCCTTCCACTACCTCAACTACATCCGAGGCACGATACCCGCTGGAACGGGCGCATTTACCATTAAGGGTGCCATTCCCGATCCGGCTCTTTTTGTAGCTCAATCCCTGACCGAGGAACTGCGGGCTGCTCAGATAAAGATAGCAGCTCCTCCTAGCAGTAGCCGGATAAGCGCCCAGCCCTACACTGGTGGTGGGCAGCAGCTGCATGTGCAACAGTCGCCCCCCTTGAAAAAATTAGTTGCGCGCACCAACCTCCGATCCATCAATCTTTATGCCGAGGCTTTGCTTAGGAAAATCAACAAAAAACGAGGCGTAAGCACTACAGCATTGGCCTCCACAGAAGGGCTGTTGGGATACCTGAGGGAAAGTATGCAACTGCCTACCGAAGGCGTAAACTTAGAAGATGGTAGTGGTCTGGGGACGCGCAATTTCTTCTCGCCAGCTTTCATGACCGCTTTTCTTCAAAAAATGGCAGCGGAGGAAGACTTCCTAAACAGCATTCCACTGGCTGGTGAAACGGGCAGTATGCGCAACGTCTTGAAAGGAACGAAAGCCGAGGGCAGGCTTTATGCCAAGAGTGGTACGGTGGCGGCCGTTCGTTGTTTTGCTGGTTATGCTATCACGCAAAGCAAGCAAAAAGTTGCGTTTTCCGTCATGGTGAACAATCATACCTTAGCAAGCAGGGAAATTAACCAGTTACTTTATACCTTTATGGCGCAGCTATGTGAATTGCCCTAAAGGAACTATGCTGAACATTGTCTGAGTACTAAGAGCGGGTCTCAATTTTACTTCCTGACAAGCAAGTACTTATTAACCTGGCGTTATAAGAAATGGCTCACGTAGTCCATTATGCGCGCAATTTTTGTCTAGCCAGAACCATAAGCCATTGATTATCAGTTTTTGGGAAATTTTAGACATGCCCTAAGGTATTCTGGAGTCAGGCTGGTGCCGAAGCGAGCGAGTGGTGTTTGCTACTACCATAAAACCTTACTCCTGCATTTATTGCCTCTACAACTTACTTACTATGCCCCGTACAAGCCTATTTACTTTCTATTTATTGTTCCTCCTACTGTCTTGCGGGAATAGCGGGCAGGATAAGATAGACGTGCCCGCCCCGGAAGAGAATCGTTATGCCTTTCAAGACCGCATCATTTGGCAGCAACCGAGCGTTATCCTCGAGGCCATGGGCGATCTGGAGGAGAAGGTAGTGGCTGATATTGGTGCGGGGGAAGGTTTTTTTGCACAGCAATTAGTGCCTTTGGTGGATCGGGTGATTGCCATAGAAATAGACCCACAGTGGGTGACCTACCTCAACGATACTTTGCGGCAGCGCCTGTTGCTCCCCCGGCTACGCCCCCGGCTGGAAGCTCGGCTAGCGACACCAGACGACCCCAAGCTCCGGGCGAAGGAAGTTGATTTTATACTCATGGTCAATACCTTCTACGAAATCCAAAGCAAGGAAAAATACCTAGCCAAACTACTGCCAGCTTTTAAAGAAGGCGGCCGGCTGGTAATCGTAGATTGGAAGAAGAAAAGTACTTCCCTAGGCCCGAACCAGGGCAAGCGAGTAGCCCTGTTCGAACTAGAAAACATGCTGCGCAACAGCGGTTACCATCTTTTGCATAGTGATGACACCAGCTTGGAATACCAGTACATCGTGGTGGCAGAAAAAGCAAGGGATTGAAGCTTATACACTATTGATTTGCCCACTTTACGACCCACACGCCGCGCAGTTCGTTGGCCGCGTAGCCGATGGCTTTGTCTTCGGGGT
>DAITME010000133.1:0-5546 GCA_036835305.1 Lewinella sp.
ATGAGCTATTTAGGGGAACTATTTGGTAGGGGTTTGTTCAACTCTGTTATATCCGTAACAAACCAGTATCAAAGCTGCGCTTTTTCCTCATCGGCGCCGCAGCGGGTAGAGAGGCGAAGGCTGTAAATGATCATAAAGATACACGTTCCGCTCACAAAATGCAGACTTTTTTCGCAGCGTGCAAGTTTTTTACCAAAAAAAGTACAATTCTCATCGCCCCACCCATTTGTAAACGCGTCTGTGCCGTATACGTATAGAGCTGAATCTGGGCGAGAGCAACAACAAAACAGCCTACCCTTACGAAGCCGGGAAGGCTTCGTAAGCGGGCGATAAAACCTTGCTCCTAAAAATAGGCGCGGCTCCTGCACGCAGTGCCCGCCGAGACGCCCGTATGGGTTTAGTAGGGCGTGAGCGACAACAAAACAACCTACCCTTACGAATCCAGGAAGGCTTCGCAGGGAGCCGCTGCTACCCTACCCTTACGAAGCCGGGAAGGCTTCGTAAGGGGCGGTGCGCGGGTCCCTTTCCCAAGCGCAGCGGACGCATATAGTTTTGGGATGTGTGTTCTTCTGCTTTAAAATATATAAAGAAAACGCTGAATGAGTAAAATTATTTTCTATATTTAATTTGGATGTATCCGTTCATCCCCTGTTCCCCTCGTGTTAGGAGGAATTTTTAAAAACAAGAAAATATTGAATGAGTAAAATAAATAGTCGCCTAAATTTATAAAATCGGGAAGGCTTTGCAAGCGGGCGGGAGAAGCTTTACCGTCGCCTAGCCTTACGAATCCGGGAAGGCTTCGTAAGCGGGCGATAAAACCCTGCTCAAAAAAGAAAACACTCGTGTTGAGCGGCGTCGAAACATGGCTCCAGCACACAGTGCCCGTCTTCCAACCCGCCTGGGTCTGTGCGTGAGCAGAACAAAAAAAACAAAAATCCCCAGCACCAAAGCGGCACTGGGGACGTGGTGTACTCGGGAAAAAATACTTTTACTGAGGGCTTTGTAAGAGCAGCCGCCCGACGCCCAGTGCTTGGCCGTTTTTGGATAAACGCAGGGTGTAGAGGCCGGCGGGTAGATGGGAGATATCGAGGGTGGCATCTTGGCCTTGGCTGTATTGGTACTGGCTTTGCGGGCGGCCCAGGGCGTCTATCACTTCCACTGCTAGTTGTTCATTTTGTAGCGCGGCGGGCAGGATGAGCCTGGCGGGACCTTGGGTGGGATTGGGATAGACGTGGATGTTTTCTACGCTTGGCTGGAAGTCGAATAGGCCAACGACTACGAAATCTGAGCCGATGGTGTGGCGGTAGGTGTTGGTGACAACGGCCTCGTTGAAATCGAAATAGATGTGAGCCGTATTCTCTAGCTGGGTGCCGGGGGCGAGGCCAGCTTTGGGGTGGATACGGAAGCTAACGGCGCCGTGGCTGCCGGGCTCGTTGGTAAAGCTATCAACTAGAAGGATCTCCTCGAAGATGAAAGCTAGGGCGTTGCTGGTATCGATTTTCAGCTCCATGCTGTGGGTGGTGCTGAGCACTTGCAGGGTGGAGAGATCCAGGAGGGGGCTGAGGGTATCGCGGATCACCACCAAGAAAGCCGTATCGGTGCCTGTGTTTTGGAAGCGGATGGTGTAGTCGATGGGCTGATCGGCTTCGATGAAGTTTTCCTCGGCGTAGCCTCGGGGTTCTGCTAGCTTATCGTTGGGGTCATAGGCCCCGATGATGGCTTGGCAATCGGTATCGATCCAGTAGGCATCGTCGCTGACGGGAAATTGGAGGGCGAAGCCGAGGCTGCTTTGGTCGTTGGGTGTGCTGCCGCATCCTTCCACAAAATCGATGGGCATCAAGAGGCCGGGGTGGAGGGGTTCTTGCATGGCCCGCAGGTGGTAGGTGCTTCCGTTGGCGGGAAGGCTGACCTCCACGGCTTGCAAAGCGGCCAGCGGATCGGAGGTGCTTGGTACGGGAGTGATGACCACGCCATCTTCTACTACGATGTAGCTCAGATTAATCGACATCTCGGCATTGCCTACATTGCGGAGGCGGAAGACGACACTATCGCCTTGGCAACTACCTTCCACGCGCACACTGGCGCCCGTCCAGGCTGGATCGGCTGGTGGGCAGGGATTGTTGGGCTGGGCGGTGGCGGTGATACAGGCCGCGGCTCCTAGCGGCGCGTCCGCATTGCAGGTATAGACCATAAAGCTCAGCAAACCGCCAGCGAAGGGCGATAAATCCCCAATGACCCAGCTGAGGGTGAAGATGCCCGTGGTGGGGTCTTGGTTGATCGTCGTGGGGTTTTGGCCATTGAAGGAAAAAACGCCATCGGCAAAATCAGCCACTTCTACGGTGATGACGGTATTCTCGGCTACGGCCGAACCCGTATTCTCGTACCGCACCCAAACAGGGCTATTGAAGCAGCGGCGGATGAGAGGTACATTGACATCTACCGTTACTTGGGGGCAAGCCAGCTCGGGCAGCGGGCGCAGCCCGAGGGGTATCGATGCGGTTGGCAAATTGGGCTGTACGGCATAAACCAAATTATTCATACACGCCTCATAAAGTTCGTTGGGGGATAGTAGCTCCACGGTATATTGGCCCGCGGGGAGGCTGGCCGACCAGGTGCCGACGGCGGCTCCGGTATTGGATTGTCCAAAGCTGGTGTAAGCAAAATATTCCCGTTCTGGCACGTCCACGCCTCGAATACGGAGGAGCTGCCCGCCCAGGCCGGGCTCGTTGGCTTGCTGGCTGCAATCGAGGCTGACGTCGAGGTACACCAAGCCATTGAGGTTGCCGCAGCGGATATCTTCGGGGAGCACCAGCAGGCTATCGATGAAGGGGCAAGCCGCATTGGTGGCATTTACCTGAGCGATGTACAAACCCGGACCATATTGCGCAACATCAACAGCCTGGGCAAATAGCTGGCTCCCGTTGGGAAGCGTCCAGTTGGCTGGCATCCAGTTGCCATTGATCTGAAAGTACATATTGCTGATACAGCCGAGCGAGTCGTTTTCAAAACTATTGAAGATAATTTCGCCAGTGGCGCTTCCGTCTCTTACAACGACTTCTAAGGTCTCGCTGCAGTTGCCATATTCCCAATAAACCCTATAGGTACCAGGCGCACTGACACTAACCGTTGCTTCATGGCTGATCAGATTTAAATCTGGATCCAACCATTGGAAAGTCCCCACCGCACCCAGATTGAAGGATGCCTCCTCAAAGGCCGTTATTTCGATTGTTTGGCCATCGCAAATACGCGGGCTGACAGGGTTGGTAAATAGAAAAACTTCATTGAACTCCTCTACGGTGTAGCTCGCGGAAGCTTCGCAGCCAGCTGCATCCGTCACCACGAGAGTATATAGACCAGGCGCTAGATCTTCTCTATTCAGGTTGGTGCTACCATCAGACCAGAGGTAGGTGTGGTCGCCCGTACCGCCCTGTACGGTGAGGCTGATCGTTCCACCTATTCCACAACGGGCTGGCTCGATGCTATTGGCAAAAACGGTAGGCGCATTCCTGCTGGGTAGGTAGTACTGCTCAGAAGCAGTACAAAAATCGGTAGCATCCACTAGCTCGAAGAAATAGACAGTATTACCCGCGAGGCCACCGATAAAGTTGGTATCCGTTACGCTACCACTTTGTCCGCCACCTGCCCAGAATATTTGGTAGGGCGGGCTAGCGTTTACGACTTCAAAGGTGATGCTGCCATTGGATGCGCCGCAATCGGCCATGGTGGTATCGGCCACGAAGAGGGCTAGCGGACAGCTGTTGTTGTTGCATTGATTTACAAAAGTGAATGGATTGGCTTGGCAATTTACGCCTAGAATAAGGGGCTCTAGTACGATGAGCGAACCAAAAAAAGGCCCTAGCGAGACGATGGTATCGAAAGGATAAAGGACGGTGGCATCACCCAGCGACCACCCGGTGGCTTCCTGACTGGGCCGTTCCACAACGACCAGTAGCTCCACGCCCCCCACGCTGTTGGAGCAGAAGCTTTGTACAATTTGCAATTCCGCCACGCATTGACTGCTGGCTTGCCGTGGGAGTAGCCCGACAAGAGCGATAAGAAGTAGATAAAAAGTGGTCCGGTTCATAAGAAGTAATTTGACAGGATGAGCATCAGAAGAAGGACTTTCCAGTCGCTGTGGAGTGGGTGTATTCCTTCCGACAATACAAAAGTGCAGGAAGCGCATGGAATAAAAAAACACAATTTTTAGAGATTGTAGTCCGCTCATACCCATTTTCAATTTGGCTCACGCAGGAGCCGTGCACTACCATTTTGAGCAAGGTTTGCCTGTAGGAGGTGCATTTGGCTTTTGTGGATAAAACAGGTAAAATGGTCAGTTGGACTGGTCTAACTGACCATTTTACCCTATCCAAACCCTCCCATATCTAATTTTTAACTGCGCAAAAAAGTGTACATTTACATCAAATTGTAGAACGGATGGCAAAAAATTTACTCGAACCGCTGTTGCTTTCGCTGGATAATAATCAAAGAAAGCGGATAAAAAACTGGCTCAGCTGCCCTCTACACAACCAGCGAGCGGATATACTCAGCCTATTCGAAGCACTCTGCGAGGAGCTGCCCCCCCCTGGACAGCATCGTCTTGAAGAAAGCAAGGCCGTTATTTCCAGCACCACAGATAGTACAACACGCCTCTTACGCTCCTATCTGCTGGATCGTATCGAAGACTACCTAGCTTGGCAGCAGCAGGAAGAAAACATAAAGCAGCGCGCCATCAACTTACCTTTGCTGCAAGCCTACCGGCAGCTTGGGCTGGAACGCCACCTCAACAACCGCATCAACCGACAGCTTGCCCAGTACGAAAAAAGCCCCTGCTTGGATGCGCAAGAACTCTACAGCCTCTACCAAGTGGAAGAGCTGCGGCAAGAAATCACCCTCGATAGCCAAAGACGGCTTAAACAAAGCTATGGCGCGGCAGGGCAGCTGCTACTTGCTCAGCTATGTGCTGGGCTGCGGAGTGCCGTCCTGCAGCTGGCGGCTGCACCTTTTTCTAAAGAAGTGGCTAAACAGCCGCTACTCGATAGCTTCCTACAGCTCATCGAGCAACATAGAGCGCAGCTCCAGCACCCTGGTCTCCTGATCTACTACCAGCTCTGCCTCTATTACCTTGCCGAGCCGCCTCATCCTCCCTTGGCTTTTCCCCAGCTGATCGCCTTGCTACAAAAACAGCTGCAAAATTTTTCTTACTTCGAGCAGCGCGACCTCCTAAAATTACTCCTCAACCTCGCCATTCGGCAGCTGAATGAGGATCCCTCTACAGCACATCTGGAACAGGCCTTTTCGCTCTATGAATTGGGCCTACAACAACAGCTCCTCGTTGATCAGCGGCGCATCAGCACCTTTACGTTCAACAATATTATGGGCATCAGTATTCGATTGGGTAAGATAGACTTTGCCCAAGAGTTTATGCATCAATACGCCCAGGTCCTCCCGCCCAAAACAGCTGAAGAGGTCATTGCCCTCAACCAAGCGCGATTGGCCTATGCCCAAAAAGACTATAGCAGCGCCCTACGACACCTCCAAAAAGCCGA
>DAITME010000134.1:0-5502 GCA_036835305.1 Lewinella sp.
ATGGGTTTACCTCCTGAACCACTCTAGCAAACTCATAGAACAAAGTGCCTCTAGCTAAGTTGTTCAAGCAGTATTTATTGGCGCTTTATGAGTGTTCACAAAAGGGCACTAATGAACTCGATGAGGAAAAACAAAAATTTGCACTAATTCTTTTTGATACGATTTGGGAAATGGGTGATGTTGAAGAACCTCCACCAAAATCTTCACCCAACAAAAGAGGCCGGAGAAGTCGACAAAAGGCCGAAATCTCTTGAATCGCCTTAAGGTACACAAGAACGAAGTACTCGCTTTTGCCTTTCACGAAGAAGTACCTTTTACAAATAATGTAGCGGAAAGAGCTTTGCGAGTTACAAACGCACGTTTCTATCGAAACGATGTTTGATGAGTCTGAACAGGCATTACTCTCGGAAGTGAGTAGAAGTACGAGGGGAAAACAGAAAAGCAGCAAAACCCTCACCAGGCAGACTCTTTAGCTTGGGCGGCGTGGGTGATAGCTAGAATGGGTGCTTGGAAAGGCTACACATCTCAAAGGCCTCCTGTCCCAATAACGATGAAGAGTGGGCTGGAACGCTTTTACCAATTCGTATGGACATCCAACATACTTGAGGAGCCGTAAAAGATGTGTAGAAACTGTAGCCCTAATAAGCATTTAGTGCAAAAAAAGCCTACCGCAGCAACACAAGCTCCCCCGCTAGCTGCAAGCTACTACCGTCGTGAAGCGTGGCGCGAATATGATAGATATAGACGCCTTGCCCGAGCGCCTGACCTTTGTGAGTACCGTCCCAGCCAAATTGCGGATCATCGGGCGGGAAATTGCGCGCTTCCATTACTATCCCGCCCCAGCGCTCGTGAATCTGCAGCAGTGTTATTTCGAGGATTTCCCCATCGCCAGCCGATTGCGGCCACCACCGATCGTTGGTACCATCGCCATTAGGGCTAAAAGCGTTGGGGAGGTAGAGGCTCGGAGCGGGCGGGAAAGACAGCAAAACATAGGTACTGGCTTGCAGCTCGCAACCTTCCGGACTGCGCAGGCTAAGGGTGTAAAGCCCACTCCTTAGCAGTGGGAAGCGCAACAACTCCCGACAAGTATCGCAGCCAATGCCCTCCGTGGGAAACCAGCTAAAATTCCAGGTAGCTGGATTGCCCACTATTTCTGGTGAAAGCCGTAGCGTATCACCCACTTGCATTCGCAGCGTATCGGGCAGTTGTAGTAGCAAATCTTCGGCGGGGATAGTGTTAACTACCACGACCAAGCTATCGCGACAAGCATTGGCATCCATCACGAGCAAAGCATAGCTTCCGCTGGGCAAGAATCGGGTGTTTTCATTATTCCCATCCATCCAACGCAGCTGATAAGGCTGCTCCCCGCCCGCCACGCTTATTTCAACGCGCGCTAGGCTATCGCCACAGGCTGCTTCCACCTCAAAATTTGCCAAGGGGGCATCCAACCATTCCAAAGATAGGCGAACGATAGAGTCGCAGCCGCTGGCCGCCTGAAACCTTTGCTCATATACGCCTGGAAGCGACTGTGGCTCACCAAACAGCAGTGCGGTTTCGCCCGGGCAAATAAATAGCGTTTGCTCGTTGATTTGAGGAGCCTCCAACTGCAGCACTACTGATAACAGGCTATCGCAACCCCATTGATCTTGTAACAGCCTTGTATAAATACCTGCCTGACTGCGGTATTCGCCAAAAATTAACAGGCTATCCCCTTCACATACGGTTCGAAGTCCCAATTCGGTAATTGGCTGTGGCGACCGGGTTCGAAGCAACAAACTATCTACGCTCACGCATTGCCCACTAGCCGTAGAAGCCAGCACGGTAATTATTTGCACGCTGCCATCTGCGGGAGGAGCAGGAAAGGTATTTTCACTGCATCCAGGGCAAGCCGCTGCCGAGCTAGGCAGCCACTGATAATCTTCAAAACCGTTGAGGCTGATTGTAATCGAATCACCAGCACATAAGATAATTTCGTCCGGCAAATCTAGCGCTGTACTGGGTAGGATCGTCAGCCGCACAGTATCGCTCTGCTGACGGCCACAAGCATCGCTGACAGTCACCCAGTGCTGCCCCTCCTCATAGAAAGTAGCGCTTTGTTCCTGGCTAAAATCCGACCAGAGAATACTTGTCCAGCCACTACCTACATCGAGCTGGAGCACGCCATTATCACAGTAAGTTTGGTCGGGACCCAGCTCTAAAGTAGGCTCCTCTGGCAAGGCTGTGAGCCGAATACTAGCAGTATCACTTTTACCGCAGCTATCCGTTACTATAAGGGAATAAAAGCCGACGGTATTGGCTATAAAATAATCATTGGAACTGCCATCTTGCCATTGGTATTGGCTGAATGATCCTGCTACTTCCAAGCGAAGGCCTGCAAACTGGTTGGGGCAAAAGGCCGTATCCGGGCCTAGATCGATGCTAGGCGGCGGCAGGCAACAGCAAGTGAGCACGAGGGCGGGATCCTCGCAATCGGTGAAGCCGTTGCCGTCGTCGTCGATTCCATTACCACAAATTTCTGGGTTCGGATTGCCTCCGCCACCAGGGTCCTCTTCACAAGGCAAGCCACAAGCGCCTACAGGCAGCGGAGAAAATGGCTCTGTTCCAGCTTCGTTAAAATCCAGTACTGGCCCTGTAGCCTCTTCCGTAATACTGAGTGTTTGCCACTGGTTTTGCCAAGGCGTGGCCAGCACCTCCACGGGTATAGCTTGAAAGCAAGAGGAGGCTGGGAGCTCATCCAGTCGGCTACGAACCACGAGCATCTCTGTCTGCCCCGCGTCTGGCCCACCGCCTAGTAAAGTGGCGACAAACTGTACGCTTTCATCATTGTGAATGTGCATCAGCTGGTTGCCGCTGCTGTTTAGCTGCAACCAGCCCTCCGAGCTACTAAAACGCAAAGCCCACATAGGGTCTCCAGTGTTGGTATTGATCCGACACAAAAACAGACTACCGTTGGAGCGATCTTCGCCAATGAGCAGCAGCTGCCCGTTCCGGAAGGTTAGTCCCTTGGCCTCCATCAACAGCAAATCACTGCTTTGGTAGTATCGAACAAACCGTTGGCCGGCGGCGGTAAATTTAGAGAGGTAAAAACCACCTGGGGCACTGCCAGCCCCTCCAAGATTGCTGTACAAAACAAAAGTCTCCATCCCTTCCCGAACAATAGAAATAGGTTTTTGCGAGGCTGTTTGTATTGGAGGTAGATGGAGGGCCTCTGAAAAGGTACCCGCCTGTTGCCAACGGTAATATACAGGGTTTTCTAAATTAATCGGGCTACTACGACTGCCCAGCGCAATCAGCTCCGAACCATCTGATAGACCATCCAGTACCGTAAGGCCACCGCCCGAACTATAGGTTGCTTCCGTAGTTCCGCTGAGGGCCAAAGTAGCCAGATTCAGCGACTGTAGGAAGACCCGATCGAAGGCATTTAGGCCCATGTTTCTGCGAACTCCTAGGTAGAGCAATTCCTGCCCGGCGGGTGTATTGCGTAGCGTAGCGGTGGCGTAGCGGCTCACCTCTTCTTGGCGTACGATCAAAAATTGATCGGGATTTACCAAATTCACCTGCATGATAAAGCCTACTCGGCTGGAGGTGGAGGTATTGAAGCTCCCGGTATTCCCGAAGATATACAGACTATCGCCCGCTGCCAGCAGATAATCTATAACTGTTAGATCAGACCCCAACAGGTAGTAGGTGTGTCCTTCCTGATAATTGCCCAAGGCATCCTGCAAAACGAGGGTAAGCGTACCTTGCCCCACCCCTACCAAAGCTACCTTATTGCTATCGCAAGCCAATAAACGCTGCCCTAGCAACACATCAAAATCCGGTGCATATCGCTGTACAAACTGACTGCCACTCACCCCACAGGTGTCTGGAGAAGGCGGTGTGGGCGTACGGACGGCAAAAAAGCGACAGCTACGCCGACGGCAATTAGCACGCTCGATTTCCAGACACAATTCGTACAAACCCGGCACGAGTAGGCTGGTATCGAAGCTGGCGGTGGTGGCAACCAAACTACCGTTGAGGGTGTAGGCATAGCTTGTAGCTGTGGCATCTGCTGCACTAAAAGAAAGCGTATCCCCCACAAAGGGAAAGGTAATATTCCGATTAAAAGCGGGATCTAAGCTACAACTTACACGCACAGACCAACTGAAGGACCGAGGAAAGCAAAGCGGCTCGCTACTGGAAGCCTCCAGTAAAATGGTGTAAAACCCTTCGTTGGGAAAGGTGTAGCTAAAATTGTTCGTATTGCCTTCCACATTCCCGTTGATACGCCAGGTATAACCATTGGCAGCCGTGCTGTTGTTGGTGAAGTTAACGGTGGTGCCCACTTCCACTTCGTTGGGCGTGGAGGGGGTGAAAGCCGCTGTTACAGGATTGGGGCAAGGCGGCAAACAGCCGGGCGAGCTCAACAAACTTGCTCGGATACCCTCCAGGAAAAAATGCATCCGATCCGTCTGTCCTTGCGTAAAGGCATCGTAGCAAGAAAAGCGACTGTAATCCATGTAGTTGTTGATCATATCCTCCTGATCGGTAGCGAAGCCGCTGTTGGTATCGGTACTACAGGAGTTCATACTTTGGTCGCAGGGGATGCCAGCGGTGCTTTGATCTGGGGGCGTATCACAAACCCGATCGCCGTCTAGCAGGCAGTCGTCGTTGCCGCATCCCCCATCAAAAGTATGCCGCAAGCCCAAATAGTGCCCAACTTCATGGGTGAGTACCACATTGCCAGCTTCGGTATTGCCCGTAAAGCGCGCCTCCACTACAATACCATCTACCCCCGAACCATGTGCGCCAGGATAATAGGCATAACCAGCCACATTACAACCGCTGCCTTCTGATCGGCAAATTTCGCGCACCACATAAACATTGAGGTACTCGCGGGGATTCCATCGCGCCAAGTTTTTCATGCTCAGATCAGTGGCGAAAGTCACCTCCGTTAGTGGGCTCTCATGGCGGGTAATCCCAGTAGTGGGGTTATTATCGGGGTCGCGCTGGGCTAGACAAAACTGTATTTGTGTGGGCACGCCCGTCCCTCGGTCGTAATAATCGACATTCGCAAAACTTTCATTCAGCCATTCCAAAGCCTGCAAGGCTCTGGCATCCGAGACGTTTTCTACCCCATTTTCGTGAATAATATGGAAAACCGTGGGGATGATATAAGGGGGCGGCAGTAAGCTATTTTTAGGCGGCACTCCCAAGCTTTTCTGCTGGTAAAGCACGTTTTCTAGGCTGTCTTGCCGTTGCCGAAGCGGTTCAAAATAAGCGGCATCGGCCTTGTAAAAATGATCGGCACCACAGTCCGTCAACGCTTGGCTTTGCGCCCCTAAACTGCTGGCGCTAACGAGCAATAACTGTAGGATACTGAAATAGAGACCGCCATGAATAACTTTTTTTAGTTCTTGGGAAAACATGGGAAAATGCTTTAGAGCAGAAAGATAAGTATATTCGCCTTACAAAAAAACTAAATAAAATGGCAACCACCAAAATAACGGTCAATACGAATGG
>DAITME010000135.1:0-5436 GCA_036835305.1 Lewinella sp.
CGGACTTAGGCACCAAATTGAATAAGGTAACCGGGCGTTGGTAGGTAAATCTTAGACTTATTTTTTATACAAATTCAAAAATGAATTTTGAATTTGCATGGAAATAACGCTAAAAAAGCGCAACTCACCCCTGCCCCAAACGATAATTCTCCACAAAGTAAGCGATGTAGGCGTCTATTTCGGTTGCTAGGAAATAGGGGAGGTTCATTAAGAGGTAGGGCTTTTGGGCTTTAGGTGTCTGTTGCTCACTAACATTGAAAGCTCCAGCGTACATCCTGACAGCGTATGGGTGATCACACTGTTCGATAAACTGATGCAGGGAACGCAAACGTCCTTCTTTGCCCGATTTTATTTCGATAGGGATAACTTTGTCTTGGTAGGCCACCACTAAATCTACTTCAGCAGAAGATTGTGTCTTTTCCCTTACCCAAAAAAGAGGTTTGTGCGAGCGCTTGTTTTGCATAGCTATTCGCGTCTGAAAAATCAAGGAAGGGATAATTGCTCCTTTGTAGGCGGTGTTTAAATCGGTCATCCGAAGCATATCTGCCTGTATGCCCAATTCGAAATTCACTAGCCCAGTATCAAGAAACTGTAGCCTAGGAGCTTTTCTCAAATCGGGTTTAAGCGGCGGCTGGAGATCGGTAGTAGGATAAATGACTTGAATGATCTTCGCATCATCTAAATTTCGCAGCGCTTCGCCCACTTCGCGAGACCTATAATTGGATTGCCCAAAATTTTCAAACTTGATACGCTGATCCACGTATAAAGGTGCCGTTTGTATGATGTGTTTGATAATCCGCGTATCGGTCGCATTCGAAGCGTATTTTTCCACATCATCTTTGTATGTCTCCCAGATGCTGCCGTAAATCGTTTGCAAATCGGCTACTTCGCCACTTGATAAATAGGCATCTACCACCTCGGGCATCCCTCCAATTATAGCGTACTCATGAAACAAATCCAGCAAAGCCCTTTGTGCCGCGTCTTGAATAGGGACGCTTTGCAATTGCGCTAAGGCCGCAGTTTGGCCTTTAGCTTGCAAAAATTCTCTAAAATTCAACGGATGCATATACAGATACTCCACACGACCAACCGGAAAATTTTTGATACTCTTCATAGCATGCTCCAATAGTGAGCCCGCCGCTATGACCGATAAATCAGGTATGTCTTCATAGAAATAGCGTAGCAAAGCTATAGCTTCAGGAGACTCCTGAATCTCGTCAATAAAAAGTAAGGTATGCGGTCGTTCACTGGAAGATAAATTGTGGATGATAAACAGAGCATCAACAAGTGTCTGAGCATCCTCATAGTCCCTAAAATAAGCAGCGTGATTAGCACGCTCTAAGTTCAGTGAAATAAAATGCCGATACTGTTGGGCAAATGCTTTTACCACAGTCGTTTTCCCTACCTGCCGCGCTCCTCTTAGTAGAAGTGGCTTTCGTTTGGCTTTTCCTTTCCATCGTATCAATTCCTTTGTGATAGCACGTTCAAAGTCCATGTATTTCCTGTATTTTGTAACAAAACAAGGGCAAATTTACATAAACTTTGTCACAAAACAAGGGCAATTTATAGCTATTCTTGTAACAAAACAAGGGCAATTATATCAAAATAGGTTACAAAACAAGGGCAATTACGCTGTTTTAGCCTCCAACCACGCCCGCGCATTCACAAAAGCGGCTATCCAAGGCGAGATGCCGTCATCTGCCCGATCGGCGGGGTAATGCGCCCAGTTCCAGGGGAACATCGAACGCTCGATGTGCGGCATCATCACGAGGTGGCGGCCGTTGGCACTACAGAGCATAGCGGTATTGTGGTCGCTGCCATTGGGGTTGGCAGGGTAGCCTTCGTAGCCGTAGGTGGCCACAATGGGGTACCTCTCGGCAGCCTGTGGCAAGACAAACTTCCCCTCTCCGTGCGATATCCACACACCCAAGGTGCTGCCCGCCAAGCTGGAGAGCATCACGGAATTGTTGGGCGCAATCGTCACCGAAGTGAAGCCACTTTCGTGCTTGTGGGAGTCGTTGTAGGTCATCTTCGCAGCCGGGTCAGCGGTGAGCAGCCCCAGTTCCATAAAGAGCTGACAGCCGTTGCAGATGCCCACCGAGAGCACATCCTCACGGGCAAAGAAGGCATCTAAAGCCGCTTTAGCTTGCTCGTTGTAGCGGATGGCTCCCGCCCAGCCTTTCGCGGAGCCCAAAACATCGGAGTTGGAGAATCCCCCCACGGCTCCTAGAAATTGGACTTGCTCCAGCGTTTCGCGCCCACTCATCAAATCGGTCATGTGCACGTCCCGCACCTCGAAGCCCGCCAAGTAGAGGGCATGCGCCAATTCGCGTTCGGAATTACTGCCCTTTTCCCGCAAAACAGCCGCGATAGGGCGCTTGGCCGCCGCGCTTCGAGCAGGTATTTTCCCGCTGAAATCACTTGGGAATTGGTATTGAAGCGGCTGCCGCTTGTAGTTTTGGTAGCGCTGATCCGCTAGCCCATTCGCGGTTTGCTTTTGGTCTAGCAGCCAAGAGGTCTCGTACCACACATCGCGCAAATGGGCAATCGGGAAGGCATAGCGCGCCTCGCCGTTTTGGATGTGCAATTGATCGCCTTCCACCGCCTGCCCAATGCGATGCGCCGACAGGCCCAGCACCTCCAGCGCAACAACGGCCGCCTCGTCCTTGAGTTGAAAGACCCAAGCGCAGTTCTCGGCAAATAGCAGGGGAAGCGTATCGGCTTCGCCCAACGGACTCAGATCAATGGCTGCCGCCACGCTGGTCTGCGCGAAGCACATCTCCAGCAAGGTGGTGATCAGGCCGCCCGAAGAAACATCGTGGCCAGCCACAATCTGCCCAGCTTTTATCAGCCTTTGGATGCCCTCAAAAGCCACTACAAAGTCCTCGGCGGCTAGGATGTCGGGGCAGCGATCGCCTATTTTATTTTGTATCTGCGCGAAGGCACTGCCCCCCAGCGCAAAGCCGCCTTTAGCCAGCGAGAGGTAGTAAATGGGGCCAGCTTGGAGCTGCAAAACAGGCTCTACTACTGCCCGAATTTGGCTACATACGCCCGCCGCCGAGACAATCAGCGTGCCCGGCGCCAGCACATCGCCAGCAGGATATTTTTGCTTCATCGAAAGCGAGTCCTTGCCCGTGGGAATATTGATGCCCAGCCCGATAGCGAAGTCGGAAGCCGCCTGCACCGCCTCATAGAGCCGCGCATCTTCGCCAGGGTTTTTGCAAGGCCACATCCAGTTGGCGGATAGCGACACGCTGCGCAAGCCCTCCTCCAGCGGTGCCCACACGATATTCGCCAAGGCTTCCGCAATGGCCGTCCGCGAACCCGCCGCTGCATCAATTAGGCTCACCAAAGGAGCATGACCAATGGACGTCGCAATACCGAAAGGCGTATCAAAACCCATCGCCATCACCCCGCAATTATTTAGCGGCAGTTGCAGCGAGCCGGCACACTGTTGCTTGGCGACCAAGCCGCCCACACAGCGATCTACCTTGTTGGTCAGCCAGTCTTTACAGGCTACCGATTCGAGGCGTAGCACCTGCTCCAGATACTGCAGTAGTTGGCTGGCTTCGTAGGGCACCGCAGCGTAGTTTCTCGGGATGCGCTGGTCGTCCATAATCGTTTTGGGAGAGCTGCCAAACATATCGGCCAGCGCAAAATCCACCGGCGCAATGCCTTGGCTGCCAGAAGCTAGAGTGAAGCGACGATCGCCCGTGACTTCGCCGACAATATAAATCGGGGCGCGTTCTCTTTTGGCTACACGCAGGAGCAAGGCTATATCTTCAGGAGCCATGACCAATCCCATGCGCTCCTGTGATTCGTTGCCTATGATTTCTTTCAAGGACAAAGTGGGGTCGCCCACAGGCAAGGCATCAATATTTATCCGGCCGCCGGTATCTTCCACCAGCTCCGAGAAGCAGTTGAGGTGCCCACCGGCCCCGTGGTCGTGGATAGACACAATGGGGTTGGCATCGCTTTCTACCAATGCCCGCACTGTATTCGCTACGCGCTTTTGCATTTCCGGATTGGATCGCTGCACGGCATTCAGCTCTATACCCGAGCTAAAAGCCCCTGTATCGGCCGAGGAAACCGCCGCTCCGCCCATGCCGATGCGGTAGTTGTCGCCGCCTAGTAAAACGATTTTATCGCCTGCCTTCGGGCTGTCCTTCAGGGCTTGGCTGGCCTTACCCATCCCGATGCCCCCGGCTTGCATGATGACTTTATCATAGCCCAGCGTTCGGCCATGCTCGGCATGCTCGAAGGTAAACAGCGAGCCAGCAATGAGTGGTTGTCCAAATTTATTCCCAAAATCGGAAGCCCCATTCGAGGCTTTAATCAAAATATCCATCGGCGTCTGATACAACCAGGGGCGAGCCTCCAGCGCCTTTTCCCAAGGACGGTTATCGGCCAAGCGGGAATAGGCCGTCATATACACCGCTGTGCCTGCTAGCGGCAGCGAGCCTTTTCCGCCAGCCATGCGGTCGCGAATTTCTCCGCCCGAGCCGGTGGCTGCGCCATTGAAAGGCTCCACGGTAGTGGGAAAATTATGGGTTTCTGCCTTGAGGGAGACCACCGAGTCGAAAGGCTTTTTGGCATACACCCCCACTTCGTCGGCCGCATCGGGCGCAAATTGGTTAAGCTTCGGCCCCTTCACAAAAGCCACATTGTCCTTGTAAGCCGAGACGATCCCATTGGGGTGGGCCTTGGAAGTCTTCTTGATGAGGGCGAACAAAGAATCCGGCATCTCCTCCCCGTCAATAACAAAAGTGCCATTGAAAATCTTGTGGCGGCAATGCTCGCTATTGATCTGGGAAAAGCCAAAGACTTCGGCATCGGTTAGCCGCCGGCCTAGTCGTTTAGCCAAAGCTTTCAGGTAGGCTACCTCTTCCTCGCTCAGCGCTAGGCCCTCTTGCTGGTTGTAGGCGGCGATATCTTCAATATGCTGCACCGGCTCCGGCGAAAGCTGAATCCGAAACAGATTCTGCCCCAGCACTTGGTACTGCTGCGAGAGCATGGGGTCGAAGCGCGCGCCCGTCTGCGCTGGCTCAAAAACCTCGATCCGAAGGATGCCCGTTATGCCCATGTTTTGGGTAATTTCCACGGCATTGGTACTCCAGGGTGTCACCATGGCTGCGCGGGGGCCGATAAAATACCCCATGAGTTGGCTAACCTTTAAGCGGGGGCTGCCGCCGAACAACCAAACCAGTTTTGCACTATCTTCCCCAGTGAGATTTTCTTGTACCTCAACGGCATAGACCCGGGCTTCGGGTCGCCCATAGAAAAGGATCATCTTCGTATCGTATTGAAATAAAAGGCAAAGGAACGGATAAATTTGGAAAGGTGAACGAGGAACAAACTCACCAATTACCTGTATTTACCGTTAATACCAAAAAAACACAAGCCAATATGCAAGATAACCCCATTACCATCTACCAA
>DAITME010000136.1:0-5112 GCA_036835305.1 Lewinella sp.
ACGGGCACCCAGTACCCAGACGGGCTAGAGGCGGGCACGCAAGTGCAGGAGCTGGGTTTAATCGAAGGAGCAAGGTTTTTAGAAGGCATTGCTCCTAAAAATAAGCTACTCGTGTTGAGCGGCGTCGAAACATTGCTCCTGCACGCAGTGCCCGTCCATACGTGTCCAAGGACCGGAACGCGCGTTTCCATACCCAGACGGGCGTTCCGGCGGACACGGTGGGTCTGGGTCTGGGTTTAGTAGGGCGCGAGCCAACAACAAGCACCTCGCCCCAAAGGCGATAACAACAAAATAGGATGAAATATTGCTTTACCTTTCTATACCTTTTTATCTCTGTAGCTTGTTTTGCGCAGTCGCTTAGCGTCACGATTAGCGGGCGGGTGGTGGATGCCCGTAGTCGCGAGCCACTGAGTTTTTCCTCCATTGCCCAAACGGCGAATGGCGCGGGGACTTTTACCGACGACGATGGCCGTTTTTCGCTTTCCGTAGATTTTGCCGACCGCAACAGCCCTGTCTCGCTGCGCATCTACCATCTGGGCTACCAAGATACGCTGCTGCAACTAGGCTATGAGGCCGCTCGGCAGCCCCTAATGATTGCCCTCAGCGGCGGCCTACTCCTACCGCAAGTGGATGTGGTGGCCTCTAGCCAGTTCTATGGCTATTCGGGCACGGTCCTCACGCCCGACATTCGCAAGCTAAAGGCGATGCCCGTTATTTTAGGCGAGACCGACCTCCTCAAATCGCTGCTGCTCTTACCCGGCATCAGCACGGGCTTGGAAGGCACGGCCAATATACAAATACGCGGCGGCAACCCTAGCCAAACCCATCTTTTGCTAGATGGCAATGTGTTGTATAATGCCAACCACCTAGGGGGCTTTCTTTCTTCTGTAGATCCCTACGGGGTGAAGGGCATTACCGTTTACAAAGGGGGCGTGCCTGCTCGGCTGGGAGGGCGGCTGAGTGGCGTACTGGATGTCAGCCTCCGAGCAGGCCGAAAAGACCTGCATGCCCAAGAGCTATTTCTGGGCACGGGCACTCTCCGCCTAGGTATGGAAGGGCCTTTGGGCAAGAAGGGTGGCAGCTATCTGGTCAGCGGCCGCTATGGCTACCCCAATTTGGTGAACAAGCTGTTGCAAGGCAGCGACTACGAGCGCCGCGTGCGGGGCAACCATTCCTCGATCAATATTTATGATGGACTGCTAAAGTTGAATTGGGATCGGGATAAATCCAATACCAGCTTCCACTTGTTCAGCAGCGGCGATGATGGTTTTTTCCAGAACGAATCGGGTTTTTCTTTCTTCTCTGATGATTACACCTGGGCCACCCGTGCGCTGGGGGCGAAGCATAGCATTTATCTGAAGCCCGGGCTGACGTGGGTGAGCCAACTCAATATTTCCCGCTACGAGCATCGCTTCGATGCCTTCCAGATCATCAACCGGCAAACCATCCCCGTCCGCTCCGTCAATACGCAGCAAAGGGCCGTTATCAATGATGCGGCGCTGCGGTCTTATCTTAGCTACACGATTTCTCAGCGCTGGGAAGGTACGGCTGGCCTGGAGGTCAATCAGCGCCGACTGAACACCCGCATCGACAATACCGACAAAGAAGGCGATGAAGAGAGCCGCCGCGAAATTACAGAAATCAGCCAAGGCAACGAATGGGTGGCCTATGCGGAGCTGCGTTTTAGCAGCCGCAACAAAAAACTAAAAATAGACGGCGGCTTGCGCGCCATACAGTTTGCCAATCAGCGCAGCGCCAGCTATTTGGAACCCCGCATAAAGGGCAGCTATGCTTTGCAACCGAGGCTGTTCTTAAATATGGGCTACGATGTGCACACGCAATTTGTACACCAACTCAGCACGGATCTGGCCACGCTGCCCACCGATATTTGGGTGGTGGCCGATAGCTTATTGCGACCCTCCAGATCGCAGCAATTTTTCATAGGGCTGGGCGGTAGGCTAGATCGGCCGCAGCTCACTTGGTCGGTGGAGGTGTTTACCAAGAGAATGGATCAGTTGCTGACTCTCATTGATGGTAGCGGAGCCATCTTCACCGTCAACGATAACTGGCGAGAACAGCTTGCCTACGAAGGCCAAGGCGATGCCCGAGGCTTCGAGCTCTACCTCGAAAAAGAAGGAAAGCGCTTCAATGCTTGGTTGGCCTACACGCTTTCCTATTCCAATCGGCAGTTTGAGGTGCTGAACAACGGAGCGGTTTTCCCCTTTACCTTCGATCGGCGCCACGATTTTTCGCTAGCTGCGCGCTATCAGCTTTCCGAAAAGTGGTTTGCCAGCGGCACCTTTGCTTTCCAAACTGGCCAAGCCATCACGCTGCCCGTGGGCTTCGCCCCCGGCTTTCAGCTATACGATGGCGTCAACAACGGCAGGCTCTCCAACTACCACCGCATGGATATAGCCTTCGGCAAGAAATGGACCAGCAAGAAGCGGGCAAACCGCAGCAATGAACTTAGCTTCAGCGTCTATAACCTCTACAACCGCGCCAATCCTGTGGGGATTTTCATCGAGCCCGGCTCTTCCACCTTCACCATCGACCCCAACACCGGCCAAGCCATTGCCGACCAAGGGCTGAAACTGGTGCAAACAGCGGTCTTCCCCCTAGTGCCTAGTGTGAGCTATCGGGTGAATATCAACTAGAATTTGCCTTAGCCAATAGCCCAACCTTTAGTAGAGACGTAGCAGTGCTACGTCTCTACGTCTCTACATCTTTTCCCCATACCCCGCCAGCATCAAGGCAATAATTTCCTCGGCCGCTTTGGCGATATTGGTGCCGGGGCCGAAGATGCCCGCAACGCCCGCTTCGTAGAGGAAATCGTAGTCCTGCCGAGGGATGACGCCGCCCACGAGGACGAGGATATCCTCGCGCCCCAGCGCTTTCAAGGCGGCTAAGGTTTCAGGCACGAGCGTCTTATGCCCAGCGGCTAGGCTGCTGATGCCGAGGAGGTGGACGTCATTTTCCACGGCTTGGCGGGCGGCTTCTTCCGGCGTTTGGAAGAGCGGGCCTACGTCCACATCAAAACCCAAGTCCGCAAAGCCGGTGGCGATGACTTTGGCGCCTCGATCGTGGCCATCCTGCCCGAGTTTGGCGACCATAATCCTTGGGCGGCGGCCTTCCAGTGTGCGGAAGCGCTCGGCCATTTGCCGTACTTTTTGGAGGCGTTCGCTGTTTTTCATCTCGTTGGAATATACGCCGCTGATCAGGCTGTTGTTGGCTTTGTAACGACCGAAGACGACCTCCAGTGCATCGCTGATTTCGCCCAGGCTAGCGCGGGCACGGGCGGCTACCACGGCCAAGGCCAGCAGGTTTTCCTTGCCAGCCGCCGCTTTGGTGAGGGCGGATAGCGCCGCTTGCACGGCTGCTTCATCGCGCTCGGCACGGAGTTTGGCCAGCTTTTCTATTTGTCCGCGCCGAACTTCGGCATTGTCGATGTCTAGCACTTCTACCTGGCTTTCTTCCTCGGTTTGGAAGATGTTTACGCCCACGATCTGATCGGTGCCAGCATCAATACGGGCTTGCTTTCGGGCAGCAGCTTCTTCGATGCGCAGCTTGGGAATGCCCGCTTCGATCGCTGCCGACATCCCGCCTGCCGCCGCTACTTCGGCCATCAGTTCCCGCGCTTCGGCGATGAGCTGATCCGTCAGCTGCTCCAGGTGATAGCTGCCGCCCCAAGGATCAATGGCCTGCACGATATCAATATCTTTTTGCAAAAACAGCTGGGTATCGCGGGCAATTTTGGCGCTGAAATCCGTCGGCAGGGCGATGGCCTCATCCAGCGCATTGGTGTGCAGCGATTGGGTGCCGCCAAAGACCGCGGCGGCCGCTTCGATGCAGGTGCGCGCCACATTGTTGTAGGGGTCTTGCTCGGTGAGGCTGTAGCCGGAGGTTTGGCAATGGGTGCGCAGCAGCAGGCTCTTGGGGTTTTTGGGTTCGAAGGCTTGCATCAGCTCTGCCCAGAGCACCCGGCCGGCGCGCAGCTTGGCGATTTCGGTAAAAAACTGCATGCCGATGCCCCAAAAGAACGACAAGCGAGGCGCAAAATCATCCACGGCCAGCCCCGCAGCGATACCGGCTTCTACATAGGCCAGTCCGTCGGCCAGGGTGTAGGCCAGTTCCATCGCGGCTGGCGCACCCGCTTCATGCATGTGGTAGCCGCTGATGCTGATGCTGTTGAACTTGGGCATGTGGGCCGCTGTGTAGGCAAAAATATCGGAGACAATACGCATACTTGGCCCAGGCGGATAGATGTAGGTATTGCGCACCATGAACTCCTTGAGGATGTCGTTTTGTATCGTGCCTGCTAGCTGATGGGGCCCCACGCCCTGCTCTTCTGCGGCCACAATGTAGAAGGCCATGATGGGCAGCACAGCCCCGTTCATGGTCATACTCACCGACATTTTATCGAGCGGAATTTGGTCGAAAAGCCGCTTCATATCTTCCACCGAATCAATGGCAACACCCGCTTTGCCTACATCGCCTTTGACGCGCTCGTGGTCGCTATCGTAGCCTCGGTGGGTGGGCAGGTCGAAGGCTACACTGAGCCCCATTTGGCCAGCGGCCAGATTCCTTCGGTAGAAAGCATTGCTCTCCTCGGCCGTAGAAAAACCAGCATACTGGCGGATCGTCCAGGGCCTATTGACGTACATCGTAGCGTAAGGCCCTCGGCGAAAAGGCGCGAAGCCAGGTGGGTTCACGCGGGCGACTTTCGGGCTGCTATCCTTGCGGGCAGCCGAAGCACCGAGTTGTGGTGGAAAGATAGGTCGGGGCATAATGGATAAACTAAGACTTAAGCCGTAAGAAATACAAATATAGGCAAATTTGGGAAATGCTTTACTTTATTGGAAAATCGCTTGTCTGGAAGTGTCAGCCCTTGTTTATTTGGCTCACGCAGGAGCCATGCCTTGATTAAAAGAGCCATACTTTTTTGAGAGAAACACAAAAAAAGTCGTGCTAGCCCTTGCATCCCAAGCAAAATTACCCTATCTTTGTAACAACACACGAGAACAGAGAAAACAACACCCAAAGAGTCCTTTTCACCAGAGAGCAATGCCCTTTATTAACACGGCGCTGTTTTCACAAATTTCTTCATCATGAGAA
>DAITME010000137.1:0-4884 GCA_036835305.1 Lewinella sp.
GAAGGTAGCCCAACAAAAAGCTGTGGCGCATTTGCCGAAACCACCAGTCGCCCCAGGGCTGTAGGCGCTCGAGCTCGGCATCCGAGTAAGTATCGTTTAACAGTAGGGCACCTTGGGCAGCGTAGTGGAAAGAGCGAATCATGCCTGCTACATCTTTGAAAGGGGGGCGCTTTTGCTGCCTTTCAGGGATGCTGAGCAGCGGCTCCCCCTCGAAATCAATAATGCAAAAATCATCGTCTAACATTGCCAAGACTTGCCCGAGGTGGTAGTCACCATGAATGCGACTGAGCAGCGCGGGGACTTTTCTCTCTACAAAAGCGGCCAAGCGCTGCATCACAGCTGCTTGCCGGCCGAGTATATCATCGGCCAGGGCTTGAATCTTGGGGGGAAGCCCGCTGCGCTTCTGCGCCAACTCGTCAAACTGCCGATCAACGAGCTTTTTCGCTGCCAAAAAGATGGCTTCCCGCTTCTCCTCTGTAATACCCGCTGGTAAGAGCGCGGGCGAAGTGGCGGCCGCCCCAGCGAGCGCTAGGTGCATCTGAGCAGTACGCGTCCCGAGCAGGCGAGCACTTCGGTAGCTTTTTTCCGAGATCATTTGCTGCTCCACCTTGGGTAATTCACTGTAGGATGCTGGCAGGGCGAAAGTTGGCACCCGCAAATCGCCCACATGCTGCAAGGCAACATACACCCGATGATAATAATCCATAGCATATTCCTGAAAGAGGCTCCAGGCATCACCTCGGTTGTCGATCTTGGCAATCATCATACCCAGATTGATGAAATCCTCCTCCTGCCCCATCTGTCCTACCGAAAGGCTACCACCGTAGGCGGGGCTGTGCGTGAAGTTGGCTTGCTCCGATAAAAAACGGGTAAGTTCCAGATCGGGGTTGAGGCCGGAATCTACCTTTCGGAAAAGCTTAAAGAAGAAAGCATCGTTGTAAATAATGGCCGTATTGCTAGTATCAATGGCGGGTACACGGCTGCTGAGCGACTGGATATTGGCTGTTTGCAGCAGTTTTCCGGCATCGTAGAAAAGGCCATCGTTGCGCTGCTTTTGAGTTTGCATCTCCTGAAAAAGCTGGTTGCGGAAGCCTTCCAAAGCCACGGCGTCAGCCAATATAGCCACGGCAGGCTCGCCGAAAGGAGCCAGCACAAGACCCGGGTGCGTTTGTTGATAGTACTGCAAATCCGCTTCCGAATGTAAATAAGCCAGTGGCAATTGATACAAGTCGGTGCTGCCGTCGGCAAAATCGACGGACAGCAGCAAAATACCCCACTGCTGCCCTAAGGAGAATAAGCGCTGAATACGGCAGGTACGCAGCGCCTTCCCCTTGCTGGTGAACCAGCGCTGTTGGGGCAAATAGGCAGGCAACACTTCCTCGCATAGCTGCTCTACAAAAGCTGGCTGCTTGAACAATTGTAAAAAAGTGATCTCCTTTTGGCCGGAGGAAGGCACAGAAAATATCCGTGTCATAACATTAAATGTTCTTTGGCCACAATATAGCCATTTTTGCGATCTCTCCTACCTGGCTCTTTCTAATTGGCCTTGCTCCTGCATCCTTGCAAAAAAATAGTAGCCATACACGGTGCCCAAGTAACTTAAGTACGGGCACAAATGCAGGAGCCGTGTTCTTCGAAATGAGCAGTGCTTCTTTCCACTTCGCCCCTCCTTTCCCAAAAAATAAAAAGCCTACAACCGCAACACTTATTCAATCCGCCTGTTAGGCATCTGATAATTAGTGCGTTATAACTAAATTTACAATCATGAAACTATTTTCTGCTTTCGTAGCTTTGTTGCTACTGGTCGGTTGCGCCACCCCCGCACCCAAAACTGTCGCTGACGTTGTTGTTGGCAGCGAAAACCACAACACCTTAGAAGCTGCCGTCACTGCTGCTGGACTCGTGGAAACTCTCAGCGGCGAAGGTCCCTTCACTGTTTTTGCCCCAACCGATGCGGCTTTTGCTGCCCTTCCTGCTGGCGCGCTGGATGCCTTACTGGCTGATCCCAGTGGCGATCTAACCAAGATCCTGCTCTACCACGTCGTAGCTGCCAAAGCAATGGCTGGCGATCTCAAGGATGGGCAAAAAGTGGCCACTGTAAATGGAGAAGAGCTCACTGTCACTATCACAGAAGCGGGTGTGTTTGTAAATGGCATTAAGGTGAGCACAGCTGATGTTGCAGCAGGCAATGGTGTGGTACACGTGTTGGATGGCATCCTACTACCGCCAGCTCCCCCAGCGCCTTCAAATACGGTAGTGGACGTTATCGTAAACAGCGAAAACCACAATACCCTCGAAGCAGCCGTGCTTGCAGCTGGTTTGGCAGAGACCTTGAGCGGTGAAGGCCCCTTCACCATTTTCGCTCCTACGGATGCAGCTTTCGCAGCATTGCCAGCGGGAACGGTGGAAACGCTGCTGAAAGATCCTAGCGGAGACCTCACAAAGATCCTACTTTATCATGCCGTAGGTGCAAAAGCGCTCTCCACAAATCTTAGCGCTGGCCAAAGCATTACCACTATCAACGGTGGTAGCGTAACCGTCACGATCAATGACGACGGCGTATTTATCAATGAGGCCAAAGTCAGTGTGGCAGATGTAGAAACCAGCAATGGTGTGGTACATGTCATCGACGCTGTGCTCCTACCCAAAATGTAAATATTCACACCGCCCACTCGGGCTGTTGAATGAAAGATTACTGTTCTAAGCCCTCGCTTGTTGACCCAAGCGGGGGCTTTTTTCGTACTAGTTGTGGCACTTTTGTATGCTGGCCGTCATTTCATAGCAAAGTCGGCTCAATCGAAAACCCTTTCGCCCAATCATCGTTATACGGTTGCTTTGAAACATTTTTTAACCAAAACTAATTCAATATGAAACCGATTTTTACTTTCTGCTTGGCGCTGCTCGTCAGCCTTGGCAGCCTCTTCGCGCAAACAACGCCCTGCGTTGATTTTGCGGAAGAGCCTTTCAATAATTTCAATGGATTATTTGGCGGTGCGCCTTCTGCCGATGCCAACGGAGTGTGCCCCGTGAACCAAATCGTCACCTTCGAAGTGTGGGCCTCCGAGGCTTACACCATCAACAACTTTGTAGAAGGTACCGAATATACCTTTTCCATTTGCGATGGTCCCGGCGCTGGGAACTGGGATGCTGAACTCACCGTTACCACCACAACGGGTGAAGTAGTGGCTAATGGCGAAGGCTGTGAACTCACTTGGACTTCTCCCTCTAGTGGTACCTTCCTGATTATTATCAACGAAGCGGGGGCTTGCGGTACTTCCAACAACACAGCCGTGAACAACGGCTACCCTTCTATTACTTGCACCGGCAACGCAGATGCCAGCACTGTCTGGACGATTATCCAAAATAGTGATGTACACAATACTTTGGAGGCTGCTGTAATCGCGGCAGGCTTAGATGTGGCACTGGCTACCACGGATTCTATCACCGCTTTTGCCCCTACCGATGCTGCTTTCGACGCCTTACCTGCCGGAACAGTTGCTAGCCTTTTGGAAGATCCACAAGGACCGCTTAGCCAGATCTTACTTTATCACGCCGTATCAGGCGTTGCCCTTTCCACCGATTTAAGCGACGGCTTGGTCCTACCTACCTTGAATGGTCAAACGGTCACCGTCACTATCAACGAAGATGGTGTTTTCATCAACGACGCCCAAGTCGTCGTGGCTGATATCCTCGCAGACAATGGTGTAGTACATGTAATTGATGCGGTGCTGATACCAACAGCGTTCAATCCCTGCACTACCTATACAGCCGGTCCGTACAATGATTTCAATACAGAATTTGGTGGTGCCCCATCTCCTGATATTTTCGGTGAATGTGAGATCCTTCAGATCACCGCATTCCAAGTATATGCCAGCGAACTCTATGTAGTGGATGGTTTCACTGAAGGGGTGGTTTACAACTTCTCTATCTGCGAAGGCCCCGACGCCGGAAGCTGGGAGCCAGAAATAGCTATTTTAGACTCATTAGGTAATATTATTGCCTCCGCAACAGATTGCCAGATCACTTGGACTGCTCCCTTTGATGGTAATTTCTTTATTGGCATCAGCGAGGTAGGTGCTTGTGGAAGTGGCTCCACGAATACCCTTGTGAATAACGGTTTCCCGACCCTCACTTGTATGGGCGAAGCTGCCAATACCGTGGTAAACATCATCGTCAACAGTGAAGTACACAATACCTTGGAAGCAGCCGTCATCGCTGCGGAGCTGGTAGAAACCTTGGCTGGTGAAGGTCCCTTTACGGTATTTGCACCTACCGATGCTGCTTTCGATGCCCTACCTGCTGGTACGATCGACGCCCTACTGGCTGACCCAACAGGCGAATTGGCACAAATCCTCCTCTACCATGTTGTAGGAGGCACGGCGCTATCCACTGACCTCAGCGATGGCCAAATGATCACCACCCTCAACGGTGCGGATGTAACCGTCACCATCAATGCCGATGGCGTATTCATCAATGATGCACAAGTCATTGTAGCTGATATTCTAGCTGACAATGGTGTGGTACACGTAATTGATGCCGTATTGCTACCACCCGCACCTGTATCCAACACCGTAGTTGACATCATCGTCAACAGTGAGATACACAATACCTTAGAAGCAGCCGTCATCGCTGCTGAGCTGGCAGAAACCTTGGCTGGTGAAGGTCCCTTTACGGTATTCGCACCTACCGATGCTGCTTTCGATGCGCTACCCGCTGGTACGGTCGATGCCCTGCTGGCTGACCCAACAGGTGATTTGGCTCAGATCTTACTCTACCACGTCGTAGGAGGTACGGCACTATCCACCGACCTGAGCGATGGCCAAATGATCACCACCCTCAACGGTGCGGATGTAACCGTCACCATCAATGCCGATGGCGTATTCA
>DAITME010000138.1:0-4632 GCA_036835305.1 Lewinella sp.
CATTTGGGCGAGCAGCAGTCGCTCTATTTCAGCAGCCTCTACCACACCCAAATTGTTGATGATCGGCACCAACTGGCCATGGGTGCCAATTTGCAATACGACCGCTTTGAGGAATCCCTGGCCGATGCCCGCTTCGATAGAACCGAAAATACCTTAGGCGCTTACGGCGAATATACCTACCAATGGGAGCAGTTCAAAGCCGATAAGCCCTACCGCGCTTTCACGGCCATTGCTTCGCTGCGGCTGGATCGCCACAATTTGGGCGGCTTCCAGGCAAGCCCGCGGCTCAACTTAAAATACAATCTCTCGGAGAATAATGCCTTGCGCCTTTCCGCTGGTCGAGGCTGGCGATCACCCAACATCCTAGTGGAAAACCTCAACTGGCTCCCGAGCAGCCGTACCTTGGCGCTGCCTTCCGGCAACAACGCCAGCAACCCTGGCTTTAGCGGGCTAGAGACGGCTTGGAACTTCGGTGCCAACTTCACCCAAGGCTTCGAGATCGGCGGGCGCAGCGGGCAGCTGCTGCTGGATTATTTCCACACCAACTTCCAAAACCAAATCGTAGTGGATGTGGAGCAAAACCTCTCGCAGTTATTGCTCTACCAACTCGACGGCGCCTCCTTCGCCAACAGTGTGATGCTGAGCCTGAGCCACGAAATACTGCCTCTCATCGATATCAAGCTGGCCTACAAATACAACGATGTGCGCACCACCTACCAAACAAAGGGCTTGCGGGAAATGCCCTTGGTGCCGCGCCACCGCTTCCTGACAACGCTCGACTACGACGGCAGCCGCTTCCGCGCCAACCTCAACTTCCAGTGGGTGGGCACCCAGCGCTTGCCCGACCACGATCTGATACCAGCGGAAGTCTTCCTGCCCCACCCCCAGATTGCGCCTTCCTTCGGACTGCTAGGCGGACAAATCACCTACGTGGCCAATGCGAAAACTGAAATCTATTTCGGCGGCGAAAACCTCACCAACGTGACCCAACGCAATGCCATCATCGGTGCCTTAGAACCTTTCGATGGGCCGTATTTCGATGCAGCGCAGGTCTATCAGCCGCTGTTTGGGCGCATCTTCTTTGTGGGCTTACGGTATGCGGTGCGGTAGGGTATTTATCTCGCGAGGCTTCTCATCGTGAGAAAAACACCGCAGAGTAGCACAGACTAAGGCACAGAGTCGCATTTACACCCCGGAGGAACTTTTTTGTCGTCCCCTCCAAAAAAGATACTTCGGAGGAGAAATGCTTGCGCTCCCGCCTCGATCGAAACATAGATCTCCGCACCCTGCTCGGAGGTGTCGTTCGCCAGCGCAGCGCGGCGAATGCTCCTCCTGGCTGTGGTGGCCAATAGCGGCTAAAAACCATAATAGCTATTTACGGACAGATTGAACAACCTACCCTAAAGGAAAACGGAAAAATGTAAAGCCTAGGTCAAAAATTTAAGCGCTCTTTGCAAAAGTCGGGCTTTTTTAGAATTAAGCCATAGTTTGCATAGGATAACTAAAACAGTAGCGCTTCGGGCGAGCCCGGGCACATCCGAGGACGAATTCCCACCAACAATTTGGTTGCCGCCCATTGAACAGAGGAAAACTATTCACAAGGCATTTTCAGAATCTAAATTTCAAACGTATGACAATTTTCACCAAGATAAAATGGGTAGCCAGCGTCCTCTTGATCTTTTTTATTGTCCTGATCACCAACATCATCGACCGAGACAACTTCAATAGATTGAGCTATTCCGTAACGACCATGTACGAAGACCGAATTGTTGCAAGCGACCTAATTTTTGAGATGTCAAGAACTATTCACGACCTTAAACTAGCCATCGTCACGGCCGACAACAAGGCTTCTAGCCACACAGATGCTACTTACCTAACGCTGGAGAGCCTCACAGAGCTGTACAGTCAGACCAAGTTTACAGAAAAAGAGAGATTCGTCTTTTCAAAGCTTCAGGACGAACTCAAAGTCTTAAAGCAGAAAGAGCGAACAAGCGAAGGCAGCCGCCCCGCTCAGGAATTGCTCAGCAGCATCAATAAGATAGATCAATATTTATACGATCTTTCCAAAATTCAGTTGCAGGAAGGCCAGCGACAAGTCTTGATTAGCGACAAAGCGAAAGATGCCATCAACCTCTTCACCCAAGCGGAAATCATCTTCCTCATTGTAATGGCTATCTTGATACAAATCATCATTTTATACAAGCCCAAAGAACTGAGCGAAAAATAAATCCTGCGGCAATACAAACACTAGAAGCTATCTTTGCATCCTCAAACAAGTACCTATATGATGCATAGATTTTTATTACTCATTGTCTTTATTTTTTCCCAATTAGCTTTCTCCTGCCAGCCCAAAGCGGCTACGGAGCCAACAGCCAACGAAACCGCCACAGGAAAAGATATCTTAGTACCCTACCGCGATGGCGACCGCTGGGGTTTTGCCCGCCCCGATGGCAGTATTGTGGTAGCCCCTACCTACGATCAGGTGTACGTATCCACCGACGGCTACGGCCGAACCTTCCTGAATGAGCGGAGCGGACTGATAGCCCCAAACGGGGAACTGATCCTGCCGCCAACCTACAGCAGCATTGGCGAATTTGAACAAGGCTTGGCCACCGTCTATACCAGCGGCGGCCAACAAGGTTTTATCAACACCAGCGGAAAAGTAGTGATCGCAACCGTCTATGACGAAGCTTACAGCTTCCAGGGCAATCGCTGTGTTGTGAAGAAAATGGATAAATACCTTTTGCTGAATCCCGCCGGCGAGGTAGTCGCTAGCCTGGCAGACAAAATCATGCCCGTATTCGGCGATATGTACATGGAAGGCAGCATGCCGACCTGGAAATACGACCCTGGCTATATGCTCATACAGCATACCGACAACTACCTAATGGGCCTGATTGATACCAACGGCCAAGTACTCTTGAAGCCTATCTACAGCAGCCTGAGTCTTCCTATGCAAGGCGCTATGATCGCTACCCTTGGGGAAAAAACAGGGCTCATTGATGTATCAGGCAAGGAAATCACAACCACGAACTTCAACTACCTCTACCCTACCGGCCAAGGCCTCTTCCTGGGCGAAACCGACGCTCAAAAAAGCCAGCTAATAGACGCCAAGGGCAGACCCCGCTTCCAAGGTGCTTTTACAACGCTTTACAAAGGCACCGGTGATTTCTTTATCGCCTCCCGCGACTCGCTGATGGGCGTAATTAATCTAACCGGCAAAGAGCTCATTCCCTTCCGCTTTAATGGGCTCACCTCTCAGCTAGATATGTTCGTAGTCTATGACCAGCGCGGAAAGGCAGGGGTCGTCAATATGCAAAACAGAACCATCCTGCCTATTCAGTACGACGAAATCGAAGTGCTCTCCTCCACCCGCTTTTTGGTGAGCCAAAACAACAAGCGCGGGCTAATGGATGCCGCTGGCAAATGGCTGCTACAACCCGAATTTGACCCTGCTGATATGGGCGGCGACTACCACGAAGGTATGTATGGCCCAGACCAGCCGCAGCAGGCCGTGCTTTTATTCAAGCAGGGGATGGGCCAACTGTACAACCTCAACGGCCAGCTAATTTCGGATAAAAATTGGCTGTACAGCGGCTACACCGATGCCAACGGCTTCTTAACCATGACCGATTGTAGCGGCCGCGAAAGTGTGATCGGCCCCGACGGCAAAATCTTCGCCAAAGATGCCCCCCTCCGATCCGTCACCGTCCGCACGGCTCAGGAACTGTGTAATGCCATTGCTAATGATGTAGAAATTATCTTAGAAGATGGTAAATACGACCTGGGCACCATCACCGATACCTCCGAGTATGTGGGCATTTTCGACTACGGCTTCGAAGATCGCACCATCGTGATTCGCAACGTCCGCAACCTACACATCAAAGCCAAAAATGCAGGGAAAGCCGAAATAATGGTCACCTACTCCTACGTTCCTGTCTTAAAGTTGCAGTATGCCCAGAATGTATCCTTCACGGGTATCGTAATGGGGCACGACATCAACCCGGGGCATTGCGACGGCGCCGTGCTTAGTACCAGCGGATGCACCTACGTCGTGTTGGAGAAGTGCGACTTATATGGCAGCGGCACTTACGGTGTGGAAGATTACGGCAGTAGCTTCCTCCACGTCCGAAACACCACCATCAGAGAATGTACCAGAGGGATTTTGTGGCTGGAAAACACCAACAATGCCTACTTCATCGAAGGCGTCATGCGCGACAACGCGGGAGCCGACATGGTCAACCTGAACAGTACCTTCAATATCTATTTCGAACAAGTGCGCTTCGAAAACAACGAAGTACCGACCGAGTGGGGGCCCTACGATTTCTTCCGCTTCGAAAACAACTATCTGCCTATCCAAGTCAACAACTGCCTGTTCAAAAATTGTACGGCCGACTATTTCACAACAGACGCCAGCCTACTACAAGAAACCAACAGCCGCAAAGAAGGACTTAACATCCGGAAAAGCTTTGCCAGAGAGACCAGCAACCAGTAGTTTTTTTATCGGCATCTGATATAGCGGCATAAAAAAGTGCTTCGGGCGGGCCCGAAGCACTTTAGAGTTGTTCTGCGGGCCATCAAACGGCTGCGATCGGCAAATTTTATACTGCACTTCGTTAAAAAGCCTCGCCG
>DAITME010000139.1:0-4630 GCA_036835305.1 Lewinella sp.
GGGTCGGGCTTCATAGCTTGTACGTCGCTGGCCGTGACGCTGCTGGGGAAATATTGCGCAAGGCCGCTGCCAGCAAAGATCACCTCGGCATCTGCGCGGCCGCTATTGGTGGCAATAGCAGTGGGGAAATTGGCAGCAATGGCCGCTAGCAAAGGCGGCAGCCCCTCAAAGAGCAAGGAGCCACTGCTGCGCACTAGGGCGTGGAAGGCGACTTGTTTTTCGTTTTGTAAACCGCGGGCGCTTTCTTGGATGCCGTGGTGTTGTATGAGATCTTGGGCAACATACACATCGGAGGTGCCAACGAAGGGATCGAACCAGTCGTGGCCAAAGGATAGGCCGTAGCGGCCAACCACCTCCAGCCAAGCTTGCAGGTGAATGGGTTCGGTATTGACCAGCGTTCCATCTAAATCAGAAATAAGTGCGGTAAATTGCTGCATTGGTTGTAATTTCGGCCGCGAATATAGCCCCAATCGTATGATCTACCCATTCCGTCGTGTTATCTTACTGTTAGTTTTACTACAGCCCTTGCTCTTTCAATGTGGCAACAAGGCCAAGCAGGAAAAAATTGAAGCCGCCAATTTCGTGGAGTTGCCACCGCTGTCGCCCTCTACCATCAGCATTCCACTGACGATCGAGATGAGCGATCTGCAAGCGCTGATCAACCAGCAATTGGCGGATATGAACTTCGCCAGTGGCACCTCCACGGAGGATAGCCGCCTGAAAGTGAAAATCAAAAAAGCAGCCGATATCGCCATCGATCTTTTTAGCGAGCAAATCCGCTACCAAGTTCCCCTCGAACTCGATATTGCCTACGACCTGACCCTCGGGACCGCCAAGGCCGACGGGGTGCTGCTGCTGGATTTTATCAGCGTCTTCAATATTGATCCCGCTTGGAATTTGCGCACCCAAACGCGGCTGGTGAGCCACCGCTGGCAGCGCGAACCACAGCTCCGACTAGGGGTGGTATCTTTGCCGCTGTCCTCCGTGAGTAACTTTGCTATCCGCCGCTCGCAGGCTATGATCGAACAGGGGATCGACGAGGCCGTAGCCGAACAGGGGCAGCTGGGGGGCTACATCACTAATGTATGGAACGAGCTCCAAAAACCCATCCTCGTAGCAGAAGATTACCAGGCTTGGCTGCGAATCCAACCCCAAGATCTGCGCATGACGCCGCTGAGTACCACCGCCACCAGCCTCTCGGCCATCATCACCCTCGAAGCCCTGCCAAAACTCGCTTTCAGCCAAACGGCTCCCTATGCCCCGGCCTCGCCCTTCCCGAGTTTTAAGTACGTGCCGCAGCAACGGGCAGAAAACGATTTTGTGGTCAACATCGCCTCGCTAGTGACCTACGAGGAAGCCCAACGACTGGCCGCCGCCTCGGTGGTGAACCAGACCTTTAGCAGCGGAAACAAGTCCGTCACCATCAACGACCTTAAACTCTTCCCCAGCGGCGATAAAGTGATGATTACCCTCGCCGCCAGCGGGGCCTACAACGGCAATATCTACCTCAGCGGCATTCCCTACTACGACAATGCACGCAAAAAACTGCAAATCCAAAACCTCGATTTTACCCTACAAACCAAGAGCCTGCTCACCAAAACAGCGGCTTGGCTATTCAAAAGCATGCTCAAAAATCAGATCGAAAACAACCTCGATGAGATGCTGAGCACGAATATGCAAGAGATGCAGACAGAAATCGATGCCCAGCTGGCCGACCAAGACCTCGGCAGCGGTGTGCGCCTCAAGGGCAAGCTCAATCAATTCGATCTCGGCCAAGTATATCTCCGCCCAGAAGGCCTAGAAGTGCGCGTGGCCATCAGCGGGCGGCTGGATATTGACCTCGATAATCTGCTAAAAACCGAAAAATAATGACCCACCGTATGCCCGCCGAATGGGAAGAACAATCGGCCATCCTACTCGCTTTCCCCCGCAGCCAAGGCGACTGGGGCAGCCTGCTACACGAAGTCGCCGAACAACACCTACAGTTGGTGCTCACCATCGCCCAATACAGTCCTGTGCTGCTCGTGGTGCCCGACCCCGAACTGCTGCACCAAAGCGTAGAAAAAAGCGGGCATACAGCCTTAGCAACGGCTTTGGAGGAGCTCCGAATCGCCCTGGGGCTGGATGATTGGTCTGTTATGGCACAAAAGTGCAGGAGCGAGGCTGATTTTTTTGAGCAAGGCTGGTGGAGTCCGCCCCAAAGCCATCCTATCCGCCTCTGCTTTACCGCCGCGAACGACGTCTGGGCCAGGGACTTCGGCCCCATCACGGTAATCCGAGACGGGCAGCGGCACCTGCTGGATTTTACCTTCAATGGCTGGGGCAATAAATTCGAGGCCAGCTTGGATAATCGCCTCACCCGAATCCTACACGCTGCTGGTGTTTTTGGCGATTGCCCGCTTGAAACCTTTCCGCTGGTGCTGGAGGGTGGCAGTATCGAATCCGATGGCCAAGGCACCATCCTCACCACCAGCCACTGCCTCCTCAGCCCCCAGCGCAACCCCCAGCTTTCGCAGGCCGAAATTAGCCAGCAGCTCCTCCAGGCCCTCGGCGCCGAGCGCATCCTCTACCTCGATCACGGCCACCTCGAAGGCGACGATACCGATGCCCACATCGATACCCTGGCGCGTTTTGCCAGCGAAGACACCATCGTCTATCAAGCCTGCGACGACCCTACAGATAGCCACTACGCCGCCTTCCAGCGCATGGAAGCCCAGCTGCGAAGCTTCCGCCGCCGCAATGGCTGGCCCTACCGACTGCTGGCCTTACCCTGGCATCCGCCCACCTACAGCCGCGAAGATGGGCGGCGGCTACCGGGTACCTATGCCAATTTCCTGATCACCAAGGGCGCTGTACTCGTCCCAACGGCTGGCCACCCCCACGATGCCCTCGCCATGGAGGTCATCGGCCAAGCTTTCCCCGATCGGGAAATCGTAGCCGTCCCCGCCCATTTTTTCGTCGAACAACACGGCTCCGTGCATTGCCTCACGATGCAGTTGTAAAAGGTGCGAAAGGCGCTGCACTGAGCAAAGCCGAAGTGTGTAAAGGACGGAAAGGTGCGAAGGTGTAGGTAGAGACCTAGCATGGCTACGTCTGCTGACGGCCTCCCCCGGGTAAGGCGAGCTCCTGCTCGACCGAGCGGGCCTACGAGGGCGCAAACCAAATTGTCGTATATCCAGACCTCATCCCCACCCTCCACCTCACCACCCAGCGGCCAGAGGTGGACGCGTGGCTAATCCAAAACCAAGAAAAAATAGCCCAGCTCCTGCAGCCCATCATCATCAGCCTCTTCGAAGCGGCCTCCTGGGGAGGGGAAGCGCCTGCTTCACCAAGCGACCCCACACAGTAAAGCCTCCCTGAGAAGGTGAAGCGCCTGCTTCCCCAAAACCTATCCAGCGGCGGCCAGCCGACAGTAAACAAAATTTTTTGGCTAAAACTTGCGGGAATGGGGGCGGGGGTGTATTTTGTGGATCGAAACCTTAGACTGCAATGATTGCGTTATGAAAAAGTTTGAATGGGACGAAAACAAGAATAGATCGAATAAGGCAAAGCACAAGGTCAGTTTTGAGAGTGCCAAGACGGTATTCGATGATAAAAATGCTATTGAGTTTCAAGCCAAATCGGATACGGAGCTGAGAATCTTGCGGATAGGGAAGACATTAAGCAGGGTACTACTCGCGGTGATTTACACTGTAAGACCGAGTGCCATAAGAATCATCTCAGCGCGAAGTGCCAGAAAAGACGAAACGAGGTCCTATCTGAAAACCAGCCTGTCAAAACAGTCAAAAGATGAAAATTAATATAAAAGAAGCAATTTCTCTTGCCCGAAGCAATCAAAGCCTGGAGGGTATTGTAATTGAAAACTTAAAGGAAACGCAAGTGAGTTCTGTAGATGCGCTATTGCTGGCCGAAAACGGAATTCTAATTCCAGAGCAGAATATCTACTACAATGACGAAGACATCGAATACGATCCAGAATTCGATGAGGTAGTCTGGAGCAAAGAACCCCTCCAAATGAGTTGGGAGGAAAAGTTTGCGCTGGCTAGGGAATTGGAGGCACAAAAGCAAAAAGCAATCCCCACCCTCCACCTCACCACCCAGCGGCCAGAGGTGGACGCGTGGCTCATCCAAAACCAAGAAAAAGTAGCCCAGCTCCTACAGCCTATCCTCATCAGCCTTTTCGAAGCGGCCTCCTGGGGAGGTGAAGCGCCCCGGGTAGGTGAAGCTCCCTGGGTAGGTGAAGTTCCTGCTTCACCTAAACGCTAAGCACCCAGCTAGCCAGCCGACAACAAACAAAATTTTCCCGCTTAAAACTTGCAAGAATGGGGGAGGGGGTGTATTTTGTGGGCTGGAAGAGAAAAATGAAAACAGAATGAGTGAAAAGGTATCTATGGCGATTGGAGACTTTTTTAGGTGGGTATTAGCTTTGATACTTCTACCTGTCGTGGTCTGGCTAATACTGATGTTTTTCATGTACCCTTTTGAATGGCTGCTGTCAAAAACTTCAAGTTGGGGAATGTCTTTTCATATTCTTTTTTGGATATTCGCAGGCCCTGCGATTGTTGGTTTCACAACACTCTTAGGGGAATTGATATCTTCTTTATCAATGTATCTAGTTCGGCAATCTGAG
>DAITME010000140.1:0-4389 GCA_036835305.1 Lewinella sp.
AACACTGTTATATCCGCAACAAACCACCACCAAACCCGCGCTTTTTTCCCATCGGCACCTGAGTGGGTAGGGCGGCGACTGGTCTTAATGGCATGAAGAACACGTTTCAACAAAAAATAAGGTCTTTGGTTTTATATAGGCAAGTTTTGGATGAAAAAAATGCTTTCTTTTAAAAAAAGCATAACAATGCCATCCCCTTGCTGAGATACGAGGTGCCGAAAAAATCATTTCCTTTGGCTATCTAGGGGCTCGTGCGAAGGCCGAGACCAGCGCAGCGATAGGTCGGCAGCCCTCCCTCTGTGCCTGCTGGGGGCAGTACCGATTGCGAAGCTGCCCCGAAGGCTGCTCCTATGCCGTTATTATCACCTTTTGTGCAGGCACCCACAGTGGTTCCGGTAGTGATAGCGTGGCACAAAGAAATGATCAAAAAATCGAGACAAGCGCATCTAAACGAATAAATACGTTTTTAAACGGGTAAAAATGGCTGTTAAGGCCCATTTGCTAGCGCTTCCTACTCGTACGGAATGCTTTTGGGCTTTGCGGAAAAGCTTTAGCCTTAGCCAACAGCTAAAAGCCTCCCCACTGTGATCTTCATCACGATTTCCCAACTGGAACCCGCCTTACCTTTGCGTTGTTGTTACCATTATTCTAACATTATATTCACACAATGACAATTATAGACTTCATATCCCAACCTTGGCACTGGGCTGTTAGTGGTGCTGCTATTGCAGCCACAATGTTTGCCCTGCTATATACCGGCAAGGAGTTTGGCGTTTCCTCCAACCTGCGCACCATGTGTACGATTGCTGGCGCGGGCAAGATCAACGACTTTTTTAGATTCGATTGGAAGACCCAACAATGGAACCTGCTTTTTATAGGCGGTGCCGTCATTGGTGGCTTCCTTGCTTCCCACTTTCTGGCTAGTCCGGAGCCCGTGGCCATTGCAGAAAGTACCCAAGCCTATCTGGCTACCTTAGGCATTCAATACCCTGCTACAGCAGCCGAGGGTAGTGGTTATGTTCCCGCGGAGGTTTTTGGTGTAGAAAACCTCTGGCAGCCGCGCAACCTTCTGATGCTTTTGGGCGGTGGTTTCCTGATCGGTTTTGGTACCCGTTATGCGGGGGGCTGCACGAGCGGCCACGCCATCAGCGGTTTGGCCAATTTACAACTCCCTAGCCTGATTGCCGTCATCGGCTTTTTCATCGGTGGCTTGCTCATGAGCTGGGTTTTGCTTCCACTGCTTTTTGGCGCCGCTAGTCCGGCCACTTGGTTTGCTGCCATCTTAGGTTAAGCTATCTGATCAATAACAAAAATAGGCCACCTTGGCGCTTATCCATACGGGTCTCATGGCTCGCGCACATACGCGCCCCTTGGGCAGGAGCAAAGCTTTCTTTTTTGAGCCGTGCCGAAGGGTAAAACCCAAGCATACCGAAGCTCGGAACTGTCATCAAGGCCACAAAAAAAATAGAATGAAAACATTGAAATTTTTAACCATTGGTATCCTCTTCGGAATTATCATGACCAAATCGGAAGCCATCTCTTGGTTTAGAATACAAGAGATGTTTCGCTTCGAGAGTTTCCATATGTACGGCATTATCGGCACGGCCGTGGTGCTGGGGATGATCGGCGTTGCCCTCGCCAAGCGCTTCCAATGGAAAAGCGCAGAAGGCAAAGAATGGAGCCTCAAACCCAAAGCGATGAGTGTGCCGCGCTACTTGATTGGCGGCACTATCTTCGGCTTGGGTTGGGCCATGACGGGCGCCTGCCCCGGACCGATGTTCACCTTGCTAGGGCATGGCTTCTGGACGCTGGGCCTCGTGATCATCAGCGCCACTTTGGGTACTTTTACCTACGGTATGCTGCGCGATAAGCTCCCTCACTAATGCAAGGGAAGGCCTACTTTTACCTGGTCTTATTCAGCCTGATAAGCCTAGTGGGCTTGTCGGCACAAGAAGTTAGCAACAATCCCTTTGGGCAGAAGCTTCCCGACTTCAAGGTGAAAGTCAGCTCCGCCTTCCAGCAATGGACTACCTACAGCTGGAGCACTCAGGTGCTCGACCCAGAGACGGGCTTGTATATGCCGGCCGACGATCGCTTCAACATCATGCTGCGCCGCAGCCGCATTGGTTTCAGCGGGCAGCCTTATAGCAAGCTGGATTTCAAACTCACCGCCTCTTTGGATTTGGTGGGGCGCGATATCCTAGCCGCTACGGAAGCCGGTAGCAACAATGGGGGCTCGCCACAATTTCGCTTGTGGAATGCGCTCGTACACTGGCAGCCAATGCTAGGAAAATCGGATGGCTTACACCTCATCATGGGCTATTTTGTTTCCCCCATTGGGCGGGAAAGTATAACGGCCGCTATGCGCAGCTCTTCATTTGAAAAAGCTTGGTCTCAGAATTACTTACGCCGCCACCTAACGGGTATTGCACCAGGGCGAAGCATGGGCTTTATGCTGGGCGGACAGTTTGGTGAAAAGGATGGCAACTTCCACTACGGCTATGAAGTAGCCGTTCAAAATCCCGTTTCAGAAGCCTTAGGGGGCAATTCCACCGGGATCAGAGCCTCTCTTATGTTTGTAGGCAGAGGCGTGCTGCACTTCGGAGACCCCGAAAACACCACCTATAAGTACGCTTACAAAACCAACCACTTCGGGAAGCGCAAAGGCCTCACATTAGGCTTCAGCGCTGCTGCCCAAGGGAAAAGTGATATGTTCACGAGCAATACAGCTTGGGGCGGCGATTGGAACCTCAGCTTGGCGCACCTCACCTTCGATGGCGAGCTGCTGGCCATGGGGCGCAAAGGCGATAACGGACTCAGCACACAAGGGCTAACGGGCTACACGCGCTTGGGCTACAATTTCTATCTGCCCCGAAAAATGGTGCTAGAGCCAGTAACTAGCTATTGGTACTACCGCGGCCCCATGCAAGCAGCCAAACAACAAGTAGCACAAGCATTGCATAGCTTCACCGGACAGGATAATGGGCTGGATATGGGTTGTAATTTATACCTCAGTCCCGATTTTAAACTGTCGCTCTTCTATGCTTCGCGCTTTGCCGAAGCAGGGGAGATGGGGCCGGAAAAAGCTAGCAATAATTTTTTTGAGCAGCCCGGCGTAGGCGATATCCTCCGCGGTGATTACATCGGTTTGGGTTGGGTAGCGATCTTTTGAGAATTGGCACCATACCTAGAAGGAGCATTCGCTTTGCTGCGCTTGCGAAAGTCACCTCCGAGGAAGGTACGAAAAATCTGGCTTCGATCGGAGCGGGAAATGCTAACAGCTAAAACTTTCCACTATAGCCAAATAATTTTCAATTTTCCATCCTCGAACATTGCTCAAAATAGCGTACCTTGCTCCTGCGAGAGCCAACGAGTGCGTATGTACACTTGCGTGCCCGTACTGGGGCGTGAGCAAAAAATAGAAATACTCAATACCACGCCAGCTATGCCTAGTTTCCTAACTTTTTCTCTCCTTTTCTTGCTACTACTGCAAAGCTGTGGTGCCGGCCAATCTGCCGCAGGAAAGACCGATCTACCCGATCTCCAACCAGCAGAAATAGCCTTGCTACAGCGCGGCGAAGCCCTGCTCCAAAACAATTGCAACAATTGCCACCCTGCTAAAGAACAAGCAGTGCAGATGGGGCCGCTTGCCAAAGAATTACAAGCAAAATATCGGGCAAAATATCCTGATGTGGCCGATTTTATCCCAGCCATGCATCGCTTCCTCCAACAGCCCGACCCTGCTTACGCCCTACTGCCCGAGGCTATTGAGCAGTATGGCCTGATGCCTAAGTTGGAGTACAGCGAAAGCGATATAGCGGCTGTAGCGACCTACCTTTACTACGCTGATTTACATCAGGAAAACTGGCTAGCCAAGAACTTCTCCGAACAATTGGATAGCCTCGGCAAAGTAAGTACCCCCATCAATTATGCCGCGCAAGGCCGAGACTATGCCCTCCATACCAAGAGCGTTTTGGGCAGCCAACTCCTAGCTGCACTAGGCCAAGGAGGCCCTATGCACGCCGTTCCTTTCTGCAACGAGCGCGCCCTGCCCCTTACGGATAGTATGTCGCTGGCACAGAACGCCCACATCCGCCGCATAAGCGACCGGCCGCGCAACCCCAACAACCAAGCCGATAGCCTGGGGCTGCTAGCAATAGAAGAAATAAGAACCGAGCTCGAAGCCGGCAATAGCGCCGCCCACCGCCTTTATACCGCCGAGGACAGCATCACAGCCTATTACCCCATCCTCACCAACCAGATGTGCCTGCAATGCCACGGCCAGAAAGACCAAGATATCTTGGCGGCTACCTACCAAACGATCCTAGAACGCTACCCCGAAGACAAAGCCATCGGCTACGCGGCCAACGAACTGCGCGGCGTGTGGGT
>DAITME010000141.1:0-4245 GCA_036835305.1 Lewinella sp.
ATCTAGCGGGCGAGCAGTACCAAATCGGGAGTTTTGCCACACCGGAATTTTTGGGCAGCCTGGACTTAAGCAATCCTTCGCTATTTGAAGAATCTGATGTGCCAGACGAGTACGTGCCTGGTAATTATAGCGCCCAGGAAAATATATGGGCAGGCTATGTGATGGCAGAACACAGTTTTTCGGACAAGTTCTCGGCTACGGCAGGACTGCGTTATGAGTTTACAGACCTCACCTATACCGGTAATGTCTTTGATTTAGATGAAGAGACTATCCGCCCGGATACTCGTAGCAATACCTACGGTAATTTCTTGCCAGGCTTACACCTTAAGTACAATTTCGATCAAAATACGATTCTCCGCGCTGCCTGGACAAACACTATCGCCCGTCCAAATTATTTCGACTTGGTACCTTATGCTGAGTTCAGCCCACAAGACCAAGAGCTGGCTCGTGGTAACCCTGACTTACTTGCTACCACGGCCATGAACTTTGATCTGATGGGGGAGCATTATTTTAACACAATTGGCCTAGTGTCTTTTGGTGCTTTTTACAAGAATTTGGACAACTTCATCTACAACCAGACGATTCAGAACTTCTCGGATCTGCAGTTCGGGACAGATTTAGAGTTTACTACTCCACGCAATGGCGGCGCGGCTACAGTACTGGGCTTCGAAGCAGCCTTTCAGCGGCAGATATGGAAGGGTTTTGGTATCTACACCAACTATACCTTTACTCAATCTACTACGGAGGGGATCGAGGGGCGAGCGGGAGAGGACCTCAGCCTACCAGGCACTGCGGAACATATGTTCAACGCCTCGCTATCCTACGAAACCAAGCAACTGGTACTGCGTCTTTCTCTCAACTATGCTAGTGGTTATATCGACGAGTTAGGCGGGGAGAGCTTCGAGGATCGCTTCTACGACCAACAAACGTTTTTGGATGCGAATGCTTCCTACGCTTTTACGCCAAAGCTTCGAGTTTTCGCAGAGGCGAATAACCTAACCAACCAGCCATTGCGTTTTTACCAAGGAGTTCCAGAGCGAACCATGCAAGCTGAATATTACAATGCCCGCTTCAATTTTGGACTTAAGTTCGACTTGTTCAGGGTAAATGAGTAAAATGTTAAGACAGTAGAAAAGGAAGCCTACAGGTGTTTGATTCACTTGTAGGCTTCCATATTTTCACCAAATGGAGTAACCAATGAAACTAACTTTTTTGATGCAATTGCTGCTCATGACCCTTTTAGTGGCATGTGAGACAAAGACTTCCAACAATGCTGTAGAAACTCAAGATGGCGGGGACGTGGCGATAGAACGGATCATACCGGACTATATCACGGATACTACTTTGGTGGATACGGATGATCCCGCTATTTGGATAAATCCTACGGATCCGATGCAGAGCCTCATTCTAGGTACAGATAAAGGCGACTATAATGGAGGAATCTATACTTTTGATTTGAAAGGGAAGCTGATCCCTGAGAAAACCATAGTAGGTCTAAAGCGTCCTAATAATGTGGATGTAGCTTATGGCTTATCTTTCCAGAACGAACTGATTGATATTGCCGTTTTTACGCAGCGCAATGGAGATGATATTCGGATTTTAAAGCTTCCTGAGATGACCTTTATCGATGGCGGTGGCATTCCTGTCTTTGAAGGAGCTTCCATGCGATCACCCATGGGGATAGCACTCTACAAGCAACCCAATACAGGCCAGATATACGCCTTTGTTAGCCGCAAAGATGGCCCTGACCAATCTTATTTGTGGCAGTACTTACTACAGGATAGTTTGGGGGTATTGACCGCTCAGCCTGTCCGTCGTTTTGGTGCTTTTCAAGGAGGTAAGGAAATTGAGGCTATTGCAGTGGATCAAGCGTTGGGTTATGTTTACTATTCAGATGAAGGATCAGGGGTGAGAAAATACTATGCTGATCCGGATAGTAGTAATGTGGAGTTAGCGCATTTCGGAACTAGCGATTTTGCGGAAGATCACGAAGGCATTTCCATTTACCCCACTGGATCAGGTACGGGCTATATCCTTGTTTCAGACCAGCAAGCCAATCGGTTTCATGTTTTTGCGCGCGAGGGCAGTGCTGCCGATATTCACGATCACCAACGCCTGGCCATTTTACCGCTTTCGACTACGCAAAGTGATGGTTCAGATGCAACGGCTGTTGCTATTGGCGATTTATACCCCAAAGGATTTTTTGTGGCCATGGCGGATAATCGAACTTTCCAGATATACGATTGGAAAAAGTTAGAGGCGGCTATTCACCAGCAATTGGGGCGTTAATTCGGTATTGTTGGCCGTTGTTTTACAGATTTCAGAAGCTGTTGTATCTTGTGGTGTATTTGGTAGCTTCCTAAAAAGAAATGGAACACTTCACAACAAGTAAATGGTATGAGGTACAGCTTTCTCTTTGTTGTCACTATTCTTCTCTTCCTCCTACCGGCCTATGGACCGCAGGCACCAGAATGGGGCTTTTTCGGCCACCGCCGCATCAATAGGATGGCGGTCTTTACGCTAGACCCCGAGATGATGCCTTTCTTTCGGGAGCATCTGCAGTACCTCACTGACCATGCGGTGGATCCCGATAAGCGGCGATATGCCACGAAACACGAGGCGGTGCGGCATTATATTGACCTCGACCAGTGGGGCAGCTGGCCCTACCCGGATGTGCCGCGCGATTGGGCAGAAGCCCTGCTTTGGCAAGCCGAAGTACAGGTCATTCACCGAAGGGATACGGCCATCTGGCGCGTGGATAAAATCGAGCGGGAAGCCTTTCGGGAACTGGGCTACGTGCCCGACGGACAATTGGAGGCCAGTCTAATAAGCGGGCGGCTAAGAAAACTAAAGAGCTCGTTGGCGAATATAAAAACCAGCGCCCAAGATACGGTGCTGCTAAAGAGAACCAATGGACCAGGCGGCCAGTTCAAGCTAGCGTTGGAAACCTATCGCAACTTCTGGTACCGCTATATGCAGCCGCAGTATTACGAGGAGGAGTGGTCTATCCCTTGTTCCGTATTGGAAAGTATGGGCTGGGCAACGGGCGGTTATTGTAGTGAAGTGAAGATCATCGATCATTTCTCGGAGCACGGTATTCTGCCCTACCACCTGCTGCAGATGCAGCGCAACCTTACGCGGGCTTTCGAGAATAGGGAAGTAGATCGGATTTTGCGCTATGCCGCCGAATTTGGTCACTATATCGGTGATGCGCATGTGCCGCTGCATACGACGGCCAACTACAATGGCCAGCTGACCGATCAGGTGGGCATCCATGGTTTTTGGGAGAGCCGCCTACCAGAAATGATGGCCGACAAAACCTACGACTACTTTGTGGGCAAGGCTGCATACATCGAAGACCCCAAGACCTATTTTTGGGAAATGGTGCTGGCTAGCAATGCCCTAGTAGAAAAGGTTTTACAAACGGAGAAACGCCTGAGTCAGGAGTTCCCCGAAGACCAACAATATTGCTACGAAGACCGCCTGGATGTGACTATCCGAACTTACTGCCCTGAATACGCGTTGGCTTGGGCGGCCGCGATGGAGGGCATGGTGGAAGAGCGTTTCCGAGCCTCTATCCACGCCATCGGCAGCGTTTGGTACACCGCCTGGGTAGATGCTGGGCAGCCCGATCTCACCTCCCTCATCGGTCAAGTGGCTGATAAAGACGCCGAAGCCGAAGCGATCGATGCCGCCTTCCAGAAAGGGGAGGCCAAGGGGCGGAAGCATGAAGGGTAATTAATGGACAATTGACGAGGGACAATGGACAATGGGGTTTTTCTGAGGATTTGGGAAGATCTAAAGCGCTACGGGCTCGTTGAATGGGCGCAACTAACTTGGCAGTGAGCGTTGGAGTTCCACAAAAGCCTGTAAGCGCCATATCATTTTCAATTTTCAATTATTTTGGCAGTTGACCAAGTAGCCATTCCCGTTCGCTGAGGGGTTGTATGGTCCGAATTTCCTCGCGTAATTTTTGGATGGCTTTGGGGCGATCGAGCCGTAGATTGAGGAGTTTTTGCGTCATTTTCAGGTTGTTGCGATACACGCGGCTGTGGTAGGAATACTTTCGGCGGCTGAGGAGGCTGCGGGTGGCGCGGATAAAATCGCGTAGAACCTCGTGTTCGTCGGTTTCGTAGTAGATGCGGATTTGCAGCTGTCGGGCATTCATCAGGTGGAGGTAGTCGCGGTAGTCGGCTTTTTGGAGGTGTCGTAGGGCGCTGCTATAGTCTTTTTGGGCATAGGCCA
>DAITME010000142.1:0-3999 GCA_036835305.1 Lewinella sp.
GCATAAAATCCTCCTGCAAGACCCGCCGCATTTGGGCTAGGAGGGCCGCTGCGTTGTCTTGGTGGAAGCACATGGGTGGTTTGATTTTAAGCACGTTTTCATCAGGCCCATCGGTGCTCATCAGGAAGCCTAGCTGCCGCATGCGGTTGGTGAGGTAGGCGGCTTGGGCTTTGGCGGGCAAACGACTACTTGGATCTCTCACAAGCTCTGCTCCTAAGAAAAAACCTTGCCCCCGCGTATCGCCAATAATCGGAAAATCGGCCTGCAGTTCTAGCAAACCCGCCCGTAGGTAATCACCAGTATCTAAGGCATTTTTGCGCAAACCTTCCTCCTTGACTACCCGAAGTACCGACCGACCGATGGCACAAGAAACGGGGTTGCCGCCAAAGGTATTGAAGTACTCCATGCCATTGGCAAAGGCGGCTGCCACCGCTGCCGTACAGACCACCGCCCCTAAGGGGTGGCCATTGCCGATGGGCTTGCCGATGGTGACAATATCTGGCACTACACCCTGCAACTCGAAGCCCCACCAGTGGCTACCCACTCGGCCTAGGCTTACTTGCACTTCGTCGGCAATACACAGCCCGCCTGCTGCCCGAACCAGCGCATAGACCTGCTGCAAATAGCCCGCTGGCAAGACGATTTGGCCGCCACAACTCAGTATGCTTTCGGCGATGAACCCACTCAAGCGCTCGCCTCGCGCTTCTATCCGTGCAATGGCGGCTTGGGCGTAGGCCGCGTAATCTTTGCCTGCCGTGGCCACCTCCCGGTGCAAGCCCCGATAGACATCCGGCAGCGGCAGCAACTCGGTATGCGGTGGCCTGCCAGCACCGCCCTTGCCATCAAATTTGTAGCTGCTGATTTCTATTGTTCGGCCGGTATTGCCGTGGTAGCCCACTTCGATAGCCAGCATATTGCGGCTGCCTTCCGCCCAGTTGCTGGCCATGCGGAGCGCCAGCTCGTTGGCCTCGCTGCCCGAGTTAACAAAATGAACCACCGATAATTCCGCTGGCAAAGTAGCGCAAAGTTCCTCGGCAAAGGCCAGCATCTCCTCGTGTAAATAGCGGGTATTGGTGTTCAATACAGCCATTTGCCGCTGCCCTGCTCGCACGACTTGGGGGTGCTCGTGGCCCACGTGGGCTACATTGTTGACGGTATCCAAGTAGCGGCGCCCCGTGGCATCTAGAAGGTACTGCCCCCAACCCCGCACGATGTGTAGCGGCTCCGCGTAACTGACGCTTAGGCTGTACCCCAGCCGTTTTTTCCGCGCTGCTAAGATATTTTCGGCTGATGGTCCAAGTGGGTTGGTTCGCAAATCATCGGGTAAATCTGGAATTAGTAGGCGCGGATCAGGGCATAGTTGTAGCCAAACGGCGGCTTCTTCTGGATAGGCCACACCTGGGAAATCACCGACCTTTCCCAATGTATCCAATACAACTTGGAAGTGGAGATGCGGCGGCCAGCCACCATTGTCGGCATAGTTCCCGATAGCGGCAAAAGCCTCGCCGGCTGCGATGGCTCGTCCCACTGCTAACCCGTCCAAAGATGCTCGACTCAAGTGGCCGTAGAGCGTATAAAAGGTGGGGTAATCGTTGGGGTGATGCGCCAAAATGATCGTAGCACCATAGGAACGATCGGCCTCATCATAGGCGAAGCTGTGCACTTCTCCGGCTAGCGGTGCGTAGATGGCTTCGCCAGCGGGCATCCAGCAATCGTAGCCCAAGTGAGTCGTTCGCCAGCGCGGCTCTGCATTGCCCTCGGTCTGATAAGCCGTGGTGGTGTAGAAAGGGCGGGTCTCGTCGTAGCCACCCAAGCCAATTTGCCCTCCCTTTTCTGCGATCATGCGCCCGATGGTTTGCTCGAAGGCAGCGGCTTCTGTATAATTCGAATAATTCCCCAAATCCAAGGATCCCACCCGGCAATCTATGGCCACCATCGGGCGATTGCCCCAAGCAATGATCGGATGGAAACTAGTTCGGTGGCGATTAGCCCATTCCTGGAAATCAGCCTGTGGAAGCGCTGGCCAGCCACAAGCATGCCGGAAACTGGCCGCTACCAGCACAGGAGAAAGGGCGTGTAATTTTTCTAGCAACGCCCAGGCGGGGGCTTCGCTAACTTGAAGATAGACATTATCTGGTTCTGCGGCTTTGCTGCGCGCCGACTGGCTGACGGTAATCAGTAAACGTGCTGCGACGAGCGGAAATAAAACAGCCACTTCTTCTTCCTCCAGCGGCCAAACCTCGTGATGCGCGGCTACTACTTGGCACATAGCTCCCAGCGAATCCGGCCAATGCATCGCCGCATAGGCACAAGCGATGGCTAGCTCGTTGATGGTTTGGGTGTGCATGGCATCGCCCACGTCTATGAGGCCGCAAATATGGGGATGAAGGGTGTCTTCACTGATCAGTATATTATGCTCATGGGCATCGTTGTAGTTGATTCCTGTTCGCAAGTGTGGCAGCCGAGGCAGCACCTCTTGAATAAAAAGCTCCCAAAAATGATGGCCAATGGCGCGCTGTTCAGGCTTGGTGAAGTAGGCCGCAAAGGGCCTAGAATCCAAGGTTTGTGAAGGATTCCATTTATAGGAGCGGGGCGCATCTGGGTGGCTAAAGCCCGACAAAGCCCGACTGAGGTGGCCGCTGCATTGCCCCCATTGTTCCAGCAAATCGTAGGTTCTGGGCTGGGCTTCGGAAAGCATTCGGCCAGCCACCCAAGTTTGGAGGCGCAGCCATCGAAGTCCTAGCTCGCCGAGCGCTAGCTGCTCATAATACTGCCCTTTCACGTTGGCTACAGGCAAAGGCAAGGCAAAAGGGAGTGCTTGCTTCGCCAAGTAATTGAGCAAGTCTGTCTGAAAGCGAATACTCGCGACAGCTGTATCCGGAGCGCTAATTTTTAGGGTATAAAATGTGCCCTCGGCGGTCTCCAAGCGGTAGTTTAAATCCACCTCCCCTGCTAGAGGCTCGATGGCAATGAAGGAGCGGCCGAAGCGTTGGGGAAGGAGGGGAAGGAGGGACTGCATATGATAAGAATGCTTAAAAAAAGGACGAATGGCCAATTCGGCTTGCTGGCCTCAAAGATACTATTTTTCATTCAAGTTCCTGGAGAGCGCAGTCATGCTGGCTCTAACCCAGTGCGGGCACATGCGTTTACATCCATACGGACACGGTACGCACTCGTTACTCTCGCCCATACGGGCACCAAGTGCAGGGGCAGGGTTTGTTTAAGGGAGCAGGGTTCTAAGTTTTGCCGTTCTGTGATTTTGCATAAATACCCAGAAAAGATGATCATTTGTTTATATTTGGGTCTTAAAGAAAAAGAGGCTACACCTAAGAAGATGTTTACTTCTCTTAACTTTATCTCTATTTCGTGAAATTAAACTTTATATGGCCAATAAATATGTAAGCTTCGTAAGTGACGAGCACCTTATGGAGTGTATCCAAAATCTCTATTATGCTTACAATAGAGCAAAAGCAACAATTGATAAAAGAAAATTTTATCGCAATAAAATTGATACTATAAAACTCACTTTTGATGCTCGCTTTAACCAAATGGACGAAGAGACCCTGATCCGAGCAGAGATAATGCGGCAAATTGATAAATCCATTAACAACTCCATAGGTACTTTTCACGAGCAGGTTTTAGGTGGTATCGCAGGCTACGAAATTGGTAATTTAAGTGGATTTGATATAAAAGCTACCAACAATACGCTATTTGCAGATATAAAGAACAAGCACAATACTATGAATAGTAGTGCTGCAGAAAGCTTGTTCCAAAAATTGGCTTCGCTAGCCGACACCCACAAGCAAGCCAAGTGCTACTGGGTTCAGGTACTAGCAAAAAGCAGTTTTAACAAAAAATGGACAGCCATCATCAACGGGAAAGAATACAGCCATAGCCGCGTCTATCAAATATCAGGCGACCGATTTTATGCTCTTCTCACGGGCGGGGAGAGTGCACTAGCCGATTTATATCGGGCTTTGCCAAAAGCAATAGCCGATT
>DAITME010000143.1:0-3933 GCA_036835305.1 Lewinella sp.
GATCGATATTTAGTCAAGGTTCTACTCGCCTAGGGAAGAGCTTGCAATTGCCCTACAATCCCAAGAGCCGCATCATTTTATCAAAAATGGCTGTATTCTCGTATATTCCCGAAAATTCTGCTGCTCCCGGCCCATAAGCAAAGACGGGAATCATAGTACCAGTATGGTAATCGGAGGTAAAAGCAGGCACAATGCTATCCATCTTCGAGCCGTAATTGATGGCGTAGCCGCCTGTTTCGTGGTCGGCTGTTACAATCACAAGGGTATTGCCGTCGGCGGCAGCAAAATCGAGCACCCGCCCGATGGCTTTATCGAATTCGATGGCTTCTGAAATGATGTACTCGCTATTATTAGCATGCCCACCCCAATCGATCTGGGCACCCTCTATCATAAAGAAGAAGCCACGTGTTCCTGCTTTTTTGCTCAAATACTGAAGACTTTTGCTCGTGGCCTCCAATAAATAATCGCGTCCCTGCAAGAAGGGCAAGGGCTCGCCAGCAGCCGTGAAGTAAGCGATGTTGCGATTGGTTTGGAAATTCACTTCTTCTATGTCCTTATCTACAAAAGAAGTGACCTGGTAGCCGCGCTGCCGCATGGCTTCCAGTAGGTTCCGCTCATCTGTCTCTCTTCTATCGAAATACTTTTGGCCGCCACCAATAAGTAGGTCCACTTCCACTTTCATAAAATCTAGGGCAATGGCTTCCATATTTTTTCGGTACTCGTTGTGGGCAACAAAAGAAGCGGGTGTGGCGTGGGTAATAGAGCAGGTGGTGAGTAGTCCGGTAGGCATATTTCTGGCTTCGGCCGCTTCCAGAATAGTTCGAACGGCTTGCGTATCGGGGCTCACCCCGATGGCGCCATTGTAGGTTTTGATACCACAACTGAAGGCGGTGGCTCCGGCTGCCGAGTCGGTTACTAGATTATCACTAGCGTAAGGTTTGTGCAAACCTACCACTGGAAAGCGCTCTAGGGCCAGCTGGTTGCCATTGCTGAACATGGCGGCTGATATTTGCGTCAGCCCCATCCCATCACCGATCATTAAAATGATGTTTCTGGGCTTCGCAGAGGAGCCAGCTTTGGCGGCCACTGTCGTCGTTGTAGCAGCAGCAACTACGGAAGACCGATTGTCGGGAGCCTCTGCCTTTCCCTCCCCAACAAGGGTACTGCCACTACTGGGCGCTGGTGGGCAGGCCACGAAAAAAACACAGCAAAAAAGCAAGAACAGTAGATGGCGAAAGACGAACATATATCATTAATTTCTGCAAATTTACTCAAAGCGCCTCAGCTGCTAGGTAAAGAAATGGTTAAATCTACCAAATGCCAAGGCTCTAGCCCAAAAGAGGCACGTTCACAGAACAAGCAAACAGTTTTAATACGCTAAGCGATACCTATTGCCAGGCACCACTTTCACGAGACCCTTTAGCTCCATTTCCAGTAGGCGGCCGGCTAGTTTTACGGTTGTCCAACCTAGGCCGCGCTGCATTTCATCCACATCAATTTCCGTTTGCTGGCTGAGCTGCTCCACAACGGCTTGCTCCTCGGTTGAAAGGGCTTGGAACAGCTGGCCTTGTTGGTTGTGTAGCTGGCTTTTATTCCATTTCAGAACTGTGGCAATATCTTCTGCCGAAGAAATAAGCTGAGCTTTTTTTTCCTTTATTAGCATATTACAACCCGTGGTGGCTTTATCATCATAACGCCCAGGGAAGGCCGCAACGGGCTTTCCTAACTCCCGAGCAATATTGGCTGTGATGATAGAGCCGCCGCGGATGGCCGATTCCACAACAACGATAGCATCGCTCAGCATGGCTACTACTCTATTCCTAGCGGGGAAATGTACTCTTTCAGGCCCTACCCAGTGGGGGTGAGTGGTAAGTAGGCCTCCATTGTCTATCATTTGGTGGGCTATTTGTGCGTGTGTGTCAGGATAAATTTTTCCCAAGCCACTGCCCAAAACGCCCACGGTAGGCAATCCCTGCTGCAATGCCTCCCGGTGTGCACGGATATCAATACCATAAGCCAACCCACTCACAATTAGCGGTTGATAGGCTTGCAAGCCAGCCACCAAGTGCTCCGTTTGCCGAACCCCCATCGCAGTGGGGCTACGAGTTCCCACGATGGCCACTGTCCACTTGGCGTTCAAATCGGCATTACCCTTATAATAAAATAAATAGGGCGCACCAGCCACTCCCTCAAAACGCTTCGGGAAGTCCTCATCAAGATAGTAGTAAATACGCACTTCATGACGCTCTGTGAAGCGAAGGATCTGCTCTGCCTCTCGGAAGTGCGTCTCTTCTTTGAAAGAAGCTAAGGTAGCATCACTGAGGCCATGAATTGCTCTGAGTTCCTTCGGCCTAGCTTCAAAAACGGCTTCTGCCGTACCGAAGGTATCTAGTAAGCTGCGCGTTAGGATAGGGCCAACCTTATAAACTTGGCTGAGTGCAAGCCGGTGAAATGTGTCGGGATGCATGCGGCATCTGATAAAATAGTTGATGAAACTGCCGAAAGCAAGATAATCAGTCACAAAGCAGGATAAGAAAGTTGCTGCGCCCTTCGTAGGCAACAACAAAGCAGCATGGGCACAAAGCTACGATAAAAATACAAATCGTGTTGTATTTTTATATTTTTTTATCCGATCTTTTTTGGACAGGAACATATTTTCTTTTGAAATTGCTTTGGTTATAGATAATTGCGCTATTTTTGCAGAAATATCCTAACATGAAGTTTAGTGTCTCATCGTCCGATTTACAAAAGAAATTACAACTAGCTAGCGGGGCCATTGCCTCCAATCCAGTGCTTCCCATTCTGGAGGATTTTCTGTTCGCCATTAGTAACAATCGGCTCACGATTGCTGCCAGCGATCTGGAAACCACCTTTATTACCAGCTTGGAAGTGAATGCAGATAGTGATGGCTTGGTCGCTGTGCCAGCAAAAATTTTAGTAGATACGCTCAAGGCATTGCCCCAGCAGCCCATCACCTTTTCGGTGGATGACAACAACTTCGGCATTGAAATTACGAGTGCTTACGGCCGCTACAAACTAGCCGGAGAAAATGGTGAAGACTACCCAAAAATTCCGCAGCCCGATGATGTCGATGAAGTAAATGTTTCGGCAGCGCATCTTCAGGAAGGTATCAACAAAACGCTTTTTGCAACGAGCACAGACGAGCTGCGCCCAGCCATGACAGGGGTTTTCTTCCAGGTTGATTTTTCCAAAATGGTTATGGTAGCGACGGATGCCCATAAGCTAGTAAAATTCAGCATGTCGGATGTAGCGGGCGAAGTAACCGCCAGTTTCATCCTGCCCAAAAAAGCCTTGAATCTGCTGAAGAGTGCACTCCCCAATACCGATGCGCAAGTCTCTATGGCCTTCAATAAGGCCAACGCATTTTTCCGGATCGAAGAAACCACACTCGTCTGCCGACTTATCGATGCACGCTACCCAGACTACAATGCCGTTATTCCTGTGGACAACCCGAATGTGCTCACGATCAGCCGTACCGATCTACAAAATTCACTCAAGCGTATCGTCATCTACGCCAACAAAACAACCAACCAGGTTATTCTGAACGTGGCAGATGGCAGCCTCACCGTTTCTGCACAAGACCTCGATTTCAGCAACGAAGCCACCGAGCAGCTTCCTTGCCAGTATGAAGGGGAAGCGATGCAAATTGGCTTTAATGCCAAGTTCCTAGTAGAAATGCTAGGCGTGCTGGAAAGCGGTGAAGTTAAACTCGAGATGTCTAGCTCCACCCGGGCGGGTATCCTGCTTCCTGGGGAAGAAACACCCGGCCAAGACATCCTTATGCTCGTGATGCCCGTGATGCTGAGCAACTAATCGCCTTACGGCCGGCTCATTAAAAAAGCGCGATCGGCAAAAGAGCCGATCGCGCTTTTTTAATGAGCCGATTTATCCGGTGGTGGTGCGCTGGCGTGA
>DAITME010000144.1:0-3924 GCA_036835305.1 Lewinella sp.
AGTTGCTTAGAAGAGGATTCGGCGGAATATACTATCCAAAGGAAGCTGATAGAATAATCAGGCATAGAGGTGACTTTTTTCAAGATCAATCAGTTGGTATTGCCGTATTTGAACAAAACTTCAACCAAAAAACGCTGAATACGCTTGTCCTAAATAATGTTCCTTGCTCAACACCAGCGTTCCGTGTCAACCACTACGCTGAAACTGGAACTGGAAACAACAATTGCGATACACAGTACTAGAAACAATCCTTTGTTGACACGCAATAAACCCACAGGTGGCCATCGTTTACACGGTGGCCACCTTATTTTACAATCTGAGCAGACTACGACAAGCAAGCAATTATTCTTAAGCCCAAACAGCTTTTTCCCACAAGTTTATGCACAAAAAACTACTGCTTTGCCTAATCCTTATCGGATACAGCTGCTGTGGCTTACTAGCCCAAAGCTTCCAATTGGCAGGCTATCTGCTGGATGATAGCAATGGTGAGCCTATTGCTCACGGACAAATCAGAATCAGCGAAGGCCCAGGGCTGCTTTCCGATTTCAACGGTTATTTTCGCCTCGATTATCAGCCGAAGGGGGAAGCCAAAGTGCCGATTATCGTCTCCGCACTAGGCTACCAAACCGACACCCTACTACTGGCCGCCAACACCCAATCTGCCAATTTTAATATTCGCTTAGCGCCGCTCTTTTTGAACATCGTGGAAGTGGTTGCCACAGCGCGCAATCTCAATAAACAACTCAGCCCCTCGGTAGAGAGACTAAAACAAGTGCCTGTGTTACTCGGACAAACCGATCTGGTGAAAGCCCTCACGCTCTACCCGGGCGTGGCCGCAGGACAGGAAGGGCTAAGTGGTTTCCACGTCAGGGGCGGCGATGCCTTCCAAAATCTAGTCCGCTTGGATGGTAGCACGCTGTATAATCCCGGGCATTTATTTGGTTTTTTATCTGTTTTTAATCCGGATGTAGTTCGTTCTTTTGATCTGCATAAAGATTTTATTCCCGCTCGCTTCGGAGGGCGCTTGGCTTCGGTGCTGGATGTAAGTACCATTGACGGCAATGAAAAAAAACGGCAAACGGCTAAGGAATTTGGTTTTATCACCACCGCCTACACTACCCAAGGGCCGCTACGGGACAGTAGCTGGATCTATCACCTAGGTGGGCGGCTATCCCACTCGGCTTGGGTGTCTATACTAACGGTACCTACTTATCTGGCTAGAAAAAACCCGCTCCTCGCTTTTGGCACTTTCGACCTCAATGCCAAATTGGTAAAACGTTATGAAAATGGCGCAAAACTGCGACTCAGTTCCTACCTCGGTGAGGATGCTTTCGGTGGCATCGTGCGCACAGATAGTAGCAATACCAGCGGCACTTCCATTATCCAATATGGGAATTTCACTACGGCTTTGCAATACGTAGCTCCCAATAAAAAGGGGAATTTGCGCACCACCTCCTTAAACTACAATGCTTACAGAAATATCTACAAAACCAAAGAGGTATTCAGCGAAGAAATGAGCCGCGTGATCAATCGTTTCTCCAATAAATCCCGAATACAGGAGATAAGTTTGAGCCATCAGTTTGAAGGAAGCTGGCTGGGTCACGCTTTCCAATGGGGCGGCAGCCTGACGAATAGATGGATAGAACCCGTGGCCATTCGCAGTACCAACAATACGATCAACCTCAATACCTCCCGCTTTTTGATCCGCACGCTAAGCGCTTCGGCCTACGCCGACTGGGCCTATGCCTTTCACGCCAACTGGCGGCTGGATGCTGGCTTACGCCTCAATTTATACCACACTTTTGATCCTTCCTTCAACGATGTACAACCAGCGCCCCGCTTGGCCTTAAACTGGTTATTCTCGGAAAAATCGCTGCTATTTGCCAGCTACAACCGAACCACGCAAGATCTGCATGCAGCCGAGCTGCTGGTCGCTGGCGTCCCCACCCTCGTTTGGTTACCCGCCACGGAGACAGCCCCCGTTGAGCACAGCAACATCTACAGCATGGGCTATAAAACAACGCGCCGCCACGGACAAAGTAGCCTCGGTTTGTACTACAAGCAGTTGTTTGATCAAGTGATTCTTCCCGGTTTTTCCTTTGCACAAAGCAACAATCGCAACTGGGAAAACGAGATAATTGCCCAAGGCGACGGCTACGCTTTTGGGCTAGAATGCTACCACGAAAGCAGCCTGAGCAATGCCTTTTTTATGTCGCTATCTTATACCTACAGCCGTAGTTTTCGTCGCTTTGCAGAGATTAATCAAGGGCAATATTTCCCCTATAATTTCGATCGGCCACACGATTTTAATCTACAGTTACAAGCAAAGTTATCGAGCAAATGGCAGCTCGCCACCGCTTTCTACTACCAAACAAGCAGGCCGATCACTGCGCCCACCGCTTTAGGCTCATCCAGAGATGGCTTGAGCCTGATATATCCAAAACTCAACAACGCCCGACTGCCCGACTACCACCGTGTGGATGTGTCGCTCAGCAAAAAAACCCTTAATAAAAAAGGAAGAGAAGGTAAATTGACCTTTGGCATCTACAATATCTACGGTAGGCCAAATGCCTTGAGTATCAACTATTCCGCAAGAGGAACAGGTTTTATAAATCCTGAAACAGGTGTATTTGATATCTTCACTACACCTAATACCGAAGTCCTCAGCTTATTCCGCTTCTTCCCAATCTTTAGTTATGAAGTACGCTACTAGATTTTTGACCATACGCTGTATGGCTCACGCAGGAGCAAAGCTACTCCAGAAGAGCCGTGTTTTTACCCAAAGCATAGCCAGCCTAAGCGCTAGCATTTTGCTGTTTCTTGGCTTGTTTTTTTTATGGAGCTGCGAGACCCTCATCGAAGAAGGCTTTGATGTACCTTACGAAGGGGATAAGCTCATTGTGGAAGGCCATATTAGTCCGGATTTTTCTGCCGTTCGCCTCAGCCGAACGCTCAACCCCAATCTATCCTATTTTGAATCGGCTGCTAGGCTGGATTCCATTGCCATCGTCAGCCTCCATGCAGCCGATGGCACCCTCCTAGATACCCTCCGCTACGATGGTTTAATGCAATGGTATAGCAGCACAGCCTCGCTTGCTACCAACCAAGCCTACTATTTGCAATGTTCCTATCCCAACTTCCCGGCTGTACAAACCGAGCCTTTGGTCTTTGCCCCAGCATTGACGGAGGTAACAATTTTCTTCGATGACGAAGCCTTTGAAAGCGAGCCAAATGTACACGGCCTCCTAGCCAGCGGTGTTCTGGCAGCCGAAACCTATTACCATGCCATCGCCCTAGTCGAAGACCCTGCCCCAGGCACCAATCGGGCAGCTTACCTTTTTGTAGATTACGACGATGTTTTCCGAGACCAGTGCGGTATTTCTTCCGAAATTGACAACCAAATATCTTGGAGCAGTCGCTGTATCGGGCAAGAACTCGCTTCTATTGACCTATTCCATGGCTACACCACCTCCAGTTTTCCAGATCTTTTCTCCAATTCTATTCCCTACCCCAGTCCCCCCAGCCGCATCGGCCTTCGCTTCGGCAGCATCACCGAAAAAGACTATCGCTACGCCCTATCCCAGCGCAAAAGCAACAATTTTTTCGATGAATACCTCACCGCCGGCCGCGTGGAGCTTACCCAAACCAACGTCCAAAACGGCTACGGCTGGGTGTATGCCGTCAACAGCCAAGATTATTGGATGGATTTGTAGTGGAAGGACGGAGCAGCGTGTGGAACATTGCTCTTAAAAAACAAGCCTTGCTCCTGCATTTGTGCCCGTTTTAGTAGGGCGTGGGCAAAAGTGCATGTATCCATCCAGTATGCCCATCCGCCTCTATCTGCTTGTGTTTCGGAGATACTCTTAACACCCCAACCGCTCCAGCACAAATTGGATAAGCCGATCCACTGTCTTAGCGGGCTGG
>DAITME010000145.1:0-3876 GCA_036835305.1 Lewinella sp.
TAAAATAAATAACAGATAATCAATAGCTTATAAATGTTATAGGCCAGTGAAATCCATTAAAATCAGCCTGTGAAAATAAGGTAAAAGATGGTGTTTTGTCGTGACGAATACGAAATTCTGATTTAATGGTGCTTTGGCACCGCCTTATGGCGCACATTACTTTCCCCCCAACACCTCCGCCACCGTGAAAATACTGCCCCCCACAAAGACCAGATCGTTGGGGGCGGCACTTGTCAGCGCCTGCTCGTAGGCGGTGGCTACGCTGGCATACACTTGGCCTTCCAATCCGTAGGTTCTGGCCTGGGCGGCCAGCTCCGAAGCCGCGAGGCCTCTGGGTATATCCGCTTTGGCGAAGTAGTAGGTCGCTTCCTCCGGGAAGAGCGGCAGCACCCCGGAAAGGTCTTTGTCGTTCACCATACCCAGCACGACGTGTAGCCGCTGGTAGGGGAGTTGTAGCAAGCGCTCCAGGGTGATGCGTAGCCCGCCTTCGTTGTGGGCACTGTCTAGCAGCACCAGGGGCGAGGCTTGTACGACTTGCCAACGACCAATAAAATAGGTCGCTTCTTGGAGGTCTTGCCAACTGGCACGAAGCTGTTCTTCCAGCAGGGTGTAACCTACCGCTAGGCGTTGCAATTCATGGAGCGTCGCCAAGGCCGTTTGTATATTCTCCGCCTGAAAAGGCCCTTGCACATTCACCTTCAAATGGCGAAAAGCGGGCTGGCCGGACAGAAAAATATCATAGCAGCTGTGTTGTAAGGTCTCTTCCACCAAGGAAGCTTCCCAAAGTTGGTCGGCAAAAAGAATGGGCGCGGCCATTTCTTGGGCTTTCTTTTGGAATACCGCTATTGTTTCCGACTGTGTTTTGCCGATAACGACGGGCCGATGCGCTTTGATGATGCCCGCCTTTTCGTAGGCAATTTCTGGCAGGGTTTCTCCTAGGAACTGCGTATGGTCTTTGCTGATGTTCGTGATGACACTCAGCAGCGGATCCACGACGTTGGTACTGTCCAAACGGCCGCCCATACCCACTTCTATGACGGCCCAGTCCACTTGCTGCTCGGCGAAGTAATGAAAAGCCATGGCCACCGTCAGCTCAAAAAAACTGGGCTGGATGTCGTTGAGGATGGAATGGCTGCCATGGATGCCGAGGCGCTCCAGAAAAGCGACTACGGCGGCTTCCGGCAGAAGTTGGCCATTGATCTTGATGCGCTCTCGGAAGTCGACATAGTGCGGGCTGGTGTATAAGCCCACTCGGCTGCCGTCGGCTTGCAGGGCGGCAGCGATTAAGTGGGCCGTGCTACCTTTTCCGTTGGTGCCCCCAACATGGATGATTTTGAGTTGGCGCTCGGGGTTTCCTAGGGCGGCCACAAGTTGCAGCGTGTTCGTCAGATTTTTTTTGAAAGCGGAAGCGCCTTGCCGTTGGAACATGGGCAGCTGGGTATAGAGCCAGTCTAGCGCAGCAGGATAGGTCATAGCGAATCGTAAGCCTTCACCAACTGTCGGCTTTGGTACCAGTGGTAGGCACCAAAAAGCAGGCCAGCGTAGAAGAAATCACCCAATAGACTATTCAACAAGAAGGGCAGCGCCGCCGTGTAGCAAGCCAGCAAACCCGCAACATTAGCCGGGTAAATAGAGAGCGGCGCAGCATACCAAACGATGAAGTTAGAAACCAAGTAGAAAATCAAAGTACCTCCAAGCGTCACACTCCCAATGCGTAGCAAGCTAAAACTGCGCCCGCGCAAAAGGAACCAACCCAACAGCAGCACCCCAAAGAAACCGAGGTAGGTAGCCCAACCAATGCCCCAAGTGAAGCCATCGAAATATTGGGCATATACCACATTGTTCAGCACCAGATCGCTGAGATATAAAGCGAGGAGGGGCACCAGCAGCGCTATTGGAAAAGAACGCAAAGTGGCAGCGCCCAGCAAGGCCATGGCGCCCAGGGGCGTAAAATTGGGCGGGTGAGGCAGCAGCCTACTGGCCGCAGCCGTAAGTACCAAGATGGAAATGGCCAAGAAATTGGAAGGCATACGAGCGGGGCTATTCATACTTTTGGTCTTTATTGGTCTATTCATAACGCAAAGGTAAGTGCTTTTTGAGAAATTGCTTACTTTTGTGGCTGCTTGCAGACATGGCTTCAATAAGCGCTTGCACCCAGCTTTATACAATCCAATTTATGAAACAATTACTTTTCGTCTTCCTAGCTTTCGGTTTTTTCGCTCTCTTCTCTGGATGTGGGCAAGAGGAACCCAAGCAAGAAAAGAGCATTCACCGAGATTTTGGCAGTGTCAAGTTGCTCACCTACCGTTACTTGGCGCAGGATAAAGATATTATTGACAGCTTCCAGCAGAAATACAATATCCGCGTGGATATCGAGGTGGTGTCGCCTGCGGAAATGATTAAGCGAGCACAGCGCAAAGAGCTAAAGGGCGATCTCGTGTTGGTGCCCAAGTTTGGTGATATTGTGCGCATGAAGAGCTTTGGTATTTTGCAGCCTTTCTATGTAGCTGCCTTTTCTTCTGGTAATGTGGATGACCGCTACTTAGATCGGGAAGGCTATTATGCTGGGGTCAGCCGCTGGGCCATGGCTGCCGTTTACAACCCACAGGCGGTAGCGGAAGGCGAAGTAAAAACCTATCGAACCTTGGCACAAATTCCGCTGCGGGGCATTCGGATGGGGATGGCACACCCGGATTCCTCGGGCTTCTTGAATACCGTGGCTGGCTTGAGCAAAGTCATCAATCCTGAGGGGGCAGCCTTGTGGGCCAAGGTGATGATGGAAGGTGCCGCGCAGCCGCTGGCAGGCAATGATTATGACCAGCTAGACCGTATGCTGGCAGGCGAGTTAGATATGGCCTTCGTGAGCGCGAGTGCGGCCATCCGCTGGTTCCTCAATGGCAACCCCAGGCATTTTGCTGCCGCAGAAGCTTGGCGCGTGATCTACCCGCATACCGAGAACAACTTCCTCACCGTTATGGACATGACCAGCGTTGGGGTACTGGCCGATGCGCCCAACCGAGAAAATGCCCTGCGCCTCATCAACCATTTCTTCCAACAGTCGCATCAGGAAAGCATCAGCGAAGCTATTTTTGAATACCCCAACGAAGCCTTCAGCTTGGTGCCCGAAATATTGATGAACCTCTCCAGCTCACCCAGCAAAGATATCTCTGCCGATGACCTAGAAGATTTTCTGCCCTACGCCTACGAGGTAATCAATAAGGTGGCCGAGGGTTTGTAGAGGCGTCAGCAGCTGGTCTTTGCCAACAACACGGCTCTTTTGAGTTAACCTTGCTCCGGCATTGATGCCATTTTGGGCGTGAATAGCACAATAAAGATGGCTCACGCAGGAGCAGCGCATTCATTTTTGAGCCATGTTGCTGTCCTAAACCCTACCAAAACCTGAAAAAATATCCGGCCTACGGAGCTAAATTTAATACTTATGCTTTTTCGTTCTTTTTTGCTTGCACTGACCCTCCTGGCTAATTTCTCTCCATTTTTTGCCCAATACGGCTATTGGCAGCAGCAGGTTGATTATCAAATGGATATCGACGTAGATGCCGAAAAAAATCAGTACAAGGGCACGCAGCGGCTGGTTTATACCAACAACTCGCCCGATACGCTCCACCGCGTTTTTTACCATCTCTACTTCAATGCCTTCCAACCAGGCAGCATGATGGATACCCGCAGTTTGCTCATCTCCGACCCTGACCGCCGCGTGGGCGACCGCATTTCGAAGCTACAGCCCGACGAAATCGGCTACCAAAAGGTCAATAGCCTGACGCAAGACAATATGCCCGTGGTATATAAAACCGTCGGCACCATCTTGGAAGTGGAACTGGCCAAGCCCTTGCTCCCCAACGCCAAAACGGAGTTTGT
>DAITME010000146.1:0-3523 GCA_036835305.1 Lewinella sp.
TTAAAAACTATTTAAAATTGCCCATGGATAAGCAACAGCTAGCTACCTACCGCGCCATATGCCAAGAAGTAGCCGCCGCCAAAGCCACTTTGGTGGCCGTCTCCAAAACCCAGAGTGTGGATAAAATTCAGGCTTTGTACGAGCTAGGACAGCGCGATTTTGGAGAAAACAGAGATGCCGAACTGGTCGAAAAGCAGGCGCTGCTTCCTCAAGATATCCACTGGCACTTTATCGGGCACCTGCAGCGCAATAAGGTGAAAAATATTGTGCCCTTTGTCCATCTCATACATGCCGTTGATAGCGAAAGACTGCTAAGAGAGATTGACAAACAGGCGGGAATAGCAGCTAGGTCGGTGGATGTTTTGCTCCAATTCCATATTGCAGACGAGGACAGTAAATACGGCCTCCTTTGGCCGGAAGCCAGCGCATTGATGGAAAGTTTACAAGCCCAAGCTTTACAACATTGCCGCATCACGGGCGTCATGGGGATGGCTACTTATACGGATATAGACGAACAAATTGCTGCCGAATTTGAGCAACTTAGTCAGTATTTTGAACGTTTAAAGGCTGATTATTTTCCCAATGCCGATTATTTCAAACTGCGCAGTATGGGTATGTCTGGCGACTATCCCATTGCCTTACAAAAAGGTAGCAACCTAGTGAGAATTGGCAGCCTGCTCTTTGGATAAAATACAAATTAAGCTCCCAGCATGACACACAAAAAATTAGAAAAAGGCACTGTACTGCTAGCTGAACCTTATATGCTAGACGACAATTTTCGGCGTGCAGCCATCTTGCTGGTAGCACACGATGAAGAAGGTAGCCTAGGCTTTATCATGAACCGCCAAGGCAGCCTGAGGATCGATGCACTCGTAGAAGATTTCCCCGAGTTTGATGCCCCCGTTTTCTTCGGTGGCCCCGTTGAAAACAATACCTTGCATTACCTACACTGTGTGGGCGACCTGCTGGCAGATAGTAAACAAGTACTGCCCGGCATTTTTTGGGGCGGCGACTTTGCGCAGCTCAAGTTCCTCATTCGCAACGGCTTGGTGATGCCCCGCGACATTCGCTTTTTCGTGGGCTATACGGGCTGGTCGGAAGGGCAGCTGCAAGACGAACTTAGCACGGGCAGCTGGGTAACCGCTAATATGTTCCCCAACTATTTGTTTAAAAGCCGGCCTAAGAATCTTTGGACGCAAATTATGCAGAACAAAGGGAGGCATTTCTCGGTCATCGCCGAGATGCCGGATGCCGTCAATTATAATTAGGTGTTTTTCACTGCGGCTTTTAGCCGCAATGAAAATACTCGTTGTTTAAGAGCTGTCCCAAAAGCCGTTGATCGCAGATTATACGAAGTAGGGGGGGCGTCTTTCGGCCATCGCCGAGAGACCACTGGATGCCGTCAGCTATAAGTAGGTATTTTGTGTGCGGCTTTCAGCCGCACACAAAATACCTACTGCTTCACGAAGCGCCCAAGCCGGTTATCGCCCTTATCGCTAACCAAGAGTTGATAAATACCGGTGGGGAGTTGGCTGATATCTACCCCGGCGGCCGTGAGGAAGCCTTGCTGCAGCAGTTGGCCGCTGGTAGAAAACACCGCATAGCGTGTTGTTTCGCTAAAATTTTGCTGGCTCATGTATATCCGATCGCTGCTGGGGTTGGGGTAAACCGTTAGCTGGGCAATAGCTGGCTGCTGAGTAGATGATACAAAAGATCCCTCTTCGATTGTGATCTGCGTATTGATTTCGGGCTGGTAAACCGTATCCACGATGCCCGATGGCCATTTGACTACTACATAATCCACTACTTCGTCCTGCCCCAAGCCAAAATGAGTCGTTAGGCTGCTCATAAATCGGAAGCCATCGCCGCTGCGCACATCGCGGATTTGTTTGCCCAAAGCGCTAAAGACCTCTACCCTAGCACCGATACCATTCAGATTACTGACCGTGCCTTGGGTGTAAATTTTCAGGTAATTGTTTCCGTTGGGTTGGTTTAGAAAGGCTGTTCCGCCAGCTACGATGTCTAAAAAGCCGTCGTTGTTTAGATCGCCCACGGGGCCGTGCCCAAAAGGAACGGCCGTGAAGCGGAAAGTCATATCGCCATTATTTAGAGCAATGCGGTCGCCAGCGCCGAAGATATCCAGGTAGCCATCGTTATTAAAATCGTGAGTGATAGTTTCAATGCTAGTCCCTTGCAGGTTTTCAAATCCGGTGCCGGCGGTGATGTCAATAAAGGTATCCCGATCGTTGCGCATCATTTTATGGCGGCCCTCCGCAAAAGAACTGGCTCCGACAAAAGCATCCATGTCGCCGTCGTTATCAAAGTCGCCCCAGGCCGCCGACCAAGTTTGAATACGATCGGCCATTCCCATTTCGGGTGCAACATCTGTAAAAGTACCATCGCCGTTGTTGCGGAAAAGCTGGTTGATATTAGCATCAGAGGCACCGCCTCTACACTTGGCAATGAAGAGGTCTTGGTCTCCGTCGTTGTCATAATCCACCCAAATGGAGCCATAGTTGCCGCCGTCAGGTGTATCGCCAATGGAGCCTTGGTTGAAACGCAAATTGTTTTCCCCGTCATTGAGGAAAAAGACATTGGGCTGTACATCGTGGCAAACGAAAGCATCAAGATGGCCATCGTTGTTGATATCGATAAAATTAGAGCGCTGGGAAAAAACATACTCCTCGAAAGAGATTTGAGTGAAGCCGAAGAGCGTATCGGTTGCTTGCATAAAAGTGACCCCACTGCCCCCTCCGTAGAGCAGATCGTTCAATCCATTGCCATCGAAATCTCCGATAGCCAAACTCCATTGAGGCAAATTAGCGGCGGTAGTCGTTGGCACATCCACTACCGTAAAATCAGGACTATCAGCTTGCTGCAAGTTCAGCCGCACGCTATTCGCTAGTATGGAAACGACATCGTCTAGTCCATCCCCGTTCATATCCGCCACGCCCAAGGTGTTTCCAATCGTAGCCAAGTTGGTGGCAGTAAAGGAAAGTTCTACCACTACTTCTTCCGCGTACTGAAGGGAAAAACTAAAGCCATTGCTAGACCAGCGGTTGTCGAAGACGATAAAATAGGTAACACCTTCCTCCACATTAAACGTATATGTGGATAGAAAACCGCTGCCGCCGTCATCGTCGCCACCAAGGCAGCTCAGATTGGTGCACTCGCCTACGTGAACAGACAGGCGCGTATCTTCGCCAGCCGATTCGGCCAGATCCGTCGTAATATTGATAACGGTATCCCTATCGGCTGTGTAACTGTACCAATTGGCACGACCACCGTAGTTATTGGTCACACAATCTATGGTAGGTATTTGGGTACCATAGATAGAATCCACAGTGTAAACACCTGGCTCGATAACCAGGGCATCGAAGCAATCAATCTGTGCCCTTAGACTGAGTGACAAAAAAGATAATGCTATAATAAGCAGAGAAGTAGAGATAATTTTCATAGTAAATTAGTCAATGGTTCGTGAAGATTTCCAATCAGGTTGATAAAAACCTGCAAATGGCTATGA
>DAITME010000147.1:0-3516 GCA_036835305.1 Lewinella sp.
GGAGAAAAGGCATTGGGAATATATACATCTTTCAATGGAATTACACCTACCCGAATACTGTCTGTTACTGTGCAGCCGTCGCTACTAATGGCGGTGGCTCGGTAAGTGGTGGACTGTACTGGACTTACCTCCACCCGATCACACCCCAGCGATGAGACGCAGCCTACATCCGGTGTCCAGATAAGCGAATCTAAATAAACCCCTTGTGCATACAGATTGGTAGATGCCCCAAGATTGATGCGCTCATCCGCAGCGTCCAGTGATAAACTCGGCCTACGCGGTTCTCTTATTGTTATGAGCCTTTCCGCTCTGCAAGCATTCGCATCTGTGGTCAATAGCGAGTAATCCCCTTCTGGCAAGCGAGACAGTAGCGAATCCACCACAGCCCCATTGCTGGCTATCAAGCTATTGGTATAAGGCGCTGTTCCTCCCGTCACCACTGGTTCTAATCGAGCCAAAGAACCTGGCTGGCAGTCTGCTAATTCAAGCAGCACCTCCAACATCAAAGGGGGAGGTGCCTCTAGTCGAATACTTTGTGTTGTCTGGCAAGCGTTTCTATCCTCCAGTACAAAAGTATAGTCTCCTGCGGCCAGCGAATCTAGCCGATAGCCATCTAAAGCTGCTTCGCCCCAGCTAATCTGATACGGTGGGGTGCCACCCAATGGCGAAACCTCTATCCAGCCATCACTGGCATCACTACAACTAATTCCGCTTCCATTGTAATTGCTTTGCGCTATGGTAGTTTCTAGTGGGCTGGGTCGCAATAATTCCCGATTAAAAGTAGCTTCGTTGCCTGCTGCATCTACAAGCTGTACAAGGAAGGTTCCTGGGCTTAGCCCTGTAAAGTTGAGCAACTCACTAGGCGTATTTAAAACACCCGTAGCTAAGGGTACACTACCCAAAAAGCCCGCTGTGTATTGAACGGGATAGGCCGCTAGTGTAATATCTAAGCTAAAAGTACCGTCATTACTATCAGAGCAAAGCAGATCAGTATGCGCAGCTTGTGCTACTATCGCACAAACACGCTGGCTTATTGCTAGACGGATAGTACTATCACAACCGTACTGATTTTGATCCAGAAAACTAGGATCACCCGCCTCGGTGAAAATCTGCTGCCGATAAAAGAGCGTATCGCCCACACAAAGGCTTACAGAGAAATCGCTGGTATCGGCCTGCCGCTCAATCACATTGTAATACACCACACTATCGCAGCCAGCACTGCTGCTGAAAAGCAAGCTATAATTACCTCCTGCGGTAACTACGCTATCCGCGCTGAGCGCGTAGCTTTCGTTGGGACATAAATCAATATTTAAGGTCGTTTCCAAGGGCGGAGCCACGCTTATTGTCTGGCAATAAGGAGGCGCTTCCGAACAAATATTAGTAGCTAGCAAGCACAGTTCGTACTCCCCGCTATTTGTCCAGGCAATGGCTACATCGCTTGTATCATAAGCGATGGTATCCCCATCTAAAGTGTAGTAGTAATAAGCCCCCGGCGAGGGAAAATCGTAGGTATAGATAGCCGTATCACCTTGGCAGCTGACTACCGGGCCGGTATATATCTGTTCCTCTAGCTGGGGAATGGCCGTGGAGCCTTCTGTTACTCTAACAGAATAACGGCAATCGGTACTACCAATCCTAGTGAAAACCAAAAAATATATCTTTCCCACTTCCAAGGGCGCCTCGTTTCTATATTCACGGCTTTGTCCGTTCTCCAACCTTTCATAAAGAGCAATTCCATTTTGGGAACCACAAGGAAAGATGGGTTGTGGTTGCTGATACCCTTGGCTATCAAAACCACAACTATCGGGAGGATCAGGCGCACGAATGCCATAGCCCCAAAAGAAGAAAGGATTTAAGGGAGCACCAGCATTATTGACGCAATCAAATACATCTACCTCTAAAGTTATGAAAGGGGTCTGAGGCACAAAGGCATATAAATCACCTACTCCTGATTCACAGAGCGGCGAGGAAAATGTCACCAAATTAACAGTCGTATATCCCACAAATCCATCCACATCGCAAAGCAAACAAGCATCACGGCAGTTCCAATCGCCACCTTCATCGGGCTCACAAGCCCTGCGCAATTGTTGGCCGACTAAAACAGTAGAAAAAGTACAAAGGAATAGAAAAAGCAAGCATCTTGTCATAACAAATAAGTGGGAGTTGGGAGCGTGTAAGCTACACACCCCCAACTCCTTTATTTTTATTGACAGCCAGAGAATCCGACCGAACCGTTACATACTACAAAGCTTCTGGTAATAAAGCGTTGTGAATCCGTACAGGGGTCATAAAATACCGCCGTCACATTGGTGTACGTACTTGTATTGAAAGTAGTACAGTACTGAGAAGAAGGCCCACCAGAGGCGGGTGTTCCATAATTACTCGTCCAGCCCGTGAAATCATGCCCTTGAAGTGACAAATTACTCAAAGTAAAGCAGAGTTGGGTATTTCTGGGGTAGAAGAAAGAATTGGGCGTAGAGGGCCCTGTGATGATACCGAAAGGCTGAGCGGAAATATTGAACACCGAGGGGTCTATGGTAACGAAAACACCATTTCCCGCTGGCCAGTTGAACAGACGGCCTTCACATTGGACATTTACCCTTGCCCCAAATGGAGCAGAATTGGCATTGATGCCAGCAAACTGTAAGGCAGTAAATGGTATTCTTTCTTCGGTTCCACCGTCTCCGAAAGTTGATTGATCCAAGTCTCCGACCAAATCGTTATTGCGATCAAAAGTCCAATCCCATCTATCAGCAAATTCGAAATTACCAACTGCTCTGATCCCCTGATTAGCACAACCATTATTGTAGGTGGTAATGCCTACTGCAGAGCCACAGTCATCGCAAAATCTGCGCGCACTGCACCATGCAGAACCGACTCCAGTAACCGCGCCAGTAATAACAGATCGCGCCGCATTTTCTGCTAGAGTACTCCAATTTACGGAATTGGTGAAAGCCGTACCAGCAGCCGTACCGATGGCCGCGAATGCTAGTGTGATAAGTAAGCCACCATTACAATACCAAGGAAAGGCACAAAACTGCCCATCTCTGAACCTTTTCAAAGGATCATCTTCAGCGTCTGCATTGGCTCTTGCTAGCCGGTACATATCATTATCGAACAGCGTGTATTTGACGACCTGACTGCTATGATAGGTTATTGGGCTATTCTGTTCGCTAATGTTGTTGCGTGCTAGGAAGTCGTCAAATTGTCTATGGAAAAAAGACAGGGTGAGCTCCTCGTCTGCTTCCAGCTCTTCGTTGATAAACCGAAGAAATTTTTGGAAATTGGCTTTGTCTTCCGAGCTAAGCTCGCCGGTTGATATGCCGTAATCAAACTGCTCAAGCGCTTCTGCAAGCATGGCTTCCTCGCTGATTTCTGTTCTGGGGAATTCGCTATCGAAAGCTTTGTCCCCATCATCGATAATGGCAAGGTAGTGACCTCTTGCCTGAACCCCAATATCTTCGTAGGTACTTACTGGCAGCGCAGAGAAGTCGGTAGGCAGGTCAGCTAGTTCGT
>DAITME010000148.1:0-3499 GCA_036835305.1 Lewinella sp.
GTGGCAGACCTCCTAACTGCGGGCAAGACGAAAGCCGATATCGCCGTAGCGAAACGCCGGCGTGTTGTTGCCGCGATCGGCGGCGCGGCAGAGCAGCGGAGAGTTGAGCCAACTGCCGCCGCGATACACGCGGTAAGTGCCCTTGTCAACACCTTTGGGGTCAGTCTGTGCTTCGTTCGGATATTTTCCATACCAGTCGGCACACCACTCCCGCACATTCCCGCTCATATCATACAGCCCTAGTTTATTGGGGTGCTTTAGCCCCACCGCTTTGGTTTCGCCGTGGCTGTTCAAGTAATACCAAGCTAGTTCCTTTAGTTTGTAGCCACCTGCGTAAGGTGGGTAGCGTTCTTCCGCTTTGGGCGGCTGCTCGATTTCTTCGGCCGTGAGTGCCGTGAGGTGGCCGCCTTTAGCGGCATATTCCCACTCGGCTTCGGTGGGTAGCCTAAACTGGCGGCCGTCTTTTGCATTTTGGGCCGCTATTGCTGGCAAAGCATTGAGGCGCGTCAGGAAGGCTTCTGGCACGCTTTCGTCTTGGCCGCCCTCCACAATATCAATCCAAGAGACATTTTCTACGGGTCGATTATCCCCCTTGAAATCAGAAGGATTGTGCCCCTCCATCACCGCCTGCCATACGGCTTGGGTGACGGGATAGACACCGATATAGTAGTCGCGCGTCAGGCGGACTAGGTGCTCAGGCTTTTCATCGTCATAGGCCTCCTCTGCTTCGCTGCCCATGATAAAGGTGCCTGGCTGTACGTGTACCATGGGGTAGCTGATGCCGCCAGGAAGGGGGAAGGAGACGTGCTTGGGTAGTTGGTTTTTCATAGGTTTTGTTTAGAGTAATAATTCCGCGATGCGGCGCATCTATACACGCCTCCCATTCACATACAAGACAAAACGATCTGCTGGCTCGCCCATAAATAAGGCGTTCATTTGGCCCATATTGAAGGCTTTGCGGACGGCAGCTTCATCAATGATCTGGCCGGCATTGTCGGCGAGGCTAAAGTAGAAGCCTTTGCTAAATGTCCAAGCGGCTTCGTCCAGCACCTTATCGCTGGTGCCGATAACGAATGGGATGTGCTTCGCGATGGCTTCCGCTTGCTCGCCAGAGTGGCAAGCGTTGAGCAACACCACTTTAAGCGGAATGCCTTGGGTTTCCACCATACTTTTAAACATAAAGGCCAAGGCAGAAGCCAGTGCCATAAAAAGGCCATCCCCTTGTGGGTTGACGAGTAAGAGACCACCCATTTCCCCGGGTTGTGGCTCGGAGAAAGGGTCGTTGGGGTCGGCGGCTACGGGTTTGCTGCTGCGGCCGTGGCCACTAAAATGAACAATGCTGGGCTTCTCCATAACAATCGCTTCGTTGAGCTCAGTGATGCGCACATCGTACTTGGGCAGGAGCTTAAAGTGATCATGGTGGCCACTGAGCTCTTTGTGGATGCGGGCGTGTTCACGCTCTAGGTTTAAACGCACCGTTTTTCGAGGGTTGGCCATGAGCATGAGAATTTTGGTAAGCGTTCCTCCCAGGTTTACCTCCTCAATCAACTCCTCCGTTTCTTCCTGATTATTGTTTGGTGGCGGCGATAATTTTTCTTTTTTGCGCCGTTCGCGGAAGACTTGCAGATCGCTCAGGGGGACGGGATCGCCGTTTTCGTCTGGAATGTTTTCCCATTTGCCTTCTCGTTTGGCCAGCTCGGCCATATTGACCCAGTTCTGACCATTGAGGCTCACCCATTCCTCCACGGCTTCTCCTTGGATTTCTTCTAGGGTGTTGCGGATTTTATCCATAAAGTCCAAGTTGTCGCGGTGGCAGATGAGGTTGACATCGTAGGCGTGCTTCCCTCTCTTTTCTGCTCTTTTGGATTGTACTACGGCAAAACTATTGTTTTCTTCGAGCGTGATACCATACAGCCAGATATCTTCTTTTTTTGCTAAAGTCTGTGCCCGCACGATGAAGCGCTGTATAATTCCTTGGTGCAGAAAGTCGTGTTGATAGCGGACATGCAACATATTTTTATCTCGCTCTAATTGCTTCACCAACGAGGGCTTCTCTTTAGGCAGCAGTTGGGGCGCTATAAACTGCCTGTCTGCAAAAGGGATATGCCGATATTCCTCGGGCTTGGGCGTTACCTCAAAGCACAGTTCGCAGCCCAGCATAAATTGCAGCAGCAGCTCCTGCTCGGCTTCTTGGTAAGCGTCTTTTTGTTGCTCCGATCGGCTTTTGCCCCATATCTTTTGCAAATCCGCCCCGCTGAGGTGGCCTTTTTGGGTGTCGCGCAGCCGGTGAAACTCGCCATTATCTCGCCGAAAAATAGCATAGATCGCATCTATCGCCCAACCTTGATTCAGCATGAGCGCATTGCCGAAGTAGCCCTCGCGATAGAAAACCACCCCGCTGCGCACCAGCCAGGCTAATGTCTCTTCCGGATTGTCAAGCCCGTGCTCTTCAGCTAGCTTTAGGTAAGTATTGTAATTGATCGCCTTAAAGCCATCGTGCTGCTTATTATCGCGCAATGCTTGCCGTACCTGTGCCCAGTTTTGCGGAAGCTCCGGATCAGGTGAAAGCTTCCCAATGGCTTTTTTGATTTGGTACAATACGTCCTTTATATTGTTATCTGGTGCTTTTTTTGCAGAATCAATGTGTAAAAAAGCCTGAGGCTTGTACTTTTGAGACAAATCATCCTCACCGGGGTAATAAGACTTTTTCTCTGACTTGGTCTGGACTACAATAATAGGACTGTTATCTCCTGCCTGATGGCGAATATAGTGCAGCCAATAATCGAGTGGGAAGTTCTCATAGGCTTCCTCTCTTCCGTTTTCAGAAATAATGCTCTGGGCATCACGGAGTGTGGCTTCATCCCAGAGCGCCAAGTAAATAGCATTGGCCTGCATAAACAAGCGATGGGTGGCATGGTAAATGTCCTGCCCAGCAAAATCCCAAAGGTTCAGCAGATAGGGGAAATCCGGAGGCTCGCGGGGATACTGCTCCAGCACCACCCCATTGGTAGATAAGTGACGCTTCTGGAAGGTATCATGCACCAAACGGTTCACCAAACAGCTTTTACCGACGCCACCATTGCCTACTAGAATAACTTTAAACTCCTTGTCTTCGGTGGCTCCCTCTTTCTCTATATCTCGTTGGAAGCTTTTCATCAAGCCCAGGCAACAGCCATCTTTTTTTGCCGCCGCCATTTTGGAGCTGGGCAAGGGGTTTTCATTCAAATACAAACGCTCAAGGGCCGGCATTTTTTGCAACATAGAAGTCGAAAATTGCCGCAACTGATTGCCGCTCAAATCCAAATGTTCTAATGCCTCCAGTCTTCCCGTGGCCACCAAATCGGTAATCTCATTCCGGGCGGCATCCAGCCAAACTAAGCTATTAAAGCCCGCAGGTATTTTTAGCTCGGCATTCAAGCCGCTGTCGCTCACATCAAAATGGCGCAAAGCGGGCAGTGGGCTGGTGAAAGTCCACGACTTTAGGTCTTTGTTGTTGCCC
>DAITME010000149.1:0-3286 GCA_036835305.1 Lewinella sp.
ACGAAGATAGGCATTGCCTTACACATCCGCGAAATATCGTATGCTAAGAAATTGTTACCTTTTGGAAGGGCGGCAGCAGGATGGTGGCCAAAGGCGGGAGCAAGCTTTTCTTTTTAAAGAGCAAGGCTCAAGGCAAAAGGCACGTAGAGACGCAGCATTCCTAGGTCTCTACCTTGCGTTTTGATGCAAATGCCTTACCTTTGCTCGTAAAATAATCTACATGAGCAGCAGCACTACTTTGGGCGTGGGCAGCCGGGTTCGCCATCCGGCCTTTGGTGACGGGGTGATTATCCATTTGCATCCCGTAGCCTATGATGTGACTTTCATGACCTACGGCATCAAGTCGGTAGGGCGCGACTACGCAGGCTGGGAAATTCTGGAGGCAGTGGAAGCCCCCGAAGAAGTGAGCTTCTCCGCTGCCGAGAAATCGCTGATCCGTATCTTACGCACCTACAACGGCTTGGAGGAAAAGGTGGAGCTAGGCCAAAAATGGGACGGCGGCACCCTCATCCTCCGCCCTGGCGAAGATGGTTTGGCCGATAAGGAAATCCCAATCGACGTCTTCTTCCACAAAATCGTGATGGTCCGCGATCGGCTGCGCGTGATGGAACAGCGCATCAACGCCAGCCAACTGAGCGACGAAGACAAAGTCAACCTCCAGCAATATATCACTCGTATTTACGGTAGCCTCACCAGTTTCAATATCTTGTTCAAACACAAGGACGATCACTTCGTAGGGCAAAAAAGTTAAATTTATGCAGCGCTTATTTTTATTGTCCTCCTTGCTGATACTTGCCCTGCAACTATCGGCCCAAGACCGCATTACGGGTCGTTCCTTCGCCACGCGCTCGGAGGTTATCGCCCAGCACGGCATGGCCTGTACTAGCCAGCCCTTGGCTACCCAAGTGGCGCTGGATATTCTAAAGAAAGGCGGCAGCGCCGTAGATGCTGCTATTGCTGCCAATGCCTGCTTGGGCCTGATGGAACCCACGGGTAACGGCATCGGTGGCGATCTGTTCGCCATTGTTTGGGATGCAAAAACGAAGCAGCTCCACGGCCTCAATGCCAGCGGCCGCTCGCCCAAAAGCCTTACCTTAGACTACTTCCAAAACAATGGCTATACCTCCATTCCCGCCCTGGGGCCGTTGCCTGTCTCCGTGCCTGGCTGCGTGGATGGCTGGTTTGAGCTGCATGGAAAATTCGGCCAGCTCCCTATGGCAGACATCCTGGCCCCCGCCATTCAATACGCGCAGGAAGGTTTTCCGGTATCGGAGTTGATTGCTTGGTACCTAGAACGCAGCAGCCGCTCGCTAGCCAGATTCCCCGGCTTCAAAGAAACTTATATGCCGGAGGGAAAAACAGCCGCCAAGGGGGAAATTTTTAAAAATCCCTTCTTGGCTGCCACCCTCAGTAAAATTGCCCAAGGGGGCCGCGATGCCTTCTACAAAGGCGATATCGCCCGCACCATCGCTGCCTATACGAAAGACCAAGGTGGCTTTTTGTCCTATGAAGACCTCGCCAGCCACCGCTCCGAGTGGGTTGCGCCTGTTTCTGTCAACTACCGCGGCTACGATGTATGGGAACTGCCGCCCAACGGACAAGGCATCGCCGCGCTCCAAATTCTCCAAATCCTCAAAGGATACGACATCGCTGCTATGGGCTTCGATAGCCCCGAGTATTGGCACCTCTTCGTAGAAGCCAAAAAGCTAGCCTTCGAAGATCGCGCCAAATACTATGCCGATCCCGATTTCAACAAAATTCCTCTCGAATGGCTGCTTTCGGAGGAATATGCTGCCGAGCGCCGCGCCCTCATCCAACCCAACAGAGCCGCCCGCCGCTACGATGCCGGCAAGCTCAAAGATGGCGACACCATCTACCTCACCGTAGCGGATAAAGACGGAAATATGATTTCCCTCATCCAAAGCAACTACCGCGGCATGGGCTCGGGTATGACCCCCACAGGGCTGGGCTTCATCCTCCAAGACCGAGGCGAGCTGTTCACGCTGGAGGAAGGCCATTTCAATACCTATGCCCCCGGCAAACGGCCTTTCCATACCATCATCCCTGCCTTCATCACCAAGGATGGCGAGCCTTACATCAGCTTCGGCCTCATGGGCGGCGGTATGCAACCCCAAGGCCATGCACAAATCGTGGTGAATCTCCTCGACTTCGGCATGAACCTTCAGGAGGCGGGCGATGCCCCCCGCATCCACCACAGCGGCTCCTCCGAACCCACCGGCGAAATGATGACCGATGGCGGCGCCCTCCAAATGGAATCTCAGTTCGACTACGAACTTATCCGCGCCCTCCAATACAAGGGTCACAAAATAGAATATGCCCTCGGCCCCTATGGCGGCTACCAAGCCATCCTGCGCAAAAATGGTGTGTACTACGGTGCTTCCGAATCCAGAAAAGATGGGCAGGCAGCGGGGTATTGAAAAAGGTGCTAAGGTGTAAAGGTGTAAAGGTTGGGCAGCTGGTTCGTCGGTGCTTTCTGGGCGCGCAGCGAAAGAGTTTCTTGCGCTTACGAAGCCTTCCCGGATTCGTAAGCGTAAAGAGGAAGCTGGTACGCTGGGTCGGTCAGTGATTTGCAGACGCGTAGCCAAAAGTATCCCGTATTCGCAAAACAGTCAACAGCCATTCGCCCTCCAGCGCAGCGTCGGAACTAAAAACTAATAGTTGATGACTGAAAACTGACAAGTCTGTGCAATAAAGGTCTTCGCTAATTGGTTTAGCTGGTGTACTTTGTGATCATTCCCCCTGACTTAGTACACGGCAACTATCTATATCACCAAAATGCGAGTCGATGAAGCAAACTTTACCCACTTTAGATTTAATTTCCTACCTCTACGGCGAAGCCACCCCAGCGCAAATACGCGCTACGGAATTCGCCATCGCCGCCGATCCGGTCAACAGAAATGAATTGACCGAACTGCAAATAGCCAAAGCAAGTTTCCCCAAAGTCATGTTCAATGCCCCTAGGCGCGTACTGTGCAAAATTCTTGGGCATAGCGAGCAAAACCAGCAGCTGGTTTGTTGTTGAGTAGAGATTATCCCGTTGGGCAGACGCGACTAAAGCGTTCTTAAGAGTAACCAAGGGACATGTCAGCTACACATCAAAGAAATAAGCGGTCCAGGCGATGCTCGAACCGCTTATTTTACTGCTACTCATCACCATGTAGTGATGTTCACGAGGTGCTGCCACTAGTCTCTTCGTACTATTGCCTGTAGCCGACAAACACCTCGTGCTTTCGGCTGCCGTCGTCGGCGTCGTACCAGTAGTCAA
>DAITME010000150.1:0-3277 GCA_036835305.1 Lewinella sp.
CCCAAAAATTCCGGTGTGGCAAAACTCCCGATTTGGTACTGCTCGCCCGCTAGATAACCGGGGTCACTTTCGTCGCGGTTTGGCACATCCCCTAAGCTATCGAAATTGCCACTGAGTGGTTCGTATTCAAAAAAGTTATTCTCCCGAAATTTGTCTTTCATCCGGAAGCGGCCACCGAACTTAAGCTTGCCGTCCTTGCTGTAGGGCATACTAAAATCGAGGCGGCCATTGAAGTCTTGATCCTCTGTGTAGTTATAATTTTCTGTGATCTCGTTCAGCCCCAGGCCGAAATTGTCCGCTCTATTCGAGAAAAAAGCAGTAGGCAGCCGCGGATTACTCACATCCACATCCACCATTTGGTTGCTGCTGCGGAATCTGATATAGCGCTCATTGGGGCGCTCCTCGGAGGCTTTTGCTGCCGTCAGGTTCCAAGTAGCACCAAGCTGCCCAAACAAATGTTTGCCGCTGAGCGTGTAATTGGCCATGCGCTGATCTTCAAGGCGCGCATTCCGAACACGGTCGTTGTCTATACCGCCTTTGGTTTGGAACTCAACTCTACCCACAGTCGTAAAACGACCAGGGCTTATTTGGGTAAATTCACCGCTTTCAAAAGCATCTTCCAGTTGCCCTACTCGAATCCGAAAACGATTCTCCCAGTCATCCCGCCAGTTGTACATAGCTGAGAAGGCGATGTTGTGGTTCTCGTTGATGTCATAGTCTAAGCTAGCGGAGGCACTGCGGCGAACACGGCGAACCGTGTACTTACGAATATCCAGCTCGTCAATCACCACACCTGCATCCGTTTCTACCCAAACCGCTTCCACATTATCCGAACCGAAGTCATGGTCATTATAGGAAGCCGAAACAACAAGGCCCAACTTATTATTAGCATACCGATTGCCGTAGATCAAGGCACCCGTCCAGATGGGTTTCTCAGAAAGAAGATTTAATCCGGAAGCCAACGTACCAGACAAACGTTCCCCTCTGGGAGCTGAACGAGTAACGAGGTTGACAGACCCACCGATCGCATCCGCATCCATACTCGGCAATACCGCCTTGTTTACCTCAATAGCTTGCACCATATCGGCAGGTATAAGATCCATCTGCACGCGGCGGTTGTCGCCTTCCGCTGAAGGAATACGTTCTCCATTGAGGGTCACAGCATTCAACTGAGGAGCCATGCCCCTTATGATAATATCGCGGGCCTCCCCTTGATCATTCTGCATGGTAATCCCCGGCACCCGTTTCAGCGCATCACCTACGTTTGCATCGGGGAAACGACCAATCTGATCGGCAGCTATGATATTCGTGATGTTAACACTCTGACGTTGTTGATTGAGTGCTTTGGCTTGGCCACGCAGCCTGTCTCCAACGACTAAAACCGCACTACCAACAACAGCGGCTGGCTCTAAACGCGCCTCAAGCGTGACCGTCTGGCCATCCAAAACCAGGGCTTCCACCGTAAAGGATGCATACCCGATGTAGGTGATAGCCAATGTATGCGTCCCAGTAGGTACTCCTGTCATCAAAAAACGTCCCTGTACATCCGTAATCGTCCCTTGGCTTATATCCTGGATATAAACAGTGGCTCCGGGCATACCTAGGCCATTCTCATCAGTCACAAAACCGCTAATGTTGCCTTTTTGAGCACTTAAGGAGGTGACAAGCATCAAGAAAAATAATAAGCGTGTAGTTATTTTTGCCATTGTATTAATTTTTGGCAAAGGTATCGGCACTACACCTACAAAAGGGCGGATGTTAGATTATCTATTCGTTACCAATTCATTAAGTAACTCACACTTTTTGCAGTCAATTGTTAAATAAATATTATCCAACGAAGAGCAGCCTCGAAAGACGCCACGAGCAACCCGAGGTTTTAGCCTTGACAGAGCACTAGCCACCGTACGCTAGGAATCGAACGCCTGTTGTCAATTCCAATACCCACAATTACAAAACCACCACAAAGCCTTTAATCTTATGTTTTTTCAGCAGCTGCTTGGCATAGCTGGAAGCAGCAGCTTGGCTCTCCTGAGGGCCCAGGATGATTTTATAAGTCATCTTGCCATCGCTTTCTACACAATTGATCAGTATGTTTTCAAACCACTTGCCTTGCAGTTTTGCTACTTCTTGCATAGCCGACTCTAAGGTGCTAAGGGATGCAATCTGCACACCATGGGTGCCGCTGCCGGGCTCGCGGATTTCCACTTTATAAAGGCCAGCACCAAATTTCCCTTTTGTAAACAGCTTATTTTGCACAGGGGCGTAGGTAATGGCTTCCTGTTTGCCTTTGGCTTCCTCGGCTGGCGCGGCGGCTTCACTAAGGCTATTGGCTCTGTCGTTGATGGCTGACGCAGGAGCCGTGACCACTCGTTCAGCAGGGATCGGAGCCGGCGCTGCCACGGCTGGGCGCGTTTCTGCGGGAGCTGGAGCCAGACTGGTGTTGGAGGGAGGAGCAAGCACCCCCGGAGTAGGTGGCGGTGGCGGACTCACCTGGGGTGTTTGGTCGGCTAGGCGGGCACTAGGGGCTGTGCCAGTAGCAGCAGCATCGCCATTACTCAGCAGCTCCACGTGTACCCGAGCCGTCTTACTTTCCAGCATCCCCAACAATTCCGCTGCCCGATAGGATACTTCAATGATGCGCCCTTGAATGAAAGGCCCCTGATCTACCACCCGAACGGTTACTTGCTGGTTGTTATCCAAATTGGTGACCCGCACCCGAGAGTTGTAGGGGTAAGTCTTGTGGGCAGCCACTAAGTCGTTGCGGTTATACACCTCCCCATATTTGGTGGTGCTGCCGTGAAATTCATTCGAAAAATACGAAGCCAAGCCCGTACCCGTAGTGCCCACTGCCTGGCCCCACAGCGTAAAAGGAAGCAGCAGCACACACATCAAAAAACCGGAAAATAATCGCATAAGTTGGGATGTTTTAGTTAAGTCTCTAGGGTAAACGCTTTAGCGGAGGATTTTGGTTTCCCAAATCCAACTGCAAACGGACTATACGCTCTATTGCAAGCATTTCTTCCACATTCACCTCACCTATCTTATCCATAAATCGAAGCTCGCTAACGGGGGTACACGCAGTGCCCACCTGAAAAAAAGCTTCCCTGCGCACTACAGCCAGCCCTCCTGTAACGTTTCAAACAAGATTTCTATGAATACGCGTCTCCAAAAATCTGCTCGCGGCCTATCACAAAACTGGATCGGAAACCGATTTCCCCTCCACCACTTAGCCTTTTTTTGCCTTTGCTGTTGTTCAACGGTTCTCAGCTATACGCAG
>DAITME010000151.1:0-3103 GCA_036835305.1 Lewinella sp.
AGAAGACGGTGTCCTCGGGAAGGTGAATGCCTTCTGTCTCCAGGCCTTTGCGCACGGCTGGGTCATTTAACACGGCTGCGGCTACTTTGGCGTTGGGCTCGCCGGATCTACCGCCGCAGGCACCACAGTCTAAGCCGCTAGCATGCGGGTTGTTGACGGAGGTAGCACCATGGCCTACTATGAGCACAAAGGGCGCAAAATTGTCGGTCAGGGACATGGCTTGGAGGGCGTTTTTGGCCATTTGGATGGCTTGGGCAGTAGGGATACCCACCTTTTGCCCTTGGTGGGTACCGGACTGTATGCTGATGCTCCTTTGGCGTTGTTGGCTGTTGTTCCAGCCTAGTTGCTGCGGATCGGGAACCGGGCGCGTGAGGCCAAAGGAATCGGTATAGAGCTTGGGGAGGTAGGACAAGCCCACCGGGCTTACAAAGCTGAAGCAGCTCACTGCTCCCGATTTGTAGGCTTTCCACAACTGCTTTATTTGTTGCTGTAGTAGGCGGTTTTTATACACGGCCTGCTCCGTGTTTTTGTCTGAGATTTCCTCCACCACCTTAGGGCCGGGAGCCAGCAGAACAGGGCATTGAGCTTCTCCTTCTTGGTGCCCTATCGGTGTATAGCTGATGGGGAAGGCAAAGAAGCCAGCGAAGCCCATCGTGGCTATGTCTTGATCTAGCCGCTCTAGGTTACGGCGGAATACTTCCGAGCGTACATCGATACAGAATATGGCTTGTGCTTTGGGTCGCTCGGCCGCTGCTGATAGCTGCGTATCGGCCATCTGGAACTTGGCTACCAGTTCGCGCTGTATGGCGATATCAAAAGCTTCTTGTAAGGCGAGCTTTAGGGCAATATCTTGATGGACCTTGTCGTCTTTGGCAGCCATGCGTAGGGTTTCTTTTGCTTGTTGCCAAGCGTTGGGCAGTGCCGGCGCTTTGGCTGTTAGGCACTGAAGCGTAGCCGCCTCCCAGCAAAGCAAGACCGCTAGAAATTGAATCAACTCTTCGCTTTCTTCTCCCTTGATGTTGCTGTCCCAATCGATCTGAGCAATATAGGCGGCCCAGCCTCCCAGGCGCAAGAGGAGACGGTAGAGGTAAATAGGCAAAGCCTCTTTAGAGATGGCTAGCTTATCAATTGCTTGCTGTACCGCTGGCAGCGCTTGCGGGGGGAAGGCTTTCACAACTTCCCGAAATCCTTTGAGTCCAGCTATTTCGGTTCTTAGGTCGATGGAGGCTTCCGCTCTCCAGGCTTCGAAGAGGCCAGCCCGCTGGTCGGCCACTTTCCAAGTGGCCTGCCCTTTATCAAAATAAGAAGCGGCCCAAGTGGATATATTGGCTACGGAAAAACGGCTCCAGTCTGTGCGCGTCAACTTGGCTGCTACGTCGGTCAGGCTAGCGAGCGCCTGCATATCTTTTTCCTCTGCCGAAGCCAGCGAATCGATAAGCCGATCCACATCGGTCTGATACATCGATTTTTTTGCCAATGCCGCTTCTATATCTTCCTTTCTGATGATGCCTTCCTGGTATTTCTGACGGTAAAAAGAAAGCTGCAAGGTCATTTGAATACCCCCCACCATGGCTAGATGTTGGGCGATGGCATCGAATTTTTTGTCGGTATGTCCCAAATAGGGGTTTACAGCAACAAAGTTTTCCAGTGGCCAGAGTGGGGCAACTTTTTTGGCAGCTTCGCGGAGTGTCTTCAGCAGGGCTGTTTCTGTGAGCTGTTTTTCTGCGGCCGGCTGCTGTCTGTTTTTTTGAGGGGAAGCCTGCTCTTGGATACTACTTTTTTCGTAAGCCTTGGCTTGGCCTAATGAGGCTTGCACTGCCCTCCCCGTCTGTACCTGTGCTTTGGCGGAAGCGGGAAGCGCCAGCGCTCCTACTAATCTATCGAACCAAGCATTGGCGTAGAATCCGTTTCTCATGTGGATGGCCAAGGCCGGATAGAGCGGTTTTTCAGGGGATGGGGGCGCCAATATTTGAGCGATAACGACCGCGCCAAAGAGCAGGAGTAGAACAGTAGCGACCAGCAACTTGAGGCCGCTCAGAGCCATGGTATCGGGCAATTGGGAGGCTAGTAGGAAATGAAAAGCCGCTTCCAAACCAAAGAAAGCGAAGCTTACTACTGCCGTCATCAGAAGTGCCTGGATAATCAGTACAGAACTAAGCCGATTAGCAAAGGCCATGGCAAGCATCCGAGATAGGCCCAGAACAACAACCCCCCCCAACGAAGAGGAGGCCTAGATCTTGGGCTGGATCGAGGCGCCAAAGCCAAGCAAAATCGAAAAAAATGAACAAAGCCAAGCTAAAACCCAGCAGTAACTGTGGGACAGTGACAGTATTTTTTTTGTTGCTATTTTATTGGCTTTTATCAAGTCGATAATACTTCCCGAAGAGAGGAAAGCGTGTGCTTTGTAGAAAGAATGCGCTACGAGATGTAACATGGCCGCTGGATATACGCCTAGGCCACAGACCATCAGGCTGAATCCCATGTGTCCTACACTGGAGTAGCCCAGCGCTGTTTTTACAGAAGTCTGGGTGAGGTAGGCAGCCGAGGCGAAAAGCGCTGTAAGCCCACCAATAAGCATCAAGACTACGGGTGCCATACTGGCAACATCCATAACGAAGGCCATGCGAAGAATGAGGAAGGGCCCCGCGTTCAAAATGCCGGCATGTAGCAGCGCGGAAACTGGCGTGGGTGTTTCCATCACCTCGATGAGCCAGCCTTGGGTAGGGAATTGAGCCGATTTCAATATGGCCGCAAAAGCTAAAAACAGCGCGGCAAATTCTAGGCTCCAGGGTTGCCTAGTGGGAATGCTATTGTTTTTGATGGCAGAAAAGATCACTTCTAGCTCGCCACTGCCAAACTGCTGATAGAGCAAGAGTAGCGCAATTAGTAGGCATCCATCTCCCAACCTGGCCATGATGAACTTCTTTTTGGCTGCCATCTGAGCCCCCAAACGCTCGGGGTAAAAGAGCAGTAAACGATGTAAGAAGAGGCTCGTAAGTACCCAGGCAAAAAATAAAAGTCCTATATTTCCTGAAAGCACCAACAACTGCACAGCTGCAATAGAAGCGGCCAAACGACCCATAAAAACACCGTGGTGGGCATC
>DAITME010000152.1:0-2971 GCA_036835305.1 Lewinella sp.
TGCGCAGCCGCAGCTGCTGCAGGCCGCCTCTTGCTAGCTGTATGTGTAGCTGGCCTCGGCTGGGGTTGGGGAAGACGCGGGTGGTAGAGGGAAGTGTGTTCTCCGCTACGGCTCTGGGGCGCAACTGTGGCTGTTGGCAAGCTTGGGCATCATCAACTTGTATGCTTTCGCCAAGAATTGTCAGTAAGCTTCTCGCAGTATAAACGGCCTCGCCGCCTTGGAGTGGACATTGGGTGGCGATATATTGCAGTGTCGTTAGGGACTTGAGCACTTCCTCAGCGCCTCCTGCTAAATAATCGAGCGTTAAGGTATAGACGGCAGCGGTATTGGCCATAAAAAGGGAATCTGCTCCTAAGGCATCCACCTTGCTCCTCGCGTGAGCCAACTGCGCTTGTCGGCTTGTCTGCAAACTCTGTAGCAGGCTACTAGCACTTGCCAAAGACAAATGTGTAGCTGCTTTTGTTTCCTGCATTTTCACTGCCAATTGGGCTGGATCGGCCAAGGGGTTATTGTAGCGATGGTAAGCGTAGTCCGCGTAGCTGCTATCCAGATGAGCGAGTTGGACATACAGCGCCTCGTAGGCATTCTCTTGCGCACTGCTGGCTGTTCCGATTGCCTCCATAGCCGCTTCGGCTTCGTAAAAATCGGGGATTTCCGTGCTTGCTAGGCTAGTTTCCCAACTTGGCAGCCCACTGTAATCCGCAGGATCAAGCAAATCCTTTTCCAGCAGACGCTTTACGCGGTAATTGGCCAGCCAATGCCCCGCTTCCCAAGTCTCTAACTTCCCTCCCTCATCTGCCAGAATAGCAGCTATATTGGTATCGTATTTATTATCAGTAGGCTCGGGCAGCAATCCACTTGGACAATTATAGATCGTGGTGCTTGGAAGGCTAATATCTTCAAACCAATTATTCCCCGCAGTATTCGTTATGGGAAGATAAGTGGGGTCGGCATTGCTATCGACGAAGAACCGCGAGCTAGCCTGAATAATGATATTGCTACTCGTATGAAAAGCCCCCACATCCTGAAAAGGCCCTATCCAGCGGTTGCCGAGGTGTTCGGTGGGGCTGCCTTGGTTGCCGATGATGGTATTGTCCATACCCCCGGGGATGGGGATACCGAGCTGTAGGCCGCGCCCTGTTTTGTAGAAGTGGTTACCGCGCAAGACGCTGCCTTGGTTGTCGCCAAAGAAGAGGGTTCCTTTTTCTATTTGGTTAAGGGTGTTGCAAGATATTAGCGGCTGGTGTACGCCGCTTACTTCAATGCCCGTGGTTTCTGTAAAGTTTTGGTTGGCTAAGCCTTGTATCAGGGTGCCTTGCACCATGGCTTGTTGGCCGCCTTGTAGTGAGACACCGATGCTTCCGTACATTCCTTTAGACCATTTGACTTCGTTGCCGCGTTCTAATCGCAGCAGTCTTGTATCCTGCCCTAGCCAGCCGTAAGTGGCACCTAGCATTTCTATTTCGTTGTCGCGGTGGCGCTGAGGATAGTTCAGTGCTCCGATGGGCATATCCGAAATGCGGATACCGTAAGCGTTCGCCAAACCAGCTTTTTTACCAGCTTCGATCTTGTTACGAAGGATACTCTGAGTACTAATCCTGCCACGACCTCGGATATCAATACCCGCTATTCTGGTGGCGATGGTGTTGTCCCGGACAGTCAGTCGCTCGTTTTGTAGGGCTATAATTCCATAGTCGGCTCGGCTAATGTCTGTTTTCTTTACCAGCAAGCGGCTGGTGTTGTTTGCATTGATGGCGGTTTGCAGTTGACTAAATTTTACTTGATGGTTGGGGTCGTCGTGGCCAACGACAATACGCTGCGGTAAAAAATTAGCGAAACTATTGCCTTTGATGTAAATACCATTGCCCGAAAGGGAGTTGGGGGTGGTCAGTATATTATGAAAGTGGCTGCCGTTCACTTCACCGCTGCTGCGGTTGAAGATAATGCCATTTTCCATCTTGGAGAAGGTGGAGGCTTGGTGGGGGTTGCCTATTGCATTGGGATTAAACCAATTGGAGACTAAAAAGCCAGCCTGTAGATTATTTACATAGATACCTGCTTGGGCGGTCTGCCCCAAATAGGGGGTGTTGAGTGGATTCGCCTGATAAAAGTCTGTCCCCAGCACGGTGACTTCTGTTGCAGTAGAGGAAGTTGCCCCGGATGATGGAACAAATATACCGATGTAGTTATCCTTAAATTTGCTGTTTTGGGTCAGTAGCTTCCCTCCGTGATCGACTTTTACAGCCTGAACAGCATCCTCGATGGTACTATTCTTTACGATTAAGCTCGCACCATTTTCTACGGTAATACTTTCCCACATCTCGGCGCACCCGGCGATTTGATTGTCTCTGATTTCAAAAGTCCTGCCACTTTGCACCCTGATTTTTGTGTTAGGCCCTAGCGTGAGGGAACTTCTATTCAACGGATCAGTGGCCGAACCGCTACCAAAAACGTAGTCTATATCGATATTCAGCTCGCCACCGTAAAGCAAAATCCTTCTAGTGGTATTAGCTGATTGGCTGGCTGGAGCAAAATACGTGGTAAAAGGTGCGTTAGGAACAATGAGATCAGATAAATTTGTTGAGCCAGCTATCGGTAAGAAATAAACGAAGGGCAGCGTACTAAATCCAGTACTCTGACTAACACTACCGCTACCTACATTAGGAACCGTAAGCGTAGCTAATGTGCTGATAACACCTCCAAATTGGGCACCACCAAAGGGGACGACAAAAATGGATAGCGTATCTAAATATACTGGATCATCAGCGTTTACATCAATGGGCGCATAGGTTCTTGTGACGCAGTAGGTACTTACGTTAGCAGTTGCACCAGATATAGTAAAATCTCCTTCATCTACGATACCAAAGAAAGCATCGTCCTGGGTAGCAGCCGCAGTAGCGATATCTAAGCACACTTCGATAGTGCCACCCGCTTTGGCTAGGTAAACAATGGTGCGCAGCTCGTGGGCAGA
>DAITME010000153.1:0-2908 GCA_036835305.1 Lewinella sp.
ACCCACATCCCCTCCCCTCTCAGCAATGCCCAGGTTTCAGAGGCCAAAAAATCATCGAAAGCATCGGAATTTTCGCAATTTTCTTCGTAATCTGCCCTGACTTCCGCGAAGGTGAGCACTGGTTGCGGAGCAATTTGCAGCAGCGGCAGCACATCCACCAACCACTGCCCCCAATCTGGCGATGTTTCTAGCGCCCACTCATGCTGTTTGTGCGAGAAGGTGAGCAGGGCGATCGCCTCGCCTTCCTCTGTTTCCTCCAGCGTCGCTAGCGGCAAGGGGCCTGACCAGACTACGAGCGAGGAAGGGCGATACCCTATTTCCTCGGCGGCCGCTATGCTTTGGGCAATGAAACGCTTGGGAATGCTGGGGCGCGGCGTGCGGAAATCGAACCAATCTCCTAGGCGATAGTCGAAGCCAAGGCCGTGCATATAGTTGAAGAGCGACTTGCGCAAGCCCTCTGCAAAGGCATCGTGATCGGCTCCCTCGGGATCCTCGTGCCAGCGGTCGTTGTCGGCAAAACCACCAAATTCTGGCCCAATTTCCCGCACCTGATAGGCCGCTGGATGAACGCCTACGGGGCTGTGTGCCGTCATAGCGAAGCGGTGCCAAAAGCCCGACTGCACCACGCCCTGCTCGAAGAGTTGGCGCACCATCTCCAAGGAATCGATGGTCTCCTGAGCGGTCTGGGTAGGGAATCCGTACATCAAATAGGCGTGTACCATAATACCTGCCTCGGTGAAGTTGGCGGCTACTTTCGCCACCTGCGCCACGGTCACGCCCTTCTTCATAAAGGCCAGCAAGCGGTCGGAGGCCACCTCTAGCCCACCCGACACGGCAATACAACCCGAGGCTTTGAGGAGCTGGCATAAATCAGCTGTAAAGCTTTTCTCGAAACGGATATTTGTCCACCATGTCACGGTCAAGCGGCGGCGGATGATCTCCAAGGCCAGATCGCGCATCAGGGCTGGCGGCGCAGCTTCGTCCACAAAGTGAAAGCCCGTCTGCCCCGTTTGGGCGATGATGGTCTCGATGCGGTCGCAAAGCAAGGCGGCCGTCAGCGGCTCGTAGCGCTGAATATAATCCAGCGTAACATCACAGAACGTACACTTGCCCCAATAGCAGCCATGCGCCAAGGTGAGTTTATTCCAGCGTCCGTCGCTCCACAAGCGGTGCATGGGGTTCACCACTTCTATAACGGATAGGTAGTCGTGCAAGCGCAGATCGCTGTAGTCGGGCGTACCCGTTTCGCGCTGCGGCACATCCAGCGTGGTATTGGCATTGAGGTAGCACACTACCCCACCCACCCGCGCATAGGTGCGTTTGAGGTGCTGCGGCGTGCGGCTTTTATCCGAGAGATACTCCAAGAGGCATTGCAGCGGCGCCTCCCCATCATCGAGGCAAATATAATCGAGGTAGTCGAACACTCGCTCATCGCTCAGGCGACGCAGCTCGGTATTAGCATAGCCCCCGCCCATCAGCACAGCCACCTCCGGGTGCTGCCGCTTGAGGTATTGCCCGCACTTGAGCGCTCCAAACAGATTGCCCGGGAAAGGCACCGAAATACAAACAATTTCCGCCTGCGTAGCGGCCATTCGCTCGGCTAAGATACCCAGCAGCAAATCCGTAATTAAGGAATTGGGGGCTTCCAGCGCTTCGGCTATTGGGTCGAAGTGGGTAGCCGTGCTGCCTAGGCGCTCCGCATAGCGACTAAAGCCAAAATGCGGATCAATGGCCTCGGTGATCAGGTCGCCCAAGTCTTCGAGATAAAGCGTAGCCAAGTGCCGCGCCTTATCGTGGATGCCCATGCTGCCAAAGGCCCATTCCATATCCTCCATCACCTCAAAGCGCGCCGCCTCCGGCAAATAGCTGCGGGTGACAATACTATGCGCCAAGGTCGGATTCTTATTCTGCAGAAATCGAATGACCGGATCAATCGTGGCCACATAGTCCTCCGCCAGCGCGATGATGCGCCAGGCATTGTCGGATAGCTCCTCCGCTTGTTCGGCCGCTTCAAACACCCGCCGCAAGGTCGGAGCCGTAAATAAGGCCAAAATCACCTCAATGCCCAAATCAGCCTGCACAGCCGGATAGCCCAAGGTATTCGTAAAGCCCTTAAGGTAAGCCGTAGCCGGATACGGCGTATTCAACTGCGTAAAAGGCGGCGTGAGGAAGAGGATTTTCTTTTTCAAGGAAGTGGAATCAATGGCGAATAACGGATGGTGAGCGGGGCTGCTAGCTTTTGCGCTTGGCGAAAGTACGAAGATATTTTAGTTGATGGCTTTACGAGCGTTTTTAGTTTTAGCTTACGCCCTACTAAAGCCCAGAAGGGCACTGCCTAGGCGGGCTGGAAGACCCAGGCGGGCACGGCGGGCACTACGTGCAGGAGCAAGGCCTGCTATTTTGAGCCGGGTTTAAGGTGATGTCGGAAACTCAAAGTTTGTCCAACATCTAACATTGGATTAGTTGGCGCGGATTTTTGGGACAGGATTTGCAGGATTTGCAGGATTTTGCTCCGCCCACCTGCGAAGCTTCTTTAAAGATTCGCAAGGCTAAGGCCTTCGTAGTTATCGGACAACTCAAAGTTGTCCGATAACTACGAAGGCCGAATTTCACTCCCCTATTTGCATGTTTTTCCTAGCGATTTTTGATGTGGTTCTTTGGTTTTTCAGTGATAATTGTTTGTTTTACAAGAAAGAAAATATTGAATGAGTAAAATAAAATATTGGGTTTCATTGGATGCATCCGTTGATCCGTTGAGGGATTGATCCTTAGATTTGGTTTTAAAAGAAGCAGCAGAGCCTTCGCCATCCACGGGCTACCAACACTGCTGCTTAGGACGGCGAGAAGCCGCCTTTTTGCCCTTGCGGGACGGGGCAAATACCTGTTCATCGGTAGCCATCCGGCCTAA
>DAITME010000154.1:0-2712 GCA_036835305.1 Lewinella sp.
CCCCGAAACCTGTGCTGGCACCAACGATGCCGCCATCAGCGTGGATAGCATCCAGGGCGGTACGCCACCTTATCTGCTTGCCCTCAATGGCGGGGCCTTTAGCAGCAATAGCTTGTTTACGGGCTTAGCCCCGGGTGCTTACACGCTGAGCATACAGGATGCCGAAGGCTGCGAAAGTAGTACGGAAGGGACGCTGCTAGCAGCTCCCGAACTGGGCATAGATTTGGGTCCCGACCGGGAAATCCGCCTAGGCGATAGCACCCAATTATCTCTACTCACCAATGCCGCGCTGGATAGCATACAGTGGTCGCCAGCGGAAGGATTGAGCTGCACCAACTGCGCCCAGCCCTTCGCGGCGCCCTTGCAAAGCACCCGCTACCAAGTGCGCATCATCGATAGCAATGGCTGCACCGCCAGCGAGGAAATCAGCATCCTCGTGGACCGCCGCGAGAATATCTATATCCCCAACGTATTTTCACCGAACAACGATGGGGTCAACGATCGCTTTTCTGTGTTCTTTGATGCCTCCGTGCGCCAAATCCTTAGCTTCCGCATCTTCGATCGCTGGGGGGGGCTGGTATATGCCGTCACCGATCTGGACAACGGCAGCACGAGCCTGGCTTGGGACGGAACGTACAAAGGCCAAGATGCCCAATCAGGGGTCTATTTGTATGCCATCGATTTGCTGCTAGCCGATGGCCGAACCATCACCAAAAGTGGTGAGGTACTGCTGTTGCGGCAGGACTAAGCCCATGAATTTATTCGTGGGTTACAATCTAAATATGGGCACAAGTGTACGTACGCATTCGCTGGCTCTCGCAGGAGCAAAGTCTCTTTTTCAATAGCAAGGAAAGAGAAAAAGGCTATTTTGACAAAAATTGTACAGATTTGTGGGATTTTATTACCTAGCATTGCTCAAAATAGTGTTTCTTTGCTCCCGCACATGGTGCAACTACCTTGAAACAACAGGGCGAAGTCTATTCAGCCGACGCCTTTTGTTTATCCACGACCTAAAAAAAACTTGCCTAAGCAAGCACAATAGATATACGCCAAGCCGACCAACTTGGCCACACGACCAAACGCTGACAGACCATCAGCACAGAATTTTGACCTATTTTTAATATTAAAATCGAATCTTATGAGATCAAAACGACAATTTTCAAATTGGCTTGGGGCGTTTGTCCTGCTGCTTTTCAGCGGCGGGCTTTTGGCTCAGCCAGCTAACGATCTTTGTGCGGATGCTACTCCGGTTGCCTGCAATCAAACGATCAGCGGCACTAATGTAGATGCTACAGGCACTGGGCAACCTACTGTTTCTTGTGGCACAACACCAGGCGATTTCGGTGTTTGGTACACCTTTGAAGGCACTGGCCTAGACTATGTCGCAACGACCTGCGATGGCAATTCTGCTGCTGGTTTCGATACCCAAATTAACGTGTATAGCGGAGATTGTGACAACCTCACTTGTGTAGGAGGTAACGATGACGACGAACTAGGAAATGGGTGTGCGGTTGGCACGTCTGATCGTAAATCTCGTGTACCTTTCTCCACCACAACAGGAACAACTTACTATATATTGGTTACTGGCTTCTCAGATGATGTAGGCGATTTTGAGTTCACGCTAGCATTATTAGATGGTGAAGTTTTTGCTGCTTCTGCCAATGACCTAGACTGCGATAACTCCACCAGCGAGCTAAGCTTCGAAACTACGCTGCCTGATGGTACTTACACCATCGAGTGGACAGCCACCGAAGGCGGTGCTATTGATGGTGCTACCGATGGTGCTACGGCTATTGCTGCTGCTGCGGGCACCTATGAAGTTACGCTTACAGTTGGTGATTGTAGTATTTCTGCTGCGGTAGCCGTTAGCGATTTTGTTCCCACCACGGAAGGTGCCATGCTTTGCCCAGGCGGAGAAGGAATGCTAACCGCAACGGCTAATTGCCCTGCGGTCACGGTCACAGTAGCCGATGGCTCTGTTGTTGGTAATGCCGCAGGCACTTTTGTGCTAAATGACGCCTCAGCGCCCTATGAGATACCATTGTCGGTAAGTGGTGTACCTGCGGGTGCTACGATCCTGTCGGTATCTGTTGATGTGACTATTGTACACAATTTTCAAGGCGACGTAGTCATCGGTATCACTTCTCCGGGAGGAACTACCGTTTCGCTCACCGGAGCGTTTGGTGCTGGATCTGGCAATAACTTGGGAACTTCCTCTGGTATAGTAACTTCTACTTCTACTGACTTGGTGGCAACTTATAGTTTCGATCAGAGTGCTAGCACAACTGCTTGGGGGCCAAGTAACCCTGCTACGCCAGGTGCTTACGCGCCTGTTGGCAACTTAGGTGATTTTACTGGCTCGGACATGATCAATGGCGACTGGATTATTTTCCTTGATGACAATGCTGATGGCGATGATGGCGTTGCCACGGCCTTTGCTGTTTCAGTGGAGTATGTCCTCCCTGCCGAAATCCAGTGGTACGCTGCTGCTACGGGCGGTGATGTACTGGCTACCGGTACTAGCTTCAACCCAGTCGGGGTAGCTGGCTCTGGCTTGGACAATACCGATACAGAAGGAACAACTACCTTCTATGCTGCTTGTAGCTCTGCTCCTGATTGCCGCGTGGCCGCAGATTTTGTGGTTTCTAGCCAAGGACCGGATTGTGGCACAACATCAGATTGCACACTTATGCCAGCGCCATGTGCTGCATG
>DAITME010000155.1:0-2053 GCA_036835305.1 Lewinella sp.
ACTCCCCCGTTTCGTGGTATTTTTTGAAGACGGAGCCGTAGGTGTCGATGCCCCATACTTGTACATCTGGGTTTTGCTCTTTGAGGTATTTGCCCGTACCGCTCACGGTGCCGCCCGTGCCTACGCCCACCACCATGTGGGTGATTTTGCCGTCGGTTTGCTGCCAGATTTCTGGCCCCGTACTCTCGTAGTGGGCTTGGCGGTTGCTGAGGTTGTCGTATTGATTGAACCAGTAGCTATTGGGGACTTCCTCGCTCAGGCGGCGCGCCACAGAGTAGTAGGAGCGCGGATCGTCGGGCGTCACATTCGTAGGGCACACGATCACCTCGGCCCCCACGGCTTTAAGGATGTCGATTTTCTCTTTGCTCTGTTTATCGCTGGTGGTAAAAATACAGCGGTAGCCTTTCACGCAAGCAGCCAGCGCTAATCCCATGCCCGTGTTGCCACTGGTGCATTCGATGATGGTACCGCCAGGTTTCAAGCGGCCATCAGCTTCGGCGTCCTCCACCATTTTCAGAGCCATGCGGTCTTTGATAGAGTGGCCGGGGTTGAAAGTTTCTACCTTCATCAAAACGGGACAAGGCAGGCCTTCAATAACCTTGTTGAGCCGCACCATGGGGGTGTTGCCAATGGTTTCTAGAATGTTGTTTTTTATATTCATCAGTTGTTAATTTTCAGAGACAAGGCCTGCCTTGTCTGTTCAATTTTTACTAGTGCTGCCGCTGCACTTTCGGGGAATGGCGGAGCCCCTTGCAGGTGTCTTTTCTACTGCTTTACAGCCAAAAGCTCTTCCAAGGTGTCGTAGCGATTCAGTTGTCAGCTTTCAGTAATAAAGGATACAATTTTAGTTATTGGCTGCTGATTTTTAGCTTGCTCTTCTGCTGCGACCTTAGGAAGCACGAGCTAACCAGATACCCAACTTTTACACCTTTACACTTGGTCGCCTTAGCACTTTACAGGCTAACGCACCGCCTCCCGTATAGCAACAAGCTGCTGTAGTAAGGGTTTAAGTTGCGACAGCGGGAGCATATTGGCGGCATCGCTTTTAGCTTCGTGGGGACGGGGGTGGGTTTCCATGAATAGGCCATCTACCCCCACGGCCACGCCGGCTTTGGCCACGGCGCTGATGAGGGTCGGCTGCCCACCCGTGACGCCACTCGCTTGGTTGGGTTGCTGGAGGCTGTGGGTGCAGTCTAGCACCACAGTACCGCCGAAGCTTTGCATGGTGGGAATACCCCTAAAATCGACCACCAAATCGGTATAGCCGAACGTGGTACCCCGCTCGGTGAGCAGCACTTGGGAGTTGCCAGAATCGATGATTTTTTGCTGAGCAAACTGCATGGCTTGGGGGCTTAGGAATTGTCCTTTTTTCACATTCACCACCTTGCCAGTTTCGGCAGCAGCCACGAGCAGCTCGGTTTGCCGACACAGGAAGGCAGGAATTTGTAGCACATCTACATACTGAGCCGCCAGCCTAGCCTCTTCTGGGCTGTGAATATCGGTGGTCGTGGGCACTTGGTAGCGCTCCCCTACCTTGGCGAGTATTTCCAGCGCTTGCTCATCGCCAATGCCCGTGAAGCTATCAATCCGGCTGCGATTAGCCTTGCGGTAGCTGCCCTTGAAGATGTAAGGAATGCGCAGCTCTTTGCAAATGGCACTTACGGCCTCGCCTATTTCCATGGCCATCGCCTCGCCTTCAATGGCGCAAGGCCCAGCAATGAGAAAGAAATTACCGCTATCCAAATGCCGCAACTTCGGTATCAAATGAAGATCCATACCCTGAATTTTAGGCAAAGGTAGGGGATTAGAGTTGTTCGGCAGTCGTAAAATGCATTCCATTTAGCTATATTTGTAACAACAAAAAACATAGCTGCATGCAACTCACAGAAGAACAACTATCAGAAATAGAACAAAGTCTCGATATGGGCTTGCGCTGTTTTTACCTCCTGCAAACGGGAGAGATTGTAGCCGTTCCAGATTTTTCTAGCGGTGATTATGCGGACTTAGGCACCAAATTGAATAAGGTAACCGGGCGTTGGTAGGTAAATCTTAG
>DAITME010000156.1:0-2023 GCA_036835305.1 Lewinella sp.
TAGTGGTGCTAAGACGAGGCTTTTTAACGCTGGCTGGGAGCAAAAGATGCCGAGTAAAATGGTGTGATTATTTTTGTCCGAGTACTTAAAGGTTGGAAAAGTGTAAAGGTGCTAAAGTGGTCTTCGGCAGGCTCCGCCACCAAAAAGGTTGGGCTGTGAGTAAAAAGCTATAGCCAAAAGCCAGAAGCTGAGAAACAGCGTTGGCACTGATGACCGAAAACTGATAACTAAATATGAACGATACCCTCCTTTTTGTAGCTGTTTTGCTGCTGGCCTTCACGGTCTATTACCCCATCATGCGCCTAGCGCGCCACGACATGGCCGCCCGACAACAACAGGGACTGAGCAACACGCCCATCCTAGTCTTGTTAATGTTGCCTATTCTGGGCCCTGTATTGTATTGGTTGTTTCGGCGGAATTTTAGGGTGTAATCAGATGCGCTATCGTATCAGCACTACCGAGCCTTGGAAAGGTAGTAGCTCGCCATCTAGGAAGCGGACTTGTGCCTTCCAAATATACACCGCAGACTCAGCCATTTTACTGCGGTAGGAGCCATCCCAACCAGCACTGATTTCATTAGGAGGTATAGGTGTTTGGGTCTGGTAAACCATTCCGCCCCAACGATCGAAGACCTCCAAGGAAACGATCTCTAGTACATTCGAGCCTGTTTGTGGAAAAAAGTAGTCATTCACGCCATCATAATTGGGGCTGAAAGCGGTAGGGAAGAATCTTTTCCGGTTAGGGATTACTTGAACATAGACCGAATCGCGAACAACACAGCCATCGGGTGAAAAAGCCTGTACCCCAAAGTAGCCCGATTGTAAAGGGAGCAGATTTTGTTGTAAGCAAACAGCGCAAAAATCATAGCTACCGGGAATATCCCACACTAAGGAATCTGCCTGGCTAGCTTGTGCCTGCAAGCGGATATGCTCTCCCAGAGAGACTGTTTCCGCACTAGCTAGCAAGCGCACATTTGGGCGCAGTGGTGCTGTGACAGTTATCGTATCTGTAAACAAACACGATCGGTTGTCCCTCAATTTAAATACATAGCGACCGCTCTGCAAAGCCCCCCAATTACCGATACTTTGCCCAGACAGATTACATAAATCGAAAGTGTAGGGCGCTGTCCCTCCTGCTACGGAGAGCAATTCTAGGCTTCCATCGCCACCAGCAGGGTCACAACTTTCTTGGTTTACCACCAGCGCTAAGGAAAAGGCAGCAGGTTGGACGATCCGAAAAGAATCCGACAATAAACAGCCATTGGCATCTTGTATGCGCACCGAATAGCTAGTCGCACCCAGATCAAACAAAGAAAAAGCGGTTGCCCCATTGTTCCAAAAAGCAGTGTAAGGAGGTTGCCCTCCAGAAATTTGTAAGCTTAGCGATCCATTAGCATCATTAGGACAAGCTACTGAATTGCCTATCAAATTATCAGTCATAAAAGCGTTCTCCAAAGGCGCAGGGTTTTCCAAAGTAGCCTGAAAGATCTTTCTATTCCCAAATACATCTTGGGTGCTAACGATATAATCTCCTGCCGCCAGTCCGCTGATCGTTGTAAAACTAGCGGTGGTTGCGATATTACCACTGATGGGTGGTTGATTGCTGCCCAATCTCCTCATCTCATAACGATAGGGCGGTGTTCCATCCAGTATTTGCCAACGGATACTGCCAGAAGCCTCGCCAAAACAAAGAGGATCAACCACATACGACTCATGCAATAAGTTACAAACCGTGTAATCCAGATTGACAATAATAGTGCTATCACACCCTCGTTGGTTGCTGCGCAAAAAGTCATAAACCCCAGCGGCAAAATAACGATTGCCTCCTAAGCGAAGCGTATCGCCCAAACAGAGCGTTACATCAATATACTGAGTATCTTTTGGAATTTCTAGCAAACGCAATTGCACGATACTGTCGCAACCTTGGCTATCGCTGAGGCGTAGCTCATAGTCGCCTGCTATATAAACGAAGCTATCGGCCAGTATTTCATAGCTACCACCTTCGCAAATATAGTCTTCCACCA
>DAITME010000157.1:0-1798 GCA_036835305.1 Lewinella sp.
AAGGCAAAACTTTCGTGGCTAATGGAATGATCCTTGACGGTCTTCAAAAAGGCAATGTCGGCATCGCCGCAAAGCGGGCAAGCACTGTGATGTACAACTTTCATAAGGCGAAGGTAAGCCCTGCAATCGGAAAAATGACGTATTTTAACAAGGGAAAAGCCTCGGCGAAGCCTATCTTTGTTCCAAAATTAGAAAACATTGGCTGGAAATACATTCGGTACGACATTCAGAATAAGCACCTTCGGCGAAAGCCATGGCAAGGGTTTGGGGGTTATTATCGACGGCTGCCCAGCGGGCGTTGCCATCGATGAAGCCTTCCTTCAGGCAGAAATGGCGCGGCGCCGACCTGGCCAAAGCCGTATCGTGACCCAAAGAAAAGAAGAAGATACGGTGGAGGTTCTTTCCGGCGTCTTCGAAGGTAAAAGCACCGGCACGCCCATTGGTTTGGTGATCTACAACCAAGACCAACGATCTAAAGACTACAGCCACATTGCTGATAAATACCGACCCAGCCACGCCGATTATACCTTCACGGCCAAGTATGGCCACCGTGACTACCGAGGCGGCGGGCGCAGCAGCGCCAGAGAAACAGCCGCCAGAGTGGCCGGCGGTGCCGTGGCTCAGATGTTGCTAGCCCCCCTGGGCATCCGCATCCGCAGCTACGTCAGTCAGGTAGGGGATATCCGGCTAAACAAAGGCTATGAAGAACTCGATTTAAACCGCATCGAAGACAATGCCGTTCGCTGCCCCGATGCGGCTACGGCCGAAGCGATGGAGGCGCTCATCATGGAAGTCAAAAAGGCTGGCGATACCATCGGTGGCGTGCTCACTTGTGTGATCGAGGGCGTGCCCGCGGGTTGGGGTGAACCGGTGTTTGATAAGCTGCACGCCGATTTGGCCAAGGCCATTATGAGTATCAATGCTTGTAAGGGCTTCGAGTATGGCTCTGGCTTCGAAGGGGTCAGCCTGCGTGGCAGCCAGCACAATGACGCTTTCTATACCGACGAGCAGGGGCAGGTGCAAACCACCACCAACCACAGCGGCGGCATACAAGGCGGTATCAGCAATGGGCAGACCATCTATTTCCGCGCAGCCTTCAAGCCCGTCGCTACCATCTTGCGCGATCAGGAAAGCATCAACGAAGCGGGCGAAAGCGTGGTGGTGAGCGGAAAAGGTCGCCACGATCCCTGTGTGCTGCCTCGCGCCGTAGCCATTGTGGACAATATGGCCGCCTTGGTGCTAGCTGATCATTACCTCCGACAGCGCAGCAGCCGAGTAGATCTATGAAACTACATTACTTCCTGATCAACAAACCCTACGATTACCTCTCGCAATTCACCAAAGAGGAGGCGCATCACCAAACCTTGGCCGATTTGTACGATTTCCCGCCCGATGTCTATCCCGTGGGGCGGCTCGATAGAGACAGCGAGGGACTGCTGATCCTCACCAACGACAAACAGCTCCACACCCGCCTCCTCCACCCCAAGTGGCAGCACCAGCGCACCTACTGGGTGCAAGTGGAAGGCCAGCCCGATGCCGAAGCCCTCGAGCAACTAGCAAAAGGCGTCCACATCCGCGCCAAAGGACAAAGCTGGACGACCCTGCCCGCCAAAGTACACCTTCTGGAAAAAGCAACTGAGATCCCCGAGCGGCAACCGCCCATCCGAGTGCGGAAAAGCATCCCCACCACCTGGCTGGCACTCACCCTCATCGAGGGCAAAAATCGGCAGGTGCGCCGTATGTGCGCGGCTGTGGGCTACCCTGTGCTGCGTTTGGTCAGAAGCCAGATAGCAGGCAT
>DAITME010000158.1:0-1633 GCA_036835305.1 Lewinella sp.
CTGTAAATCCTGTTCATCCCGTCTCATCCCACCAATCCCGTCAAGACTTCCTCTTCCGCTGCACCTGCTTAAAATGCCTCGCCGCCGCCTTCGGCTGCCGCTGACCAAAAGCCTTAATCCACCAGCCATCATTCAAGTAGAGATGCTCGCTCGCCCGAGTAATCGCGGTGTAGAGCCAGCGGTATTTGGCATTAAGTTCCTGCGCAAAAACGGAGCTTTGGAGATTCAAAAACACATGCGGCCACTCCCCACCCTGGGCCTTATGGCAAGTAATGACATAGCCAAACTTAGCGCGCAGCGCATTGAGGTAGGGATCGGTTTGCATCTTTTTCTGATAGGCGGGGCTATTGCGCTTGATGCCTTCTTTTTTCATCCGCTGATCGAAATCAATGAGCAGCCGCCTAGACTCTTCTGCTTGCAAGCCGGGCATATCGTTGTAGAGCAATTCGCGCAGCAGCAGCGTGGTGTACAAATCGCCACTAGCCATATCTTCCAATTGAACTTCCAAGAAGCTAAAGCCTGCTTTTTTACCAGCAAACTTCACCTTTTTCACCAGCACCTGATCGCCGTTCATCAAGGGAACGTAGTAGCTATTCTGCACCACCATCAGCAGTTCGCCGGGCACCAATTGGGTATTGCCTTTGAGGCTCATGCGGATTTTGTGGTTCAGTCGGCGGCAGTGGGCATTGCTGTGGGTAATCATAATCGCCTCCCGATAGGCACCGCGATGCAGGTACTCTAGGTAAGCCTGTACCAAGTCCTGCTCGTTGGGCAGCAGATGAATTTGCTGCTCGCGCGGCGCTTCCAACAGCGGCCATTTGATCAGGGTATTTTGCACCAAAGCCTGACGATACCAGCCTGCTTGCTGAAGGATTTCCGAGTGGGCTGCTTGGCGGATGATCTCCGTCAGCTCGGCATAAGCCACCGCCACGCGGTATTGCTCGTGGAGGTAGCGCGGACTCAAGGCCGGCGAAAAAGCTTCCTCGCAAACAGGTGGCAATTGGCAGGGATCGCCCACAAAAACCACTTTCTGCCCTTCCGAGTAGGTCAGCAAATCCACTAGCAAATGCCCCGAACCGAAAGTAGCCACCGCCCCACCGGTAGTAGCCAAATTGGGAATCATCGAGGCTTCGTCTATGATATACACAGGCGGCTTAGAAAAAGGAGGCGGCTGCCGCACCCCGAACTGTAGGCTCAATTGCCCTGCCTCCGAGCCGCTGGCCGCCGCCTCCCCAGAACCACCCACTTCATCAAATTTATAAATACAGCTGTGCACCGTAGCTGCTGCCTGCTTGGTTTTGCCAGCCAAGACCTTCGCCGCACGACCCGTAGTGGCTAGCAAAACAGGCTCGTAGCCCTGCTCGCGCAGCCAAGCGGTGTAAAAACCCACCAAGGTGGTCTTCCCTACCCCCGCATAGCCGCGCAGCACAAACGCCCGACTATCGCTGGCGAGGGTAAAACGCTGCAACTTCTCCAGTGCCAGCTGCTGATGAGGTGTACGTTCCATAACTCCCTACTTGCCCCCAAACTGGTAGCCTGCACCAAGGCTGAGGAAGCCGATGGACTGCTCGTCCTCGATAATCGTCCCGAATACATTGAAGCTAAACTCCGGGGTATAAGTCGTGAAAGCAGC
>DAITME010000159.1:0-1313 GCA_036835305.1 Lewinella sp.
AAGAATTTAAAACAAGGCGAAGCTCGCGCCATCTATCTTAGGGCACTCAGATCTGCTGATAGAGGGGAATTCGATCAATTGCTCCAATTTTCTAGGTCGTGAATGAAGTCAACTTAACAAGAAAAACCTACCGTTTCACAAATCGCTCAACGCAATCTCCCAACTTTAAATAGTAGAGTCCGCTTGGAAAACTGGCTATCTGCAGTACAAAAACACTCGCCTCTTGTTCTTGGAAGGCCGCTCCCTTCCATATTTGCTGGCCAGCGGCAGAAACAATTTCTGCACTCAAGCTGCTGGTAGGCGAAAGACTTCGTATGTAGAGGACATCTCTTGCTGGATTGGGATACAAGCTAATCAATTCGCAAATTTGTAAGCGGCTTGAAATTTGACTGCAAGCATCCGAGTTATCATCAAAAGCGGGATAGCGGTTGGCTATAGTCGCTAGCATAAAATCATACTGGCCTTCTGTAAAAAACTGCATACAGTTGTCGTCCACATAATCCATGTAGGTCATGAATACATCTGCGGAGGAGCAACTTATTTGGGGATGGCTGGGGCAACCGAAGTAGGCAGTGCTTTGGCTGGGGGTATCTTCGATGCCGTCGTCAGTTTCGCAGCCACCCTCGTTTGCGCCCCAAGGATGCCATAAACCTAGATAATGACCCACCTCGTGTACGGCTAGAAAACCCTGATTATAGGGTAGCCGATTGGTCTTTCCTACAAACTTCCAGTCGAGGCCCACAGCAGCCGTAGTCACCGTGCTTTCCCAATAGGTGCGGCTAAACCCTGCCACTCCTCCGCCAAGATCAAAGATGTAGATATTCAAATAGTGGGCTACATCCCAAGGCGCACTGCCGCCTAGCTCATCGAAAAAAATGTGGTCGATATCCTCTGGCTGGCTAGCCATTCGGCGACGGATGATGCCCACTTCCCGCTGCCCGTTTTCTACACGTTCCCCCAGACAAAATCGGATGCTAGATTGAGTGGGAAGTAAGCCTTGAAATTCGAGTGGAATTTTTGATTGATCGAAGGCTGCTTGTTGAAAGGCTTGGTTCAGAATTTCCAACTGCTGCAATAGTACCGTTTCGCCCAAATTTTGTGCCTCTTCCTGCCAGAGAAGATGAAAGACCACTGGGATTTGGTAGTCTATCATCCGCTTGTCTGCTGCTTTGGCGGGAAGACCATCGTAAGGGGAGGCCATTTTGGGGCTAAATCCGCATCTTGGCGGCACTTGAGTATGGCCGAGGAGCGCACACATCCAGAAAAGAGCCGCAAAAAAATATTTGTATTTCATCGGAGCGTATTGTATTCCT
>DAITME010000160.1:0-1186 GCA_036835305.1 Lewinella sp.
GATGACTCGCATAGGGCCTATTGTTTTACGAAGGTAGCCACTTGTACACTTTGGCTCTGCTGCACACTTAGACGATAAACGCCTGCGGGGAGGGGGCTAATGTTCAAGGTCTTTTGGAATGTCACCTCTTTTAGCATGGAAGCCTCCTTGCCCTCTAGATATAAGCGACCATTCACATCATAAATACGCCAGTATGCTGGCGCATCATTCTGAGGTACATAAGTAAAATTGATACTAGCTTCCGCAGGATTGGGGCTTACACGCAAAAGCGTGTTAAATACCGCTGGCTTATGATCCACGTCTATCTTCCCTCCTTCTGGCAACTTATCGCAATTCTTTTCCAGCTTCGCCGTAGGATACAACTGAAAATACAGACTTTCAGCAGTGAAAACAGCCGAGCCTTTCAGCTCGTAGCAATCTTGCGCTAGTGCCAACAACTGCATCTTTCCAACTTCCTCCTCCAAATCGGAATAAAAAGGCTGCTGTAATTGTGCGTGGGTATAGGCAAGAAGCGGGTCGGTGGCGCTGCTGCCGCCATATTGCTCCAAAGCAGTCTTCGCGCTGGCTAATTTACCGCCGTTTAATTCCGCTTTATAAGCCGCTGTTTGCAGCAATTGATGAAACTCGCTGATGGCTTCGGTGGTGGTATGGAGCAAAGCCGTTGGCGTGATGGCTTCTGGATTTTGCCAGCTCGATATGCCTTTTTCCATCAGATTGTCTTGCGCCTGCTGTAAGGATAGCAGGTTAGCAGGAGCGGCGTACGCCAAATCTTCTTGCCAATATGCCAAGATGCCTTTATCGCTTTGGCGAATTTGGGTCACGAAGCTAATCAAATCGCTATTGCTTTGATAGTGACCCTTTTGCTGGGCTTTTTGCAATTGCTCCTTGGCTATCTGCTGTAGGCCAGCATATTCGCTTAGGCTGCTGCTATCGCCCCAAATAGCGTATTCCAAGGCCGTGGGTACTTTGCCGCCCAATTCCCCTACCACACCCCCAAGGCAGTTGAAACCCGTATTGGTAGGGGTACAGGGGATTTGGCCGTTGTTTAGGCAACTCAGAGTATTGCCTAAGTCATCTTCAAATTCAAACCAGCCCAACTCCATCGGTGTGTTCGTAGTGGGCAGCAGCCCGGCACAGTTGGATGGATCTACTAGAAAGCGGTTAGCAAGAGCTTCTAATTCCGTGG